>CAMTXG010000007.1:0-143500 GCA_947085645.1 uncultured Gammaproteobacteria bacterium
AATAGCCGTCCATCTGAACTTCGATCAGGCGGTCATAGAACCCGAGCTTCTTGGACAGGCTGCGAATGAGTTGGGTCTTGCCCGTACCGGTGAGCCCCCACAGGTTCACGATGACTGGCCGGTTGATGACGTCGGGCAGGACGTACCACGCCCGTATTGTGTCGATCACGCGATCGATGATGTCATCAATCCCAAAGAGTTCGGTCTTGAGTTCTGCGGCGATGTGTCGTAGCTGAGCGCTGCGTTCGCTGATGTGCGCGCGCAATTGAATGTTCGTTGTGTTCATGGTGGTGGTGGAAATTTCTGCTTGGGTTCTGCAGCGGTCACATCTCGCGCGACCGCCATGGAATGGAGATCGCTATCAACGCCAGAAGCGAAGCAGTTTCAGGAAGGCGACCAAGTCGGCTTTAGCCGTCTTGGCCACTTCGCGCAGGAACGCGATGCGCTCCTCGGGCCTGACCTGAAAGAGCAGCTGCAGTAGTAACGCGAGGAGTAGCGCCACCGCAGCACCCGCCACAAAGAGCCAGGTGTCCATGGGATCCCAATCCCTGCGGAAGATGAGATACGCGTTGATGGCGCTCAACGCCAGGAGCGTCAGGTGAATGATCCAGTGCATCGTTGATTCCTTTCGTGGTCATGGCGATGACTCAGCTCATCCATAGCGTCTCGCGATACACCGCCCTCTGCATGTCGACCGCCCGCCGGACATCCAGCCCCTTGTAGGTGCCAAACCCCAAGATCCAGGCGAGATAACGTCCGACCTGGGGGTCGGCTTCACACAGTGCCTGCAGGGGCTTGCTCAGCACCTCTGCTCTGACATGGCTGATCCGCTGGTACATGTCAGGCGTCGATACGTAGTGACGTCCAAACATGAGCTCGCGCAGGCAGAGGTAGTAGCCACAGGGGTTGACCAACAGCGCCACGGCGACGGGCTCCCAGCTGGATTTGAGAACCAAGGTTCTGCAACGGCGGGCACGCCCCATGGCAGCTAAACACTGCGAAAGTGCAGTCGGATCTCCTTCATCCAGTTCTCGGGGCGCAGAACGCAAAGGCAGGAGATATGCGGAGACCAGTTCATCCAATGCAAAAACCGTTGTGACGAATGGCACCAGCGCCTGGTTAGAAAGCAGCGGTAGTTGCCCAAGCAACCGGGCACGCTGCTCAGCCTGGACCTGCTCAGAACGCTGACTCTGGGGGTCTCCGAACATGTCCTGCGTTCCTTGTCGGGCTCGGTGATTACGCACGGGAGGCTCCTTTCTTGGAGGCTGCCCTGCGGGGGGTCGCACGGCTGCTGGTTTCTCCTGTCCGCCCGCGGGGCTCGAGGATGAAGTCCTCTTGAGTCAACCGCTGACCGATCTCTGCCGGGTCTATGTCGCCGGTGATCTGGGCTACGCACAGGGGCAGCTCGACGAAGTGAACCGCTGCGGGTAGGCGCTCAATGAGTTCCAGCACTTGGGCATGCAGTTCACGATGGATCTCATTCCAGCGCTTTGTGGGGATCGATCTGCGAAAGCTTGCTGGCAACGCCAAGATGCACAGGCCCTTGTGCTCCTGCACGAAGTGGGTTGGGGTTGAGCCAGCGGAAGAGGCGTTCCTGGATATTGGATTGGATGTGGGTTTCATGGATGTTGGGGTCCAGTTGTTCAGCGTGTGGGGCGCATAGTCAGAGGATTGCCATGAAGCCGATGGCGGCGGTGATGCGAGCGACTTGCTGGCGGTCGAGCTCTTCGTCTCCACTGACGTCGAGCACTGCGCCCAACGTGCTGCCGCATTCGGCATCACGTGATCGCAAGCGGCGCAAGGGGGCGTCGAGGATCACAAGGCGCCGCGCGACAATTTCTTCGCGTTCCTCGCTGTTCAGGCTTAGCGCAGGGTCTCGGTCGGGATGGTCATGCAGGTAGCCCGCCAGTCCACAAGGGGCGACCAAAGCGGCTGCGGCAGCCACATCCCGCTCCCATGCGTGCAGGGCCGGATACCGTCGGGCGCGTTTGGACATCTGAAGGCTCCAGTCGAGCAGGGAATGTTCTGCGGATTGGCAACACTCGGGCGCCCAGGCGACCCTCGCCGGTATGGAGTACGCCGCAAGAAGTGCCTTGTCGAACACATCGGCGATAAAGCGGCGCAGACTCTTGTTGGCGCAGGCTGGCAGGTGATCGAGCAGGTTCACGACTCCATGAATTTGCTCAACTCTGGAGGTCAACGACCTATTCTGTGGAGCCGCTGGTGCCGGTGGCACGTAACAGCTCTCGGAATATGGGGCTCGGGGATATCGGCGCACAGTGATAGGGTTCATGGTTTCCTGGCGATGAAAGACTGAAGGTGAATGAGGTGGGCGATGACACAGCGAGGGGCCTGCGTCGGACAAAGCTCCGCCCAGACCGCTGCTTGGTGCCAGCGGGGTTCGGAGGTGTCGACGGTGGCTTAGTGCGGCCTCAGGCGTGCAGCGGGTTCAGCCGTCTGACGTGAGTACGCATCGCGCCCGGGGGCGGGGGTTGCGGGTCTTCGCCCGCATGGCGTTCGGGCAGGGTGATGTCCTGCGATGTGCGTGACCAGTTTGTTCGGGCCCGTTCTAAGGCTCCCACCGCAACGCCTCGGGGTTTAGGCACGGGCATGGTCGCCCGCTTGCTGCCCCCTGCTTCGGCGAATAGGTTGCTATCGCCCACTTGCTGCAGGTGAGCGCCGTCCATGCGCAAGACCTTGCCGGTGGCAAGCCGACTGGCCAGCAGTCGCTCCATGGCCGAACCGTCCTGGCGCGTGAGGTTGGGCACGTATCGGCTGTAGACCCTGAACAGCATTTCGGTAGAGGTGTGGCCGAGCTGGCGTGCGATCCATTCGGGCGCTTCACCGGAAGCCAGCCACAGGGTCGCAGCGGTGTGGCGCATCTGGTAAGGCCTGCGTTCAGTCATGCCCAGATGGCGCAGCAATGGATACCAGATGCGGTCCGTGAAGTTCTTGTTATCCAATGGCGCGCCCATCAGGTTGCAGAACACGTAGTCGGACAGTTTGCCCGTCACCTCGTACTGCTTGGTGAGGGCCTCGACTACCGGTTGACTCATCTGGATGTCCCGCTGGCTACCGTCGGTCTTGGTGTATTCATCCTCTCCAAGGACGACGGTTTCCCGGACCCGAATCAGGCGACGCTCGAAATCGACATAGCGCCATTTGAGGCCATGGACTTCGCCGGTGCGCATGCCGGTGAAAAAGCGCACGGTGAAATAGTTGCGATAGTCCGCACGGACGGTCGCCAGAATGCTCTCTACATCCTGCAGGCTGAACGGATCCACATCGACCTTGCGCACTCGGAGTCGCTTGATGTTGGTCGTGGGCGTCGTAAACTCGAATCGGTCGGCGGCTTCGTCAATGATCTGGCAAAGCGTGCCAATGATCTCGTTGATCCGTTTGGGTGAGAGTCCTTCCTTGTCTCCGCGACCTTTTACTTTGGCGAGTGTGGCGCGATAGGCAAGGATGTCGGATTTGGTGATGCTGCTGACCACCTTTTGTCCGAAGTGAGGGATCAGTCGACCGTCCAGAGTGGAGCGCAGGGATCGGATATGGCTGCGTCGCCATTCGATCTCGTGCTCTTTGAACCATTGGCTTGCGAAGTCTTGAAAATGTGGCGAAGAACTATTGACAGGTGACTGTATCGACTTGCCCACGTCGATTGCAGCCGCTGGATCGAAGCGCGATGCTAGTGCGCTCTCAGGAAAGTAGTCGCGGTACTGGAAGGTGCCGTTCTTCAGCGCCTTCTTGATCTTTTCCAGAACGACCTCCACCCGCTTTCGGTTTTGCAGCGTGTCAGGCAATGCTGTCTGCTCACGGCAACGAACATTGCGATAGGTGAAGTCCATCACCAACTTGCCGGTTTCATTTCTGACTGTGACCTTAGCCATGGAGAACTGCTCCATTGGCCATCGGAATTGCATTCATGCCAACTGGCAACAGGGTGGAGGCGACCTTCATGTCACGTTCAATGGTCTCCCACACAAACAAGATCTTTCTGCCACCGAACGGTCGCACATAGTGCACTCCCTCCATCAGCACGCTGTCTTTGAGACGTTCTCGGATTGTCCGAACGTCATACTTGATCCTTGACGACAATTCATCTGTAGTGAGATAGGTCTGCTCATTCATGGTTGCTCCTGTAGAATCTATGTGTCAAGCGATAAAAATATTTATCACTCGATGCCGATGATACACAAGCAATCGCAATTTTCAAGTCATTTGACACTATTTTTTATCATTCGCTATCTTTTACTTCCATGATCAGGTTCAAGCTAGGCGAGATGATTGAGAAAAAACAGTTCGCTGACGCGCGTCGTATCACCATCAGCGAGATAGCTGCAGCAACCGGTTTGAACAGGATGACCCTGTCCAAGATCCTCAACCAGAAGGGTTATGGAACAGGAACCGAGACGATCGACAAGCTTTGTGAGTACTTCGCTTGCCGCGTTGAAGACCTGATGGAGCATGTCGGGCCCGACGAACCTCCCGCTTCGATCTCCGACTGAATTGCATCTGGTCAACGGCCCTGTAGCAATCCCCACCGAATCTTCACTCCCGGCGGCTGTCGATCACCCAACTTGGGACTCAAGTTTGCTTGGTCAGCTTCAGGCTGCGGGCGGTCGCTCGGGTCGATCGTCACGACCGACTACTTTCGACCATAGCGGCCATCTTCACACGGCCGAACATCATGCCGCTTCGAAGCCAGCCTCAGAAAAATAGTCTCCCATCTGGCTTCAGAACATGGACAAGGGTGACGAGTCCTATCTACGGACATGGCGGAACAGGAGTCCAGTGGGAGAGAGCTTTCTGGCCCGGTCCTCGGCCACGATATTGGTGAACTTGGTCTTGATGTCCTTGAGGTTGGTAAAACCAGCGCTGCCGGCGATGCCGGACACCACCCCTAGTGCAACGCTGCCAGTTAGGGCAGCCGCCACCGCCAGTCCTCCTGTTGCCACGCACTGGGTCACATCAATGCCAAACAGCTTGAGCTTCTTGAGCCTTGCCTCAGCAATTGCTTTTTGGTGGGTGCGAAACGCCTGCTCAAGGTTCTCGACCACTTGATCGGCAGTTCTGAAATAGTTGTCTGGGTTGATGCCGATAAGGTCTGACACGCCGTGCCCAAGGATCGCCCGAACCTCTTCAGCAAGTCCTTGTTTGCGGATCTGTAGAACTGTTTCAGGGGGAACGTTGCCCAGCCATTCCAAGTTTTTCCCTGTTTCGCTCATCAAAGCCCTGACTACATGCATGCTTGTGCGGTCCTTCTCGTCGCCGCGAACAGGAGCGCCCTCGTACTCCAGCATCCAGGTGTAGTGCAACCATGACGTTTCCGCGTTGATCAGCGGTGTGCCTCCGAAATGCCGTGCATTCCGTTGCGCGGCGACAGCCTGCGGCATTCGGCCAAGACACGCCTTGAAGACGTGATTCCCAGCAACCTTCGGATCCAGACCCGGGAATAGCACATCCTTCATCGCATGTTCAAGCTGGGCCTTGGGCTCGCTTCCCCACTCTGTGTCGAAGATCAGCCGTTCTTTCCCTTTCAACTCCGCCAGCACGTTTTCTACGGTGGGGAGGTTCCCGCAGAACTCCTGAAAGTCCTCCACCGACTCGAACTGCCGTCCGAACAGGTAGCCCGCGTGCTTGCAGATAAGCGGCTTGCATTCCGCCATGAGGGCGGACCTGCCATCGTCTTCAAAGTCCGAGGGGTTGGGAACAACCAAGGCTAGAGGGGGGGAGATGTCAGCTGTCGCAAGCTCGCGGTAACCCATTGCAGTGAACGTATGCTTAACGAGCATGCTGACGAACTCCTTCGGCGGCATCACATGGAGAAGCGGGGCTATACGCATGATCGGGCAGGGCAGAACGATGGTGTCCACATAGAGGCCTGCTGTCGAAACGGCGTTCTCCCAATATGCCGGGAACAGATCACCAGCGAATGTCGCCTTCAGCTGTGTGCCGTCTTGTAGGTGATACGCCGCAGCATCTGCGATGGAATTCCAGAACTCTTTTACGACCTGAGCGAGTTCTGGCAGCCCTTTGATGAAGCTCTCCACCAACTTAGGATCTTTGGAGATCAATCGCCCTGCCTGACCGGGATTGCCTCCGGCCTTGATCATCGGTTCGTAGAAGGCACCGAACTGCTGGAACAGAAAGTCAAAATACGCTGACTGGATGTCGGCGAGGCTCACAGCCTTCTTGGCATCCTCTCGCTGACGCATGGCGACCATTGCAAGCGTGAAGGACCGGATGCGACCGTCCACGGTGCGAGGATCGACCTTGCCGTCCGCGCGTAGCCGAATGGCCTCCAAGCTGCGAAAGAAATCGTCAGCGAGGTGCGCTGCGAAGTGCACTTTCCCTGCCTGAAGCTGCTCCCTCGCCAGGAACACGCGATCCGTGAGATCCTGGATTTCTTCTTCGGAATACTCCCTCATCTGCATCCTCTCTGGGGTCGTAAATACCGGGGAAGTTTTCGATCCGCGGCCAGAACATTGTCGTTGTCTTCTGCGCCATTTGTCCCAGAGTCCTGCCGCGCCGAGGAACTCACCGGCGCTACCCCTGAATCCGAGAGCCGCCAGACCTGCAGGCGCTCGGCCAACCCGCGCATGAATGTCCAGCGACCGCAATGTGGCCGAGACCGTGAGTTCATCACTTGGCCATGACCGACTGGACTCGCTGCAGAGGCGACTCCAGACTTAAACCGGAGTCGCTCCACCCGTAGGTAGAGTCCTTCGCTTGAGCGGAGCCCGTACATCCCGATCAGACAGGAGAATGGAATCACATTTCCACTGCCGACGCGTCATTGGGAGTGGGCTTATTTGAATGTTCTAGCCTCGCTCAGAGGGCGTTGCCTTGCATCTGAATATCTCACCAGTTCACTACAGCTCATCTGGGCTGAGCCTCGTCTTCACGAGCCAATCTCCCCTTCCTAGAACGTGAAGTCCTGCCTGGCCCTAAAAACTTGCGCCGGACGTTGTGCCCCTCGCACAAACTCATCGGTCTCAATAATGTCGTCCGATGTCTTCAGGCGTCGTCGGAAAGAACTCTTGTCGAGTGGATGACCCAAGATGATCTCGACCACCTTTTGCAACTGCGACAACGTGAAGTGTTCGGGCAGCAGGTGTAGGGGAAGTACATCTGCTGTCACTTTGGCCCGCAGTTTCTGGACCGCTACCTCCAGTTGTTCCGAATGGTCAAAAGCCAGGCGGCGTTTTGGAGAGACAACGTCCACCCATTCCACTGCCTCTACTTTGTTACGGACAACGGCATCGGTCTTGTCCAGAGGTAGTAAGGCATAAAACAAGACGGCGATAGACCACCCTCGGGGGTCGCGGTCTGGCCCGCTGTATGTGCGCACTTCTTGCAGATGTGGCAATTCAATGGCCACCTTGTCGGCTAGTACTCGGCGCGCCGTCGCTTCAAGAGAGTTGTCCAGATGGGGTTTGAGCACGCCACCAGGCAATGCCCATTGCCCGACTTCGGGTTCTTGCGCCCTCTTCACCAGCAGCACTTTAAGGCACTCATCGACCACGCTGAACAACGCGATATCGACACTGACGAGTGGGAAGAGTTCACGATTCTTAATCATAGTTGCAAATTGCCACTAACACATGCACAATAGTGGCATTATGCAACTAAGGGGGATCTCATGGGCTACGACATCGTCGGAGACGTACATGGTCAGGCGAGCAAGTTAGAGGCTCTCTTGGAGGGGATGGGGTATCGGCTGAAAGCCGGGGCATTTCAGCACCCGCATCGCAGAGCCATCTTTGTGGGCGACTACATCGACAGGGGGCCTCGGCAGGTGGACACCTACAGGATCGTGCGCGCCATGGTGGAGTCTGGCAGCGCCCTGGCAATACTCGGGAATCACGAATTCAATGCAATTGCATGGCACACCGCAGACCCTGCCACTGCGGAAGGGTTCTTTCTGCGTCCGCGCCACGGTGCAACCGGCGCTAAGAACCGTCAACAGCACCAGCATTTCCTGGCGGAGGTTGAGGGGACGCGACTGCACGATGAAATCATCGAATGGTTTCTCACCTTGCCGCTCTGGCTGGACCTGCCCGAATTGCGAGTGATTCACGCTTGTTGGCATGACGGCTACATCTCGGAACTCAAACCTTTGCTGGGGCCCTCGCAAACACTGACCACGGAATTGATGGTCCGGGCGAGCCGTCAGGGCGACGCGGTATTTGAAGCAGTTGAGGGTTTGACCAAGGGTTTGGAAGTCGCGCTCCCTGACGGGCACGCGTTTCTTGACAAGGACGGGCACGAACGGCGCAATGTGCGCATTCGCTGGTGGGACGAAACCAGTCATAGCTATCGAGATTTGGCGCTCATGCCGGATGAGGCGCGTATGGCGCTTCCCGCAGCAACCGTACCTGCTCAGAGTAGGCCTATCTACGACCAGCGCAAACCGGTTTTCATGGGCCACTACTGGATGCAAGGCGAGCCTGTACTCCAGAGCAGCAAGATTGCGTGTGTGGATTACAGCGCCGGGAAAGGTGGTCCGCTGGTCGCTTACCGATGGGACGGTGAATCTGAACTGAGTACCAAGAATTTCTTTGCTGAAGGAGGCTCAGATGCGTAAAAGGATCGAGACTCCACCAGAGGTTGCCCTGCACGCGGACTCGCAACAAAAGAACCCGTCGATTGATGGAGTTGATTCGGTCACAAAATGGCAAAAGGCTGCAACAGGTGCCATCGACACTGCAAAGAAAGCTACCGCCTTGGCCAAGGCCCATTTGATCCGTGAATCACGCAAGCATGGCGGGAGGTGGCAATGGGTCGACTTTCCGGGGCCTAAGGGTCGAGAGTCTGCAGGCATCGTTGACATCCTGGCCATCCGAAAGCGTTGGGAACTATCAGACTCCCCCGAGGACGCCGACCTCAAGCACCTAGACCTCTTCGACATCATGCTCATCCAGGTCAAGGGCGGCGGTGCAAAGACACCCACGCGCGAAGAAATTGCCCGTATGGAACGAGTGGCTGATCTTTACCAAGTGTGCAAGGTTTTGCTGTACCAGTGGAATACCAAGAAAAAGGCGGAGACGGGCTACCGTCTTCTCAATCGTGAGACTCATGAATTTGGTCCATTGGTGACAGACGGCAAGGAGCTCTTTGGCAAGAAATGGGCTACGTCTTGAATTCGACCAGCGCGCTCATAGTGACAAGCCTGCCTGCGTTTTCCGCCAAGGGTCTCAGGCGCTGCCTGGTACCCGGAGTGGGCTGTACGGTTCTGGGAGGCGTTTCTGGGTCCGGTTCTTCCGTCGCAGACTTTTGGCGTGGGAAGGATGGTGACGTGTGGCTGCGAGTCACTTGGATGGGCCAGGTGTGGAGTTTTCATGCTCGGGGGCCGGCGGGAGAATCAATCCCTGACGATCAAGACTCCATGGCTGTGTTTGCGGACTTCGTGTCGCGAGAACTATGCCGGTGGATGACTGAAGACGCACCCGACACGCCTCCATTTGATGCCTGTACTGCCGCAGAGCAGGAGAATTTTTCCTCGGGAAGAAAAGCATGAATTCCATCCAGAACTTGGCTCAAGGATGTTTGCTAGGCGCATTGGTCGGCGACGCAGCAGGATCTCGACTGGAGTTCCTCGGAAGAATACCGACGCAGGCCGATGTGGGCGAAGCGTTAGTAATGAAGGGTGGAGGAGTCTTTGGACTAGCTCCAGGCCAAATCACAGACGATGGAGAGATGACGCTCTCACTCGCCCGTGCCCTCGTAGGTTCTACAGTATTTCCGCGAGAGAAGGTCGCGACCAACTACCGCGCATGGGTTGCCAGCAATCCATTCGATATGGGGCAAGCTACCTCTGCAGCACTCGGGGGACCGATCGAAGACGGAGATTTCATAGCCGATTCTGTTTCGAGAAGAGCGGCGATGTACAACATGGGCTCCAAGGCGAATGGAGCCCTCATGAGATCCAGTGCGCTGGGCATCTGGTCTACAGGAGTGTCACAGGAAGATGCGGTGAAAGCAGCCTGCGACGATGCACGCCTCACTCATCCAAATCCTAGCTGTTTGTGGGCCTGCGCTGCCTACGTAGTTGCCATTCGGCATTTGCTACTCCATCTCAACGACACTGAGGGTGCGTTTGAGCAGGCGCGATGGGCGCTTGCACTTGCCCCAAGAGACGACTCGGAGGAAGTGCATGGATGGCTCGAAGATGCGGCCATTGGCACATTGCCAGACGGACAACACAGCATGGGGTTTGTGCGTATCGCCTTTATCCACGCTTTTCATCACATGCGACTCGGCACTCCGTACATCGACGCACTGCAAAGTGTCCTCGGGTATGGAGGGGACACAGATACGAATGCTTGCATAGTCGGAGGACTTGTAGGTGCGCGGATCGGGATCACAGGTATTCCCCCAAACATGATCGATGCAGTGCTCAGGTGCGACACGAAAAAAGGTCGTCCGCGCCCAGCATGGCTGAGCACCCAGGACGCCTTGGAACTTACCCAGGGACTTCTGAATGAAGAAGTACATTGACCACGAGTTGGTTCAAATCGGCTGACTTGCTGGCGGCTGCCCAAAAGCTGATGTGAGACATGCACGGAAGATGACTGGACAGCGGTGAGCGCCAACAGCGGTCATTCAGAGCCCTTGACCTCGAACAAGTGCTGCGCCGCCGACGGCATGTCCGCCCCCGCCATCCACGGCAAGGTGGGCTTGCGCGCCTCGATCACCGGTGAAATCGTGATGGAGGAGGTGTTCTGCCCGGAGGAAAACGCATTCCCCGAGGTGCGGGGCCTGAAGGGCCCATTCACCTGCCTGAACTCAGCCCGCTACTGCATCGCCTGGGGCGCGCTGGGCGCGGCGGAGGACTGCTGGTTCCGGGCCCGCCAGTACTTGCTGGACCGCAACCAGTTCGGCAAGCCGCTGGCCGCCAACCAGCTGGTGCGGAAGAAGCTGGCCGACATGCAAACCGAAATCACCCTGGGTCTGCAGGGCTGCCTGCGTCTGGGCCGCATGAAGGACGAGGGCACTGCCTGGGTGGATATCACCTCCATAATGAAGCGGAACTCCTGCGGCAAGGCGCTGGACATCGCCCGGATCGCTCGCGACATGATGGGCGGAAACGGCATCAGCGACGAGTTCGGCGTTGCACGCCACCTAGTGAACCCGGAGGTGGTGAACACCTACGAGGGCACTCACGACATCCATGCGCTGATCCTTGGCCGGGCGCAAACGTGCATCGCCGCGTTCTGAGCCCGGCAGGTGGCCGCCGGCCGCAAGCCAGACGAAAACTCAGCCGCTCACTCGGCCTGGATACCGGCCGCCGCCGCGATCTTCTTCCAGCGGGTGATCTCCGTCGCGATGAACTGTTCGAATTCGACTGCCTTCATCGGCGCGGCCTCTGCTCCGGCCTTCAGGAAGAACGCCTTCATCTCAGCCGAATCGAGGATCCTGTTGATCTCCGTGTTCAGGCGATCGACCACGGCAGTCGGCGTGCCTGCCGGAGCCAGCACACCCCACCAGAGCTCACTCGCGCTGCCCTTGTAGCCAGCTTGTTCGGTCGAAGGCAGATCGGGCACAACCGGCGATCGCTGCGAAGTCGTGACGGCCAGCGCTCGAACCCTGCCGTTTGCCACATGGGGCAACACGGAGGCAGCGCTTGACAGAACGACCTGGACTTGTCCGCCGATCAAGTCTGTGATGGCCAGGCTGATGCCTTTGTAAGGCACCTGCGTCATCTTGATGTCCGCGGCGTCCATCAGCAGTTCCGCGGCGAAGTGATTGATGCCGCCAACGCCCGATGTGCCGTAATTCAGCTTCCCTGGCTGCGCCTTGGCGGCGCTCACCAGATCTTGGATGCTCTTGTAGCGTGAGTCGGCTGCAACCGCCACAAGCATCGGACCCGTTGCGAGACGCGCGACCGGCTTGAAGCTTCTGATCGGGTCATACGGGAGGTTGGCTCGAGTCGCCGCCACCGTCGTGAACGTCGTGGACAGCAGAACAAGTGTGTAGCCATCGGGGGCCGCTTTGGCCACCAGTGAATTCGCAATGATCCCTCCCCCCGAGGGCTTGTTGTCGATCACGACGGGTTGACCGAGCGTTTCATGCAGGCGCTTTCCGATGGTACGTGCGAATGCGTCGTTCGAACTGCCTGGCGCCGCGTCGACGATGAGGGTGATGGGTTTGGCAGGCCACGTCGAAGTCGACAATTGGGCGCTTGCGATCCCGGGGACCAGCAGCGCCGCAGCGACACCCAAGAGAAATTGAGGCGAAATTTTCATGTGGTCATTCCCTGGCTCAGATAAAAGGTGAGGCAGCCCGTATCCCCGCTGGTGTTCATTGCATGCCTCCACGGGCGGTGATAGGCCAGACGCTTTCCACTCGGCCCGCCCTGACGCAGACATACCAGTCGAAACGGTCAACCGTGGGATCGCAGTGTCCGGGGATAAGTCGCAGTCTTTCCCCGATCTCTGGCGTTGCGCGGCCTGCGGGATACTCCATCCGCGCATGCTCGTCCGCCGCCGAAACAATGCGCAAATCTGGTTGCTGCCACACGGTCGGTAGCCCTCTTTCGATGGCGACGGCCTTGTGCCCCGCGTCCAGCACCGCCAGCCCCGGCCTGGCGGTGCTCATGACGGAGGCTAGGACGAACAAGGAATGCCTGAAGGTGCGGAATGGCTGACCATCTTCCTGGAGGTTGGCCGCATAGTCGCCGTCCATGAAGCAATAGCTGCCGGCCTGGAGCTCGGTATAGACGCCCGACGCGGCTTCCAGCTCAAACGTCCCCGTCCCGGCGCCGGAGACGATCCCGCAGGGAATGCGCGCCCGGCTCAGTCCTTCGACGGTTCGTTCGCAAGCGGCAATAGCCTTGCCGATGGCCTCGCGCCGCTCGACTGCACTGCGCAAGTGCTGCGCTGCGCCGTGATAGGCCTGGAGTCCCGCGAAGGCGAGGTGGCGCGAGCCTGCGATAAGCCTCGCAAGCCCGACGGCCTCCTCTCCCGCAGGCACGCCGCAGCGGCGAGAGCCGACGTCGATTTCCACGAGGACGGACATCCTGACGCCGGCAGTCCGAGCAGCAGCTTCCAGCAGCGAAACGTGCTCAGGGCTGTCAACGCAAAGGGCAACTTGCGCTATCCGGGACAGGGCGGCAAGCCTGGCAAGCTTGCGCGGATCGACGATCTGGTTGGTCACCAGGATGTCTTCCACACCTCCCCAAGCCATGACCTCCGCTTCCGCGACTTTCTGCACGCACTGGCCAATGGCGCCGCGGCGCATCTGCAGGTTCGCCACGACGGGGGATTTGTGCGTCTTCGCATGCGGACGAAGCCTGGCGCTGACTCCTGCCACCATGCGCGCCATTGTGTCGAGATTGAATTCGAATGCGTCGAGATCGAGGATCAAGGCAGGCGTTTCGACCTCGGACTCTCGCATTCCGGGTTGGGCTGGAGGCAACTGATGCATGCGAATAGCTTAGGGGGCACCGCAGCCAAGTGCAAACGAGATTTCGTCACCCAACATGTGAGGCTTGCTCAAGGCGCTCGCACGGGCCGCCATTCACCCTCCCACACGCGGAGTCGAGGAGCTTACGAAAAATGGTGCTTCCGGCCCTTGAGCTATTCTCATGATCATCCGGAGCTTCAACTTGATGAAGGGATACAGGCGTGCTAAATCTTTCCAATCTGGCTACCCTGGTGGCCATCCTTGACAAGGGAAGCTTCACGGCCGCGGCCGGTGTGATCGGCTGCACGCCCAGTGCTGTCAGCCTGCAGGTCAAGCAGCTGGAGACCTACTTCGGCAAGCCCCTTTTCGACCGGTCTTCACGTCAGAGCCGGCCGACAGCATTCGCGCTGGAGGTCGCGCAGGCGGCCAGGGATACAACGGCCCGCATCCAGGCTCTGCGAGTGCGACCAACTCTCACGGTGTCCGGCACCTTGCGGCTCGGCTCGCTCACCAGCATTCAATCTGACCTGCTTCCCTACGTGCTGCGAAGCCTGAGAGATGAGCACCCCGCCCTGGAGGTCTCCGTCGCGCCTTTGAACGACACCCCGGATTTGCTCGATGCCCTGGCCGCGGGAAAGCTCGACGCGGCTGCACTGGTGCGCCCCCCCTCAGGCGGATCCTCCAGGCTGATTTGGGAAGACCTGGTCCGGCAGCCGTTTGTCATGCTGACTGCGGCGGACGTGAAGGAAGCGAGGCCGCAGGAGCTGTTGCGTAAACTGCCCTGGATTGCCTACGACCGCCAGACGAGTGGCGGCCGCGCGGCCGCTGAGTATGTCCGGCGGGTGGCCCCAGGCTCGCGAGGGATCGTGGACTTGAGGTCGATCGACGCCATCGTCGCCATGGTGTCCGAGGGCCTTGGCGTATCCGTCGTGCCGCTCCCACGTCCCAAGCTCATCAGCGCTTACGACTTGCGTGTTGTCCCGCTGGGAAGGAATCCCCCATCGCGGCAGCTTTCGCTTGTGCGGCGCAAGGCCGACCAGGACAGCCGTAACGTGAACGCAGCGCGCGACGCGTTCCTGTCGATCATCGCGAGTCGGCAGGGCAACCTGACCTCGCGCAGCGGCTAGCCGATGGCGGCACTGTGCGTCGCAGCGCTTGGCGTGCGGCGTCCTACGGCGGCCACGCTGCTACTTACGAACGTGAATGCCTGGACAGCCGTCTCCACATCGACATCGCTCAGGTGCCGGTGCGTCACGCAACGAAGCAGGGATCGCGACCATGGCCGCACGAGAACACCCATGCTTCGGAGGCTCTCAACCCAAAGTGAGGCATCCATGCCCGTGGCGCTGACATCAACCTGGACGATGTTGGTTTGCGGGCTGTTCGCCTTTAGCCCCGCGATCGCGTTGAGTCCGTCAGAAAGCAGCGCCGCCCTCTTGTGATCTTCTTCCAGTCGGGCCACCATGCTGTTGATTGCTACCAGTCCTGCCGCCGCCGCGATGCCCACTTGGCGTTGCGTGCCGCCCAGCATCTTTCGAATCGCGCGCGCCCGCGCTATCACGGCAGTTGTGCCGGCGACCACACCGCCCATGGGGGCCGAAAGTCCTTTCGACAGGCAGATCGTGACAGTGTCTGTGCAAGCAGCGATGGCTGCAGGCGCCACGCGCAAGGCCACCGCTGCGTTGAAGAGGCGGGCTCCGTCGAGATGGATGCTGGCGCCATGGCGCCGGGACAGGTCATGCACTTGTCGCATGTGCTCCAACGGCAACGCCGTCCCCCCGGCGTTGTTGTGGGATGTCTCCATGCAGACCAGGGCTGTCTTGAGCCTGCCCCGTGGCTCCACAAGGACCTGCTCCAGCCGTTCGAGGTTCATCGCCCCGGCGACGCCTGCGATCGGCTCATAGAAAGCGCCCGTCAACGTTGCTGCGCCGCGTTCCGCCGTGTAGATGTGCGAGGAAGCCTCCGTCACCACGAGTTCCTGGCGGGCGGTTTGCGCCAGGATGGCCGCGAGGTTCCCCATGGTCGCGCTGGGTACGAAGAGAGCGGCCTCCTTGCCCAGCAAAGTCGCAACGCCGCTCTCCAATTCTTCTGCCGTCGGATCGCCGTCCAGGCCGTCATCGCCCAGCGGCGCCTTCAGCATGCTCTCGTACATCGCCTCCGTCGGCTGCGTGACTGTGTCGCTGCGCAGGTCGACCGGCGTTTTGCAATCAGTCAACGGTTGCCCCCGTTTTCTTGACCACTGCCGACCACTTGGCGCGCTCCGCGGCCAGGAAGGAGGCGAACTGGGTT
Source organism: uncultured Gammaproteobacteria bacterium (assembly GCA_947085645.1). GTDB lineage: Bacteria > Pseudomonadota > Gammaproteobacteria > Burkholderiales > Burkholderiaceae_C > Acidovorax. Next base: position 15,700 of record CAMTXG010000007.1, read on the forward strand.
CGCGAAATCAGCTGGGGCGTGATGCCCTGCTTGGCAAACACCGCCCGCACTTCGTCCGTGTCCAATGCATTGTTGATCTGCTTGTTCAGAAGGTCCAGCACGCCCTCGGGTGTGCGCGCCGGCGCGACAACGCCGTAGAACGCCGTGTAGGTCAAGCTCGGGAAACCCAACTCCGCCAGGGTCGCCACCTGCGGCAGCGCGGCGTGCCGCTTTTCAGACGAAACGGCCAGTGGCCTGATCTTCCCGGCGGCGATTTGCGGGAGTGAAGCAGTCAGCGAGGCGAAGTACAGGTCGACCTGGCCACCCAGCAGGTCATTCATCGCAGGGCCGGCGCCCTTGTACGGTATGTGCTGCAGCTTGATGCCGGTAGCATCACGCAGGCTTTCTGCGACCAGGTGACCGACTGTTCCACTTCCGGATGAAGCGTAGAACAGATCGCTCTTCTTGCCGGCCTGGATGATCGACGCAAGGCTGTCGAAGCGGCTTCCCGTGCGAACGACCAGCACGAGCGGGCCCGAGCCCATCAGCGCGACCGGCACCAGATCGTCCACCGCGCTGAAATCGAGGCTCTTGTAGAGGTACGGGTTGACTGCAAGGTTGCTGGTTTCTCCCATGACCAGGGTGTAACCGTCGGGAGCCGCTCTTGCGCCAGCGCGCAGCCCGATGTTGTTGCCGGCTCCGGGTACGTTCTCGACAAATACCTGCCACTTGGCCGTCTCGGTCAGCCTGGAAGCCACCAGCCGCGACATTGCATCGGTGCCTCCGCCCGGGGGGCTGGGCGAAATGATGCGGATCGGCTTGGAGGGATAGTTGTCGGCCATGCCTGGCCCCGCAAGCGACGCCAACGCGAGAGCGCACAGAACAGAAAAAATCCTCCTGCTGGTGCGTGTCTGGAGAGACTTCATGTAGATCCTTGGTGAGGTGACTCGGATGACCAGAGTTTCGGCCGCACCAACAGATCAGGCAACCGAGTCTGTTTAACTTCTGATGTGAGCATCGCTCAAGCCATGGGCCCCTGCGAAGGCGCCGAAATGAGTCAAGCCGCGGGAACGTCTTTCAGGAAGTTCCGCGCAATGGTCAGAAGCTGTGCTTCAGCCGCTCCCTCGTGGTGGCCGCCACCATCGCGGCCGCCAAGAGGACTTTCTTTTAGCCCTTTGGGCGAGGGATTTCCCGGAGCCCAGGGTCCGCGCCAACGGTCGGCAACTGCCAAGAGACGACAGTCAGGCGTTATGCGCGACGGGAGAATGCGCGGCTCACTCACGAAGCCGAGCCGGCCACTGTGCTTCGCATCGGCGACGCTCGCGGCAATAGCAGCCTGCCTGCCCAGTGACTGCTTGAACCCAGGCAGCGTAAGTTCGCCGTTCGGTGTCGACCGACAGCAATCGCTGCTTATGGAGAGCTCTCCATAAGCAGCGGTTGCTGCCGTTCGAGTTTTCAACGTGCATGCCCTTGGCGTGCCGGATTGCGATCACTCCTATTCATGCATCGTGGTAAGGCGCAGAGACAGGTTTCAGGCGCGTAGTTGACATTGCTAGAGAGTTGACAACAGCGTGCAGAGATCTGCAAGCTCGACGAGCAAGACTGCAGCAGCATCAAGCATGGTGCGATCAATCACCTGGGCGTGTCGCCAGCGTTGATGGCTTACCGCGAGCACAAGGCCATGCTGGGCAAGACTTAGGCCGGCGAGAAGTTCCCGGCGGTTGTGATGATGGGGGCTGGCTGGATGGTGGTCCCCGACATCAAACCAGGCAAGTGATGGTGAGTGGCTGACCCGCCCTGGGTCAGCCACTCAGTCGGGATCGCTGTTTGCAGGTGATCCCGTCCTTTTTGTCAGTTGGCGCAGCAGCGCTGTGGCCAACCAGCCATCACTTTGATCCACCCGAAGCCTTGGCCACGTAGGCCGCCAGGGCGGCAATTTGCGCATCACTGAGTTTGCCGTTGTAGGACGGCATCTGCCCAATCCCGTTGCGCAGCGCGGTGGCCACGCGCTTGGCATCGGGCTTGAGCTCGTCCAGGCTGGGGCCCACGGCGCCTTCGGCTCCCGCGTCCTTGAGCGCATGGCACAGGGCGCAGGCAGGCACCGCGCCTTGGCCGAACAACACCTTGCCTTGTTGAAGTTGCGCGGCATCGTCGGCGGCGTGCACGGGCAGCACTGTGAATGCCAACGACCACAGGGCAGCGACCAACGCGTGTTTTTGGATTGTGCGCTTCATGCCACGCTCACTTTCACGGCGTGGTCGGCCCAGCTGGTGTTGTTGTAGCCGCCCGCGTTTTCCATGCGTTGTTCGGGCTGCACGTTGCCTGCGGTGTCGGTGGCTCGGCTCGCCAGGGTGAACTGGCCCGCCGGCAGGCGTGCCGCAAAAACAAACTGCCGCCACGCAAAGCGGCCGAGGTCGGGCCCCACCATGCGCGCGAGCTGCCAGGTTTTTCCGCCGTCCAGAGAAACCTCGACCTTGGCCACCGCGTTCATGCCGCCAAACGCCACGCCATGGATCTGTGTGTCACCCGCTTTAAGCGGGGCGCCGTCCGTGCCGGGACCGTTGATCCACGACTTCACCGTCATTTCCTGCACCGATGGCTGCGACGGGTCGCCCTTCGCGCCGGGCGGTGAAATGCGGTAGCCGTGCGACATGATGCGTGCGTCGGTCTCCTGAGCGGTGAAGGCCAGGCGTTTGACGTACTTGATGTTGTTCACGCCCGTGTAACCCGGCACGATCAAGCGCAGTGGGCCGCCGTGGGCCAGCGAAATCGGCACACCGTTCATTTCCCAGGCCAGCAGGGCATCGGCGAGTGCGGCAGCAGGCACCGAGCGTTCCACGATCACGCTCTTGGGGTCCAGTCCATCGGGGAGTTTTTCGCCGCCTGTGCCGGTGAGGTAGGCCATGCCGGCCTCCACGCCGCCCAGGGCATCCACCACCCAGCGCACCGGCACACCGCTCCACACCACACAGCCTGCTGCGCCCACTTGCCAAGGCGTTCCACTGGGCTTGTTGGGGAAGTAGCCGCGTCCGTTGCCAGAGCATTGCAACACCATCGCCGTGGTCTCGATGCCCATGCGCTTGAGGTCGCCCAGCGTGAGTTTGCGCGGGTTCTTCACCCCCTCGATGTTGATCTCCCAGGCATCGCGGTTGCCCAGGATCGAGACGTCGGGCGCGGGCAGGTTGTTGCGGATGTAGAGCTGCTCGGACGGCGTGATTACGCTGGTGCCGAACACACTGCGCTTGGTCTCAATGGTGGTGCTGCTGTGCACGATCAGGCTGGCCGGGTCCTTCCAGCCCACGTACGCTGGCAGAGGCTTGGCAGCACCGGCCACGGCGACGGGCGCGGTCTCACCAGCAGCGGCTGCGGTGCGGCCAAAGCTGGCCAGACCAACGGCAGCCAAAGCAGCGCCGCTGCCGGCCAGCAGGTGGCGCCGGGGGAGCGAGGTGGGTTGTTGGTTCATTTCTGGGGTCTCCGGTGGTTGGGCGTCGTGCGCCGGTTGGGGTGAAAGGGGTGAGCGGTTGATTCGTTGACAGGGACGCGGTGCCTCAGCCTGGCCCGGACACGGGAGGTGCCTGCAGTGCCGTCTGCGCGACCGCCAGTGCCTTCTTTTTCTGGGCCACCAGCAACAAGGGCTTGCCCTCGCGCGAGCGGATCACCTTCCAGTGCACGTTGCTCCACCAGCCGCTGGCCTCGCGCAGGTCCACAGGCTGGTCAAAGGCATACACCGTCACCATGCCGCCCTTCTCGAAGAACGTGGTGAGGTGGTAAGCGAGGTGACCTTCGATATCGCATGGCCGCATGAGTTGGGGAAACCCGGGCACCACGTTGGCGTCCCGCATGCCCAGGTGCATGAGCAACTGGCGCTGCTCCATGAAACTGCCCCGCAAGCTGCGCTCGTGGTATTCGTGGTCGATCGCGTCGCGCACCATCGCTGGCGGTCGCACGGCTAGCACCCCGCCGCTGGTGCCACCGGCCAGCAAAAGCGCAGCCAGAAAACGCTGCAAGCCGCGTCGCGCCAGCAGCGGCTGCGGCTTTCGGTACAGGTGTGCCGGTGCGTCGCTGGCCTCGAAGGCGATCGCCAACTCGGCGCGCGCGCGCAAATCGAATTCGCTGTCGGGCAGGAAAGGCGCGTCGGTATCGGGGCTCATGTCTTGGTCCTGCGAAACGGGGTAACGTTGACATCGGCCTTGGGTGTCGCAGGTACCCCCATGGCCAGCTTCAAAGCGTCGCGCGCACGGGCTAGGCGCGACAACACCGTGCCGGGCGCGATCTCCAGCGCCTCGGCCATCTGGGCGGTGGGCATGTCGTCGAAATAAAACAGCACCAGCACCTCGCGGTGGATGGGCGCCAGGCGCGCGAGCGCCTTGACGACATCGAGTTTGTCGTCCAGCCCCGCGTCGGGCGCCGCTTGCTCGGGCTGCTCTTCATCGTCCAGCGACTGCATGCTGGGTGCGGCCTGGCGAAAGGCGGCGCGGCGCATGATTTGAAAGAGCCAAGCCCGTGCCAGCGCAGCGTCGCGCAGTTGCTCCCGGTGCTTCCAGGCGTTGGCAAAACAGTCTTGCACCACGTCTTCGGCAATGGCGCGCGAACCAGTGAGCGCCCACGCACTGCGCAGCAAAAAACGGTAGTGCTCACGCACCCATTGGTTATAGCGGGACTCGGCAGACTGGAACAGCATGGTGATCAAGAGCGCTGCGTGGCTTGGTTCATTCCGTGGCGCTCATCGGTACTTTCCCTAGGGCTGTCGATCAAGGCCCCCGCGTCCCACCCAGCGACGGAAATTCCGCTTCCGCACCTTTGGCTGTGCGCTGCTGCAGGGTGTGCAGTCGGCGTTGCATGCTCTGGATCTCCACCGTCTGCCCGGCAATGATTTCCTCGGCCAACTGCCGGGTGACAGGATCGCGCCCATGCTGCAACACCAGCCGCGCCATGTCCACAGCGCCGGCGTGGTGCGGAATCATCATCGCCAGAAAGTCCTGGTCGGCCTGGCCTGCGTAGCCCGGGCTGTGCATGGCCTGCATCATGCGGGCCATCGATTCGTCCATATCCCGCTGGAATGCGCTGGTGTGCGCGGCGCTGGCGCCGTGGCTGGTGTGCGCGCCGCTCATGCCGTCTGGCCCTTCTCGCCCACACGCACGTAGACGAGGTTGATGCTCTTTTTGTTGCGCAGCGCGCCAGAGGGCAGCGTCAGATTGCCCAGGGGGATCTGCGCAATGAAGGTCGGGCGCAGCGGGTCGCTCACATCAAATGCACTGCACACGGTCTGGCCCGCGTTGGGCGTGCCGGGCAGCTCGTCCTGTTCGTGGGCCACATACAGCAGCGTGTTCTCGGGGTTGGTCCACAACCCGTGCGACTCGCGGCCACGGCTGGAGAAGGTGCCCACCACCTTGCGCTGTCCGCCCGGAGCGCTGCGGTCGATGATGGCGATCGGGCTCGACGCCACGCCGCCGGGGCCACCATCGTCGATGCGCGCCAGGCTGGCATAGACCACGCTGCCGCGCGCATTGCGCACGAACTCAACGTGGTTGGGCCGCGCGCCCATGCCCAGCGGCACGGTGTCGATCAGGTCGAAGCCACCCTGCGTCGAGCGGCAAGACACCGCATCAGCCAGCTTGTGCGAGAACCACACCTCGGCACCGTCGGGTGTGGTCTTCATGAAGGGCGTGAAGCCGGGTTTGTCCTGTGCGCTGATGTCCAGCGTGGTCAGCCGCTGCGGTTGGCTGTGGCCATCCGCGCCGGGGTTGACGCGGAACACGTCGATCTTCGACACCTTCTGGCTGGCCACAAAGGCCAACGTACCCTCACGGTTGAACCACACCTGCGCCGGGCCGCTCAGCGTGGGCAGGTATTGGCGAACCGCGCTGGAGCCCGGGCTGTCGGCCCCCTTGAGCTGGCGAACGGCACGATCGACGCCGACGATGGCAATGCGGTCTTCACCGCGCAGCGTGACCCACAGCTCGCGGCCGTTGCGCGTGAAAGTGGGCTCGTGCGGTTCGCGGCCCAGCAGCAGGCCACTACTCAGGCGCTCGGGGTTGGTGGTGGGCCCAGACGCAGGGTTGGGTGTGTTGCCGATGACGCGGCGCTGCTCGGCGTCGATCAGATAAATGTTGCTGGAGCCGCGCCCGCTGGTGGCCAGCAACCGGCCATCGGGCGACGGCACCGCGCCGTGCGCATCGATACAGCCGTGGTACAGCGGCTTGTGGACCATCGCCGCGTGCGTTGGCGCCACGCCGGCCGTCACAAAGCGAAACGGGGGACGAGGGTCTTCGTCAAAGCTGGTCAGGTTGATCGTCGACTCGACGGTGTTGGTCTTCGGGTCGATGACCACCAGCGTGTTGGAGTCTTCATTGGTGATGAAGACGCGATCGCGCGGGTCGATGCCGGTGGCTGCGGCTCCCGCTGAAGCGCCGGACGGGGCCTGGGCATGTGCTGCGGGCAGCGCGCTGGCTGCCGCGGCGGCCAGGGTGTACTTGAGAATGTCGCGGCGTTGGGTGGTCATGTTTGCTTTCTGAGTTGTTGTGGAGAGTGATCGCTTGGGTCGTGGGCCGGCAGCCGCCGATGAACCACTGCCCAGCGCTTGCTTCAGGTCAAGAGCGCGGCTCGGGCCGTTTCATTCCCTGGGCATGCCGACAGCGCGTCGCGCCGACGCCGCCCTGGCCTTCAGCGCGGGGTGCCAAGTTGCCGATAGACCTCGGCCGACACCTGCGCCAGCACGCTGCGGTCGGCGTCGGACGACAGGGCGTAGCCGAAGGGACCGTCGACCCAGTAGAAGACATTGACCACACCTTCGCGTGCGAAGCGGAAGGCCGTGTCTGTGTTCTTCACGCCGGCCTGCAGTGCCTTGTCCGGCCCCGCGGCACTGCCCACGTCGGCGACATCGTTGGACACGTACAGCGTCAGCTTGCTGCCGAGCTCGTTGCGGTACATGAACTGCGCCACCGGCCCCTGGCCACCCGGCAACAGGCGCCCGCCTTCCAGCGTGTAGCCCTGGGCCTGCAGGTGCGGCGGCTTCATCGGCGCGCCCATGCGCTTGGACAGCCAGGCCACGAGCTGGTCTTCGTGCGCCGCGTCCACCTCGACCGGGCGGCGCGCGTCTGGGCTGTACACCGCATGGGCCACCGCCGCGCGCTGTGCGAAGCTGCCCGCTGACACCAGCGTCAGGCCGCGCTCGGCGGGTGCTGCGGCGGCCATGCGGCCGGCATCGTCGCCCCCCGCGGGCAGGCCGCCCCGCAAGCCCCAGCCTGTGGCGCCGCTGATGACGGCGATGGCGATCCCAGCGGCCAGGCGCTGGAGGTACCAAGGCGTCTGCGGCACGGCACGCGGGCGCGCCGATTTCAGCAGGCGCTGCGGCGGCTGTTCATACAGCACGGGATCGAACAAGACGTGCAGTTCGCGCTTCTGCGCCCGGTAGGCCTCCAGGCGCTGCGCGTCTTCAGGGCGTGCGGCCAGATAAGCGGCGATCTCGACCTGGCGCTCAGCGGGCAGGCGGCCATCAACGAACGCATGCAGGTCGGCCTCGGTGACCGGGGGAATGGACGGTGGCGGACGGTCGGTATTCATGGGTTGCTTCTCAATACATTCATTTGACGACTTTCAGCCGCACCGGTTCTGCGCGGCCTTCCATCAGGCCGCGCAGGCGCTCACGGCCTCGCGACAGGCGCGACATCACGGTGCCGATGGGGATACCCAGGGCCTGCGCCACATCGGCATAGGCCATGTCTTCCAGCGTCACCAGAAGAAGCACTTCCTTCTGCTCGACGGGCAGCAAGTCCAGTGCAGCCTGCAGATCCAGTACAGCCAGCCTGTCGGTTTGTGTCGGCGCCACCGGCACTTCGGGCGTGTCGTCGTCCATGGTCACGGTGTGCAGCCTGGGACGGCGCACGCCATCGACGTGCAGGTTGTGCATGATGCTGAAGAGCCAGGCGCGCATGTCGGCCACGCCGCCCCACAGGTTCGACTTGGCCCAGGCCCGCTCCAGCGTGTCCTGCACCAGATCGTCGGCGTCGTCACGGTTGTTCACCAGCGCGCGCGAATAGCGGCGCAGGCGCGGCACCCAGCTCAGCAGGCTTGCGTCGTCTTGCATCGGGGGGTCGTGGCCTGAGGGTCTGGACGGAAGTCGACAGCAAATGTCATTCCTTGATGATGTGCCAGACGTCTTTGAAGTTGTCGCCGGCGCGGTCGCCGGGCTTCTGGTCGGCCTGGTAGGTGTACGCCGGCTTGCCCTTGTAGGCCCACTGGCGCGCACCGTCGTCGCGCATGACGATCGTGTATGCACCGGCGGGTTGGTCGCTGGCGGCGGCCATCGCGGGCGGCCACAGCGCGGCGCAGCCGCCGTTGCAGGTGCTCTTGCCGCTGCCTGCCACGTCCTTGTCGAAGGTGTAGAGCGTCATGCCCTTGGCGTCGACCAGCGCGCCGTTGGCGAGCTTGGCCGGCGCGTCGGCAGCCATAGCGCCGGTGAGTGGTGCCGCGAAGGAAGCCGCTGTGATCAGCAGCGCGGCCAGAGTCGAAAGGTGCTTCATGGGGTTGTCCTTTGGGGTCTGGTGGAGAGTAGCCACGCTGCGTGCCGTTCAGTAAGCCGCAGCCACCGCCAGCTTGGGGTCGATCTGCCAGGTTTCACTGACGATCTTGCCTTCACGGAACGTCAGCACGTAGCGCACCTTGATGGGCATCTTGCCTTCGAAGACGACGTTGGCCGAGACGGTGGCGCCCTTGGGGTTGGCCGATTCTTCAATCTGGCCGACTGTGAGCTTCAGTGGGCCGACGGCCTTGCCGAACTTCTCCCAGGTGCCGCGAATGGCATCGGTGGTGGCATAGGTGCCGTCGAGTGGGCCGCCTACCCAGTTCAGCTGGGCCTGGTCGGCATAGGCACGCATGACGATCTGGGTGTCGCCCGAGGCGATGGCCTGGAAGTGCGTGCGGGCGTCGTCGCTGGGGGCGGCGAAGGCGCTGCCGGAGGCGAGCGTCAGGGCGGTGGCGGCGAAAGCGAAAGTCTTGAACATTGTGGGCTCCGATGAAGGGTTGGTGTGAAGTGAAGGGGGGTGAGTGCGGGACGAAGGGTCAGATAGGTCCCGACAAAAGAGCAGACGGCGTCGGCATGCGGTCTATTCCAGAGCGTGCAAAGAAATTTAGGGTCAGGGCCCTGGGCCGTGAATTCGAGGCTTCAGCCCAGCAGGGCCGGCACCCAGCGGTTGATGAGCGCGCCTCCGACGATGAGCCAGCCGAACAAGATCAACGCCAGCAGCAGCGGCTTGGCCCCGGCCTTGCGAATGGCGCCGATGTGCGTGGCCAGGCCGAGCGCAGCCATCGCCATCGCCAGCAGCGCGGTGTCAATCTCGGTCGTCACTGCCACCACCGACGCCGGCAGCCATTGCAGCGAATTGAGCAACACGACCGCGACGAAGCCGAAGGCGAACCAGGGCACAGCGAGTTGACCCTTGGCGTGAGCATGCTCTGCCTCCACTAGGGCTTGCAGGGTGCTGTCGCGCGCCAGCCAAGCCGACAGCATCACCAGGAACGGCGCCAGCATCATTACTCGAACCATCTTCGCGATGACGGCCGAGTTGGCTGCGTCCGGGCCCACCGAACGTGCTGCGGCCACCACCTGGGCCACCTCGTGGATGGTCGATCCGACGTAGATGCCGAACCCGTTGGCGCCGCCGGGGATCAGCGCCCAGTGCCGGTTCAGCTCGAACAGCGCCGGGTACAGGAAGATCGCCAGCGTGCCGAACACCACCACCGTGGCCACCGCCACCGTGACCTGCTCGGCGCGCGCCTTGACCACCGGCTCGGCGGCCATCACCGCAGCAGCGCCGCAGATGGCACTGCCAGCGCCGATCAGCATCGCCGTCTTGCGCTCCAGGCCCAGCCAGCGCGTGCCGATGAGGCAGGCCAGTGCGAAGGTCGAACCCAATATCATCGCGTCGATGGCGACACCAGCGATGCCGACATGGTCAATGTCCTGCACGGTGAGCCGCAGGCCGTACAGCACCACGCCCAGGCGAAGCAGGTTCTGCTTGGAGAAGTTGACGCCGGCGCCGCTGGCTACCGCCAAGCGCGGGGCCCACGGGTAAACCGTGTTGCCCACGATCATGCCCAGCACGATGGCCAGCGTCAGCGCACTGAAGCCATGGTCCTGCAGCCAGGCGATGCGGCCCAGCGCGATACCGGTGGCAGCCAAGGCGCCGCTCAGGGCCAGGCCGGGGAGCATGCGTGCGAAAGCCGATGCAGAGGCCAATGTGCGTGGCTCAGGAAGTACGTTGATGGTCATGCTGCTTGCCTCCGGTTGAAGTTCGTGAGGACAAAGCTTCCGGCTTCATGGATGACCCGTCAAACGGGTTGTATCGCTAAGATGTACCCATCTAATCGCTTTGCAAACGAATCCGCCATGAATACCCTTCGCCTCACGCTGCGACAGCTGCAGATCTTCGTGGCGGTTGCGCGCAGCGGCACTACCACGGCAGCCAGCGCCGAGATTGCGCTGTCGCAGTCGGCCACCAGCTCGGCCGTGAATGAACTTGAGCGGCTGCTGTCGCTGCGCCTGTTCGACCGCGCGGGCAAGCGCCTGCTGCTCAACGACAACGGCCGTGCGTTACTGCCGCGGGCCCTGGCGCTGCTGGACGGTGCCGCCGGCATCGAGCTGATGTCCCGCGATGGCAGCGCCCAGGCGCAGTCGCTGCGCATCGGCGCCAGCACCACCATCGGCAACTATGTGCTGCCCAGGCTGCTGGCCCGTTTTGTCGCAGCGCAACCGGGCCATGCCAGTGCCTGGCGCTCAAAGGTCGTGATCGGAAACACGGCGGCCATCTGTGACGCGGTCGCTGCGTTTGAACTGGACGTGGGCCTGATCGAAGGGCCTTGCCACCAAGCGGCGCTGGCCGTCACGCCATGGCACCAGGACGAGATGGTGGTCGTTACATCGCCTGACAGCGCGTGGGCACGAATGAGCCTGGCCGGCGAGCGGGTGCCAATGCGGACACTGCGTGAAGGGGTCTGGCTGTTGCGTGAGTCGGGCTCGGGAACGCGCGAGGCCACCGACCAAAGTCTGCTGCCCCACTTGCGCTCCTACCGTCGAAGCATCGAGCTGGGAAGTTCGGAGGCGATCAAACATGCGGCCGAGGCGGGTATGGGGGTGGCCTGCCTTTCGTCGTGGGTCGTGAGCGACGCTTTGGAGGCCGGCCGCCTGTGCCGCATCTCCACGACCTTGCCGCGGCAGCTCCGACAATCTCACCTGGTCGTGCATCGCGACAAACAGCCCACCGCTTCGCTGCTGGCATTTGTCGACCAGGTATTTGGCGCCGAGAACACGGCGCCATGAAATGTGACTCCATCGAGGTCAGGCCTGAGCAGCTCGCCAGTCGGCGCTCAAAGTTTATCCACGCACCTTCAACGAGATTCACGGCAGGCTCACCTGCACAAATGCCGGATGCGGATGGCGACGTCAAGACTGCCGCATATCCACATACCGCGCGCGATGTCTTGGGCATTGCGATCCAACGGCCACCCCTTGTTTCCTTCTTTATTTGCGGCGAGAGCAATGATCAGAATGTTGCAACAGCATCAGGTCAAAGTGAACTATTGCCCGTCTATCACGCACTTTGAGGAGCACAGGGAACCCGGGTGGCGGGTATTGCGCTACGGACACTGAAGGACCAAAAGAAGTGATTCGCCCTCCCTGCTGGCGCTTGAAGAAGGCCTGCCCATGGTCCAGAACACCGTTTCGTCCGTGACGCAAAGGGCCATTCCAGAACTTTGCACTTCGCTACAGTGCCGAACGACCGGTACAGGTAATCGATCGGTCGCTTGAGATCCTGACCGGTAAGCGACCGCTTGCGTTGGCGCCCATGGACTCTGCCGTCGAACCTAAGTGGCAGCAATCAGTCTGAACTTGTCATCCGCATGCGAAGGGCGGGGGTGCAGCGTTATGCACAGCACGCAGTTATGGACAGTTGGCCAGTCTGAACGCGCCAGAGGCTGTGATCGCCCTGGTAGATCGCAAGGAGGCGGTGCCGTTGAACTGGACATAAGTTCGCAGTCGGCGCATGAATGGTGATCTCACAACTGGAGATCACCATGGACTTGATTCTTTCGATGCACCCGATGGCCAGGGCATGGCTGCTCGATGGCCCGCTGTCTTCATACGTCGGGGCGTTCCAGGCATTGCTGGAGCGCGGCCGGTACGCCGAAGGCAGCTCGGAGACTGCCCTTCGTGCCTGGTCGCACTTTGCCCACTGGATGGCGAAGTGCCAGGTATCTGCCGAACAGATCGACGAAGCCCTCGTCGAGCAGTTTCTGGATTCGCATCTGCCGCGCTGCGACTGCCATCCCGCGGCTCTGCGTACACGCAGCGGCTTGAGCGCCAGTCTCGGACACCTGCTCGCCTTGTTGCGGGAACAGCATGTCATCGTGGAACTGCCAGGCCCCAGCGGTCCCATTGCAGAAGAACTGAACCGTTACAACGTCCACATGCGCGACGCCCGCGGCCTGGCGATAGGCACGCGCGAGGATCGGCTGGTACTCGTAGGTCGTCTGCTGCAATGCAAGTTCGCGGGCAAGGCCATCGCCATCGGCGAGTTGCAGCCGGAAGACGTTCGCGGCTTCATCGCAACCGAGCTCACGCGGGTCAGCAGCGGGTCGCATTCCAGCGCGGTCACTGCTGCGCTGCGGGCCTACTTCCGATACCGCGGGACCTGCGGTGACGCAGTGAACAGCCTGCTCGGCGCTATCTCGTCGCCGGTGCGATGGAGCCAAGCATCGTTGCCGCGCGCGCTGACGACCGAGGAGGTCCAGCGCCTCGAAGCGCATTGCGCCGAGGCCAAGCGGGCTCCGCTGCGCCTGCTGGCCATGGTGCGCCTGGCCTTGGATCTCGGACTGCGCGTGGGCGAGATCGCCAAGCTGGAGATCGGCGACTTCGATTGGCGTGCCGGAACGGTGACCTTGAAGCGAACAAAGTCCCAGCGCCAGGATGTCCTACCGCTGCCGGTGCTCACCGGGCAGGCTCTGGCGGAGTACATGAGACACGAGCGGCCCGCAACCACGCTGCCATCGCTGTTCGTCCGTCGGTTGGCGCCACACGACAAGCCCATCGGCGTCGATGCAGTGAGCCAGGCAATCGGGCGTGCCCTGCGAGGTGCCGGCATCTCACGCGGTTGCCATTCGTTGCGTCACACGCTGGCCTGTCGCCTGGTCAACAGCGGCAGTTCGATCAAGGAGGTCGCCGATGTGCTTCGGCATCGATCGCTGGACACCTCGTTGATCTACGCCAAGCTCGACTTGCAACTGCTTGCCGAGGTCGCTCTGCCTTGGCCTGGGAGTGCATCATGAGCGCCGCAGCATCGGCGAACATCGACCTCACCGCCAAGGTGGAGCAATACCTGACTGAACGCCTGCGCCTCGGGTTCAAGCCGTGCTCCTCTGATCTCGCTGTGCGCAGCTTCACTCGCTTCATGGTCGGAGAGGGACGCGACATCGCGTTGACGGTAGACGTGATGGTCCAGTGGGCGCACCAGGTACAGCCTCGGTATCTCGTGGGCGGCCGGGCCAATGTCGACACGGCAGCGCGCCGACTGGCAACGCTGCGCCCCTTCATGCGCTGGCTCCAGCAGTTCGATCCGACTGTCGAAGTTCCTGACGATTCCAGCTTCGGTCCGATCCCGCGCCGCGTGGCGCCTCACATCTACAGCGAAGCCGAGATCGCGGCATTGATCGTCGCTGCCCGCCGACTCGGCCCCTCGGATGGCCTTCGTGCCACCACCTATGCAACGCTGTTCGGTCTGATCGCATCGGCCGGGCTTCGGGTCTCTGAAGCGATCAACCTGGCCGACTCGGATGCAGATCTGGACGGCGGCATCCTGACCATACAGCAGACCAAGTTTGGCAAGTCCCGCATGGTGCCGCTGCACCCCAGCGTGATCGGTCCGATGGCAGCCTACCGGGCCTTGCGCCGCCAGTACGTGCCTGCGAAGCCGCAGATGACATTCTTCGTGGGCTCGCGTGGCGTGCACCGGGGTGAACCGCTGGGAGATCGGCAGGTGCATCGAGTGTTCTGTCAGCTGCGCGAGCAATTGGGTTGGATCGATCGCGGCGGCCATGGCCGACCGCGGGTGCATGACCTGCGCCATAGCTTCGCCGTGAGACGGATGATCCTGTGGCACCAGCAGGGAGCGAACCTTGACCAACGAATGCTGGCCCTGTCCACGTACATGGGCCACATCAATATCTCCAGCACGTACTGGTACCTGAGCGGCGTGCCGGAGTTGATGGCGTTGGCCGGCGCTCGATTCGAACGCTTCGCCGACGTCGCGGAGAACGACGATGAGTAGTTCTGAACACCGCAAGCCCGCTCCGCCGAGCTTCGCGACGCTGGTCCAGTCCTTCTTCGCCGAGCACCTGACGCAGCAGCGCGCGTTGAGCCCGCAGACCGTTGCGGCCTATCGGGACGCGTTCGTGCTGTTCCTGGACTTCGCCCAGGCGCAACTGCACAAGACGCCCACGACGCTGTCGCTCGCCGACCTGACGCCCGCGCTGATCCTGGACTTCCTCGATCATCTCGAACGCGATCGGCACAACACCGTTCGCAGCCGCAATGCGCGACTGGCCGCGCTGCGCTCGTTCCTGAAGTTCGCGGCCCGGCGAGACGTGACGGCACTTCAGGTCGTCGAGCAGGCGCTCGGCGTGCCGATGAAGCGCTTCGAGCGGCCGATGTTCGAGTTCCTGACACGCGAGGAGATGCTGGCCGTGATCGGCGCGCCAGGAGCGGATTGGATGGGCCAGCGAGACAAGCTGCTGCTGGCCCTGCTGTACAACACCGGTGCCCGCGTGTCGGAGGCAATCGGCGTAAAAGTGGGCGACGTCGTGCTGGCACCCGCCGCCTGCGTGCATCTGCATGGCAAGGGACGCAAGCAGCGGTCGGTGCCGCTCTGGCGATCGACGGTCAAGGTGATCCGCGCCTGGCTGAAGTTCAACCCGGACCTGACTCCCACGTCGGCGCTGCTGCCCAACCGTGGCGGACAGGCGATGACGCGGTCCAACGTGACGCAGCGCCTGGCATTGGCCGTCAAGAAAGCCGCGCTCACGACGCCGAGCCTGGCCGGGAGAACGATCTCTCCACACTGCCTGCGTCACTCGACCGCTATGCACCTTCTGCAGTCGGGCGTGGACATCAGCGTGATCGCTCTGTGGCTCGGACACGAGAGTCCGGCGACAACGCATCAGTACATAGAGGCCGATCTCGCCATGAAGGAAAAGGCACTGGCCAGGCTTCAGGATCCCAATGTGGTCCCACAGCGGTTCCGGGCAGAAGACGATCTGTTGAAGTTCCTCAAGACCTTGTGATTACGTGAAGTTCAAAGACGCGACCGCAGCCCTCTTGCGAGGGCGGCGACGCCGCGCTGCCGGACCAACTGTGCATAACTGCGTGCTGTGCATAACGCTGCAATGCCGAAGTAGATGCGCCGGTTCTACTTTGAGGCCAACGGAGCTGGAGCCTATGTTTAGTAGCAGCCGAAGCTCCGCCACTCTTGAGCTCTTGACTCCAGAAACTCGAACCATACCCAAAGGTCACTAGCACGGAGGGCCGCAATTGTGACGACACAGACCTCGTCACAAACCTCGACACAAAACAAAAAGGCCCACCGAAGTGGGCCTTGAAGACAAGCTAAGTGCTTGATTTTATTGGTTGCGCGAGAAGGATTTGAACCTCCGACCTTTGGGTTATGAGCCCAACGAGCTACCAGACTGCTCCATCGCGCGGTAAGAAGTAAATTATACCCTATTATTCGGCTGCAGCCGAATTATTTTCGGCTTCAGCAGCAGAACGGTCGACCAATTCAACCAAGGCCATGGGTGCATTGTCGCCAACGCGGAAGCCCATCTTCAAAATACGGGTGTAACCACCTGGACGCGCATTGAAACGGGGGCCCAGGTCGTTGAACAGCTTGGTGACGCTGTCACGGTCGCGCAGGCGGTTGAAAGCCAGACGGCGGTTTGCAACGGTGTCTACCTTGGCCAAGGTGATCATGGGTTCGATCACACGGCGCAGTTCCTTTGCCTTTGGCACGGTAGTCTTGATGACTTCGTGCTCGATGATCGAATTCATCATGTTCTGCAACATCGCAAGGCGGTGCGAGCTGGTGCGATTGAGTTTGCGGAGGCCGTGACCGTGACGCATGGTGCTTTTCCTTTTTTAAATTAAATCAGACAGCCGTATAAGGTACTGCCCGAGGCACTGCCCCGGAAGGGGCTCTTACTACGGTTCCTCAAAGAGAACCCGAAATTATAGCTTAGCGCTTGTCCAAACCGGCTGGCGGCCAGTTTTCAAGCTTCATACCGAGCGTAAGACCCCGCGAAGCCAAGACTTCCTTGATCTCGTTGAGCGACTTGCGACCCAGGTTAGGCGTCTTGAGCAACTCGTTCTCAGTGCGCTGAATCAGATCACCGATGTAGTAGATGTTCTCAGCCTTCAGGCAGTTGGCAGAACGCACGGTCAGTTCCAGTTCATCCACAGGACGCAGGAGGATTGGATCGAACGTGGCATTGCCGCGTGGGCCCGCGGGAGCGTCAAACGCAGCCAACTCACCACCTTCCAGTTGCGCAAACACGGCAAGCTGCTCTACCAGAATCTTGGCCGACGCCCGGACCGCATCTTCTGCAGTGATGGCACCATTGGTTTCGATTTCGACGACGAGCTTGTCAAGGTCTGTGCGCTGTTCCACACGGGCGCTTTCGACGGTGTAGCTGACGCGCTTCACTGGCGAAAACGATGCATCCAAAACAATGCGGCCAATCGACTTCGTCGACTCATCCGCATAACGGCGCATGTTGCCGGGCACATAACCGCGGCCCTTCTCCACCTTGATCTGCATGTCCAGCTTGCCGCCAGCGGACAGATTGGCGATGACGTGGTCAGGATTCACGATTTCGACATCATGTGGCGTCTGGATATCACGCGCGGTGACCACCCCTTCGCCGTCCTTACGCAGGCTCAGCGTAACTTCGTCGCGGTTGTGCAGCTTGAACACTACGCCCTTCAGGTTCAACAGGATGTTGACAACATCTTCTTGAACGCCGTCGATGGACGAGTACTCGTGCAGAACGCCTGCAATGGTGACTTCCGTCGCTGCGTAACCCACCATGGACGAGAGCAGGACACGCCGGATGGCGTTACCCAGCGTGTGGCCGTACCCACGCTCGAACGGCTCCAGCGCGACCTTGGCACGATTGTGGCCAAGCTGTTCGACATTGATCGCCTTGGGTTTCAGCAAATTGGTTTGCATTCAGACTTCCTCTCAATACCCCCAGCTCGTTACACCGGTAAGGCTGGTGAAGCGCCTAAACCGCGATGCCTCGCGGTTCAGGGACGGTTTTCTCGAAATACGTACGAGCGATTAGCGCGAGTACAACTCAACGATCAGGGATTCGTTGATGTCGGCACCGAATTCATCACGGTCAGGCACCTTCTTGAAGACGCCTTCTGCTTTGTCAGCGTTGACGTCCACCCAGGCAGGCATGCCCACTTGAGCAGCCAATTGCAGGGCTTCAACGATGCGGTTTTGCTTCTTGGACTTTTCACGCACAGCCACCACATCGCCTGCCTTCACGAGGTAGGACGCGATATTCACGGACTTGCCGTTCACCGTGATGGCCTTGTGGGAGACCAGTTGGCGTGCTTCCGCGCGGGTCGAACCAAAGCCCATGCGGTACACGACGTTGTCGAGACGGCATTCCAGCAAGAACAGCAGGTTGGCACCGGTGTTGCCCTTGCGGCTATCGGCGGCTTCAAAATAGCGGCGGAATTGTTTTTCCAGCACGCCATACATGCGCTTGACCTTCTGCTTTTCGCGCAGCTGCAGACCGTAGTCGGAAGTTCGGGCACCCGAAGTGCGGCCGTGTTGACCAGGCTTGGAATCGAACTTCGACTTGTCAGCAATCGAGCGACGAGCGCTCTTGAGGAACAAGTCCGTGCCTTCACGGCGGGAGAGTTTGGCCTTGGGGCCGAGGTAACGTGCCACTTGAGCTTCCTTTGTGTCATCTACCGCAAAGAATTGCGGGAGCCGCCTGAGGCGCTTGCGCGTTCACAGGCGGCGGTGGGCTTAGAGAGAAATTAGATGCGGCGACGCTTTTGAGGGCGGCAACCGTTGTGGGGCACCGGGGTCACGTCAGCGATCGACGTGATGCGGATGCCCAGAGCGCCCAAAGCACGCACCGACGATTCACGGCCAGGACCTGGGCCTTTGATTTCGACGTCGAGGTTCTTGATACCTTGATCGATGGCAGCGCGGCCAGCCACTTCCGATGCCACCTGGGCAGCGAATGGGGTGGACTTGCGCGAGCCCTTGAAACCTTGGCCACCGGACGAAGCCCACGACAGGGCATTGCCCTGACGATCGGTGATCGTGATGATTGTGTTGTTGAACGAGGCGTGCACGTGAGCAATACCGTCCGAAACGTTCTTCCGGACCTTCTTGCGAACGCGCTGCGAGGCGTTATTGGAAGGAGACTTAGCCATGATGATCTTTCAATCTCTTTATTTCTTCAGTGCGGCTGCACCCTTGCGCGGACCCTTGCGAGTGCGTGCATTGGTGCGCGTGCGCTGACCACGCATTGGCAGACCGCGGCGATGGCGGAAACCACGGTAGCAGCCGATGTCCATCAATCGCTTGATGTTCATGGTGGTTTCGCGGCGCAGGTCACCCTCAATGGTGAACTGCTCGATTTGCTCGCGAATTTTTTCCAGATCGCCGTCAGTCAGATCTTTGATCTTCTTGCTATATGCGATACCAGTCGCTTCGCAAATCTTGCGAGCGCGGGTGCGACCAATGCCAAAAATGGCGGTCAAACCGATTTCCGCGTGCTTGTGCGGCGGAATGTTAATGCCAGCGATACGTGCCATATACGTCCTCTAATACTTTCCAATCAACCTTGGCGCTGCTTGTGACGCAGATCCGTGCAGATCACGCGCACCACACCCTTGCGGCGGATGATCTTGCAGTTGCGGCAGATTTTTTTGACCGAAGCCGAAACTCTCATTGCATTCTCCTAAAACTTTTCCATCCGTCCCGGCTGTTTTGCACGGAACACATTTTGTGCCCGCGAAAAATCGTGGGGCGCCAACAACTCAAACCAATATCCAGCTCTTCATGAGTAGCGGTGAGCCAAAGCGCGCCGCCCACTCTCTATCATCAACCGCCTGGACTGCCTTTGAAATTGGCCTTCTTGAGCAGTGACTCGTACTGCTGGGACATCATGTAGTTCTGAACCTGGGACATGAAATCCATGGTTACCACCACAATGATCAGCAGAGACGTTCCACCAAAGTAAAACGGAACGTTGTACTTCAAGATCAGAAACTCAGGCAGCAGACACACAAAAGTGATGTAAACCGCACCTGCCAGCGTGAGCCGAACAAGGATCTTGTCGATATACCGGGCAGTTTGTTCGCCAGGCCGAATGCCGGGAATGAACGCACCACTTTTCTTCAGGTTATCTGCTGTCTCACGGCTGTTGAAGACCAGCGCTGTGTAAAAGAAGCAGAAGAAGATGATCGCTGCGGCATAGAACATCACATAGATCGGCTGGCCAGGAGTCAGCGCACCAGAGATGTCCTTCAACCAACGCATCGACTCACCAGCGCTAAACCAGTTCACGACCGTTGCAGGCAGCAAGATGATGGACGACGCAAAGATCGGCGGAATCACCCCGGCCATGTTCAGCTTGAGGGGCAAGTGAGACGACTGTCCGCCGTAGACCTTGTTCCCCACCTGCCGACGCGCATAGTTCACCAGGATCTTGCGCTGCCCGCGTTCGACAAACACCACGAAGTAGGTCACTGCGGCAACTACCAGCACGATGAAGATCGCGGCCAGGATGCTCATTGCACCGGTACGTACCAGTTCAAGGAGACCCCCGATGGAGCTTGGCAAGCCTGCCGCAATACCCGCGAAAATCAAGATCGAAATCCCGTTTCCAAGACCTCGCTCGGTGATCTGCTCGCCCAGCCACATCAGGAACATCGTGCCGGCAGTCAAGCTGACAACGGCCGTCATGCGGAAGCCAAATCCAGGGCTCAGGACGAGTCCGGCGGAGCTTTCCAGCGCGACAGCAATGCCCAAGGACTGGAACAGCGCCAAACCCAACGTTCCGTAGCGGGTGTACTGCGTGATCTTCCTGCGACCGCTTTCGCCTTCCTTCTTCAACTGCTCAAACGTGGGAACCACGTAAGTCATCAGCTGCATGATGATCGACGCCGAAATATACGGCATGATCCCCAGAGCGAAAACCGTGAAGCGCGACAGCGCCCCACCAGAGAACATGTTGAACAGATTCAGGATGCCGCCTTGCTGGCCACTGAACAACTGCTGGAGTTGGGCTGGATCGATGCCTGGCACAGGGATATGAGCCCCGATGCGATACACGACCAGCGCAAGCAACAGAAAAACCAGTCGTCGGCGAAGATCGCCAAACTTCCCAGTCTTTGCAATTTGAGCTGCGCTAGTAGCCACAGATGTCTTCCTTCAGAGCCACACTCAGGCGACGCTGCCGCCAGCAGCTTCGATAGCTGCCTTGGCACCAGCCGTAGCACCCACACCGTTCAGCTTGACAGCCTTGGTGAGAGCACCGCTCTTGATGACCTTGACCACCTTGGCCAGTTCACCCACGAGACCCGCTTGCTTGAGAGCCAGGACATCCACTTCGGCCAAGCCGAGTTGATCGAGTGCCGTCAGCGTGACTTCTGCATTGAACTTGAGCAAATGCGACTTGAAGCCGCGCTTGGGCAAACGACGCTGCAGAGGCATTTGACCGCCTTCGAAGCCCACCTTGTGGTAGCCGCCTGAGCGTGACTTTTGGCCTTTGTGACCACGGCCAGCGGTCTTGCCCAGACCGGAGCCGATACCGCGGCCTACACGGCGCTTGGCATGCTTCGCGCCGGCTGCGGGCTTGATGCTATTGAGTTCCATGATCTATCTCTCAGAGGACTTTGACCAGATAGCTGATCTTGTTAATCATGCCGCGCACTTCGGGCGAGTCCTGCAGTTCGCTCACGCTATTGAGCTTGCGCAGACCCAGGCCGCGGACTGTGGCACGGTGCGATTCTTTGGTGCCGATTGGGCTGCGCACCAACTGAATCTTGACGGTTTGTTGCGTTGTCATTTTCGAGCTCCGGTTCAGGCGAAGATGTCTTCGACTGTCTTGCCGCGCTTGGCCGCCACGTTCGACGGGGTGGTCGACTTGACGAGCGCATCAAAGGTGGCACGGACCATGTTGTAGGGGTTTGACGAACCATGGCTCTTGGCCACGATGTCGGTGATGCCCACCACCTCGAAAACAGCACGCATAGGGCCGCCAGCGATGATGCCTGTACCCTTGGGGGCTGGGTGGAGTTCCACCGATGCCGCACCGTGATGACCCTTCACCGAGTGGTGAATGGTGCCGCTCTTGAGCGAAACTTTCATCAGGTTGCGACGGCATTCTTCCATCGCCTTTTGCACCGCAGCTGGCACTTCTTTCGATTTGCCCTTGCCCATGCCCACGCGACCATCACCGTCGCCAACCACAGTCAGTGCAGCGAAACCGAGGATACGGCCACCCTTCACGACTTTGGTCACGCGGTTCACCGCGATCATTTTTTCGCGCAGACCGTCGTCCTGGCCTTCGCTCTGCACTTTGGGTTGAAATTTAGCCATTTTGTATTCCGCTCCGCTTAGAACTGCAGGCCGGCTTCACGGGCAGCGTCGGCCAAAGCCTTGACGCGGCCGTGATAGGCGAAACCTGCACGATCAAATGCAACCTTCTCGACACCTGCAGCCTTCGCCTTTTCAGCGATGCGCTTGCCGATGATCTGGGCTGCAGCGGCATTGCCACCCTTGCCCGAGCCGCCGAGCGACTTGCGCACATCGGCTTCTGCCGTCGATGCACTTGCCAGCACCTTGCTGCCGTCGCCGGAGATCACACTGGCGTAGATATGGAGGTTCGTACGGTTCACGGTGAGACGTGCCACGCCTTGCTGTGCAATGCGGATGCGTGTCTGACGCGAACGACGAAGACGCTGCTCTTTCTTGGTCAACATGTTGCAGCTCCTTATTTCTTCTTGGTCTCTTTGATCGTGATCTTTTCGTCCGCATAGCGGATGCCCTTGCCCTTGTAAGGCTCGGGTGGACGAACAGCACGGATCTCAGCAGCGATTTGACCGACGCGTTGACGATCAGCGCCCTTCACAACCACTTCAGTGGGCGTGGGGGTCGCGACGGTGATGCCAGCGGGCATTTCGATATTGACGGGGTGCGAATAACCAACAGCCAGGTTCAACTTGGAACCAGAAGCGGCCGCCTTGTAACCCACGCCAACCAGGCTGAGCTTCTTTTCGAAACCCTTGCTGACACCGACCACCATGTTGTTGACCAACTGGCGAATCGTGCCGCTCATCGCGTTTGCTTCACGGGAATCGTTGGCAGGCTCAAAGCTGAGCTTGCCTTCATTGGTGGACACCTTGACCAGCGCGTTTTGCGCCAGCGACAGGGTGCCGCCAGAACCCTTGACAGAGATCTGGTCACTCTTCACGGACACATCCACGCCTGCGGGGATGGTCACGGGCATTTTTCCTACTCGGGACATTTCAGTTTCTCCTCAATGCCGCGGGTTAGGCCACGTAGCAGAGCACTTCACCACCGACACCGGTAGCGCGCGCTTTGCGATCAGTCATCACGCCCTTGGGCGTTGTGACAATTGCCACACCCAGACCGTTCATGACTTGTGGAATGGAATCGTGGCCCTTGTAAACACGCAGTCCGGGGCGGCTAACGCGCTCGATGCGCTCAATCACGGGACGTCCTGCGTAATATTTCAGGGCGATTTCGAGTTCCGACTTGCCAGCTTCGGTTTTCACCTGGAAGCCGTCGATGTAACCTTCGTCCTTCAGCACCTGGGCGATGGCAATCTTCACTTTGGAAGAAGGCACCAGAACCGTGGCCTTGGCGACCATCTGTGCATTACGGATGCGGGTCAGCAAGTCAGCGATGGGATCACTCATGCTCATGTTGTATCTCTCCTGCCTGCTTACCAGCTGGCCTTGGTGACACCGGGGATGTCGCCTGCAAAAGCCAGTTCGCGGATCTTGGCGCGAGCCAGACCGAATTGACGGAAGGTGCCACGTGGACGGCCGGTGATTTCGCAACGGTTGCGCTGACGCGTGGGATTTGCATTGCGTGGGAGCTTTTGCAGGCCCAAACGGGCTGCATCACGCTCTTCGTCGCTGCGCTTGGCATCGCCAGCGATTGCCTTCAGTTCCGCATACTTGGTTGCGTACTTGGCCGCCAGTTTTTCGCGCTTCAGTTCGCGCTGGATCAAAGCTACTTTAGCCATGCTTCGCCTCAGTTCTTGAACGGGAAACGGAAGCCAGCGAGAAGCGCCTTGGCTTCTTCATCGGTCTGTGCCGTTGTGGTGATACTGATATTGAGACCGCGCAGGGCGTCGACCTTGTCGTACTCAATTTCAGGGAAAATGATCTGCTCTTTCACGCCGATGTTGTAGTTGCCACGGCCGTCGAAAGCACGACCGGAGATACCACGGAAGTCACGGACACGGGGCAGAGCCACGGTCACGAAACGATCCAGGAACTCATACATCTGAACGCCACGCAGCGTGACCATGCAACCGATGGCCTGGCCTTCGCGGATCTTGAAACCGGCGATAGCCTTCTTGGCCTTGGTCACCACGGGCTTTTGACCAGCAATCTTGGTCAGATCAGCCACAGCGTTGTCCATCACCTTCTTGTCCGATACTGCCTCGCTCACGCCCATATTGAGGGTGATCTTGGTCAGACGGGGAACCTGCATCGGCGAGGTGTAGCCGAACTGCTTGATCAGTTCGGGAGCGACTTTGTCGCGGTAAATTTCTTGCAGTCGTGCCATGTTTACCCCTTAGGCCGCCTTGATTTCAGCGCCGCTGGACTTGAACACGCGAACGCGCGAACCGTCAGCTTGCACCTTGATGCCCACGCGATCAGCCTTGCCCGTAGCGGCATTGAAGATGGCCACGTTGGACTGATGAATTGGCATGGACTTTTCAACGATGCCGCCCGTCGTACCCTTCATGGGGTTTGGCTTGGCGTGCTTCTTGACCATGTTGATGCCATCGATGACAACATAAGAGTCATCCTTGCGCAGCGACACCGTGCCGCGCTTGCCCTTATCGCGCCCTGTCAGCACGATGACTTCGTCGCCCTTGCGAATCTTGTTCATGGCGCGTCCTTAGAGAACTTCAGGAGCCAGGGACACGATCTTCATGAACTTTTCGGTACGCAGTTCACGCGTCACGGGTCCAAAGATGCGGGTGCCGATGGGCTCCAACTTTGCATTCAGCAACACTGCTGCGTTGCCATCGAATTTGACAAGCGAGCCATCACCACGGCGAATACCCTTCGCCGTACGAACGACCACTGCGCTGTAAACCTCGCCTTTTTTGACGCGGCCACGCGGAGCGGCTTCTTTGATGCTCACCTTGATGATGTCGCCAACGCTCGCATAGCGACGCTTCGAGCCACCCAGCACCTTGATGCAAAGGACGGACTTGGCGCCGGTATTGTCGGCAACCTCTAACCGAGATTCTGTCTGGATCATTTCAATATTCCCAACTTGCACCAGAAGACCACGGCCCCAGAGAACTTCTCAAGGGCTGCGAATCAGCCAGTCAGTCTTGGGCCCGTCGTCCGCACCGCAAACCATTTGCAGCACTTCCCGCTGGGCAGAAACTTCACGTAGGAAACGCGAAGCCCTCGATTATTGCCAAAGTGCTTTGAAAAGTCAAGCGCCCGGCGTGTCAAAGTTCGGCAGGCACATGCAAATACTGTTGCGCCAACGCCAGAAAGGCATCCAGGTGCGGGTCTGCACCCAGTTCTTCCCACAAAACCGCTGCAACGGCAGGCGCCAAGGCAATCGCCTTGCGGGCCTCCAGGAACAACATGCGGGAACGCCGCGCCAGCACATCCTCTACCGTGCGGGCGTATTCGTAGCGTGCGGCAAACCGCACCATGGCAACCGTCAGCCCCCCACCCAAATCAGTCTGCGCCCCGGAGATGTCCAGCACGGCTGCGGCATCGCTGCCGTACGAGTGCAGGCCCTGCGCGTCGCTGATGCGGTGCTTTACCGCCTCTTTCGGAGTCCCTACCAAAGGGAGATGGTTGGTGACGCCTGCGGGCTTTTCCGGGAGAAGCCCCGTGCTGAAGCATTTTTGCAACACATCTTCAGCCATGGCACGGTACGTGGTCCATTTGCCCCCTGTGACCGTCACCAGGCCACTGCGGCTGGCCAGCACCGTGTGCTCTCGGCTGAGGCTTTTGGTGTTGTCGCCGTCATCGTCCTGCGGCTTCACCAGCGGGCGCAGGCCTACCCAGATGCTGCGAATGTCTTCGACCTTGGGGGCACGGGTGAGGTACCGCGCCGACTCTTCCAGAATGAATTTGACCTCTTCGCTGAAGGGCTGTGGCTCCCGCACGATGTCCTGACGCGGGCTGTCGGTGGTGCCCAAAATGAGCTTGCCAAGCCACGGCACAGCAAACAAAACGCGCCCATCGGCCGTTTTGGGCACCATCAGCGCGTGATCGGACGGAAGAAACTCGCGGTCTACAACGATGTGCACGCCCTGACTCGGCGCCACGATGGCCTTGACGGGCCGACCAATGGCTTCGCCATCCATCTGGCGCAAGGTGTCTACCCAGACGCCGGTGGCGTTGACCACCGTGCGGGCGCGCACCGTGAACTGCTGCCCGGTGTCGGTGTCTTCACACACAAAACCGGCGACTTTCCCACCCTCATGCACCAGCGCCTTGGCGGGACAGTAGTTGACGACCAAAGCACCCAGGCTGGCGGCCGTGCGCGCCAGGGCCAGGGCCAGGCGGGCATCGTCAAACTGGCCATCCCAGTATTTCACGCCGCCCTTGAGGCCCTCCGCACGGGCGGTTGGCAGACACTCCAAAGTGCGCGCGCGGCCCAGGAATTCAGTGGCACCCAGCCCGGCTTTGCCGGCCAGGGCGTCGTACATCTTGAGCCCGATGCCGTAGAAAGGCGTCTCCCAAAAGTGGTACGACGGCATCACAAAGGGCAAGGGTTGGGCCAGGTGGGGCGCGTTGTTCAGTAGCGTGGTGCGCTCGTGCAACGCCTCGCGTACAAGCGCAATGTTGCCCTGGGCCAAATACCGCACCCCGCCATGCACCAGCTTGGTAGCGCGGGACGAAGTGCCTTTTGCGAAGTCGTGCGAATCCACCAGAACCACGCTAAAGCCCCGCGCCGCCGCATCCAGTGCCACCCCCAGGCCGGTCGCACCACCGCCAATCACGGCGAGGTCATATTGGTGGGGTTGGGCAAGGCGGGCCAGAAGATCGGCACGCCGGGTTGGAAGGGGAGCTGAGGCAGTGGTCATGGGAGGGATTGTCCATGGGCGGGGCAACAATTTAAGGGTTTACCCTTGAATTGTTGACATTTCCGGGATGGAATCCCCCGTTGGCGGAGAGAGCCAGCGAGGGACGGGAGCGAAAAAGGCAGCCAGAGACCTTGTGAGTCCGGGCTGCCGAAAGAACTGTCACAACGCAACAGTCAGAGAGTCATCAACGTACCTTGCCGTCCTTCCAGGCTTGCAGCAGCTTGTCGTAGGCAATGGTTTCGCCCTTGGGCTTTTCGTTGGCCAGCTTCTTCCAGGGAGCCTGCTTGTCGCTCAGCCACTTGTTGGGGTCTTCTTTCTTGTTGAGCTTGGGCGCGCAATGGGCCATGCCGGCGCGCTCCAGACGGGCCATCACCTGGTCCATCTCGTCGGCGAGCGTATCCATGGCGCCCTGCGGCGTCTTTTCACCCGTCACGGCCTGGGCCACGTTTTTCCACCACAGCTGAGCCAGTTTGGGGTAGTCGGGCACGTTGGTGCCAGTGGGCGACCATGCCACGCGGGCGGGGCTGCGGTAGAACTCGACCAAGCCACCCAGCTTGGGCGCAGCGTCCGTCATAGCCTTGGACTGGATGTCGCTTTCGCGGATGGGTGTCAGACCTACCAGCGTCTTCTTGAGCGACGTTGTCTTGGCGGTCACGAACTGGGCGTAGAGCCAGGCGGCTGCGGTCTTGTTGGCGTCATGGTCCTTGAAGAAGGTCCAGCTACCCACGTCCTGGTAGCCGTTCTGCATGCCCTGCTTCCAGTATGGGCCATTCGGGCCGGGGGCCATGCGCCATTTGGGCGTTCCATCGGCGTTCACCACCGGCAGGCCGGGCTTGGTCATGTCAGCAGTAAAGGCGGTGTACCAGAAGATCTGCTGCGCGATCTGGCCCTGGGCAGGCACGGGGCCGGCCTCGCCAAAGGTCATGCCTGTGGCTTCCTTGGGCGCGTACTTCTTCATCCAATCCACATACTTGGTGAGGGCGTAGACGGCTGCGGGCGAGTTGGTCGCACCGCCACGGGCCACGCTGGCGCCCACGGGCGTGCACTTGTCGTCGGCCACGCGGATGCCCCATTCGTCGATGGGCAGACCATTGGGCGTGCCAATGTCGGCCGTGCCGGCCATTGAAAGCCAGGCATCGGTGAAGCGCCAGCCCAGCGATGGATCCTTCTTGCCGTAGTCCATGTGGCCGTAAATGGGCTTGCCGTCGATCTGCTTGACATCGTTGGTGAAGAACTCGGCGATGTCTTCGTACGCAGACCAGTTCAGCGGCACGCCCAGGTCGTAGCCGTACTTCGCCTTGAACTTGTCCTTGATGTCCTTGCGGTCGAACAGGTCGGCACGGAACCAGTACAGGTTGGCGAACTGCTGGTCGGGCAGTTGGTACATCTTGCCGTCAGGCCCTGTGGTGAACTTCGTGCCGATGTAGTCCTTAATGTCGATGCCGGGGTTGGTCCACTCCTTGCCGCTACCGGTCATGTAGTCGGTCAGGTTCAGGATCTTGCCGTAGCGGTAGTGAGTACCGATCAGGTCCGAGTCGCTGATCCAGCCGTCATAAATGGACTTGCCGGACTGCATGGAGGTCTGCAGCTTCTCGACCACGTCGCCTTCCTGGATCAGGTCGTGCTTGACCTTGATGCCAGTGATTTCCTCAAACGCCTTGGCCAGCGTCTTGGACTCGTATTCGTGGGTGGTGATGGTTTCGGACACCACCGAGATTTCCTTCACGCCCTTGGCCTGAAGCTTTTTGGCGGCGTCGATGAACCACTTCATCTCGGCCATCTGCTGGTCTTTATTCAGCGTGGATGGCTGGAATTCGCTGTCGATCCACTTCTTGGCCTCGGCCTCCCCGGCCCAGGCAGCCTGCCCTATCGCCAGAGCCGCGGCGGCGAAAGCGATCGCCTTGAACTGCATCTTCATTGCTGTCTCCTCTCAGATTGAGACCCCCATTGGTAGACCGGCACCAACCCGGGGGGGAACCAGGTCAGGCCTTCGACACTACAAAAACAATAGCTTCGGACGCTTACCTATCGGGCGCAAACGGCCATTTTCCCCTTAACCCTTGCGCATGATCAGCGCCAGCAGTGCCATCGACAGCACAAAGCTGATCCAGATCGTCGGGTCGGCCTCCAGACTGAACCACTGGGCCAGCTTTCCGCTGATGCCCACAAAAATCAGGTTCACATAGGCCGCTGACAGCAGCCCGATAAACAGACGGTCGCCGCGCGTGGTCGCAAGGGGCAGAAAGCCCTTGCGCATCACGGTGGGCGACTTGATCTCCCACACGGTCATGCCGATCAGCATCAGCACGATGCAAATGAAGAACACCGCTACGGGCAGCGTCCAGGCCATCCAGTCAAACATGGTTTCCCCCCTGAGCGCCTGCGGCGCTTCCCCCCACGGCGACGCAGCTGGTGGCCGGGCGAAGCCCGTTCCACGGCTGCTGCTGGCTTGAGAGGCGTCGCGCGCTCTGCTGTGAAGGTGTGTGATTCATGCTTTTGCTCCCCCTTCCACGTCAAACCCGACCCATCGCAAAGCCTTTTGCGATGTAGTGGCGGACAAACCAGATCACGATCGCGCCCGGCACGATGGTCAGCACCCCGGCCGCGGCCAGCGTCGCCCAGTCCATGCCGGATGCGCTCACGGTGCGCGTCATCGTCGCGACGATGGGTTTGGCGTTCACGCTGGTCAGCGTGCGGGCCAGCAGCAGTTCCACCCAGCTGAACATGAAGCAGAAGAACGCGGCCACGCCCACACCCGCTTTGATGAGCGGCAGAAAGATCGTGATGAAAAAGCGCGGAAAGCTGTAGCCATCGATGTATGCGGTTTCGTCGATTTCGCGGGGGATACCGCTCATGAAGCCCTCCAGAATCCACACCGCCAGCGGCACGCTGAACAGCAGATGCGCCAGGGCCACAGCAATGTGCGTGTCCATCAGACCCACCGTGGTGTAGAGCTGGAAAAACGGCAGCAGGAACACGGCCGGTGGCGTCATGCGGTTGGTCAGCAGCCAGAAAAACACGTGCTTGTCGCCCAAGAAGCTGTAGCGCGAAAACGCATAGGCCGCTGGCAGAGCCACGGTGAGCGTGATCACCATGTTGATGCTGACGTAGATCAGGCTGTTGATATAGCCCGAGTACCACGACGCATCGGTGAAGATGGTCTTGTAGTTGTCCCACGTGAAGTTCTGCGGGAAGAACGAGAACGTGGACAGAATCTCCGCGTTGGTCTTGAAGCTCATGTTGATCATCCAGTAGATGGGCAACACGGCAAAGATCAGGTAAGCGACGAGGAAGATCGACCGCTTGTGGAAGCGTTTTTCATTCATGGCCGGCCCCTTCTTTGTTGCTGGCGGTGCCTACGCGCTGCATCCAGTTGTAGAGAATGAAACACAGCAGCAGGATGATGAAGAAATAGATCAGCGAGAAAGCCGCAGCGGGCCCCAGGTCGAACTGGCCCACCGCCTTGGTGGTGAGGTACTGGCTGAGGAACGTGGTGGCATTGCCCGGCCCGCCGCCCGTCAGCACAAAGGGCTCGGTGTAGATCATGAAGCTGTCCATGAAGCGCAGCAGCACCGCAATCATCAGCACGCCGCGCATCTTGGGCAGCTGGATGTAGCGGAACACCGCCAGCTTGCTGGCCCCGTCAATACGGGCAGCCTGGTAATACGCATCGGGAATGGAGCGCAGCCCGGCAAAGGCCAGCAGCGCGACCAGCGGCGTCCAGTGCCACACATCCATCAGCAGCACCGTGAGCCACGCCTGCGTAGCGTTGCCGGTGTAGCTGTATTCAATGCCAGCCTCCTGCAGCAGGCGGCCCATCAGACCAATATCGGCCCGGCCATAGATCTGCCAGATGGTGCCCACCACGTTCCAGGGGATCAGCAGCGACAGCGCCACCACTACCAGCACCGCTGACGACTTCCAGCCGTGCGCGGGCATGGACAGCGCCAGCAGGATGCCCAGTGGAATCTCCACCGCCAGCACCGCCAGCGAGAACGTGATCTGCCGCAACAAGGCGGCGTGCAGCTCTTCGTCGCGCATCATGGCGGCAAACCATTCGGTGCCCACAAACACCCGCCGCTCGGGCGAAATGATGTCTTGCACCGAATAATTGACCACGGTCATCAGCGGCAGAATGGCCGAGAAGGCCACGCAGATGATGACCGGAAGGATCAGGAACCAGGCCTTCTGGTTAACCGGTTTGGTGGTAGTGCTCACGCCAAGAGCTCCTCGTTTTGATAGAAGCAGGTGTGCTCGCCAAGCACCTGCAGCCACACTGAATCACCCGCCGACGGAAGACGCGTTTCGGGGCTGAAACGGGCCTTGAGCGTGTGCTCACCCACCTTTGCGGTCAGCATCAGATAGGTGCCGATGTCCTGCACCTGCACCACCGCGCATTGCAAAGCGCCTGCCTGGGCGGGCTGCGCCAGCGCCAGGTATTCGGGCCGTATGCCCACCTGCAGCGACCCACCCGGCAAGCCATGCTCCGCCGGGAGCACCATGCGATGCCCAACCACCGACAGCGCGCCGCCGTCACACTGGGCGGGCAGAAAGTTCATGCCAGGTGAGCCGATGAAATGACCCACAAAAACGTGCTCCGGTCGCTCGAACAACGCATCGGCCGAGCCCACCTGCACGGCGCGGCCGCGCGTCATCACAACCACCTGGTCGGCAAAGGTCAGCGCCTCCACCTGGTCGTGCGTCACGTAAATCAGCGTGAGTTTGAGTTCGTGGTGAATCTGCTTGAGCTTGCGGCGCAGCTGCCATTTGAGATGCGGGTCGATCACCGTGAGCGGCTCGTCAAACAGCACCGCCGCCACGTCTGGCCGCACCAGGCCACGGCCCAGCGATATCTTCTGTTTCTGGTCGGCCGACAGGCCCGCTGCGCGCATGTCGAGCTGGTGGCTCATCTCCAGCATTTCGGCAATCACGCCCACCCGCTGCTTGATCTGGGTTTCGGGCACCTTGCGGTTCTTCAGCGGGAACGCCAGGTTCTCGGCCACCGTCATGGTGTCGTAGATGACAGGAAACTGGAACACCTGCGCGATGTTGCGCTCTTGCGGGCTGGCGCGCGTCACATCGCGGCCGTCAAACAGCACCTTGCCGTGCGATGGCACCAGCAGGCCCGACATGATGTTGAGCATGGTGGTCTTGCCACAGCCCGATGGGCCCAGCAGCGCATAGGCGCCACCGTCCTCGAACTCCATCTTCAAAGGCAGCAGCGCGTAGTCGCTGTCCTGCTGCGGGTTGGGCTTGTACGAATGCGCGAGATCCAGACTGATACGGGCCATCTCAGCGTCCTCCTTGTGCGGTGAGATGTTGGCGTGCGGGCGCCCACACCAACTGGCCGGCCGCGCCAAACACATAGGCGTGCGACGGGTCCAGGTGCAGCGTGATGGGCGTGCCCAGTTCAAAGTAGTGCACCCCCGTGAGCTGGGCCACCAGGTCGCCCCAAGGGGTGGATGCGTGCACAAACGTGTCGGACCCCGAAATTTCGGCCAGCTCTACCGTGCCGCTCACACTCACATCCCCCGGGCGCGCATGCACCCTGAGCGCACTGGCGCGCACGCCCACAGTCAGCGCACCCGCAACGGATGCTCCCTGCGGCAGCGGGATCGCCAATGGCACGCCACCTTGCAGCTGCACGCCTGGCACGCCCTGAGTGGCCGCAGTGGCGGGGATCAGGTTCATCGGCGGGTCGCTAAAGGCGCGCGCCACGCGCAGCGAGTTGGGCGCGTGGAACACCTCGGCAGTCGGGCCGTATTGCAGCAACTGGCCTTCGTCAAGCACGGCCGTGTAGCCGCCCAACAGCAGGGCCTCCCCCGGCTCGGTGGTGGCGTACACCACGGTGGACTGCCCTGCCGCAAACAGCTGGGTCAGCTCTTCGCGCAGCTCTTCACGCAGTTTGTAGTCCAGGTTCACCAGGGGTTCGTCCAGCAGCATCAGCGGTGCGCCCTTGGCCAGGGCACGCCCCAAGGCCACGCGCTGCTGCTGGCCACCCGACAGCTCCGCCGGATAGCGGTCCAGGAACATGTCGATGTGCAGGCGGCGGGCAATCTCGAGCACCCGGGCGTCGATGTTCTTTTCGCCGCGCAGCTTCAGGGGCGACGCAATGTTGGCCGCCACCTTCATGGAAGGGTAGTTGATGAACTGCTGGTACACCATGGCCACATTGCGTTCACGCACAGGCATGCCGGTGACATCCACACCGTCCACCTTCACTGTGCCTGACGTCGGGGTGTCCAGACCGGCCATGATGCGCATCAGGCTGGTCTTGCCCGCCTGGGTGGCGCCCAGCAGCACCGTGACGGCGTTGCTGTGCAGCGCCAGGCTCATGTCATGGAGCCAAATCTGCGGTCCTACCTTTTTGCTGATGCTGTCCAGTGCCAGCTGCATCACGCAACCTTTCTAATGGGCCACTGAGGGCCTTGTGGAGCTGATGCTTTGCTGCACACGCAGCAAACCACCTCGTTTCGATTGCGTTCATTTTTGTTCTTTTTTGATCATATTGAATCAAGGTTTACCCTTAAATGGTTCCTTTTGGTTCGATTTAAAGTATCAACACCCACAGCCAATTAATACGCGTGAATACGAATCCTCGACAACTGCTGCTGCTGGAAGAAGTCCGCACACGCAAATCCGCTACGGTGGAGCAACTGGCCGACACGCTGGGCGTGACGCTGCAGACCGTGCGCCGCGACGTGCAGCGGCTGGCCGAGTCGGGCCTGCTCACGCGGTTTCATGGCGGTGTCCGCGTGCCCATCTCCACGGTGGAAAACCTGGCCCACACGCAGCGCGAGACGCTCAACGCCGAAGGCAAGGCGCGCATTGCACGCGCCGTGGCCGAACAGGTGCCCAACGACTGCTCGCTGATCCTGAACATCGGCACCACCACCGAGGCCATTGCCAAAGCCCTGCTCCACCACCGGGGCCTGCGCGTGATCACCAACAACCTGAACGTGGCCGCCATCCTGAGCGGCAACCTCGAGTGCGAAGTCATCGTGGCCGGCGGCGTGGTGCGTGCGCGCGACCGGGGCATCGTGGGCGAGGCGGCAGTCGACTTCATCCGCCAGTTCCGCGTGGACATTGCGCTCATCGGCATCTCCGGCATCGAGCCCGATGGCTCACTGCGCGACTTTGACTACCGCGAGGTGAAGGTGGCCCAGACCATCATTGCCCAGGCGCGCGAGGTGTGGCTGGCTGCCGACCAGAGCAAGTTCAACCGCCCGGCGATGGTGCAGCTGGCAACGCTCCAGCAAATCGACCGCCTGTTCACCGATGCGCCGCCGCCGGAGCCGTTTCCGGCGTTGCTGCAAGACGCCGAAGTCGCTTGCACTGTGGCCGCATGAGCGAGGACAACCCCCTGAGGCGCTTTGCGCCTTCCCCCTTCTCTCGAATTGCGTTGCAATTCGGGAAGGGGGACACCGCCAGCGCGGCGGGGCGGCCCTTGCGCGGCGGTCGCTGGCTTCGGCAGCGCCCGTTCATGGGCTTGCAATCCGATTCAAGGCCAGCCCAAACAGCCTGACATAACCTGATTACCTATGACCTACCTGCTCGCACTCGACCAAGGCACCTCCAGCTCCCGCAGCATCGTTTTTGACGAAAGCGGCCACATCGTGGCGCAGGCACAGCTGGAGCTGCCGCAGATCTACCCCCAGCCCGGCTGGGTGGAACACGACCCGCTGGAGATCTGGCGCACCCAGCTCGCCACCGCACGCGATGCTCTGGCCAAGGCGGGCATTGCCGCGAGCGCCGTGCGCGCCGTGGGCATCACCAACCAGCGCGAGACCACCGTGCTGTGGAACCGCAAGACGGGCCAGCCCGTGCACCACGCCATCGTGTGGCAAGACCGGCGCGCCGAGCCCGCCTGCGCCCTTTTGCGCGAACAGGGCCACGCAGCCACCATCCAGGTCAAGACGGGCTTGCTGGTAGACGCCTATTTCTCGGGCACCAAGCTGCAATGGCTGCTAGACCACGTGCCCGGCGCGCGCGACGCGGCCGAGCGCGGCGAGCTGGCCTTTGGCACGGTGGACAGCTGGCTGATGTGGAAACTCACCCACGGCCAGGTGCATGTGACGGACGTGAGCAACGCCTCGCGCACCATGCTGTTCAATGTGCACACCAACCAGTGGGACGACGAACTGCTGGCGCTGCTGCGCATCCCCAAGGCGCTGATGCCCGAGGTGCTGCCGTCCAGCGCCCACTTTGGCGACATCGCCGCCGACCTGCTGGGCCACAGCATCCGCATCGGCGGCGTGGCGGGCGACCAGCAAAGCGCGCTGTTCGGCCAGGCTTGCTTCACGGCGGGCATGGCCAAGAACACCTATGGCACGGGCTGTTTCATGCTCATGCACACGGGCGGCACGTTCCAGACCTCGCAAAACGGCCTGCTTACCACCAGCGCAGCGCAGGCCACGGCGCAACCAGAATTTGCAATGGAAGGCAGTGTGTTTGTCGGCGGCGCCGTGGTGCAGTGGCTGCGCGACGGCCTGCGTGCCATCTCCACCAGCAACGAGGTGGAGTCACTGGCGCAAAGCGTGCCTGACTCGGGCGGCGTGATGATGGTGCCGGCCTTCACCGGCCTGGGCGCCCCGTACTGGAAACCCGACTCGCGCGGCACCATCACGGGCCTGACACGCGGCACCACGCTGGGCCACATTGCGCGCGCGGCGCTGGAGAGCATTGCCTACCAGAGCGCCGCCCTGCTGCTGGCCATGAGCCGCGACGCCGTGGCCGCTGGCGGCGCGCCCGTGAGCGAGCTGCGCGTGGACGGCGGCGCCTGCATCAACGATTTGCTGATGCAGTTTCAGGCCGACCTGCTGGGCATTCCGGTGGTGCGTCCGGCCGTCATCGAAACGACCGCGCTGGGCGCCGCCTACCTCGCAGGGTTGTCGAGCGGCGTGTACCGCAGCACCGATGAACTTTCGCAGCTGTGGCGGGTGGACCGGCGCTTTGTGCCCACGCTCAGCAGCGCGCGTGCGCAGGCGCTGATGGCGAACTGGGAACACGCGGTGCGACAAACCACAGCGGATTGATTCCGCCGCGCGCCGGGCTACAGCGCGGCGGCGCTACCATCGTGGCCCCTGTTGTTGCCACCTTGCACCTCTCATGAGCCAAACCGCTACATCCGCTGCCGTCCCCGCCCTCCCCACCATCGCCTTCATCGGCGGCGGCAACATGGCCAGCGCCATCATTGGCGGGCTGATCCAGCAGGGCCACCCTGCCAGCCAGATCGAGGTGGTCGAGCCCTGGGCCGAGGCGCGCGAGGCGCTGCGCAAGAATTACGGAATCGACGCCCAGACCGAAGCGGGCCCTGCGCTGCAGCGCGCCCGCATTGTGGTCTGGGCCGTCAAGCCGCAGACGTTCAAGGACGCCGCCGCCCAGGCCAAGACCCACACGGCAGAGGCCCTGCACCTGAGCGTGGCCGCGGGCATCCGGTCGGACAGCATTGCCCGGTGGCTGGGTAGCGAGCGCATCGTGCGCACCATGCCCAACACGCCCGCACTGGTGGGCAAGGGCATGAGCGCGCTGTACGCCCGCCCTGCCGTGGGCGCAGCCGAGCGTGCGCAGGTCGAGGCCATCATGGCGTCCACCGGCCAGTTCCTGTGGGTGGAGACTGAAAAGCAGCTCGACGCCGTGACCGCGCTGTCGGGCTCGGGCCCGGCCTATGTCTTTTACTTCCTCGAAGCCATGGCGCGTGCGGGTACCGCCATGGGTTTGACCGAGGAGCAGGCGCACCAGTTGGCCGTGGGCACGTTTGTGGGGGCGTCCGAACTGGCGCGCCGCTCCGACGAGACGCCCGCCGTGCTGCGCCAGCGCGTCACATCCAAGGGCGGCACCACGTATGCAGCGCTGCAGTCCATGGAGGCCGCAGGCGTGGCCGCCAGCTTTGAGGCCGCCATGCGCGCCGCCGAACACCGCGCCCACGAGCTGGGCGATGAGTTCGGCGCTTGATTCAATATTTTTAGGTGTTTTTGGCCTCTAACGCTTATCCAACAAGCGCTAGCAGCTATCAATTAGTGAGTAACTGCCGCAACAGGTAGCTGCCCGCAATGCCCGCAAACACCGTGGCGCCCAGCCAGTGGTTGACGCGGAACGCCACAAAACAGCCCTCGCGCGTGCGGGTGCGGATGAGGGTGAAGTGCCACAGCACCTGGGCCAGCGCAGCGGCAATTGCTATGTAAAAAATAGCACCTAGCGCATATCCATCAAGCGCTAGCACCCAAATTGACAAGAAAAGCAGGTAGAACGCCACGATGGCGGGCACGTCAAACCGGCCCAGCGTGATGGCCGAAGTCTTGATGCCGATCTTGAGGTCGTCGTCGCGGTCGACCATGGCGTATTCGGTGTCGTAGGCCAGCACCCAGAACAGGTTGCCCAGCCACATCCACCACGCCACGGCGGGCACGCTGCCCTGCACGGCGGCAAAGGCGATGACGATGCCAAAGTTGAATGCAATGCCCAGCACCGCCTGCGGCATGGAGATCACCCGCTTTGAAAACGGGTAGGCAATGGCCACCAGCACTGCAGGCACCGACCAGGCAATGGCGGCAGTATTGGTCGTGAGCACCAACCCAAACGCCAGCAGTGCCAGCACGGCGCCCAGCCCCAGGGCCTCTTTGACGGAGACGGCGCCAGTGGTGACCGGGCGTTGCGCGGTGCGCTTGACGTGTTTGTCAAAGTCGCGGTCGGCTACGTCGTTCACACAGCAGCCCGCACTGCGCATCAAAAACGTGCCCAGCACAAACACCGTCAGCAGGTGCCAGCCGGGAAAACCGTCTGCGGCTATCCACAGCGCTGAGAGCGTAGGCCACAGGCACACCAGCCAGCCCGCAGGGCGGTTCCAGCGGATGAGGTCCAGGTACAGGGCGAAGCGGCTGGGCTGGGAAACAGGGGACATGGCAGACGAGCGGTGCAGGAAGGCAAACGAGGCCAAGGAGGCCAGCGCGAAAGATACAAATCGGTGTGCATCCACGAGGACGCAAGCGCACCGAATGTAGCAGCCCGCCCCCCCCGAAGACGCGGCAATGGCTGACGCGCACACGGGAACAAAGCCGGTACAGTCCGCGTTCTTCTACCCCCACGAATCCGCCCCGCATGACTGCATCTTCGAGCAGCACCCAAGTTGCCACGCGCTTTGCCATTCCACGCTCGCTGTTGGCGGGCTTTGTGGTGGCGGCGCTTGCCACCCTGATCATCGCCATCGTCAATTTCCGCTCGGCCGAGACCCGCGCCGCCGCGGTGCAGGCCATGGACCGCACCACCGTGGCCATGCGCCAGCTCAACCTGTTCAACTCGGCCATCAAGGACGCAGAAACCGGCCAGCGCGGTTACCTGCTGATGGGCGACCCCGCCTATCTGCAGCCTTATCAGCTGGCGTTATCCGCCATGGAGCGCCAGATGGCGGATCTCAAGGCAAGCACAGCCGACGACCCCATACAGCGTCGGCTGGTGGTGCAGCTCGACGAGCTGTCACAACAAAAACTGCGCGAGCTGAACGAAACCATCGAGCTGCGCAAGTCGGGCAACGGGGTGGAAGCGATGGCACTGATGCGAACGGACGTTGGCAAGAACGTCATGGACCGCATCCGTAATGTCGCCAGCGATCTGTTCACACTGCAAAGCCAGCAACTGGAAACCCGCCGCCAAGCGTGGGTGGATGCAGCCACTTTATCTACCTATTACTCGTGGGGCGGCTCGGCGGTGCTGTTGGCGCTGATCTTTCTGTCGGCCGCCATGACTGCGCGCGAGTACCGGATCAAGGCCAGCCAGTCCTGGGTGTCGGCGGGGATCAGCGGCCTGGGCCAGCGCATACAGGGTGACCACCGGCTGGAGAATATCGGCCAGCTGGCGCTGGAATACCTGGCCACCTACCTCAAGGCCCACGTGGGTGCAGGGTACGTGGCGGACTGCAACGGTGGCTTCACGCTGTTTGGCGGCTATGCGCTGCCGCGCGAACGCCTGGCAGAAAAGCTGTTGCGCGACGAAGGGTTGGTAGGGCAGGCTGCGCGCTCGCGCCAGCTGCTGCACGTGCGCGACGTGCCGACGGACTATTTGCCCGTGTCGTCCAGCACCGGACAGGCCAAGCCGGCTGAATTGTTGGTGGCGCCTGCGGTGGAAAACGGCGAGGTGTTTGCTGTCATCGAGCTGGGCTTTTACCGCCCGGTGAGCGACGCGGAGCGCAGCCTGCTGGAGCGGGCCTCGGAGATGCTGGCGGTGGCCATCCGATCGGGCATTGACCGCAACCGCATGCAAGACCTGCTGGAAGAAACCCAGCGCCAGTCCGAGGAGCTGCAGACACAACAAGAAGAACTGCGCGTCAACAACGAAGAGCTGGAGCAGCAAAGCCGCATCCTGCAAGAGTCGCAGGCGCAGATGGAGGTGCAGCAGACCGAGCTGGAGCAGACCAACGCCCACCTTGAAGAGCAGACCCAGCAGCTAGAGCACCAGCGCGAGCAACTGCTGCGCGCACAAAGCGCCATGACCGACAAGGCGCATGAGGTGGAACTGGCAAGCCAGTACAAGAGCGAGTTTCTGGCCAACATGAGCCACGAGCTGCGCACCCCGCTGAACTCCACACTCATCCTGGCCAAACTACTGGCCGACAACAAGCCCGGCAACCTGAGCACCGACCAGGTGAAATATGCGCAGACCATCTACGCGGCGGGCAATGACCTGCTGGCGCTGATCAACGACATCCTGGACCTGTCCAAGATCGAGTCCGGCCAGGCCACGGTGGACGTGGAGCCCGTCAACATTGCCCGGGCGCTGCAGGCGCTGGTCGACCCGCTGCGCCCCCTGGCGCAAGAAAAGGGCCTGACGCTGACCGCCACCGTGGCACCCGATGTGCCCGCAGGTATGGAGACCGACCCGCTGCGCCTGGGCCAGGTGCTTAAAAACCTGTTGTCGAATGCGCTCAAGTTCACCGAAACGGGCACCGTGGCACTGCATGTGTCCCGCAGCGGCGACGACACACTGGCGTTCGCCGTCAAGGACACGGGCATCGGGATCCCGGCCCACCAGCAGGATCTGATTTTTGAAGCCTTCCGCCAGGCCGATGGCAGCACGCACCGCAAATATGGCGGTACAGGGCTGGGGCTGTCGATCTCGCGCGACCTGGCGAAACTGCTGGGCGGAACGATCTCGGTGCAGAGCACGCCGGGAGAAGGCAGTGTGTTCACGCTGGTGCTGCCCCTGCGCCTTGTACCCGCACAAGCTGCAGAGCCCCAAGAACCCGAGCCCCACGATGCATCGGCCACCGAGGCCACTGCGCAAACCCGCCCCACCGCCAGTGCAGCGCAGCAGCCCAGCACAAAGCAGCCCGCGTTGGGGCAAGCCAGCACGGCATCGGCCGCCATCGCCGCCGCCGCCGCCGCACAAACCACGCCGCGACATGCGGGTGCGCGCAGCATCTTGGTGATCGAAGATGACGAGCGGTTTGCCCACATCCTGTGCGACCTGGCCCGCGAGATGGACTTTGAGTGCCACCTGGCGCACAACGCCGCCGATGGGCTGGCGTTTGCAGCGCACAGCCTGCCCAGCGCCATCGTGCTGGACGTGAACCTGCCGGACTTCTCGGGCCTGGGCGTGCTCGACCAGCTCAAGCGCAACCCCGCCACACGGCACATCCCGGTGCATGTGGTGTCGGTGGCCGACTATTCGACAGAAGCCATGGGCCGGGGCGCCATCGGCTATGCGCTCAAGCCCGTCAAGCGGGATGAGCTGGTGCATGCGCTGCAATTGCTGGAGGCCAAGTTCACCCAAAGCCTGCACCGGGTGCTGGTGGTGGAAGACGACGAGCGCCAGCGCGAAAGCGTGCGCCACCTGCTCAGCAGCGAGGATGTGGAGATCGTGGGTGCGGGCACCGCGGCCGAGGCGCTTGAACACCTGCGCGGGTCCACCTTTGATTGCATGGTGATGGACCTGAACCTGCCCGACCTGAGCGGCTACGAACTGCTGCAGCAGATGACCGATCAGGATGGCGTGTCGTTTCCGCCCGTCATCGTGTACACCGGGCGCGCCCTGTCGCGCGAGGAAGAGCAGCAGCTGCGGCGGTTTTCCAAGTCCATCATCATCAAGGACGCCCGCTCGCCCGAGCGCTTGCTGGACGAGGTCACGCTGTTCTTGCACCAGGTGGAGTCTGAATTGTCGGCAGAGCACCGCCAGATGCTGCAGGTGGCACGCAACCGTGAATCCGCGCTGGAAGGCCGCACGGTGCTGGTGGTGGAAGACGACGTGCGCAATGTGTTCGCGCTCTCCAGCATCCTGGAGCCCACGGGCATCCGGGTGGAAATTGCCCGCAATGGCCGCGAGGCGCTGGACATGCTGGCGCGCATGGGCAATGCCGACAGCCCCAGCATTGACCTGGTGCTGATGGACATCATGATGCCGGAGATGGACGGCTACACCGCCATGCGCGAGATCCGCAGCCGCCCCGAATGGCGACGCCTGCCCATCATCGCGCTGACCGCGAAGGCCATGAAGGACGACCAGGAAAAGTGCCTGGCCGCCGGTGCCAACGACTACATCGCCAAGCCGCTGGACGTGGAAAAGCTCCTGTCGCTGGTGCGGGTGTGGATGCCCAAATAAACCGCTCCGAACAACTGCCCCGCCCTCTCCGCCCCTCTACCGCACCCATGCCGCACCAGAAGAAAGCGCGAACGGCAGACATCGAACAGCGCCTGCTGATCGATGCGATCTTTCACCGCTACCACTACGACTTTCGGGGGTACGCGCAGGCCTCGCTCAAGCGGCGCCTGGGCACGGCGCTGCTGCATTTTGGCTGCAAGTCGCTGTCGCAACTGCAGGACCGCGTGCTGCACGAACCGGCAGTGTTTCCGGCGCTGCTGGAATACCTCACGGTGCAGGTCAGCGACATGTTCCGCGACCCCAGTTACTTTCAGGCGCTGCGCAACGAGGTGGTGCCGCTGCTGCGCACCTACCCGTCGCTCAAGATCTGGGTGGCGGGCTGCAGCGCGGGCGAAGAGGTGTATTCGCTGGCCATCTTGCTGCAGGAAGAGGGCCTGCTGGACCGCACGCTGATCTACGCCACCGACATCAACCCGCATGCCTTGCGCGCGGCCGAGTCGGGCGTGTTCGACATGGCGCGTGTGGCTGCGTTCACCGAAAACCACGCCCGCTCGGGCGCGCGCAGCTCGCTGTCCAACTACTACACGGCCCGCTACGGGCGGGTGGTGTTTGACAAGGCGCTGCGCGAGCACATGGTGTTCTCGGACCACAGCC
The DNA here is from genome assembly GCA_947085645.1 of uncultured Gammaproteobacteria bacterium. Lineage (GTDB taxonomy): Bacteria > Pseudomonadota > Gammaproteobacteria > Burkholderiales > Burkholderiaceae_C > Acidovorax. The sequence goes on from CAMTXG010000007.1 coordinate 57,331, forward strand.
TGGCGACCGACAGCGTGTTTGCCGAGATGCACCTGGTGTCGTGCCGCAACGTGCTGATCTACTTTGAGCGCGATCTGCAAGACCGCGCGCTGGGCTTGTTCCGCGAGGCGCTGTGCCACCGGGGGTTTCTCGGCCTGGGCTCCAAGGAGTCGCTGCGGTTTTCTGCGCAGTCCGACGCATTTGACGACTTTGTGCTGCAAGACCGCATCTACCGCAAGAAGGCGGGCCTGTGACCATGGCCCGCTCCTTTGCCAGTCCAACCCCTGCTCAGTTGCAGTCGCAGCCCCGCAAAGCGCGCGCAACCGCCTACGACGCCATCGTGGTCGGCGGCTCATCCGGCGCCATCGACGCCCTGGTGCGCATGCTGCCCGCGCTGCCCTCAACGCTACACGCCGCCGTGCTGGTGGTGCTGCACCTGCCGCGCGACCGGCGCAGCCTGCTCGCTGACATTTTTCGGCAGCGCTGCGCGCTCCCGCTGCAGGAGGCGCAGGACGGTGACCCGATTGCGCCCGGCACCGTGTACTTTGCACCGCCGGACTACCACCTGCTGGTGGATGAAGGGCCCCGTCTTGCCCTGTCGGTGGATGCGCCTGTGCATTACTCACGCCCGTCCATCGACGTGCTGTTCGAGTCTGCGGCGGACCAGTATGGGGAGCGCCTGGTGGGCGTCCTGCTGTCGGGTGCCAACGAAGACGGCGCGCGGGGCATCGAGGCCATTGCCGCCGCGGGTGGCCAGGTGGTAGTGCAAGACCCGGCTACCGCACCCATGCCCGCCATGCCCCACGCTGCGCTGGCGCGTATTGCCACCCCCCATGTTCTTGCACCCCCAGGCATTGCCGACCTGCTGGCCGACTGGCACCACCAAGGTCTGCTGTGACCCCCGTGAACACCCATACAAATACACAACGCCCCGAGCCACCCACACCCATGCCACATCCCGACCGCATCAAATGCCTGCTTGTCGATGACGTTCAGGAGAACCTGATCGCCCTGGAGGCGCTGCTGCAACGCGATGGCATCGACATCCTCAAAGCGCAGTCGGGCCCCGAGGCCCTGGAACTGCTGCTGACCCACACCGATGTGGCGCTGGCTTTGCTGGACGTTCAGATGCCCGAGATGAACGGGTTCGAACTGGCCGAGCTGATACGCGGCAGCGAGCGCACGCGCCACATCCCGCTGATCTTCATCACGGCGGGTTCACGCGAGCAGAACTGGCAGTTTCGCGGCTACGAAAGTGGCGCGGTGGACTTTCTGTACAAGCCCATCGACCCGCACATGCTGACCAACAAGGCCAACGTGTTCTTCGAGCTGCAGCGCCGCAAACAGGCGCTGGCCCACGAACTGCAGGAGCGCACGGCCGCCCTGCGCGTCAACGAGATGTTCATGGCCGTGCTCAGCCACGATCTGCGCACACCGCTCATGTCCATCACTGCGGCGGCCACTGTGCTCAAACGCCAGCCCGAGGCCGAAAAAGTGGGCGGCATGGCCGAACGCATACTCAGCAGCAGCCAGCGCATGGGTCTCATGATCGAAGACCTGCTAGACGTCACCCGCATCCGGCATGCAGGCGGCCTGGCGCTGCAGCTGGCGCCCGCCGACATGCAGGCCCTCGTGCAGCGCACCCTGGACGAACTGCAGACCAGTTTTCCTGACCGTGCCATCGAATCGTCATTGCAAGGCAATCTGTCGGGTGTATGGGACGGCGAACGCCTGTGCCAGGTGGTGGCCAATCTGGTGGGCAACGCGGTCCAACATGGCAGCCCCGACCAACCGGTGCGTATCGATGCGGACGGTACCCAGGCGGACACGGTCACCGTGGCGGTGTCCAACGGCGGCACGATCGCGCCGGAGTTGATTCCCCATCTGTTCGACCCGTTTCATGGGCGCAAACGGGAACCGGGGCGCCACCAGGGCCTGGGCCTGGGGCTGTTCATTGCGCACCAGATCGTGCGCGCACATCGCGGGCACATCCAGGTGCAGTCCCAAAGTGGTACGACGCAATTCAGTGTGGCGCTGCCCCGGGTGTCACCTTCAACGGACCAATGAGCAATGATTTGATAAAGACCGCGCCTGATCAGAGCCTACCGAGCGGAAACTGTGTTGGAGCTGGGTAGAGGTATGAGCAGGGCACTTACGCGGTCGGCTTGGCGACCGCTTTGCGAATAGAGCCGAGCAAGTCCTCCAACTCGTCCAGCTCAAAGGGTTTGAGCAAGGTGCGGACATTGGGACCCCACGAGCTGGGGTAGGTGCCCAGTTCATAGCCCGAGCACAGCACCACCCAGCGCTCAGGGTCCTCGGCCAGCAGTTGGCGGGCCAGGTCGGTGCCCGAAATGCCAGGCAGGCTGACATCGGACACCAACAGATCAAAAGTCTCCTGCGCGTCGAGCTCCAGCGCTTCTTCAGCCGTGGCACACGAGGTCACCGTCTGGCCATCGCCCTCCATGAGCATGCCAATGGTCTCGCGCAGTTCGGGGTTGTCTTCAACGTACAGGATTCGCATACATCACGGATTTGGTCTTGCCCTGCGTGCTGTGCGGGAGCCGGTGAGGGTGAGAACTGCGTTCGGCAGGCGGATCGCCAACGCCAAAACCATCGCACCCTGCAAGCTCCCCGGGGGCTGCCTTGTCGGCAGCGGGCAGCACGCCCAAGCCCGGATCATCCTGACAAGCGCCTCCACCCCATGTAGGACAACGCGCTCTCGTGCGCCGTTATCCGATGAGAATCATTCTTCCAGCAGCGAGCGCAGCATCCATGCCGTTTGTTCGTGCACCGTCAGGCGCTGCGTCAGCAGGTCGGCCGTGGGCTCGTCGCTCGCCTTGTCGGCCAGCGGGAACAGGCTGCGCGCAGTGCGGGCCACAGCCTCATGGCCTTCGACCAGCACCCGCACCATGTCCAGTGCCTTGGGGGGCTTGCCCGGTGCGTCCGGCACGGTGGCCAGCTTGCCAAACTCGGCGTACGAACCGGGGGCCACATGGCCCAGCGAGCGGATGCGCTCGGCAATCGGGTCCACCGCGTTCCACAGCTCGGTGTACTGCACCATGAACATCGCATGCAGCGTGTTGAACATGGGGCCCGTCACGTTCCAGTGGAAGTTGTGGGTGGTGAGGTACAGCGTGTAGGTATCGGCCAGCAGGCGCGACAGGCCCTGAGCGATGGCGGCACGGTCTTTTTCGCTGATGCCGATGTTGATGGTGGGTGCGGTGCTCTTGGATGCCTTGGCCATGTCATTGCTCCTGAAGTGAAGGGGGGAAAGAGAGGATCAAACAGCCGCCGCCAGCTGCGGGGCCGGTCGACAGTGCACCGGACCACTTTAGCGCAAGGCCGTGTCGACAGCCTTGTGTCTTGTCAGTTCCGCACCCACACGACAGGACATGGCATGACGCCTTGGTCGTTGATGCGCGAGGCAGGCCCTATGACAGCCGGGTAACACCCGGCAACTCGCACGCATACACCGCATTGCGCAGCGCCGCAATGGCTTCGTAGCGGGTAAAGCTGCGCCGCCAGGCCAGCACCACCCGGCGTGTAGGGGGCGGCCCGCCATCTTCCTCGCGGATGGGCAGGTAGCGGATGTAGGTCTCGTCGCTCTTGCGGCGGCGCGACACCGTCAGCAGCGCATCGCGCGGCACCGACAGGCGCGGCACCAGCGTGACACCCATGCCAGCTGCCACCATGTGTTTTATGGTCTCCAGCGACGAGCCTTCGAACGACTTGCGGATGCCCTCTGCATTGCTGGCAAAGCGCGCAAACTCGGGGCACACCTCCAGCACATGGTCGCGAAAGCAATGCCCTGCACCGAGCAACAGCATGGTCTCACTCTTGAGTTCCGCCGCCGTCACCGACTTCTGACCCGCCAGGGGATGGGTGCTGGGCACGGCCGCCATGAAGGGCTCGTCGTACAGCGGCGCCATGGCCAGGCCGGTGTCAGGGAAAGGTTCGGCCAGGATGGCGCAGTCGATCTCGCCGGTGCGCAGCATCTCCAGCAGCTTGACGGTGAAGTTCTCCTGCAGCATGAGCGGCATTTGCGGCGTGCGGCCGATGGCCTGGCGCACCAGCTCGGGCAGCAGATAGGGCCCGATGGTGTAGATGACACCCAGCGTGAGCGGCCCGGCCAGCGGGTCTTTGCCGCGTTTGGCAATCTCCTTGATGGCGGCCGCCTGCTCCAGCACGCTTTGCGCCTGGCGCACGATGTCCTCGCCCAGCGGGGTCACGGTGACTTCGCCCGCGCTGCGCTCAAAGAGCTTCACGTCCAGCTCTTCTTCGAGCTTCTTGATGGCGACCGAGAGCGTGGGCTGCGAGACATAGCAGGCATCGGCGGCATGACCGAAGTGCTTCTCCCGCGCAACGGCAACGATGTACTTGAGTTCGGTGAGGGTCATGGTGTTTTCCTGCGCGCCGCGTCAATGTTGATGACAGCGTCTCATGCTTTGAGATAGTCCGATTTTCCACCCAACCAGCGCGCAATGTGCTTTGCTGCCAGATCCGGGTGTCGGTCCAGCATTACCGGCGCCAGCTCACGGGCCCATTCCAGCAGGTGTGTGTCGGTGGCCAGGTCGGCAAAGCGCAGCAGTGCGTCGCCCGACTGGCGCGCGCCCAAAAACTCGCCAGGGCCACGTATTTCGAGGTCGCGGCGGGCGATCTCAAAACCGTCATTGGTCTCGGCCATGGCGCGCAGGCGCTCTTTGGCCGTCTCGCCCACGCGGCCGCTGTCGTTGGTGGCGTACAGCAGCACGCAGGCCGATGCCGCCGCGCCCCGCCCTACCCGGCCGCGCAGCTGGTGCAGTTGGGAGAGACCAAAACGCTCGGCATGCTCGATGACCATGAGGGACGCGTTGGGTACGTCCACCCCGACTTCGATCACCGTAGTGCTGACCAGCACGCCCATCTGGCCGCCGGTGAAGAGTGCCATCACCGCCTTCTTCTCGGCCGTGGGCATGCGTGAGTGCAGCAGGCCGACCATCACGCCGGGCAATGCCTCGCTCAGGTCGGCGTGGGTAGCCGTGGCGTTAGAGAGGTCCAGCGCCTCGCTCTCTTCGATCAGCGGACACACCCAGTACACCTGCCGCCCGGATTCCACCTGCGCGCCGATGCGTGCAATCACCTCGTCCTTGCGGCTGTCGGCAATCAGCTTCGTGACGATGGGCGTGCGGCCGGGGGGCAGTTCGTCGATGACCGAGACATCCAGGTCGGCGTAGTAGCTCATGGCCAAGGTGCGCGGGATGGGCGTCGCACTCATCATGAGCATGTGCGGCTCCATGCCATGCGCTGCCAGCTTTTGCCGCAGCGCCAGCCGCTGCGCGACGCCAAACCGGTGCTGCTCGTCGATGATGGCCAGCGCCAGGTTCTTGAACTGCACTTGCTCCTGAATCACGGCGTGGGTGCCCACCACCAGCGCGGCTTCGCCACTTGCGACCAGCGCCAACATGGCGGTTCGGTCCTTCTTCTTTTGCCCGCCCACCAACCACGCCACCTTGCGGCCGCGCACGGCCAGCAGGGGTTCGAGCCAGCCGATCATCTTGGCGAAGTGTTGCTCGGCCAGGATTTCGGTGGGCGCCATCAGCGCGCATTGCCAGCCCGCATCCATCGCCAGGCAAGCGGCCAGGGCCGACACCACGGTTTTGCCCGACCCCACATCGCCCTGCAGCAGCCGGTGCATGGGCACCTGGCGGGCCAGGTCGGCGGCAATCTCCTCGCCCACGCGGCGCTGGGCGGAGGTGAGACTGAAGGGCAGCACGGCCAGCAACTGCTCATGCAGCGGCAAGGCACCGTCGGCGGCTTTTTGGGCGCGCAACACGGGCGCACGCAGCATGTCGCGTGCGCGGCGCGACTGCTGCTGCGACAGCTGCTGGGCCAGCAACTCCTCGGCCTTCAGGCGCTGCCACGCGGGGTGGCTGTGGTCCTCCAGCGTGGACAACGCCACATCCGGCGTGGGGTGGTGCAAAAAAGTGAGCGCCTCGCGCAGGCTGAATAAGCGCTGGAGGCCATTTTGGCCATAAACCCGGGTCACCGGCGGCTCGGCACCGGGTGGCAGGGTGTCTGACAAGTCCACCCGGGTCAGCGCGCCCACCACCGCACGGCGCAGGTAGGGCTGGGGCAAACCGGCGGTGGTGGGGTACACCGGCGTCAGCGCCGCAGGCAGCTCGCCACCCGCCACACGAAACGCGGGGTGCATCATCTGCCGCCCCCAGAAGCCGCCCTTGATCTCACCCCGGATGCGCAGGCGCGCACCCACGGCCAGGGTTTTCTGGTGCGAGGGGTAGAAGCTGAAGAAGCGCAGCTCGCATGAGCCGGTGTCGTCCTCCACCTGCACCAACAGCTGGCGGCGCGGGCGCAGCTGGATCTCGCTGGCGGTCACGGTGGCTTCGATCTGCACCATCTGCCCGTCGCGGGCATTGGCCAGCGGGGTGATGCGGGTTTCATCCTCGTAGCGCAGGGGCAGGTGCAGGGCCAGGTCGATGTCGCGTTGGAGACCGATTTTCTGCAACGCCTTTTGCGCCACAGACGCTCCGCCTTTGGCGCCAGCGGGGGATACCGCCTTGGCAGACGAGGTGGAAACGTGCTTGGCGGCGGCGGGGGGCATGAGGGCAAAGGTGGGGAAAGCGCGAGGTTATCGCGGACCAAAAGGCTACCATGGTTACTATTGCTGACAACTCATTTCCGTCGACCTCCAATCGTCGGCGGCGAGGGACAAAGCCCCGCTCTAAAAGGCTGTTTTTCGAGTCCAAGGCCTCTCACCATGCTCAAACGCATCCACATCCAGCATCTCACCTTGGGCATGTATCTGCACGAATTCTGCGGATCGTGGATGGACCACCCTTTCTGGAAAGCCAAGTTCGTCCTCAAGGACCCCAAGGACCTGGCCCGCATCCGCGCCACGGCCATCACCGAGTGCTGGATCGATACATCAAAGGGCCTGGATGTGGCCGCAGGCACGTCGTCGGTGTCGCGCGCGGAGGTCGATGCCCAGATCGAAACCGACTTCAGCCGCCTCGAAGACCTGCCGCCGCTTCAAGTCACCCTTCCGTCTCCCCCGCCCCCCCCGGCGCGTGACCGCGCACCGACCGACATGCAAAGCGAGCTGAAGATGGCGGCCGCCGTGTGCGTGCGCTCCAAAAAGGCCGTGGTATCGATGTTCAGCGAAGCCCGCATGGGGCGCGCGGTGGACTCCGCCAGCGCGCAGAACCTGGTGGAGGAAATCTCCGACTCGGTGACCCGCAACCCCGGCGCCCTCATCAGCCTGGCGCGCCTGAAGACGGCGGACGACTACACCTACATGCATTCGGTGGCAGTGTGCGCCCTCATGGTGGCGCTAGCCAAGCAACTCAAGCTCAACGACGAGCAGGCGCGGCTGGCGGGCATGGCCGGCCTGTTGCATGACCTGGGCAAGGCCGCCATTCCGCTGTCGGTGCTGAACAAGCCCGGCAAGTTGACCGATAAGGAGTTCACCGTGGTGCGCAGCCACCCGGTGGAGGGCTACCACATGCTCAAGGAAGGCGGCAACGTTGCCGACGCAGTGCTGGACGCCTGCCTGCACCACCACGAAAAGATCGACGGGTCAGGCTACCCTGGCAAGCTCAAGGGCGAGAACATCAGCGTGATCGCGCGCATGACGGCCATCTGCGACGTGTACGACGCCATCACCTCTGACCGCCCCTACAAACGCGGCTGGGACCCGTCCGAGTCCCTGCGCCGCATGGCCGAGTGGACCAACGACCACTTTGATGCCCGTATGTTCCAGGCCTTTGTGAAAAGCATTGGCATCTACCCCGTGGGCTCGCTGGTGCGACTGACATCGGGGCGCATTGGCGTGGTGATGGAACAAGTCCCTACGGCGCTCACCATGCCGGTGGTCAAGGTGTTCTATTCCACCAAATCCGACCTGCGCGTTCCGCCTGAAGTGGTGCATCTGTCCGCGCCAGGCTGCACCGAGAAGATCGTGGCGCGTGAAGACCCGGAAAAATGGCGCTTCCCGGACCTGAACGAGCTGTGGTCAGGTTTTTCCGAGAAGGCCTGGTAGCCGGCCAATTCGCCCTACCGGCTCAAACGCCTGCCAGCCATGCCCGCATTGATAACCCTTACGCTCAACCCTGCTCTGGACCTGGCGACCACCACGGACCACGTTGCGCCCACCCACAAGTTGCGGTGTGGCCCCGTGCAGCGTTTTGCGGGTGGCGGCGGCATCAACGTGGCGCGCGTGCTGCACCGGCTGGGTGCCGACGTGGTGGCCTGGGCGCTGACCGGAGGCGCAGCGGGCGCGCAGGTGCAGCAGTTGCTGGCCGATGAAGGTGTGCCCATGGTGCTGCAGCCAATTGTGGGCAACACGCGCGAGAACTTCTCGGTGGTCGAAACCGCAACGGGCCAGGAGTTTCGGTTTGTGTTGCCCGGCCCCACGCTGCACGCCGCCGAATGTCAGGCGTGCCTGGATGCGCTCACGGCACATCAACCGCCGCCACGCTGGCTTGTTGCCAGTGGCAGCCTGCCGCCCGGCACGCCTGACGACTTTTATGCGCAGCTGGCACGCGCGTTGTCGCCCCTGCGCGTGCGCGTAGCCATTGACACCTCGGGCCCACCGCTGGCCGCCGCGCTGCAGGCGGGGGTGGCGCTGGTCAAGCCCAGCCTGCGCGAACTGCGTGAGGTGCTGCAGCAGCCGCTGGAGCACGCGGCCGAGTGGTGCACCGCCGCCCACGCGCTGGTGACGAGCGGTGCGGCTGACATCGTGGCCCTGTCGGTGGGCGAACAGGGCGCCGTGCTGGCTACGCGCGACGGCGTATGGCAGGCGCCCGCCCTCAACGTGCCCTCCACCACCGGTACCACCGGCGCAGGCGACTGTTTTCTGGCCGCGCTGGTGTGGGCGCTGGACCGGGGCGATGCCCCCGCCGATGCGCTGCGCTGGGGTGTGGCAGCGGGTGCTGCGGCCCTGCTGCACCCCGGCACCACACTGGCCCAGGCAGATGATGTTCGGCGGTTGGTGCGTAGCGTGCCGTCGCCCGTGGCATGGGCTGCGGAACGATAAACCTTGCCCTGCGAACCACGAAGCCCCGTGGGACAATCGCGCCCTTCGCAATTTTTACCTTGGCACGGGCCCGTTCGGCCCTCAAGCACGATGACTGATCTCCTCTCCGGCGCGCCCCATGCCCCGCGCGTTTTCACCCTCAGCGACTTCGATTTTTCGCTGCCTCCCGAACTCATTGCCCAGCACCCCGCCGCAGAACGCAGCGCATCCCGCCTGCTCGACGGCCGTGCCATGCAGCCGGTGGACCGCATCTTCCGCGAGCTGCCAGGCCTGCTGCGCGAGGGCGACCTGCTGGTGTTCAACGACACGCGCGTGGTCAAGGCACGCATCTTTGGCGAGAAGGCCAGCGGCGGCAAGCTGGAACTGTTGATCGAGCGCGTACTGCCCGCCGAGGCGGGTGGCCACGGCAACGAAGTCGTGGCCCACATGAAGGTCAGCAAAAAGCCCCTGCCTGGCAGCGTGGTGCACATGGCCGGTGGCCGCAAGGCAGGCGGCTTTGACGCGCAGCTGCTGGGCCGCTGGCCCACCGAAGACGGCCCGCTGTTCCGCTTTGCGCTGCACGGCCCGAGGGGCGAATCACCGTGGGAGCTGATGGACCGCCACGGCCACCTGCCGCTGCCGCCCTACATTGAGCGCCAGCAGAACACCGACCACGACCCGGACGAGGCCGAAGACAGCCAGCGCTACCAGACCGTGTTTGCGCGCAACCCCGGCGCCGTGGCCGCCCCCACCGCCGCGCTGCACTTTGACGAAGGCGTGCTGGCCGACCTGGCCGCACGCGGTATCGAGCGCGCCAGCGTCACGCTGCACGTGGGCGCGGGCACCTTCCAGCCCTGCAAGACCGAAAACCTGGCCGAGCACCAGATGCACAGCGAGTGGTACGAGGTGCCCCTGGCCACGCTGGCCGCGCTGGAGCGCTGCCGCCAGCGCGGCGGGCGCGTGGTGGCTGTGGGTACGACCACGGTGCGCACGCTGGAATCGTGGGCAAAAACCGGTCTGGCCACCGGCGACACCAACATCTTCATCACCCCGGGCTTTGCGTTCCAGGTGGTGGATGTGCTGATCACCAACTTCCACCTGCCCAAAAGCACGCTGATGATGCTGGTGAGCGCGTTTGCGGGCTACGCCCACATCATGGGCCTGTACCGGCACGCGATAGCGCAGCAGTACCGGTTCTTCAGCTACGGCGATGCCATGCTGCTGGAGCGTGTGTCGCCGGTGACCAGCGCCTGAAAATTTGGATCAATTCAGGCTCTGGCGCTTACTGGAAAAGCGTTGATAGCTATAAATTTTATAGCAATTGAACCCAGTCAATAGGCGACTGCGTGCCCGTCCTTGCGCGGGTCGGAGCCTGCGATGTAGCTGTTGCCGTTCTTGAGCACCAGCTGGGCGCCGCCAAAGGCGAACACGCCGTTGCCCTCTTCCACCGTCACCTCGTGGCCGCGCGCGCGCAGTGCGGCCACCACGGCGGGGTCGAACCCAGGCTCCACTGCCACTCCCTTGCCGCCCGTCACGCGCCAGCGGGGCGCGTCGGCTGCGGCCTGGGGGTTTTGGCCGTAGCGCAGCACGCGCAGGGCCATCTGCAGGTGGCCCTGGCTCTGCATGGGGCCTCCCATCACGCCAAACGCCATCTGGGGTGTGCCATCGGCATGCATGGCAAACGCCGGGATGATGGTGTGGGAGGGGCGCTTGCGCGGGCCCACTTCGTTGGCGTGGCCGGGAACCAGGTTGAAGTTGTGGCCCCGGTTCTGCAGGCTGATGCCGGTGCCCGGCACAACCACCCCCGAACCAAACCCCATGTAGTTGGACTGGATGAACGAAATCATCATGCCCTGGCTATCTGCCGCCGCCAGGTACACCGTGCCGCCGGGGCGGGGCGCGCCATGGCCGGGGTCACCCGCACGCTCCCGGTCGATGAGTGCCGCGCGGCTCGCCAGGTAGTCGGCGTGCAGCAACTCATCGGGCGTGACGTGCATGGCGTCGATGTCGGCGTTGTATTGGTGCAGGTCGGCAAACGCGAGCTTCATGGCCTCGATCTGCAGGTGCACGCTGTCCACGCCATCGAGCGGTTGCTCGCCCACACCCACCGCGTCCAGCATGCCCAGCGCCATCAGCGCCGCAATGCCCTGGCCATTGGGCGGGATCTCGTGCACCACCGAATCCCCAAACCGCTGGCTGATGGTGCCCACCCAGTCGGCCTGGTGCGCGGCCAAGTCGGCCATGGTCATGGCGCCGCCGTGGGCCTGCGAATGCGCGGCGATGCGCTCGGCGATCACCCCGCGGTAGAAGGCTTCGCCTTCGGTCTCGGCAATCAGCTCCAGCGTGCGCGCATGCGCCTCGCTACGGAAAGTTTCACCCGCCTGCGGCACGCGGCCGCCCAGGTAGTCGGGCATGAAGCACTCGGCAAAACCGGGCTGTGCGCCCAGCTTGGCGGCTCCCAGCGCCCACAGTTTGGCAATGGTGGGCGACACCGGAAAGCCGTTGCGGGCGTAGTCAATGGCGGGCTGCGCCAGTTGCGCAAACGGCAGCTTGCCCAGGCGCTTGGACAGCGCCACCCAGGCCGACACGGCGCCGGGCACGGTGACGGCATTCCAGCCGGTTTCGGGAATGCCACCGAGCTTGGCGAAATACTCCGGCGTCCACGCGGCTGGCGAGCGGCCCGAGGCGTTCAGGCCGTGCAGCGCCTTGCCGTCCCACACAATGGCAAACCCATCACTGCCCAGGCCGCAGCCAGTCGGCTCGACCACGGTGAGCGCCATGGCAGCGGCAATGGCGGCGTCCACCGCATTGCCGCCGGCCAGCAGCATGCGCAGCCCCGCCTGCGCGGCCAGCGGCTGCGACGCAGACACCACATTGCGCCCCATCACCGCGCTGCGGTGGGAGCTGTAGGGAAGAGACCAGTCGAGGGAAGGTGTGTTCATAGCGTTCTGACTTCATACCTTGCGAGGCGGCTCGCAGGCGAAAACTGGCGCGGCCTAAAGCGAGGGGCGCCGAGGAAGGGCCGCCCCGCACCGATGGCGTCGTCCCCCTTCAAGGGGGAAGGCGCCGAAGGCGACTCAGGGGGTTACTCCACCGTGATTTTGTGTTGCCGAATCACGGTCGCCCAACGGTTGCTGTCCGCCTGCACCATGGCGCCAAACTGTGCGGGCGTGCGCGGTGCAGCGGGCTCCACGCCCAGCTTGGCCAGGCTTTCGGCCACTTCGGGGGCCTGCACGGCCTTGGCAAAGGCGTCGTGGATGCGCTGCACCAGCGCGGGTGGCGCGCCTGCGGGCAGGTAAACGCCGAACCAGGTCACCGACGAATACCCGGGCAGGCCCGACTCGGCCATGGTGGGCAGCTCGGGCGCCAGGCTGCTGCGCTTTTCGCTGGTCACGGCCAGGGCGCGCAGGCGGCCGGCCTTGGCGTGTGGCATGCCCGTGGGCAGAGAGTCGAACAGCACCTGCGTCTGCCCGGCGATCAGGTCCGGAATGGCCAGCGCCGTGCCCTTGTAGGGGATGTGCATCATCTCCAGCCCCGCCTGGGCACTGAACGCAGCGGTGTTCAGGTGCACGATGGTGCCGTTGCCGCTGGTGGCGTAGTTGAGCTTGCCCGGGTTGGCCTTGCCGTAGGCAATCAGCTCGCCCACCGTCTTGACGGGCAGCGAGTTGGTGACCAGCAGCACGCTGGGTGCATCGGCCACATGGGCGACGGGTACAAAGTCCTTGCGGGGGTCGTATGCCAGCTTGGGCATGAGGTGGGGCGAGATGGCGTGCGTGCTGCTGGTGGTCAGCAGCAGGGTGTAGCCATCGGCTGGCGCCTTGGCGGCCTCGGCCGTGCCGATGGTGCCGCCCGCACCGGGCTTGTTGTCCACCACCATCTGCTGGCCCAGGTCGGCCGCCACGCGCTGGGTGACCACGCGGGCCACCAGGTCGGTGGCGCCGCTGGCCGGGAACGGCACGATCACGCGCACGGGGCGGTCGGGCCAGGCCGCTTGGGCCTGCACAGCCGTCACAGAAACCAGCAGGCCAGCCAGACCCAACACACCACGGCCCCAGGAAAGTAGACGCATACAAAGCCCTCAGCAACGAGTGAAACAACAAATGAGAGGGCCATCTTAAAAAGCTGCGCCTTGCATGACTACCAGCATTTTGGCAACCTGCTTTGCCACCGCGGCAAACCGGCGCATACTGCGCGCCTCACTCACCCCGGCACCGCCCACCTGCACCGATGCGCGCCCACCTGCTGCAAGACACCACGCTGCGCTATTTTCTGGAAGTGGCCCAGAGCGGCTCGCTCACCGAGGCGTCCGCCCGCCTGCACGTGGCGGCGTCCGCGCTCAGTCGCCAGATCGCGGGGCTGGAGGCACAGCTGGGCACCCCGCTGTTCGAGCGCCACCCGCGCGGCATGGTGCTGACGGCGGCGGGCGAGATCCTGGCCGTGCACGCGCGCCGCACGGTGCTGGACGCCGAGCGTGCGCTGGGCGAGATCGGCGCACTGCAGGGTCTGCGCGCCGGGCAGGTGCGGCTGGCCACCTCCGATGCGTTCGCCAACGAGCTGGTGCCACGGCTGTGCGTGGAGTTTCAGCGCACGCACACGGGCATCCAGTTCAGCGTGTTGTCCATGCCCACGGGGCAGGTGCCGGATGCCGTGCGCAGCGGGGCCGCCGACATCGGCCTGTGCTTCAGCCGCGCGCCACACAAAGACATCGAGGTTGCGTACCGCCAGACCGCCCCGGTGCTGGCGCTGGTCCCGCCCGGCCACCCGCTGGCCGGTGCCGAGAGCGTCACGCTTGCGCAGATGGCCAAGTACCCGCTGGCCCTGCCCCCGGCCGAGACCACGGTACGCCAGATGATCGACATCGTCTGCAGCCGCCAGGGCCTGCAGCTGGAGGCCGTGCTCATCAGCAACCACGTCAAGACGGTGCTCAACTTTGTGGCGCATGGGGGCGGGTTGTCAGTAGCCAGCGAGATCGCGGCGCGCCACCTGGTGGAAGCGGGCGCCGTAGTGGCCCTGCCCATCAGCGACCCTGGCATGGACCTGCGCGACCTGGAGGTGCAGACCCTCGCAGGCCGCAGCCTGCCGGTGGCCGTGCAGGCGTTCATGGATTTGCTCAAGGAGCGGCTGCCGGGGCGGTGGTAGCTTTTTTCAGGGACAAGCGCCAGACGGATCGGTCGTGGAAGCCAGCCGTCTTAAACGTCACCAGTCGTGTCGCGGCACCCGAAGAACGCGGGCCGCTCAATAACCGTGCTGCGCCCGAAAATCGCGCGCCTTGCCAAAGTGTCCGTTGCCGATAAAAGGCACGGGCGGGCGCAGCGCCGACAGCGGCGAGGGGTGGTTGGACGTCAGCACCAGATGCCCCCGGTCTTGCGGAATGAACGCGCGTTTGGACTGCGCATGCGCGCCCCACAGCATGAATACCACCGGGCGCGGGCCTTCGGCCACGTGGCGGATCACGGCGTCGGTCAACGACTCCCAGCCCTTGCCGGCATGGCTGGCGGGCTGGCCCTCTTCCACCGTGAGGCCCGTGTTGAGCAGCAGCACGCCGTTTTGGGCCCATTTCACCAAGCTGCCGCCGGGCTCGGGCATGGGCGGGAAAGGTGTCCCCAGGTCGCGCTGCATCTCCTTGAAGATATTGCGCAGCGAGGGAGGCAAAGGCACGCCCGGCGCAACCGAAAACGCCAGCCCCTCGGCCTGGCCCCGGCCGTGGTACGGGTCCTGCCCCAGGATGACCACGCGCACGGCGTCGGGCGGTGTGAGGTCCAGCGCGCGCAGCGGCTGGGGCGGAAAAATCGTGGCCCCGGCCTGCAGGCGCGATTGCAGGAAAGCCCGCAGCGCCTGCCCGCGTGCATCGGCAAAAAAGGCATGCACCAGCGGCTGCCAGCCTGGCGCCACCGCCCAGTCGGCAGGGTCGGCGCTTTGCAGTTGCGTGGGGGCTTGGGCGGGCGGATTCATGGTCAAAATGGCCTCTAGCGCTTTACCATCAAGCGCTGATAGATATGAAATTTATAGCTTTCGAACCCATCGACTCCGTCGCAGCGATGCATGAGACTGCCGCAGCCTTAGCCCGCGGCAACCGTGCAAGGGCCGCCCCGCCGCGCCGGTGGCGTCCCCCTGCCCGCATCGCGAAGCGGTGCGAGAGCGGGGGGAAGGCGCAAAGCGCCTCAGGGGGGTGTTCACTTCAGCCAAACAGCTGGGCCAACGCCAGGCCCGGGTCGTCCGCGCGCATGAAGGCTTCGCCCACCAGGAAGGCATGCACGCCCGCGTCGCGCATCGTCTTCACATCCTGTGGCTTGAGAATGCCGGACTCGGTGACCAGCAAGCGGTCAGCGGGCACGTCCTTGAGCATGCCCAAGGTGGTGTCCAGTGTGACCTCGAACGTGCGCAGGTTGCGGTTGTTGATGCCGACCAGCGGCGTCTTGAGTTTGAGTGCCCGCTCCAGCTCGGGCCGGTCGTGCACTTCCACCAGCACCGCCATGTCCAGGCTGCGTGCAATGGTCTCGAAGTCGGCCATCTGCGCGTCGTCCAGGCAGGCTGCGATCAGCAAAATGGCATCGGCGCCCATGGCGCGCGATTCATAGATCTGGTACGCATCCACCATGAAATCCTTGCGCAGCACGGGCAGCAAGGTGCTGGCGCGGGCCTGCTTCAAGTAGTCGGGCTGGCCCTGAAAGAACTGGCGGTCGGTCAGCACCGACAGGCAGGCTGCGCTGACCTTGCCATCACCTTCCATGTAGCTTTGGGCGATGTCGGCCGGCTCGAAGTCGGCACGCAACACGCCCTTGCTGGGACTGGCCTTCTTGACCTCGGCAATCACTGCGGCCTGGCCCTTGGCGATCTTGGCGCGCAACGCGCCTTCAAAGTCGCGCGTGAGCACGCGGCTCTCGGCGTCGGCGCGCATGGTGGGCAGCGACAGGCGCTTTTTGGCGGCGGCCACTTCTTCGTGCTTGACGGCCACGATTTTGTTGAGGATGTCGCTCATGTCTGGGGTGCTCCTTGCGGCCGACCCACCGAAGGTGGTCGTCGCAGTGTTTGTCAACGAATATCCGATGGACCGGGGTAGCCCGGTCGCGCACTACGCGGGCACCTGCGCCCGGCTGAACGCGACCACCTGCTCCAGCTTGGCCTTGGCCAAGCCCGCGTCGACCGCGGCCGCCGCGCGGTCCACGCCCTCCTTCATGGTGGGTACCAGTCCGGCAGCGTACAGCGCCACCCCGCTGTTGAGCAGCACGATGTCGCGCGCTGCGCCGCTGTCGCCTGCCAGCACGCCACGCAGCATGGCGACCGACTCCTGGGGAGTTTCGACCTTGATGCTGCGGTTGCTCTGCATCGCCAAGCCGAAGTCCTCGGGGTGAATTTCGTACTCGCGGATCTCGCCGTTCTTGAGCTCTCCCACCATGGTGGCCGCGCCCAGGCTCACTTCGTCCATGCCATCGCGGCCGTACACCACCACGGCGTGTTCGGCCCCCAGGCGCTGCAGTGCGCGCACCTGGATACCGACGAGGTCGGAGTGGAACACGCCCATGAGGATGTTGGGCGCACTGGCCGGGTTGGTCAGCGGGCCCAGCAGGTTGAAGAAGGTCTTGACGCCCATCTCCTTGCGCACCGGCGCCACGTTCTTCATGGCCGGATGGTGGTTGGGCGCGAACATGAAGCCCACGCCCGTTTCGGCCACGCTGCGCCCGATCTGCTCGGGCGTGAGGTTGATGTTGACGCCCAATGCCTCCATCACGTCCGCGCTGCCCGACTTGGACGACACGCTGCGCCCGCCGTGTTTGGCCACCTTGGCGCCCGCAGCGGCCGCCACGAACATGGAGCAGGTGCTGATGTTGAAGGTGTGCGAGCCGTCGCCACCCGTGCCGACGATGTCCACAAGGTGGGTGCGGTCGGCCACCGGCACCTTGGTGGACAGCTCGCGCATCACCTGCGCAGCGGCGGTGATCTCGCCAATGGTTTCCTTCTTGACGCGCAGGCCGGTGGTGATGGCCGCCACCATGAGGGGCGAGATCTCGCCCTTCATGATCATGCGCATCAGGTGCAGCATCTCGTCGTGAAAGATCTCGCGGTGTTCAATGGTGCGCAGCAGCGCTTGCTGGGGGGTGATGGACATGGGTTGTCTCCGGTTTGTTCTCTGCGTTTCTTAGGCAGCAGGTCGATCTGAAAATGCCAGCTTCAGGCCGAAGCCGATGAACATCGCCCCGGCAACCCGGTCGAGCCAATGCATGCCTGAAAACAGGCCCCCACGCTCGTCACTGCGTGTACCTGCTGCCCCCCAAGGGGGCTCGCCCGCCTTGGGGGCGGCCCGGCGCCGGGCGGCAACGGCCCCCACACGCCGCGCCATCCACGACGCGGCCAGCGCCCAGCCCACATTGACAGGGATGGCGTTCACGTTGAACAGCACGCCCAGCAGCACAAAGGCCAGCGCCTTGTTCTCGGTGCCCGGCGCAATGAACTGCGGCACGAAGGCCAGGAAGAAGATGGCGACCTTGGGGTTGAGCACGTTGGTCCAGAAACCACCCATGAACACGCGGCGCAACGAGACCCCAGCAGTGGTCTCGACCCGCGCCGCAGCGATGGCTGCACCGCTGGCGCTGTTGCCCGATGCCTTGGCAAACAGCATGCGCGCCCCCATCCATAGCAGGTAGGCCGCGCCCACCCACTTGAGCACGATGAACGCCGTGGCCGACGTAGCCAGCAGCGCGCCCACGCCCACCGCAGCCGCAAAGATGTGCACAAAACACCCGGCTGTGATGCCCAGCCCGGCCACGATGCCGGCCCGCGTGCCGGACTTGAGCGCGTTGGTCACGATATACAACACATCCGGCCCGGGCGTGAGGTTGAGCAGCCAGCCTGCGGCGATGAACATCACCAGCTGGTGCGTGTCGATGAACCCCATCAAGCGCGCTGCTCCAGAAAGTTCTTGAGCATCGCGTGGCCATGTTCGGTGAGGATGCTTTCAGGGTGGAACTGCACGCCTTCAATCGCCAATGTCTTGTGGCGCACGCCCATGATTTCGCCATCCTCCGTCCAGGCCGTCACCTCCAGAACATCGGGGCAGGTGGCGCGCTCGATGGACAGGGAGTGGTAGCGATTGACCGTGAATTGCTCGGGCAGTCCGGCAAACACGCCCTTTTGCGTTGTGGTGATGACACTGGTCTTGCCGTGCATCAACTCCTGCGCTCGAATGATGTTGCCGCCAAAGGCTGCACCAATGGCCTGGTGGCCGAGGCACACGCCCAGGATGGGCAGCTTGCCTGCAAAGTGCTGGATGGCGGCCACCGAGATGCCCGCCTCGGCAGGGGAGCAAGGGCCGGGCGAAATGACCAGGCGGTCCAGCTGCCCCGAAGTAAGGCGCGCCTCGATCTCGGCCACGGTGATCTCGTCGTTGCGGAACACTTCCACCTCGGCGCCCAGTTCACCAAAGTATTGGACGATGTTGTAGGTGAAGCTGTCGTAGTTATCGACCATCAAGAGTTTTGTCATGCGGCGCTCCCGGCAAGGGCGGGCTCGCGCAGACGGGCGAACTCGCGGTGTTCATAGGCAATGCAGGCTTCCATGAGGCTGCGGTAGATGGCTTCCATCACCTCGGCGTCGCCGCCTTCGGCCTGTGCGCGCTCACGCACGCGGGCCACGATGGCTTCAATGCGAGCCTCATCGCGCACCTGCTCTACGCCTTGCTTGATGCGGGCGGCCTGGGTCATGTAGCCCACGCGCTCGACCAGCAGAGGCACCAGCACGTCGTCCAGCGCATTCACCTCACGGCGCACGTCCTGCATGGTGGCGCAGGGTTTGACCTTGTCGATGGCCTTGGGGTCACGGGTCGTCATTCCAGGCCCTCCTCAACCAGCTCGGCTGCACGCAGCAGGGCGCGGGCCTTGTGTTCGGTTTCTTTCCACTCCAGCTCGGGCACCGAATCGGCCACCACGCCCGCGGCGGCCTGCACATACAGCGTGCCGTTCTTGATGATGCCGGTGCGAATGGCAATGGCCACATCCATGTCGCCCGCGTAGCTGAGATAACCGCAAGCACCGCCGTACAGGCCGCGCTTGGTGGGTTCGAGCTGGTCGATCAGTTCCATGGCATGCACCTTGGGCGCACCGGTCAGCGTGCCTGCGGGGAAGGTGGCTTTCAGCACATCCATGCTGGTCATGCCGTCGTTCAGAATGCCTTCCACATTGCTCACGATGTGCATGACGTGGCTGTAGCGCTCCACGGCAAAAGCCTCGGTCACCTTGACGGTGCCGGTCTTGGCGATGCGACCAATGTCGTTGCGCGCCAGGTCGATCAGCATGACGTGCTCGGCGCGTTCCTTGGGGTCGTTGATGAGTTCGACCTCGGTGGCCTTGTCCTTCTCGGGCGTGGCACCGCGCGGGCGGGTGCCGGCCAGGGGGCGGATGGTGACCTTGGTGCCTTCGTCGGTCTTTTCCTGGCGCACCAGGATCTCGGGGCTGGCGCCTACGACGTGAAAGTCGCCAAAGTCGTAGAAGTACATGTACGGCGACGGGTTCAGCGAACGCAGCGCGCGGTACAGCGACAGGGGCGATTCGGTGTAGCGTTTGTGGATGCGCTGGCCCACCTGCACCTGCATGAAGTCTCCGGCGGCGATCAGCTCCTTGGCGCGGTTCACGGCAGCAAGGTAGTCGGCCTTGGCAAAGTCGCGCTGGGCGGGGTGGCTTTCGGTGGCCTTGACCACAGGGGCGCTTACCGAGTACTTGAGCTGCTCCTTGAGGTCGCGCAGGCGCTTTTTGGCCTTGGTGTAGGCCTCTGGCTGGGCCGGGTCGGCGTAAACGATGAGGTAGAGCTTGCCCGAGAGGTTGTCGATAACCGCCAGTTCCTCGCACTGCAGCAGCAGGATGTCGGGGCAACCCAGGGTGTCGGGCGGGCAGGTGGTTTCGAGCTTCTTTTCGATGTAGCGCACCGCGTCGTAGCCAAAGTAACCCGCCAAACCGCCGCAAAAGCGCGGCAAGCCAGGGCGCAGTGCCACCTTGAAGCGTTTTTGGTACGCCTCGATGAAATCGAGCGGGTTGCCTTCGGCGGTCTCCACCACATGGCCATCGGTAACAACCTCGGTGCGGGCTGCAGCCCCAAACCCGCTGGCGCGCAGCAAGGTGCGCGCAGGCAGGCCGATAAAGCTGTAGCGCCCGAAACGCTCACCGCCCACCACGGATTCGAGCAAAAAACTGTGCTTGCCGCCGTCCTTGGTGTGCGCCAGCTTCAGGTAGAGCGAGAGCGGGGTTTCGAGGTCCGCAAAGGCCTCGACCATGAGCGGGATGCGGTTGTAGCCTTCGCTGGCCAGGCTTTTGAATTCAAGTTCTGTGATCACAGGGAGAGCTCCCAGCTGTCGCAGCGCGTGCCCCTGTGAAGAAAAAGGGGCGCTGCGGTCCATTCAATCGGCCCCGCCGCGTGTCAGTGGGAGGCCACGGGTGCACGCTGGGGCGTTATCGGCCCAGGTGCCATCAGGCGTTCAAAGAGGCAGGCTGACGCCAGGGCCAGGCTCCCCGGTCGCTGCAACCTGTGATGAACACGTGGTGAATGAACATGGGGCCAAAGTGTAGCAAAGGTTTTTTGTCGCCCCATTTGACCGCACTCACGGCGAGATTGCACAACCCATCGAAAACCCTGTTGCGGGAGCCCGCAAGCGCGGCAACAATTTGAAACGAACGACCGTTCTTTTTTAAGGATCTGCGTATGAAATTCCTGAAGCAATGCGTTGTGATGGCCAGCGCCTGCCTTTTCGCAGCCGGCGTCTTCGCCCAGCCCATCACGGTGGCCGATGTGAAGTACGAAGAGACTGCCAGCCTGGGCGGAAGCACGCTGCTGCTCAATGGCGCAGGCGTACGCCACAAGGCCGTGTTCAGGGTATACACGGCGGGACTGTACCTCGACAAAAAAACGAGCTCGCCGCAGGAAGTCGCAGCGCTCAAGGGCCCCAAGCGCTTGAGCATTACCATGCTGCGCGAGATTGATTCCACCGAGCTGGGCAGGCTGTTTTCGCGGGGCATGGAAGACAACATGGACCGGACAGCGTTCTCCAAGCTGATCCCCGGTGTGCTGCGCATGAGCCAGATCTTCTCGGACCACAAGAAGCTGCAGGCGGGCGACCAGTTCATGATCGACTGGATTCCCGGCACCGGCACCGTGATAACCGTCAAAGGCAAGCCCCAGGGCGAGCCGTTCAAGGAACCCGAGTTCTTCAACGCGCTGATGGGCATCTGGCTGGGCAATGCGCCTGCGGACTGGAAGCTCAAGGACGCGTTGCTGGGTAAACCGGCATAGCCGCGCAGCTACGAGGACAAACACCTACAGATCTGCACCCTTGGCTGTCGCCCGCCCGACTGACGCAGACCCGGCCAGGGCTTATCTTGTATCTTCATTCGAACACGCAGCATCACCACACTTCTGTTTCTTTTGTCCTGACAACACACGACACCCCGCTGCGCCCAACCCGCAGCGCCCGGTGCCACGGCCTGAGCTCTGGCGCTACCCGCGCCCCACGACACGCCATCTGTCACGCACTTTCATCTTTGCCTCCAGAGTCCTTCCGCGCCAGACACACCATGAAACTCAGCAACCTTTCCGTCGGCTTGCGCCTGGGCTTGTCCTTTGGCGCCATCCTGCTCATCACGGCCCTTCTCGCTGCCACCGGCATGTGGCGCATTGGCAGCCTGCAAGCCGCGAGCGAACGGGTAGCCACACAAGAAATCGAACAGCAGACCCTGGTAGAGGACTGGGCGTCGGACATCCGCCTGAACTGGGTGCGAACCGAGGCCTTTCTCAAGGCCATTGACCGTGACTACATGGACAAGCTCACCGCCGACACCCAGGCCACCGCCACTGGCATGGATGCCAAGGTCAAGCGCATCGAGGCACTGGTGCAGGACGACAAGGCGCGCAGCCTGCTCGCTGCCATTGCCACCGCCCGCACAGCCTACAACGACAAGCTCACCGAAATCCGCGAACTGCACCGCGGTGGCGAGCCCAACGTGCCGTCGATGGTGGACAAGGACTTGCGCCCTCTGGCCGACCGGTACCTGAAATCACTCGACGATCTGCGCACCAGCATGGCCACCCAGCTGTCCGAAAGCCAGGCCGACACCAGCACCCTTGCCAAAGCCAGCCAGGTGCTTCTGGGCGTGGGCACGCTGGTAGCGGTGGCTATGGGCGCGCTGCTGGCCTTCACGGTCACCCGGTCCATCGTGCGCCCCGTGCAGCAGGGCAAGCAGGCGGCCGAGAACATTGCCGACGGCGACCTGACACACCCCATTGAATCCACGGGCACCGACGAAACCGCACAGTTGCTGCAGGCCCTGGCCACCATGCAATCGCGCCTGGCCAGCATCGTGGGCAATGTGCGCCACAACGCAGACGGCGTGGCCACTGCCAGTGCCGAGATCGCATCCGGCAACAACGATCTGTCTGCGCGCACCGAACAGCAGGCATCCGCCCTGGAAGAAACCGCCGCGTCGATGGAAGAACTGGGCTCCACCGTGCGCCAGAACGCCGACAACGCGCGCCAGGCCAACCAGCTGGCCATGAACGCATCCACCGTGGCCAAGCAGGGCGGCGACGTGGTGGCGGAGGTGGTGGACACCATGAAGGGCATCAACGACAGCAGCAAGAAGATTGCAGACATCATCAGTGTGATTGATGGCATCGCGTTTCAGACCAACATCCTCGCGCTGAACGCCGCGGTGGAAGCCGCCCGCGCCGGGGAACAGGGCCGAGGCTTTGCGGTGGTGGCAGGCGAGGTGCGCAGCCTGGCCCAGCGCAGTGCCGAAGCAGCCAAGGAAATCAAGGGCCTGATCGGCACCAGCGTGGAGCGGGTGGAACGCGGCACCGCGCTGGTGGACAAGGCGGGCGCCACCATGACCGAAGTGGTCAGCGCCATCCGCCGCGTGACCGACATCATGGGCGAGATCAGCGCCGCCAGCAGCGAACAAAGCTCGGGCGTATCGCAGGTGGGCGAGGCCATCACGCAGATGGACCAGGCCACGCAGCAGAACGCTGCGCTGGTGGAACAAAGCGCTGCCGCAGCAGACAGCCTGAAGATGCAGGCGGGTCAGCTGGTGGATGCGGTCGCAGTGTTCCGGCTGTCCTCGGGTGCCGGGGGCTACAGCGCCGCACCTGCTCAGGGTGGCTCGTCACACGGTGCTAACCCCTCGGCGCGGCTGGACTACCGCAGCGCCACACCGCGCCAGATCAGCGCCTGACAAAGGGCGGCGCACGCCGCCCCTTGTCAGCACAACTGCGTAAGCGAATCCACAAATCCGTCCGCATCCACGGCCCGCACCGGCTGACCGTGGTTGTAGCCGTAGGTGACCAGGACCACCGGGCACCCCGCCGCCCGCGCCGCCTGCGCGTCGTTGCTCGAATCGCCCACCATCAGCGTACGCGCGGGCGCTGTGCCCAACGCCTCACAGGTCTTGATGAGGGGCAAGGGGTCGGGCTTCTTGCGCTCGAATGCGTCGCCGCCAAACACCATTTCAAAATACCAGTCCAGCCCCTTGGCCTTCAACAAGGGCAGCGCAAAGTCCGTGGGTTTGTTGGTCAAGCAGACCAGCCGCAGGCCGCGCGCGCGCAGACCCTTCAGGCCCTCCTCCACCCCCGCGTACACCGCTGAAAACTGGCCGTTGATGGCCAGGTAGTGGCGCTGGTAGCTGGTCCAGGCCGAGGGATAGAGCGCTTCAATATCAATAGCACTCAGTGCTTTACCATCAAGCGCTAGCACGTGTTTTAGCACTGAACGCAGCAAATGCTCGGAGCCTTTGCCCACCATGTGCGCTATGTGATGCGCACCGATGGGGGGCAGGTCCAACTCACGCAGCATGCGGTTGATGGCCTCGTTAAAGTCGCCCATGGTGTCCACCATGGTGCCGTCCAGGTCCACGATGACAGCGTCCACACGGGGCAACAGAGAAGGCAAATTCGACAAAGCGACGGCAGAGGTGTCTGGCATGGGTTGAACAAGGTTTGTTGGCGGGAGGAGTGACCTTCAAGTTTAAGGAACTCACGGTGCTCCACTCCGCCACGCGCACTCCCGGCCATCACCTCAGGCTCAGCGTTTGACGCTTCCAGGCGGGATCCTGCCAGCGCTGGAAGAGCGGCAACGCAGCCACGTCGCCGGTCACACGTTCTGTGGTCAACCCGTCAAGGCGCACCACCTCAAAGCTCTTGCGATAGCGGCCCTGGCCCCGTGCCTCGCGCGCCACCAGCATCTGCTGGCCGCCCGGCACCCAGCCAGCCCATTCGGCCACACCGGTTTCAGGCGTGGTGGCGGCGGGCGGCAGCACGTCCGCCAGCCAGCCCCCCGCCGTCTTGCGCAGCACCCACAACTCGCGCCATCCTTCCAGCGGCTGCACGGCAAGCGCCACGGCGGTGCCTTCTCGGTTGACGCTGGCCGAAGCCGACCACACTACGCCATACGTGCAGCGGCGCAGCAGTGGTTCTTTGGCACTGTTGCGGGCATCCACCAGCAAGACACAGGTTTCGCCGGGCGCTCCGGACTCGGTCACCAGCGTGGGGCGGGAGCCCGTGGTCGTCGGGGTGGCCGTGGTGGCAGCGGCGGGGACAAGGGCCCAGCGCACCGCGCTCACCCGCATGGCGGCGTCGTTGTACGCGGGTTGGTCTTCATCGGGCAAATCAACTTTGCTGACGCCCGCAAACTCCGCCAGAGCCCGGGCCGCAGTGGCGGCCACCACCGGGTCGCCGACAGCCTTGCGCGCCTGCTGAAACGCCATGCCACTCCACACGCTGGCCCGGCGCATTTGCACGCGGTTGCGCAGGTACGAGGGAAGCGCAGACACCTCGACACGCTCCAGCACCTGGGCCTGCCACTCCTGCACCTTGGCGCGCTCATGCGCAGCCAGATCGGGGTTGATGCATTCGGGGCGTGTCAGCGCCAAGGCCGCTCGGGCGCGCTGATCAGCGTCGGCCGAGGGCATGGCCAGCACGCGCCGGAACGCTTCGCCGTCGTAGCAGACCTGCATGCGCCCATCCACCTCATACGATGCAAAGCGCACGCCATACCCGTTGGCCACGTCCAGATGGGCAGAGAGCGTCGCCCCCGAGGCGCCTGACGCCTTGCCCGGCGTGGCAGCCGAGGCGCGGCGCGCCAACCGGTCGGCCAGGGTGCCCAGTGCGTCAAACGCCTGGGCGCCCTCTTCTCCCGACACCGCCTTGGCAGGCGCAGCCTGGAGGTACGCTGCGGTGAGGCCTATACCCAGCGCCTCGGCGCCCGGCGTGTCGCGCACAAAGCGCAGCACAGACAACAGCGCGGGGGCCTCGGCCTCGGTCAATGCCACACGGCGAACGTCGGTGGAGCGGATAAAGCCACCACGCTCGCGCTTGTGGTCCCACACTTGCAGGTAGTCCAGCCGCTCGCCGCGCACCTCCAGCACTTCGCCCTGCCACAGGCTGGATTGCTGTTGCGCAGAATCGCGGGGTGCTGCGCGCAGGCTCGCCTGGTCCTGCACAACGATGGCGCTGCCGAGGGTTGTTCCAGCGTACGCTGGCAGTACGGCTGCCGTGGCCACCATGGTGGCGGCAGAGGCGATGGCTGTCAGCAGCGTGATCAGGGTGCGCTTCATGTTCATTGCTCCGTCGCTTGCGTCATGGACGCTTCGTCAGCCGATGTCTGCGTGGCCATGGCCTGGGCGTTGCGGTTGCCACCGAGCAGTGATGCGCCGATGAAGTCCCCATTGGTGGGAGGCGGCGCGATGATGACCTGGATCTTGTCCGAGAGCTTGTCGGCCAGCGTCTTCTGAATCAGCAGCGGATGGCGGGTGACCAGCGCACCCTCGCGCGCCATCTGTTCGGCATTGACCTTGCCGATGCGGTCCATGCGGTAGGCCTCGGCTTCGGCCAGCTTCTGGCGGGCGTCGGCCTCGCCGCTGGCCTCGATACGGCGGGCCTGGGCGCTGCCTTCGGCCGCCTTGATGCGCGAGACCTTTTCGGCCTCGGCCTCCAGCTGGCGCTGCTCGATCTGGCGCTGCTTGAAGGGCAGCACGTGTTTCATCGCTTCTTCCTGGGCGCGGGCAGCAATCACCTGCTCACGGGCCGAGGCCTCGGCGGCCACCTCACGGCGCACCTTGTCGGCGTTGGCATCGAGTTCGGTCTCCTTCACGCGCTTGTCTTTAAGCTCCAGCGTGTACCGCATCTTCTCGGACGCCAGCTCTTCGGCCAGCAGGCTGTCCATGCCCCGGCGGTATTCAACCGGCAGGTCCACCTTGCCGATCTGCACGCTGCGCAGCAGCACACCGTCGGCCGCCAGGCGGGTGCGCAATTCAGATTCGATGATCTGCGCGATCTCTGCACGCTTGGACGAGAAAATCTCGCGCACCGTGTAGCGCGCAAACACCTTGTAGACCAGCCCTTGCACGGCAGGCGCCACGATGTCTGCATCCACATCGTCGGGCAGGTTGCCCGCGGTGGCGGCAGCAGAGACGGGGTCCAGCGCATACCGCACGCTCAGATCCAATCCAAAGGAGAGGCCTTCCACCGATTGCAGGGGCGCTTCGCCATTCGCCTGGCGCATGGCTTCGGGGCGGTAGCTCTGGTCACGCAGCGAGAAGACGCGCACGCTGTGCAGGCCCGGCACCACCCACACGCTGCCGTTGCGCCACTGGCTGACCGAGCCAGTGAGCTGGTTCATGCGCAAACCCAGTTCACCCTGGCCCAGGTGCTGCACCGGTGGGTTGCGCACCACTACCAACCCGGCCACCACCACAGCAGCCCCCGCAGTCATCCAGCGTACGGTGCGCGCGCTGGGCAGCAGATACAGCCAGTTGATTCGGCTCTCGTTGCCCACCACCGTGGCGGCGTGTGCGTGCAGCGGCGCGTCATTGATGGTCGTTTCGTCATGGGCATCCAGGGGGTGGGTGGTCTTGTGGCCTCGGAGGGCTTGGACGATGCGGTTCCAGGTGGCTTTCATGGCGGTTTTCTCTCTCTCTCGGTTTGGGCGGTTGTTCTTCGGATCTGAGCGGCCGTTTCTGGCGACTCATTGGGGGTTGATTCTTCGGATTCCGCCCGGAAGCAACAACGCAGCGTGTACTCCAAAGCCCTCACAACCGCCGAGCGAACACTCCCGCTGCGGAAGAAACACTCACAGCGGCGGCAACGCCCGGCCGGGATAATCCGCCCACCTCCACCGCAAAGCGCCCCATGACCCGTATCGCCGTGATCGAAGACGACCTGCCCACCAGCAACCAGCTGGCAGGCTGGATTGCCAGTGCAAGGAACGGCATCGTGATCGACCAGTGGTTCACTCGGGACGACGCCGAGGCCGCACTGGCCCGCGAGCACTACGATGCGGTGGTGCTGGACATCGAACTGGGACGCGAGCGCCATGCGGGCGTGGCCTTGATCAACGCCATCAACAAGCGGCGCCAAGGCACGCCGGTGCTGGTGGTGTCGGCTATGCCTGCCGCCATCTACCGCAGCATCATGAAAGCGTTGGACGCGTGGGACTACCTGCAAAAAACCACCTTCGAAGAGGCCGACTTCATCGAGACATTTCTCGACATCCTGCGCACCACCCACGCCCAGACGACAACGGCGGCGCCCACCGCGCCGCAAGGTGATGCGCTGATGCTGGACCCGCTGTGGCAGCGCACCCCCACCTGGCGCGGCGAGCGCATCAACCTGCCCCTCACTGCACAGCGCATCCTCGCCACGCTGCACCAGCGCAGCGGCGAGGTGGTGTCGTACGAAGATCTTTTCGATGTGGTCAAAAGTGGACGCAACCGCGACAACGTGCGCAAGCATGTGAGCACCATCCGCGAGGCCCTGCGCGAGGTGGACCCCTCCTTTGAAGGCATCGAAAACGTTCCCATGCGGGGCTTTCGGTGGGTAGGACTGCCCGCGGCGGGCAAACGCGCATGAAACGATTGCTTCGCCCCGCGCTGGAAATGCCGCGCCTGGGCTTGCCCGCGTTTCGCTTGCGGATTTTGGTGCGCAGCGTGTTTGTGCTGCTGGCAGCGGCCACGCTGTTGCTCAGCGTGGTGCTGCTCAAAGAGGAAAAAGAGCGCGCGTGGCAAAGCTACCAGCGTGGGTTTGAGCGCAGCCAGTCCGAGGTGATGGCACGCCTGCGCCACCCGTCCGGCCAGTTGGCACTGCTCAATGCGCGCAGCCAGGGGCAAGGCACCACGCCGCTCGCCCCGCTGCTGTTGCCCTACTCGGCCATCGACTTTGATGACCAAAACAAGGCGCAGCAAGCGGTGGAGATGGCCGGATGCTCGGTGCAGTACCCCCATGGAGCGTCGGTGTGTGCGGCGATTGGCAACAACCCCTATGCGGGCGGCTTCATTTACCTGGTGGGCAGTTTTTATGCGGGCGAACTGGTGCCGCGGGAGCGCGGCGTGCTTGCGCTGGACACAGTGCACCGTGCGCGCATATCGCTGGATATGCGCGGCGCCACCCACCGCTGGGTCGCGCCATTTGAGGCCCTGGCGCCCCAGGGCACCGTCAGCACGCGGGGGCGTTTGACCGGGTTTGTGGACAACGGCACCGACGCGCTGGACATCCGCGCACGCCCCGTGCGAGACTTTCGGGGCTGGTTGTGGCAGAACGGCCAGTGCCGCGACCTGGCGGGGTCGCTCCCGGACTGCCAGCGCCGCACGTTCTATTCCATTCGCCTGCCTGTGGAGCTGTTTCGTGAGGCGCTGTTTCAGAAGCAGCCCCTGGTGTGGCCGCCCGAAGACCTGGGCACTATGCGGGTGCGGGTGGAAATGCTGGCACCCGGTGCCACACCCGCCTTGTTTGACAGCAATGCCCCCGGTGCACAGCCCGCAGCATCGCTGGCCGACGTAGCCCGCACGCTGCTACCCGGCGAGCGGGTTCAGATCCGCAAGCTGGGCGCCAGCGACGGCGAGGCCATCACGCTCAAGGGTGCAGAGGTTCAGGCGGGGCCCTCGGCGCCCTGGCTGATTCACCTGATCAGCTGGCTGCCACTGGACATGCAAAGCGCGGCAACCGACGCCCGGCCCCAGGAAGTGCCTGCGGGCCTGGACATTCTGGACACACCCACAGGCAACTACGCCGTCACGTTCACCGGCAACCTGCGTGGCGTGGAGCAGGCACTGGCTGCCGTGGCAACACGCATGTCGTGGTACCTGGGCGCCATGCTGGCCGCCATTGCACTGGCCTGGCTGGTGGTGGAAGTGGGTCTGATCCGCCGGGTGACCGCGCTCACCCGCCGGGCGGCGGCGGTGTCGTACAACGTGCAGGAGGGCCACATTGGCCCGCGCCTGGGCGACCTGGAGGTGTCGGACCTGCGTGGCTCGGACGAGCTGGGCATTCTTGCTGGCGGGCTGGCCGACCTGCTGCAACGCGTGAAGGACGACCTGCAGCGGGAACAGCTGCGCGCGCAGCAGGAGCGTGACATGTGGCATGCCGTGGGTCACGAAATCATGTCGCCCCTGCAGTCGCTCATGGTGTTGCATGGCGGCCCGGGCGACCCCGGACACCGCTACGTGCAGCGCATGCAACAGGCGGTGCATGTGCTGTACGGAACGGCCTCTCCAGCCGAGGCACTGCAGTCAGCCGATGTGACCCAGGGCCGACTGGACCTGGACGCATTTTTGCGGCATGTAGCCGACAACGCGCACTTCGCAGGCATCGAAAACGTGGTGTATGAAAGCGGCGCGGGCCCGGTCATCGTGCGGGCCGACGAGTTTGCGCTGGAGGATGTGGTGACCCATATCTTGCGTAACGCCGACCGCTATCGCCCTCCTGGAACGCCCATCGCACTGACGCTGGCGGCGTCGGAGTCAACCGCCAGCGCAACGCTGCGCAACCAGGGCGCCACCATTGCAGATGATTTGATGGGGCGCATTTTTGAACTGGGTGTTTCCGACCCCGGTGCGTCTGTGTCGGTGGGCCACAGTGAGCACCGGGGCCAGGGCCTCTTTGTGGCCAAGACCTACATGGCCAAGATGGGCGGCACCATCAACGCTCGCAACACGGCCGATGGCGTGGCGTTTTCGCTCACGTTCCAGCGCCTGGGCTAGTGTCCCGAGTTGAAAATTCGTTGAATAAATCTACCGACAGTCCCCGCCATGCGTCGTTGCAAATACTCGCCATGCCGCCCGGCATGTCTCCGCTTTGCGCCTAGCTTGGCAGCGATTTCGGCAAATTTCTTTCCTCAACGAACTTCCAACTCAGGACACTAGCACCAAAGAAAACAACCTACAGGGCGCCCACGCGCACGGCACACGTCGGCCCTGTCCGACAGTGCCGCGCTGATGGTGGGCCTACGCTGCATCGATACCAATTGCGATTTTCGCAAGGAGCTTTTTCGATGACACGCCACTCTTTCCTCGCCCCCTCCCTTGCTGCAGCTCTTCTGGCTTTTTTGGTAGCCGCCACAGCACAAACAGGGGCTCCGGATGCTCGCGCACGCTATGAACAAGAGCGCGAAAAATGCATGACCAACAACACACAGGACAGTGTGGCCACCTGCCTGCGTGAGGCCAACAACGCACTGGACGCATCGCAAAAAGGCGATCTGAGCGACCCGGGCCCTGCGGCCAATGACAACGCTACGCAGCGCTGCGGTGCATTCCCCACCGTCGCCGAGCGAACGGAATGCATGCGCCGCGTGCAGACACCGGTCAGCGGTTCTGTTTCTGGCGGTGGTGTACTGCGCGAATCGATAACGACCACCATCGTGCCCGCACCAGCGCAGCGCCAGTAATCACGCTTCCGGGCGCAGCCTCAGCCCCTCAGCCCCTCAGCCCCTCAGGCCAACTGAGCACGCATGGCGTCGATCACACGTTTGTAGTCGGGCTTGCCAAAAATGGCACTGCCCGCCACAAACGTGTCTGCCCCTGCATCCGCCACCTGGCGGATGTTGTCCGTTTTGATGCCGCCATCCACTTCCAGACGGATGTCCTTGCCGCTGGCGTCAATACGCTTGCGCACCGCTTCGATCTTGCGCAGGGCGGAATCGATGAAGCTTTGGCCACCAAAGCCAGGGTTCACGCTCATGATCAGGACCAGGTCGATGTCATCGATCACCCAGTCAAGCACGTCCAGCGGCTCGGCGGGGTTGAACACCAGGCCGGCCTTGACACCCTTGGACCGAATGGCCTGGATGCTGCGGTGCACATGGTCCGACGCGTCCGGATGAAAGCTGATGTAGTCGGCACCCGCGTCTGCAAACGCAGCCGCCAGTGCATCCACGGGCTGGATCATCAGGTGCACATCAATGGGCACTGCAGCACCTGCCGCTGTTTTGGCATGCGGCTTGAGGGCCTGGCACACCATGGGGCCAAAGGTGAGGTTGGGCACGTAATGGTTGTCCATCACG
This sequence comes from uncultured Gammaproteobacteria bacterium, assembly GCA_947085645.1. GTDB lineage: Bacteria > Pseudomonadota > Gammaproteobacteria > Burkholderiales > Burkholderiaceae_C > Acidovorax. Next base: position 88,623 of record CAMTXG010000007.1, read on the forward strand.
TCAAAATGGATCCAGTCTGCGCCAGCGGCAATGACATTGCGCACTTCTTCGCCCAGGCGGGCAAAGTCGGCAGAGAGGATGGAGGGGGCGATTCGGAATGTGCAGCTCATCCCCCGATTGTCGCAAAGCGCAGAAGGTCTGGGGTTTTGCTGCATGGGGACGCACTTTTGGCGAATCTCCACGGTTACCATTCGCCCCATGCCAAAGTACCAGTTTGACGTGGAAGTGCTGCCCGAATACCTGCCCGAGCAGTCTGCGCCGGACACCGGGGTGTTCAGTTTTGCCTACACCATCACCATTTCCAACGCCGGGGACACCCCGGCGCAGCTGATTTCGCGTCACTGGATCATCAGTGACTCGCGGGGCCACACCGAAGAGGTCAAAGGCCTGGGGGTGGTGGGCCAGCAACCCTTGCTCAAACCGGGCGAATCCTTCCAGTACACCAGTGGCTGTCGGCTGCGCACGTCCAGCGGCACCATGCACGGTTCGTTCCACTGCGTGGCCGAAGACGGTGAACTTTTCAACACTCCGGTTCCCCTGTTCGTGCTCGAAGCCATCAGCCACGGCCCAGCGGGCGCACCGCTGAGCGGACGCGTGCTTCATTGAGAAAGCCCCACGCTCCCCGCTTCGCGTGGTCGCTCCCCCTTGAGGACGCTGTTTTTCATCCCGACGTGGCACAGCAATGAGAAAACACATCAACACCGATCTCCCCGGTCTACTGGCGGCGCTGGACCCGCAGGCCGATCTGGCGCATAGACACCTGTGGCTTATCTACTTGCTGGACTGGGTGCGCGGCAAGCGCGACTCGGTGCCTGCTGCGGTGGGCCGCGTTCAACTTTTTCTGGATGCCGTCGAGGCACGGCCCGACATTCAGCAGCGGCTACAGGCGTGGTGGGCCACCCTGGTGGACCAGGTGGACATCACCACCCTGCTGGCAGATTTTGGCTTTGCACCGCGCACTGCGCTGGTGAGCGAGTTCGCCGAGCGCCTGCGCACCAAGCTGCTGCCAGGCAGCCCTGAAACCATCGACGCGTCCGAACTCTTCATGCTGGCGCTGCCCAGCGAGTTCGATGCACAGTGGTTGACCGCGCTGGACGAGACCCAACTCAACCGGCTGGTGGCCCTGCTGGCCCCGCCGCCCGATGCATCTGTCAACGGCATTGGCGCATCGCGCTGGCACAAGGCACTGCTTGACGCCATTACCTACTGCGCGGGGCAAATTCTTTCGACCGGCTTTGCACCCGAGCTGCGGCTGCGCATGAGTGAATCCGCGCGCGACGCCCAGCCATTTCACGCCCTCATTCGCGATGTAGAAGGCCTGCGTGTGGAAGTAGTGCACGCACTGCGCACCCCCGACCGCCTCAATGACGCGGCCCAGCGCCTGCGCGAGCGGCTGGAGGCCTGCCGCGCCGCGGCATCCACGGTGTACACGCACTTCGAATCCAACGGCATATCCGTAGGCCTGGTGTTTCGCCTGCGGCAATTGCGCGAACGCATTCTGCGGGTGCGCGAACTGCTCGACTGCCTGCTGTCGCCCAAACCCTCCGTGACCGCCGCCCGCCTGATGGCGCACTTGGTGATGGTGGGGCAAGACCGGCGCAGCCTGCGGTCGCTGCTCGCATCCAATTCGTCGTTGCTGGCGGCCAAGGTGGCCGAGCGCAGTGCCGAGACGGGTGAGCACTACATCACCCGCAACGGTGCCGAGTACCGGTCCATGTTCCAGAAGGCGGCGGGCGGTGGCGCCGTGATGGCGTTCACCACCATGGCCAAGTTCGGGCTGTATGCGCTGGCGCTGTCCGCTTTTTGGGGTGGGTTTTGGGCGGGCGTCAACTACGCAACCACCTTTGTGCTTATCCAGTTGCTGCACCTCACGGTGGCCACCAAGCAACCGGCCATGACAGCCCCCGCCATGGCGGCCAAGCTCAAAGAGCTGGGCGCCAGCGACGGCCTCGAATCGTTTGTGGACAAGATCACGCACCTGGTGCGCTCCCAGGTGGCGGCCGTGCTGGGCAATGTGCTGGTGGTATTCCCGGCGGTGCTGGCCCTGGCTGCTTTGATTGCGCTGGCTACGGGCAGCCCCGCTCTGAGCGAGAAGCAGGCCGAACATGTGTTCGAGTCCCTGCACTTGCTGGGCCCATCACTCTTTTTTGCCGCTTTCACGGGCGTGCTGCTGTTTGCCTCCAGCATCATCGCGGGCTGGACGGAAAACTGGTTTGTGCTGAACCGCCTGGATTCAGCCATGCACTACAACCCGCGCATAACCCGTATTTTGGGTGCTGACCGGGCTGCACGGTGGGCGGGGTTTCTGCGCGGCAATCTCTCGGGCCTTGCGGCCAACATATCCCTGGGCTTCATGCTGGGTCTGGTTCCCGCGTTTGCAGGGTTTTTCGGCTTGGCCCTGGATGTACGCCATGTCACACTGTCCACGGGTCAGGTGGGCGCTGCCAGCGCTGCACTGGGCCTGGGGGTGCTGCAACTGCCTGCCTTCTGGTGGGCTGTGGCCTCACTGCCGTTGTTGGGCGCTTTGAATGTCACGGTCAGTTTCTATCTGGCATTCAGATTGGCGTTGCGTGCGCAAAACGTGAGCGGTTTCGACCGCTCACGCATCTACGCAGCCGTCCGTGCGCGCATGCGCGCGGCGCCCATGAGTTTCTTCATGCCTGAGCGCCGCCAGGCCGCGTAGGTGGCTCCGGCCAGCAGAAACAAGCGCCGCTCCTGTCCTACGGGGGCTGCCTTGTGGCAGCATGTAAAGTCGGCAACCGTCAGGCGCGCACCCTCCTTCTTGATGATGCGCATCCGACTCTTCACAAACCCGGGCATGTCCCGTCTGACGCAGAGGTCCCCCTAAAAATGAATGAAATCCTGAGCTTCTGGGCGCAATGGTTGCGCCCCTCGGCCGGGCTGCCCACGGTGCAATGGTCGCTGCTACTGGCCGTGGCCGCGATGGCGGGCTACCTCACCCAACGCCACACCGGCTTGCCCAAAGTGGTGGGCTACTCCCTGGTGGGCACGGTGGCGGGTCTGGCGGGCTTCAGCGGCGCCGTGTGGCCGCTGCAGGGCATCGGCCTGTTTCTGCTGGAGCTGGGCATTGCCATTGTGCTGTTTGAATGCGGCGGCCGCATTCCGCTGCGCTGGTTCCGCCACAACCCCATGGTGCTGGTGCAGAGCATTGCCGAGTCGGTGCTGACCTATTTTGCGGTGTATTGGGTGCTGGTGTGGCTCAACCTGCCGACCCAGGTAGCGGGCGCCCTGGCCCTGGTAGCCCTGGCTGCATCGCCCGCCGTGCTGACACGCGTGGTAGCCGACACCCGGGCTGCCGGCCCCGTGACCGAGCGCGCGATTGTGCTCACCACCTTGTCAACGCTGTACGCACTCACCCTGGGCAGCGCCAAGGCCGAGCTGATCAACCGCCAAAGCGTCACCCTGATGGAAACCGTGTACCCCGTGGTGGTGGTGCTGGGCGTATCCATTGTGGTGGCTGCCGTTCTGGCGCTGGTGCTGCGCATGGCCCTGCGTTTCATGAGCCCCACCAGCGAAAACACCTCCATGCTGTTTCTGGCCCTGGTGGCCGCAGGCACAGCCGTGGCGGCGCACATGGGCGGCTCTGCGCCGCTGGCCGCGCTGCTGGGCGGCATGCTGCTCAAGCAGCTCAACCCACGCCCCTGGGCATGGCCACGCCAGCTGGGCAATGCGTCTTCGCTGCTCACCATGCTGATGTTTGTGCTGGTTTCAACCGTGGCCGCACAAGCTGACTGGAGCGCCCCCGTGGCAGGCGTGGTGCTGGCATTGATTGTTGTGCGCCTTATCGCCAAAGCCACCGGCGTGGCACTGGGCAACGTGGGCAGCGGCGCCAGCTGGAAGCAGGCCCTGTGGGTAGGCTGTGCGATGACGCCGATGTCCTCCATCGCGCTGCTGATTGCCTCGCAGTTCGTGCTGGCATCGCCCTCCACCGGCCACGTCATTGCTGGTGTGGCACTGCCTGCCATCTTGCTGATGGAGGTGCTGGGCGCCGTGATCGCCACCGTGGCCATCTACCGTGCGGGCGAAAGCTCCAAACCCTGGGCGCCATTGACCCGCAGCATCAACGGAGAAAACAGCCGTGAGTCTTGAAGCCTTCAACCATTCCGAACCACTGACGCTAGGCGTAGAGCTGGAGCTGCAGCTCGTCAACACCAACGACTACGATCTGGCGCCCTACGCTGACGACATGCTGCGCCTCATGGCAAAAACCCCGCTGCCTGGCAGCGTGGTGCCGGAGATGACGAACAGCATGATCGAAATCTCCACCGGCATCTGCCACTCCAGCAGCGAAGTGCTGGGCCAGCTCACGCCGATTCGCGATGCGCTGGTGAAGAGTGCCGACAAGCTCAACATTGCGGTGGTGGGCGGGGGCACGCACCCATTCCAGCAGTGGCACGAGCGCCGCATTTACGACAAACCACGCTTTCGCGAACTGTCTGAGCTGTATGGCTACCTGTCCAAGCAGTTCACCATCTTTGGCCAGCACGTTCACATTGGCTGCCCCGATGCCAATGCCGCGCTGCTCATGCTTCACCGCATGAGCCGGTACATCCCGCACTTCATCGCGCTGTCGGCCTCCAGCCCCTATGTGCAAGGGCAGGACACCGCCTTCGATTCGGCGCGGCTGAACTCGGTATTCGCATTCCCGCTGTCGGGCCGCGCCCCCATGGCGCTGACCTGGGACGACTTCACGGTCTACTTTGACAAGATGACGCGCACCGGCGTGGTCAAGAGCATGAAGGACTTTTACTGGGACATCCGCCCCAAGCCCGAGTTCGGCACCATCGAGATCCGCGTGTTCGACACGCCGCTGACCATCGAACGCGCAGCGGCGCTGGCAGGCTATGTGCAGTCGCTGGGCGCCTGGTTTCTGGCCGACCAGCCCTTCATGCCCGAAGAAGACGACTACCTTGTGTACACCTACAACCGCTTCCAGGCCTGCCGTTTTGGCATGGATGCGGTGTATGTAGACCCGGCCACCGGCGACCACATGCCGCTGCGCGAACATATCCTCAAGACCATGGACAAGATCGCTGGGCACGCGGCTGTGCAAGGTGCATCGAGCGCCATGCACATGTTGCGTACAGAAGTGGAAGCGGGCCAGAACGACGCGCGCTGGCTGCGCCAGCGCCAGAGCGAAGAGCAGTTGCTGGCCGAAGTGAGCCGTCAGGCTGCGCAGCGCTTTCGGGGCACCCGAGCCTGAGTTGGGTTGCACCGCAGTCGCTCGCCCGCGCCGGGCAGAACTCGCCGCACACGCACACCGACAAAGAACGCACCAAGGACCACGCCATGGGCGAGTTTGACCTGATAGCCCGCTACTTCACCCGCCCGGTGCGGCCGGGCGGTGCCGTGGCCTTGGGCGTGGGCGACGACTGCGCGCTGCTGGCGCCTGCGCCCGGCGTGCAGCTGGCCATCTCCAGCGACATGCTGGTGGAGGGCCGCCACTTCTTTGCCAATGTGGACCCCGAGGCGCTGGGCCACAAAGCGCTGGCTGTGAACCTGTCGGACCTGGCGGCGTGCGGCGCACGCCCGCTGGCGTTCACCCTGGCCCTGTCATTGCCCCGCGTGGATGAGGCCTGGCTGGCGGGTTTTTCGCGCGGGATGTGGGCGCTGGCCGATGCCCACGGCTGCGAGCTGATGGGCGGCGACACCACGCAGGGCCCGCTCAACATCTGCATCACGGTGTTTGGCGAAGTGCCAGCGGGCCAGGCCCTGCTGCGCAGCGGCGCCCGCCCCGGCGACGACATCTACGTGAGCGGCACGCTGGGCGACGCCCGGCTGGCACTGGAGGCCCTGCTGGGCCACATCACCCTGCCCGCCGACATGCTGGCCCGCGCGCGCCAGCGGCTGGAGCGCCCCACCCCGCGCGTGCCGCTGGGCCTTGCCCTGCGCGGTGTGGCCAGCAGTGCGATGGATGTGAGCGATGGACTGCTGGGGGATCTGTCTCACATCCTCAAGGCATCGGGCGTCGGGGCGAGCATTGACACCCATGTCACTTCAAATTTGATAGCTACTAGCGCTTATATATCAAGCGCTAGAGGCCAATTTGACCCAAACTTTGTTCGCCAATGCACCTTGGCCGGAGGCGACGACTACGAGCTGGCATTCACCGCGCCCCCCGCCCGCCGCGCTGCCGTGGCCGCCGCCTCAGAGGCCAGCCACACCCCCGTGACCCGCATAGGCACAGTATCGGCCGAGCCCGGGCTGCGGCTGGTGGATGCGCAGGGCCAGCCGGTGGAACACCGCTACGCCTCGTTCGACCACTTCCAGTGATAAGCGAAGACGACGGAGTGCGAACATTTTTTCGGTGGAGATGAATCCTTTGGTGGAAACGCGTGCTCTTGGTGGGTGAGGCGCCCTGTGTTGGCGCTTCGTTCACAACCCTGAAGCCATTCACCATGCTGTACCGCAAGTTTAGCGGCTGGGTGGTGCGCATCGTGCAGCGGGCTGTGCATGCGCCCGGTGCTGGGTTGGCTCAAGGGCGAGCCGCCGGCGCAGGTGGAAGACAACCTTGCCTCGTCGCACAAACCCGACCACGAACTGCGGCACGACCTGGCCCTGGCCATAGACTCATTGCCGCCGATCTACCGCGACGCACTCTTGATGTGCGACTTTGAGGAGTTCACCATCGAGGAGATGAGTGATCGCCTGGGCGTGACGCGCGAGGCCGCCAAAAGCCGCCTGCACCGCGCGCGCTGTCTGGTGCGGGAGCATCTGCAGCCCGCCCCTTGACCGCAAAGAAATAGAAACTGGTAGCTGCCAGCGTTTGGTACATAAGCATTTGATGGCAATTCCATACTGAATTGATCCACCGGTGCACGCCGCCAATGTGCAACAAACCGCTTTTCTTGAATCGCTCTGTAAAACCGATAGGCACATCCTGGAGTGCTGACTACCATCCGCCGCACTTGTTCAATCGGGGGGAGGGCCCGATTGACTGCCTGCATCAAAAACAAGCGGTACTGCCACCGGCTTCAATGCGCCGCCCTTGGGCACGCCGCATACCAAAGAGGGAACCAATGGCAGCCATTCCAGGCCACTACGAATACACCATCCGCGCAGGAGACACCCTCACGGGCATCCTGCAACGCATCTACGACATAGGCGAATCCAACCCTCGCCACGCCCGCAGCCTGGAACACCTGCTGGCGCTCAACCCCCACATCAAGAACCCCAACAGCACCCGAGCCGGAGATGTACTGCGACTGACCGAATCATTGCCCGAAGACGCCCGCCAGGGCTACAACCCGCCCCGCTCCATCATCACCGCCCCCTCATCAGCGAAGGCGTGAGCGACACGGACCGCGCGGGCTTCCAAGCCGTCACTTGGCTGGCCGATAACAGTAACTACTTTCTCATCCCTGGCTCAGTAGTGGCCGGTGGAGGAGCCAACCTGCTCAGCGGGGGCAACATCCAACACATTCACCAAATGCAGGAGGCGTACCCCCAGTTCAAAAGCGGGGCGATCGGCAGAGGGGCGTACGAATACCGCCGGACAAAAGCCCTGCGTGCGCTCCACGCCAACATCGGCCCCTTGGACAAGGTGCTGTTCGGGCAAGGCGGAAGTCAGCAGAAACTGCGCATTGCCCGGGCTGGTGGGATACCGGCCAATGCAAACCTCGTCAAGCATGCGGCGCGGCTGCAAACCCTGGGACGGGCGGCAAACATGGGCGGGGTCGCCTTGACAGGGGTGGGGCTAGCGGCATCGTGCGTGCAGATTGCCAATACCATGGACCGAAGGGAGAAGAATTTAATATTTACAGAAAGTGCGGCAAGTGCAATTACGGGGACCATAGGTGGATATTTTGTTGGATTATTCTTGATATCGAATCCCATAGGCTGGGGAACTGCTCTTGTTCTTGCTGCAGGAACTGCAGCCTGGAGCTATAACGCAGGAAAAATTGCTCGTTTTGGGTATGACATATGGAACAGGCCAGTCGATTTTGTTTCTGGGATGGGTATTGGGAACATATGCAAATAATTGATATGGATGGAGTAATATTCTTAATATTCCTAACAATGGGGCTATTCGTCACAACGGTTCCGCCGGCCTTTTTAGCATTGCATTTTCTCATGCCCAAGAGCTTCATTAAGAAATATTTCACACCTAGTTTTTTTCAATCATGGGAGTTACAAGTATTTAGCCATTTCCCATCTTCATTCATGCGAACAATAATGTTCGCAGGAGTCATAGGATTTCCACATCTTGGAAAAAAAAGAGGTATGACCATGGCATATGTGGACGTGCCAAAATGGTATCGTTTATTTGCAAAATGCCATTTTTTTCATGTTTTTGCATTGGCCGCAACATTTATAGCACTGCTCTTTGTAATTTTCATCTATGGCATCTCCACAGGATTGTTTCCATAAAATAGAACTCAGACAAATAAATCATCCGCGCGGGAGATACCCTCACGGGCATCCTGCAACATACCCAGCGCCGACACGGCGCGCACAAAGTGCGAGTTGATCGAAATGCCGTCGCGGTGCTGCAGGATCTCGCCCGGCCCCACGCGGGTGAGCTGGATGCTTTCCATCATGGTGCGGGGCGTGAGCAGCTCGACCCTTGCGGACTCCCAGCACAGGGTGCGCAGCGCGGGCAGGTGGTTCGCCCAGCCCATCCTGCTGCTATCAAGTTAACTGACATCGTACAAATAGACACGATTGTTTCGATCCATCAAAACCTTGCGGCTTGGGTGATCAGCGGTGTCTCAGTGGCCGGACTCCCACCCGCTGTGGAGCGCTTTTCCATAGCATTTGGCCAAAAATGCACGGCCCTCTCGCTCCGCATCTCGCGTTTTTTGGACTCGGGTAAACGCCAGTGCTTGGTCCCAGCGATTTACTGAAAATCGCCGCAAGTTGTACGACGTCATTTGACTCAATCAAACAACGTGGAGGTAGTTCGACGTCTGCACAACGCGCGCGGACCTCCGGGTTGGTGGCCTTGCTCACCGGCCCTCCATCTCGTCATCACTCAATTCACTCACTCAACAAGACAACGGAGACAACCGACATGATGAAGCGCAGAGACTTTGCCCTCACCGCCCTCGCCCCCCTGCTGCTGAGCGCCTGCGGCGGCGGCAGCGACGACGGCACGCCCACGCTGCCCAGCGGCCCCAAGGCGGACGCCGCCAATGGCCTCAAGCGCGCAACGCACTACATGGACGAAACGGTGTCTTACCGGGGCGGGTACGTGTGGTCGTATTCGCCGGACCTGAAGCAAACCTTTGGCGAGATGGAGGCCTACCGCACCATGTGCTGGATCCAGCCGCCGGGCACGCCGTCGGTGGGCCACGTGTTTCTGGACGCCTACCACGCCACCGGCGACGAGCGGCATTACCAGGCGGCCGAGCGCACCGCCTCGGCCATCATGGCGGCGCAGCACCCCTCGGGCGGATGGAACTACATCCACGACTTCGCAGGCGAGGAATCGCTCAAGCAGTGGTACGACACCATCGGCAAGAACGGCTGGCGGCTCGAAGAATTTCAGCACTACTACGGCAACGCCACGTTTGATGACGCAGGCACGGCCGTGGCATTTCAGTTTTTGCTGCGCATGTACCTGGAAAAGCGCGATGCGCGCTACCTGCCTGCCGTGCACAAGGCCATCGACTTCGTGGTCAACGCCCAGTTCGGTCCCGAATACGGGGTGGCCAACGGCGGCTGGCCGCAGCGGTTTCCGCACTTCCCGGGCGCCATCAGCAGCATGCCGCTGCCCAACGCATCGCAGCTGCCTGCGGGCGCCCGCGCCGGCATGGAAGACGGCGACTACACGCTGCACGTCACCTTCAACGACGACGTGATGGGCGAGAACATCAAGTTCCTCACGCTGTGCATGATGGCGCTGGGAGAAACGCGCCTGCTGCCCAACATCACCCGCGCCATGGAGTGCATGCGCCTCATGCAGCAGCCGGGGCCGCAAGCCGGCTGGGGCCTGCAGCACCTCTCGCGCGCCAAGGATGGCCGCCCAGCAGGCTCGCCCGCCGGTGCGCGCAGCTACGAGCCCCGGTCGCTGGCCACGCACACCACGCAGACCAACATCCGCCAGCTGTTCAACTACTTCCAGCTCACCGGCGACCGCAAGTACCTGGCGCGCATTCCCGAGGCGATTGCCTGGCTCAAGAGCTGCCCGCTGTCGGCCGACGCCGCCGCAGTCAACCCGCTGCTGGGCGGCGGCCGCACCCACCCCACGTTTGTGGAGCTGGGCAGCAACGACGGCCTGTACGTGCACCGCTACGGCTCCAACATCCACAACGGCGCCTACTACTTTGACAAGGACTACACCAACACCGTAAGCCACTACTCGGCGGGCCGCCAGATCGACATCGCCGGGCTGGAGGCCACCTACCAAATGCTCAGCACCATGACGGACGCCGCCGTGGCCGAGCTCGCCGCGCGCTCACCGTTCAAGGCCACGGGCACGCTGCGGGCGCTGCCCAAATACTTCTCGATCCGCGAGGTGGACTTTCCAGATTTGTTCACCGGCGCGGTGATGACCACACCGGCGGTGCCCGAAGCCGAGGTAGCCACGCTGCTCAATGAGCTGGGCAGCCGCAACTACTGGACCTCGCCCGTGCCCGAGATCGTCAACCCCTACCAGGGCGACGGCCCGAGCGCCCCCTACACCGGCACGGCCTATCGCAGCAAGCATGTGGGCGATGTGTACGACACCTCGCCCTACCCGGCCGACAACCCACCCGAGGTGCCGCCGTATGTGAAAAAGGACAAGCCCCAGTTCATCGTGACGGCCGACTGGATACGGCGCATGGGGCGGCTGATCGCGTTTGTGGCGCCGGTCGCGTGAGCGCGCAGAGCTGGGATCAAGCACCCAAGCATTCACTATAAAAATAATAGCTATCAGCGCTTTACCACCAAGCGCTGGAGGCCATTTTCATTCATATTTTCGGCGCCGCCGGGCGCCAACGCCCTGCCCTCAGAGGCTGAGAGTTTTTTGCCCGTGCCCGAAAGGTGCGTCAAAACGCCGCTGATCGAGGCGCAAAGCACAGCCATAGCGCGGGCTATGGCGCGCATTTGCAACGACGAGCAGCGGTGTTTTGGCGTGCAAGGCGGGCATAGGCAAAAAACTCTCAGACTCTCAGGCCTGCACAAACCGCGCGAGCGGCCTGCGGGGCGTGGCGGGTGCCTGCCCGTCGGTGTAGCCGATGCGCGAGAACATCTGCACCGTGGGGTCGGTCGCGCTGCGGGGTGCGCCGCGGCCCAGCACGAGCTGGTGCACGCGTTCAAAGTGCGGGGCCATCTCGGCAAACTCCTGCACAGCCTGGCTCATGGGATGCATGCCCAGGCCCAGCGCCGTGGCCTGCAACTGCTGGCGCACATACAGGCGGCCGGTGTGCACCTGGTCGCTGCGCGTGTTGGGGCCGGTGATCCACACAAAACCCATGGCCGTGCGGCTGTGGCCCTCGAACCGGCCCATGGAGTTTTTGTACGCGGCGCTGCCTTCGGCGGGCGGCGCCGAGCGGTCGAACATGCCCAGGGCCGACACCGCGCGCACAAAGGGCGAGTTGATCGAGATCCCGTCGCGGTGCTGCAGGATCTCGGCCGGGCCCACGCGGGTGAGCTGGATGCTCTCCATCATGGTGCGCGGCGTGAGCAGCTCAACCCGCGCGGACTCCCAGCACAGGGTGCGCAGGGCGGGCAGTTGGTCGGCGTTGATGGTGCCGCCAACGCTCAGCGGCGCAACGGCCTGCGCGCTGCCTGTACTGCTGAGCAAGGTCGCCAGCAGCTCGGGCGCGACGCTGCGCGCAGTGTCGAAATCTGTCTTTGGAGTGCGGCGCAGTAGCACCTGCGCAAACAGTGGGTCGGGCGTGCCACCGGGCTTGAGGGCGATGCGCGCCACGGGGCGGTCGTCCCACTCCTTCAGATTCACGGGCAGCTCTCCCTGCGGCCACAGCAACACATCGCTGGCGATGCCTTGCTGCGCCAGTGCCATCACCAGCAGTTCCAGAAAAGCGCCGTGGCCGATGAGTATCTGGCGCCCCTGCGGGTCGGTCTGCGGCAGCACCCGCTCCCGGTCGGTGCGCAGCGTGATGACGCCCTCTTCGCGCAGGTCTACCAGCCAGGGCTGCAGGTTGTGTGAATTGGGCGCGGTGATGGCGTAGGCCACGGCGCGGCGGCGCGCGTCGGTCTCGCCCACGGGGCCTTTCCAGGCCTCGACCGCCTCGGCGGGAAAGTGGGAGCCTACGGCGCCACAGGCGGCCAGCATGCCTGCGGTGGCGGCGGCGATGGTGCCGCCACCGGCCAATCGGATGAAGTTGCGACGGTTCATGACAAGGTCCTTGGGTGGATGGGTGAGTTGACGGTGGGCTTCAGGCCAGCGCGGCGCGAGGCATCTGCAAAGTCACCAAGCCCAGGTCAGCAAGCGCCTGGCGCACGGCCTGGTCAAACGGGGTATGGGGTTCATCACCGATGAGGGCACGCAGGCGGGTGTTGTCCAGACGGTGGGGCGTGGCCCACAGGTAGCGCATGGCGGCCAGCGCAGCAAACGTGGGCGCCACCACCCCAGCCATGCGCAGCAGCGACCAGGGCAACTGGCTTACCCGCAGCGCGCCCGCACTGGGCAACCAGCCTTGTTCTGCAGCAATGGCCGTGAAGCTGTGCAGCCACTGCTGCGCGGTGACGTGGTGGCCTGCGACATGCAGGCACTCGAACGCGGCCAGCTTGTCACGCTCCTGTGCAACGCGCACGAAGGTGCGGGCGAGGTCGGGCAGATAAGCCCAGGGCGTGGCCACGTCCAGCGGGCCGGGCCAGGTGATGCGGCCCCGGGGCAGGTCTTTGGCAATGGACTGGTCCAGCCAGCTGCCGGTACCGCTGCCAAAGAAGTCTCCGGCCCGCAGCACGACGGCACGCATGTCGCCCGCCTGCGTGGCGGCCTGCAGGCGCTGCTCCAACTGCACCCGCATGCGTCCCTTGAAGCCGGTGGCCGCCTGGGGCGTGTCTTCACGCAGCACAGGTGGCATGGCTTCGCCAAAGTTGTAGACGTTGCCTGGCAGCATCAGCGTGGCGCGCAGTTGGCGCGTGACGGCAATGGCGGCGTCCATCAGCGCGGGGGCCTGCTCGCGCCAGGCCTTGTGGGTGTAGACGGGGTTGAGCGCATGCACCACCACCTGGACGCCCTGCGCCTGGGCGGCCAGTGTGGCGGTGTCGTCGACCGCCACAGGCATCCACCACACGCCCGCAATGGCGGGCAGCGCAGCCCCCTGCGCGCCCGGCCGCACCTGGGCCAGCACCTGCCAGCCCGCCTGGGCAAAGGCGCGGGTCGCCGCCAGGCCGAGCCGCCCCCGGGCGCCCAGGATCAACACGGTGGAGGGGTGATCCGTGGAGGGTCGAAAAGGGGGATGGGTAGTCATGTCAGGGCTCCGTTCACAAGGGATGTAGCGATTGTGGAAACGCAGAGCCCGTTACACAATTGGCTAAGCCTCCATAGCAGCAATGCAAATTTGAATACCCCCAAACACCCTGCTATCACCACATTGCAGGCACGCTATCGCCATGAACCAAACCTTTGACTGGAGCCTGGTGCAATCCTTTCTGGCCGCGCTCGACCAGGGCAGCCTGCTGGGCGCGGCGCGCGTGCTCAACGCCAGCCAGCCCACCATCGGCCGCCACATTGCCGAGCTGGAATCGCAACTGGGCGTAGTGCTGTTCGAGCGCACAGGGCGCGGCCTGCTGCCCACCGCCACGGCGCTGCGCCTGGCCGAATCAGCACGCGGCATGGAAGCCAGCGCGCACCAGCTGGCCCGCAGCGTGTCAGGCGCCGAGGCGGGGGTGACTGGCACCGTGCGCATCACCGCCAGCCAGCCCGTGGCCTGCGTGCTGCTGCCCCCGGTGCTGGCCCGCATGCGCCAGGCGCTGCCCGATGTACAGGTAGAGCTGGTGGCCAGCAACGAGGTCACCAACCTGCTGCGCCGCGAGGCCGACATTGCGCTGCGCATGGTGCGCCCCGACCAGGCCAGCCTGGTGGCCAAGCGCATCGGCGCGGTCACGCTGGGCACGTACGCCCACCGCGACTACCTGCGCCGCAAGGGCACGCCCCGGCAGCCGCCCGACCTGCTGCAGCACGAGCTGGTGGGCAACGACCGGCATGAAGAGATCCTGCAGGGCTTTGCCGCCATGGGCTACCCGGTGGAGCGCCAGCACTTCGCTTTTCGCACCGACGACCTCATGGCGTATTGGGAGGCCGTGCGCGCGGGGCTGGGCATCGGTTTTGTGGGCAACTACCTTGCCCGCACCGACCCGAACGTGGTAGCGGTGCTGCCGCAACTACAGCTGCCCGAGCTGCCCATCTGGCTCACCGTGCACCGCGAGATCCGCACCAGCCGCAAGATTCGGGCGGTGTATGACTTTCTGGCGGCGGAGGTGCCGGGGGTTCTATAGGTGCAGCGTCAGCGGCGCTCGGGTTGCGGCTGCCCACGCACGATGAAATGGCGCGAAAACCCCAAAGGGCGGCTCACTCCCGTGGGTTCAGACAGCAGCGGCACCCGAAAGCCGGGCTCGGGCAGTACCTGAACACTCCAGTCGGTACCGCCAATGAAGCGAAAACGAAGGGTGTCTGGTTGGTTAGATTCGAGCAGCGAGAACGAGCCCGTCGAGTAGATGCCGCCCACCGTGGCAGAGTCCAGCAGGTTCAGCTCTGCGTCCAGCAGGTGGATGTTCAGCAGTTCTTCAAAAGGCGTGTCGTCAGTGGTGAACAGCAGGGTGAACGCCTGCCACTGTGCAGCGGCTTCCAGCACCGCCCCGGGCACCTGGCGCCCGGTGGCTTGCCCGTTGCGCAGGATTTCGCACTGTGGCTGGGCATCTTCGGCGAGACCCGCAACGCGAGTTACCGACAACTCCGACGCTGAAAGGACGCGCATGTTGCAGCCGCTCCCGATCACCAGAAAAAGTCCACGCCAAACGCGGCCAGCGCCCCGCCGACAAAAGCCCCGACCGTGACACACACAGGCGCCCCCGGGCCACACGCCAGGCCTGCCAGCGCACCGCCCGCAATGCCGCCACCAATGCCTGCTCCTGTCACAGCCAGCTCGCGGCGTGCGGCACCGGCCTTGTCTTCTGCATGGGCCACCGAGTAGACCGAGATGGCAATCGACACCACCAGCACCCCCCGCCCCGCGCGCGACAGGTTGCGCATGGCCGCAGTGACCTTGGGGTTGGAGGTGCCCGCGGATTTGACGATCTCCGCATACACCGCGTTCTTCTGCGTGACAGAAAGGCGGTTGAAGTCCGCAGACACGCCATGCAGTTGCTGCGTCTTGCGCGCTACCAGCTCGTTGAGCGACTTGCCTTCGCGCTTGAGTCGCTCGGCCATCGCGCGGCCCACCGGGGTGCTGCGCCCACGAATCACTTCCATGATGGCGTTGCGCGCCTCTTGCGCCTGCTGCGCGGCCTGGGCCCAGGTGATGCGGCCGCTGGTCGCCTGCCCCCGCAGCTCATTGGCCATGGCCTGGATCTGCATCGAATACGCCTGTCGCGCTGCAGCGTCGATGGTCAGGTGTGCTCCCGCATTGGCAATTTCAAATTCCAGCGCGCGGATGGCTGAATCAAAGGCGCTTTTGTCATCGTTGTCTTGCACGCAGTGGCTCCTGAAAAGAGGGTTGGCTTGAAAGAGGAAGAAGAAGCAAAAAGACCGGGTGGCGTGCGCTGCTCTGCATTGCGCACCCACCTTGCTGATTCACAAGCCACCGCCCCGCTGAACCTGCCCGGCAGAAGGAACGACGGCCCCACGGCATGCCATGCCATGCCGCGCCGTTTGGTTTGTAAACGCAACCGGGCATGCAGGCTGGTATCGCGCCCGATAAATGGTTACAAGAAGTTGACACCTCCGCCCGCATCACCACGCACCGCAAGCCCCCCGCACAGGGGACTGCTAGCATCCCATCCGTCCATCTCGCCCCAGGAGACGCTCCGTGATCCACCGCCCCACCACTTTGCGCCCTGCGCTCGCCAGCCTCGCGCTGCTACCGCTTTTGTGCAGCGCCTTTTCTACCGCCCATGCCCAAGACACCTCCCGCATCGCCCGCGTCACCGTCTACCCCGGCAGCGCCACCGTAGAGCGCGTGGCCAAGGTGCCTGCCGGTGCGCGCAGCCTCACGCTGGCCTGCCTGCCGGCGTCGCTGGATGTGCAAAGCCTGCAGATCAATGCGGAACCGGCCGTGCGCGTGGGTGAGTTCAATGTGCTGACCGAGTCCCGCGACATGGTGAGCGCCTGTGCGAGCCCGCTGGACGGCCGCATTCGCGAGCTCGAAGACCAGATCGCTGGCGTGAAGGCCGAGTCCTCGGCGCTGCAGCTGGTGGATGGCTACCTGCGCAGCGTGGCCAACGTGGGCACGGCGCCCAGCGATCCCGCGGCGGCCAACCGCAGCGCCAGCACAGGCCCCGCGCCGACGCCCGCGCAGATCACCGCGACGGCCGATGTACTGCGCAAGTCGGGCCAAGACAGCTTTGCGCGCGCGCACCAACTGCAGCGCAAGCAAGAAGCGCTGCAGCTGGCCCTGAGGCCCCTGGTGGCCGAGCGCGACCGCATAGCCAGCCAGCGCACATGGGTGGTGTCGGTCACCATCAACCTCGCCACCGAGCGCGAGGCTGAGTTGCGCCTTTCGTACCAGGTGCGCGGCCCCGGCTGGCAGCCCAGCTACCGCGCCACGCTGGACGCAGCCAAGGCCACGGTGCTGCTGGAACGCCAGGCGCTGGTGGCACAAAACAGCGGCGAAGATTGGAGCAACGTGCAGCTGACGCTCTCCACGGGTCAGCCGGGGCGCGCCACGCAAGGGCAGTTGCCACGGCCGTGGTGGCTGAATGTGGCGCCGCCACCGCAGGGTGCGCCCTCTCCCGCGCCTGTCATGGCGATGGCGATGGCACCCAGCCCGCAAATCGCTTCGTCTCGCAGCTCCGTCGAACAAGAGGCCATGCCCACGTTCGACGTGAGCGCTCTCGACAAGGGTTTTGCCACCGAGTTTGCCGTGCCCCAGCGCATCACCGTTCCATCCAGCGGCCAGCGCGTGACCCTCGCGCTGGGCAACCACACGGCCCCCGCCACGCTGATCACCCGCACCTCCCCCGCCATGGAAGAGGCCGCGTACCTGGTCGCCCACATGGCCCAGCCGCCAGGCGTGTGGCCAGCGGGGCCTGCAGGCCTGTACCGGGACGGCGCGTTTGTGGGCACTGGGCGCATTGACTTCGGCACGCCCAGTGCAGGCGCCCCCGCAGGCAGCACCAGCCTGTCGTTTGGTCGCGATGAGCTGGTTACGGTAGTCACCGAGGCCCCTCCAGGAGTACAAGGCACCGCTGGTTTCACAGGTTCAACCATTGAACGCAAAACGCGCCGCACCTACAGCGTGCAAAACCGCCACACCACCGGCATCACACTGCAAGTGCTGCACGCAGCGCCGGTGTCGCGCAACGCGAAGATTGAGGTCGAGTCGCACTACCAGCCGCAGCCGACCGACCTGACCTGGAACCGCACGCCCGGCACAGTTGCGTGGGAGCAGCCGCTGGCCGCAGGGGCCACAGCTCAGTTCAGTGCGGAGCACACCATTCGCTATCCCAAAGACATTGAATTGCTGGAGCGGCAGTAGATGCAGCTCCCCCTGAAAAGATGAAGCTCCCCCTGAGGCGCTTTGCGCCTTCACCCCTCTCTCGCTGCGCGGGAGGGGGACGCACCCAGTGGCCTGGCGGAGCCAGTTCCACGGGTGCACTGGCCTGGGTCGCGCCAGTTTCACAGGCCGTGAGCGGCGCCACGCACCATTTAATGTTGATATGACCGATAGCACCTTGCCCGCCCCCCGCCGCCCCACCGTGCGGTTCATGTTTGCCCACCCGGCCCACTTCATCGCGCTGGGTTTTGGCGCGGGGCTGTCGCGCATCGCACCGGGCACGGTGGGCACGCTGTGGGCGTGGCTGAGTTACCTGGCGCTGCAGCAGTGGCTGTCGCCCCTGCACATGGGGCTGCTGATTGTGGCGAGCGCCGTGGTGGGCTGGTGGGCATGCACCACCACCGCCCGCAACATGCGCGTGGCCGACCCCGGCAGCATCGTGTGGGACGAGGTGGTGGCCTTCTGGCTGGTGCTGTGGCTGGCCATGCCCATGGGCTGGTGGGGGCAGCTGGTGGTGTTTGCGCTGTTCCGGTTTTTTGATGCGGCCAAGCCCGGCCCGGTGGGCTGGGCCGACGGGCTGTTCAAGGGTTTTGGCTGGCGCGGTGGCTGGGGTATCTTGTGGGACGACTTTGTGGCAGCCTTCTGCACCTTGTTGGTCGTTGCACTGTGGAGGTTCTGATGACAAATGTCTCACTATCAAAAAATGAGCTGCTAGCGCTTGACCATCAAGCGCTGGAGGCCAATTTGACTCAAATTTCTCTGCAGCTCAAGAAACACCGGCACTTGCTGGCCACCGCCGAGAGCTGCACGGGCGGCATGATCGCTGCGGCCTGCACCGACCTGTCGGGCGCCAGCGAATGGTTTGACCGTGGCTTTGTCACCTACTCCAACGCCGCCAAGACCGACATGCTGGGCGTGCCCGCCGCACTGATCGAGCAAGAAGGCGCCGTGAGCGAGGCCGTGGCCCGCGCCATGGCCGACGGGGCGCTGACGCACTCGCGCGCCCACGTCAGCCTGGCCGTGACCGGCGTGGCGGGCCCCACCGGCGGCAGCGAGGCCAAACCCGTGGGCACCGTGTGGTTTGCGTGGTGCGTGAACGGCGAAACGCACAGCGAAATGCAGCACTTTGCGGGCGACCGCGCCGCCATCCGCGCAGGCACCGTGCGGTACGCCATGCAGCGCTTGCTGGGCTGGCTGCCCGCCTGACCACCGCGCAGGCGGGCGCATGGCGAACGCACGCGCCATGCCACTCCGCCATCCATCTACCGATCTCACTCCTGCCCATGACTGCACCCTGGTTTGAAGGTTTCGACACCCACCGCATCACCACATCAGGCGCAGAGATTTTTGTGCGCACCGGCGGCGCCGTGGGAGCACCGCCGCTGCTCTTGCTGCACGGCTTTCCGCAAACGCACGCGCTGTGGCACCGCGTGGCGCAGCAACTGGCGCGCGACTTTTTTCTGGTGCTGCCCGACCTGCGCGGCTATGGCGATTCGTCCCACGCGCCCGGCCAACCCGACCACAGCAACTACAGCAAGCGCGCCATGGCGCAAGACATGGCCGAGGTGATGACCGCGCTGGGCCACGACCGCTTCTACCTGTGTGGCCACGACCGGGGCGGCCGGGTGGCCCACCGCCTGGCAATTGACCACGCCGCACGCGTGAAGAGGCTGTGCGTGATCGACATCGCCCCCACACTCGACATGTACGCCCGCACCGACATGGACTTTGCGCGCGCCTACTACCACTGGTTCCACCTGATACAGCCCGCGCCGCTGCCCGAGACCATGATCGGCGGCAACGCAGTCGCCTATCTGCACGCCAAGCTGGGCGGCTGGGGCAGCGCAGGCCTGGCCCATATCGAGCCCCAGGCGCTGGCCGACTACGAGCGCTGCTTTTGCACGCCCGAGGCCATCCACACCGCGTGCGAGGACTACCGCGCCAGCGCCGGCATTGACCTGGAGCACGACCGCGAAAGCCGTGCGCGCGGCGAAAAAATTGCCTGCGACACGCTGGTGATCTGGGGCGAACACGGCGTGGTGCACCGGCTGTTTGAACCTCTCGCGCTGTGGCAAGCGCAATGCGCTGGCGTGGTGACTGGCCAGGCCGTGCCCGCAGGCCACTTCATCCCCGAGCAATTGCCCGACGCGACGGCTGACGCGCTGCGCGGGTTCATGCGCTGACGCCTTCACCTACCCCGATTTTTATCTCTCTCACTTTGCCGGACGCCTTTTTCATGCACCCCAACGCCCAGACCTTGCAGCGCTTTTACACCGCGTTCGCACAGCTCGACCACGCCACCATGGCCGCCTGCTACGCGCCCAACGCGACGTTTGACGACGAGGCCTTCTCGCTCAAAGGCCGCGATCAGATCGGTGGCATGTGGCGCATGCTGTGCACCGCCACGCAGAAGCCCGGCGCCGCCGAGCACTGGAAGCTGGAGTCGAGCGGTATCGAGGCCGACGCCACAGCCGGCAAGGCGCACTGGGAGGCGCACTACCTGTTCAGCGCCACGGGGCGCAAGGTGCACAACATCATTGACGGCAGCTTCACGTTCACACCCGACGGTCTGATCGCCACGCACCGCGACCGCTTCAGTTTTTGGCGGTGGTCACGCCAGGCGCTGGGTCTGCCCGGCGTGCTGCTGGGCTGGTCACCATCGCTCAAGCGCAAGGTGCGCAGCACGGCGGCGGGCAATTTGAAGAAGTTCTTGGCTCAGGGATGATTGGATCGTGCCACGGCTCCAGGCCGCGGCGCCCTAGCACACTGCAGCAGCCGCAGATTCCGATCCCGGTTCAGTCCCCTGAACCCGTACGCAGTGGGCTCAGAACGCTGCCAACAGCGTCAGAGACCGCCCGACTGGACTGCCGCGGGAATGCGAACGGTAAACACCGTTCCGTTTGCCAGGTCTGATTGCACAGCGATCGTGCCGCCGTGGGCTTCGGCGATTTCGCGCGCAACGAAAAGGCCCAAGCCCAGACTGGTGCGCGGCCGCTCATCCTGGCCGCCTTCTTCTGGAAGCTGAACCAGCGGCTTGAAGATTGCGCCCAGCGACGCGGCCGGAATCGGCTGCCCCTGGTTGGTCACCTGCACCAGAATGCCGTCGGCATCACCGTGGATGCCCAGAACCACGGGCATGTCGAGGTCACCGTATTGCGCGGCGTTGAACAGAAGATTCGCAAACAGCTGGTGCAGCCGGACGCCATCAAAGGACCCCGTCGTGTCGCCCGTGGCCTGCAGGTCAAAACGGCTTTGCGGATGCGCCGCTCTGGCATCTTCGAGTGCGGATTCGCACACCGTCTTCACATCCACCAGCGCAGGAACAATGGGCATGCCGCTGCCCAGTTGCGTGCGCGTGAAGCCCAGCAGATCGGCGACCATGCTGTTCATGAGCCGCGTGCTGCGTCGGATCCGGTCACCGGTCTCCGCAATCTGCGCCGCTGACAGCGTGGGCATTCGAAGGCTTTCTCCGGCAAGCCGCATCGAGAAGAGTGGCATGCGCAGATCGTGTCCCAGGATCGCCAGGAACAGCTCGCGCGTCTGGTCGGCCTTGGACGAATAGCTCACAACAGATTCAGCCAGGGCCTGATCGATCGACTCGTTGAAGCGCACCATTTGGTCAGCGACCTCCTGGGTCATTTCACCGACTCTGGGCAACCACAGCCTCAAAATCGTGGCTCGCAGCGCCCGGAACTCCGCGCACAACTGCAGCAAAGTGAAGTCGCTGGCCTGCCGGTGACCACCATGGTTGAATGCCGCGCTCTGCCCGCCGCCCGCGATGTGGGGCGCGTTGCCCCGCGACTTCTGGTACTGCTGCTCGGGGTTCTGACGGGTTTCGATGTCCAGCGAAATCGCTTGCAGCATGCCTCTGGCGTGGTCGCGCAGGACCATTTCTGACGACCGGGCCATTGGCACGAGTGTTGCGGAAAACGACTCCCACTCCGCAAGAATTTCCTCAATGTGTTCATTAAGGAATTGGTCTAACTTCAAAGCACGCTCCAAGCAACAAGGGTGGTGCCCGCGACAAGATAGCCGACGGGCGCAGGTAGTATGCGCGCGAAGTCGCAAATCGGCAGTTCCCGAGGCCTATGGCGACAAAATCAAGACAAATTGGCTGCTAGCGCTTATCCAACAAGCGCTGATAGCTATGAAATTGGTAGCACTACTGCTGAAGCTCGTAGCACGTCGTGAACACCTTGACGCGGCCGCCACGCGACTCGAGCTGATGCCGCGCCGGGGCGCATTCCCCGGCGCGGCGAATCTGCCCGGCGCATCTCCACGCTTCGAGTCGCTACTTACCTGACCAATGGTGCTGAACGACGGCGCCGCAGCCACCGCTGTAAAGCCCGCGTTACAGCTTTGTACGGTGCACTCCGCAGCCTGGGTTTCGCCGTCAAAATTCTGCAATGACCCGCGCTGCGCCCATCTCGCCTGAATCCGTACTCATCGTGGACGACGACCCGGACATCCGGCAGCTGCTGCGGCAGTATTTGCAGACTGCGGGGATGCGGCCCCTGCTGGCTGCCCATGCGGGCGAGGCTCGCCAGGCGCTGCAGCAGCATCCTGTGGACTTGGTGCTGCTGGACGTCATGCTGCCTGACGAATCCGGGCTGGACTTTTTGCGGTGGCTGCGCGAGCACACACGCGTGCCCGTGATCATGGTGACGGCGCTGGGTTCCACCATCGACCGCGTGGTGGGGCTGGAGGTGGGGGCCGATGACTACGTGAGCAAGCCGTTTGAACCGGGCGAACTGGTGGCGCGCATCCGTGCGGTGCTGCGGTGGGCGCCAGTGCGCGCTGCAGGTTCTGCAGGTGCGGCACTGCCCGCCGCACCGGTTTCGTACCGGTTTGGCGACTGGCTGCTGGATACCGGATCGCGCGCGCTGCGCCATGCCGATGGTGTGCTGGTGCCTCTGTCAACGTCTGAGTACCGCCTGCTGTGCGTGTTCCTGATGCACCCGCGCACGGTGCTGTCGCGAGAGCGCCTGGTGGAACTGGCGCACCGGCGCGACTTGCAGCCGACCGACCGCTCGATGGACATACAGATCCACCGTTTGCGGCAACGGTTGCGCGACGCAAGCGATGGGCCCCTGTTCAGAACCGTGCGCAACATCGGGTACGCACTGGACGTGGATGTGACAACGGTGGCCGCCGATGCGTGAACGGCTTCTGCAGGCCTGGGCTGGCGTATCCCTGCGAACGCGGCTGCTGCTGTTGCTGCTGGCGGGTTTGCTGGCTGTGCAGGCGGCCAGCCTGTGGTGGGCGGTATCGGACCGCGCAACCACCGCACGCCGTGCCGCACTGGTGCAACAGGTGCAGCGCGCGGCAGACATCGTGGCGGTCATCGACGCCGTGCGGCCTGAGGACCGGGCCGCAGTGGCCGCGGCGGTGGCGTACCCCGCCGTGCGGCTCGACATGCCGCTACCAAACGCCGCAACACAGCCCGATGCTGCGGTCCCCGAAGTGGATGCCGTGGTCCGCCAGGTGTGGGGCAGGCGCCTGCCCGGCCGCGATTTCTCGGTGGCGGTGGTGCGAGCACCCCTGCAGCGCGTTCGCCAGACGCCAGCCCCACAAGGGCTGCGCATCACCGTTGCGACGCTGCTGCGCGACGGGCAGGGCATCCAGACCGAAGTGGAAGTGGGCCAACCCCGGCTGCGCACCGACGGCCTGCTGGGGCCGTTTGCGTTGGTTGGTGTGCTGACGTCCTTGCTGGCGCTGCTGGCCCTGCACTGGGCCCTGCGCCCGCTCGAACAACTGGCCCGCGGTGCACAGACTTTGGGTGCAGGCCTGAACGCCGCGGCGCTGCCCAGCCGGGGTCCGCCAGAGGTGCGCCACGCGGCCGACGCGTTGAATGACATGCACCAGCGGCTCAGGGACCACGTGCAAGGCCGCGTGCAGTCGCTGGCGGCCATCTCGCACGACCTGCGCACGCCCATCACCCGGCTGCGGCTGCGCGCCGAGCTGCTTCCCGACCCCGAGAACCGCGCGTCCTTCGGCCGCGACCTGCGGCAGCTCGAAGAGATGGTGCAGGGCACGCTGGACTACCTGCGCGGCGTGGGCGAGGCGCAGCCGCTGGAGCCGGTGGACCTGGACGGGCTGATGGCCCAGGCGGTGGAAGACGCAGAAGCGCTGGGCACACCCATCGCAAGCCCCGAGCCCACCGGCCTCACGGTGCGCGGCCACGCCCCGTCGCTGCGCCGTGCGCTGGTGAACCTGCTGCGCAACGCTGTGGTGCATGCGCGCGAGCCCGCGCTGTCGGTGGACACCGCACACGGCCGCGTGCGTGTGCACGTCATGGACCGCGGGCCCGGCATCCCGGATGCAGAGATCGCGCGGGTACTGCAGCCGTTCGAGCAGCTGGATCGGTCGCGCAAAAACGCCTCCGGTGCGGGCCTGGGACTGACCATCGCACACGAGGTGGCCGCGCGGCACGGCGGGCAGCTGCTGGTGGCCAACCGCCCCGGCGGTGGCCTGTGCGTCACGCTGGAATTGTCTGCGGCCTGAACGTGGCTTGAATGTGGCGTGAACGACTGCCAGAGCGACGGCTTCACACGATTGCAACAGGCAAGACATCACCCGGGGCGCGTTGAACGAAACAATGGGCACATGACAAACCCTGCCCTTGCCCTGAACCGCTTTGGCCTTGGCGCGCGCCCTGACGACGCGCCACCGGCTGATCCGCAGCGCTGGCTGCTTGCGCAACTGGATGCCTACGACCCGCTACCGCCGGCCTGGAAGGCGGTGCCCCGCACGCCAGCGCTTGTGGACGCCTGGAACACGATGCAGCGCGGTGTGCGCGAAGCCCCCGAAGGGCAGCGCAGCGGCATCCGCGAGGCCTACCTGCGCGATGGCCGCCGGCACTACCAGGCGGCAGTTGGCGCGCGCACCACCAGTGCTTTGCAGACCGCGACGCCTTTTGTCGAGCGGCTGGTGCATTTCTGGTCCAACCACTTTGCGGTGTCGGTCGACAAGCTGCTGATCGTGGGCCTGGCGGGCAGCTTTGAAGCCGACGCCATCCGCCCCCACGTGCTGGGCAAGTTCGAGGACTTGCTGCTGGCGGCCGTTCGGCACCCCGCGATGCTGCTCTATCTGGACCAGGCGCAGTCGGCTGGCCCGGGCAGCCGGACGGGCGCGCGCGGGCGCGGCCTGAATGAAAACCTGGCGCGCGAGATTCTGGAGCTGCATACGCTGGGTGTGCGCAGCGGGTACACGCAGGACGACGTCAAGCAGTTCGCGTTGGCGCTCACCGGCTGGACGCTGCCCGGCGACGCAGCCGCTGCGGATGGCGCCACCTACCGCTTTGTGCCCGCGATGCACGAACCCGGCGCCCGCACCATCCTCGGCAAGACCTATCCCGAAGAGGGCGAAGCCCAGGCGCGCGCAGTGGTCCGTGACCTGGCTGGCGCACCGGCCACCGCCTTGCACATCGCCCGCAAGCTGGCCCGCCACTTTGTGGCCGACGACCCGCCGCAAGCCCTGGTGCAGCGGCTGGCAGACACCTTCACCCGCACGGGCGGCGACCTCGCCAGCGTGTACCGCGAGCTGATCGCAGCGCGCGAGGCGTGGCAAGCCAGCACCACCAAGTTCAAGTCGCCGTGGGACTGGGGGGTGTCCAGCCTGCGCGCGCTCGGCCGCCAGTCCATGGCGCCAGCACCGGCCGCCAATCTGTTGACGCAGCTGGGCCAGCCGGTATGGCGCCCGGGCTCGCCAGCGGGCTACAGCGACACCGCTGCTACCTGGGCCGCACCCGATGCGCTGATGCGGCGCGTGGAAGTGGCCCAGCGCTTTGCGCAGGAGATGGGCGACGCAGCGGACGCGCGCAGCCTTGGCCCCCGCGTGCTGCCCGGCGCGTTGAGCCAGGCCACTGCCACGGCCATTGCGCGCGCAGAAAGCGGCGGCACAGCGCTCGCGCTGCTGCTGGTGTCCCCCGATTTCCTGAGGAGATAAGAATGATGACCATGGATCGACGCATGTTCCTGGGCGCGGCCTCGCTGCTGGCGGCCCCGCGCATGGTCTTTGCGCAGGCCGCCACCGAGCGGCGCTTTGTCTTCATCATCCAGCGTGGCGCGGCCGACGGCTTGAACATCGTCATCCCCTACGCCGACCCCGCTTATGCCAGCGCACGCGGCGCATTGGCCATCGACCCGGCCGCTGCATTGAAGCTGGACGGCACCTTTGCCCTGCACCCCGCGCTGACCAAGCTGCATGCGCTGTACGCGGGCGGTGAAGCCACGTTTGTGCAGGCCGTGGCATCGCCGTACCGCGACCGCTCGCACTTCGACGGCCAGAACGTGCTGGAAACGGGTGGCAGGTCGCCGTACCAGCTCAAGGATGGATGGGTGAACCGCCTGCTCGGCATGCTGCCGCGCACGGGCAAGGAAGCGATTGCGTTTTCGCCGGCCGTGCCCCTGGCGCTGCAGGGCGCCGTGCCGGTGACGACCTATGCGCCATCGACACTGCCCGAGGCCAACGAAGACCTGCTGATGCGGGTGGCGCAGCTGTATGAGCCCGACCGCCAGCTGCACGCTTTGTGGAACTCGGCGCTGGAGGCCCGCAGCATGGCTGGCGGCAAGATGGAAGGTGGCGCAGGCCGCAACGACACCGCCGCGCTGGGCCGAATTGCTGCGGGCTTTCTGGGCCGCGCGGATGGGCCACGCATCGCCGTGATCGAGACCGGCGGCTGGGACACGCACAGCGGCCAAAACGCGCGCCTTGCGGCCCAGCTGCGCGGGCTTGATGGTCTGATCAGCGGGCTGCGCGACGGCATGGGCGCCGCGTGGGCGCACACCGTGGTGCTGGTCGCAACCGAGTTCGGCCGCACCGTGGCTGCCAACGGCACCGGTGGAACGGACCACGGCACAGGGGCTGCGGCCATGCTGCTGGGTGGCGCGGTGCAGGGCGGGCGCATCGTGGCAGACTGGCCCGGCCTGGCGCGGGCGCAGCTGCTGGAAGGCCGCGACTTGAAGCCCACCTTGGCGCTGGATTCGCTCATTGCCGCGGCGTGCGCAGAGGCGTTTCAGCTGGACCCGGAGCGCACAGTGCGGACCTTGTTCCCGGACGCCAGCCGGCTCAGCCCGGTGCCGCGGCTGCTGCGTGTCTGACGCGCTGTTATTTTTTTGGGGCGGTGGACCGGCGATTGCGACTGGTTTCCGCTCAGGCCCCCACCCGCTGGCATCGGTCCCGGTGAAAAGCGAAGGGCCAGGCCATCACCGGCCTGGCCATCCCTCCATTCACGTACGCAGCCCCTGCCGCTGCGAAAATTGGGTCAAATCGGGCTCTAGGAGGCTGTCGGACTTGGAAATCGTCGGCTGCAAATCGACCTCAGCGGTCCATTTTTCACCGTCTTTTTGCCCCATAGCTCGGCTATGGGGCTGCAAATCCGGCAAAAACTGTCCTCGCTGGGGCCGATTTTCGCTATCGACGCTCCAAGTCCGACGGCCTCCTAGCGCTTGCCCCATAAGCACTAGCAGCTATCAAAACAGTAGTTTTGCTACGACTGCCGCCTCAGGCCCCGTGGCACTTCTTGTACTTCTTGCCGCTACCGCAGTGGCAAGGGTCGTTGCGCCCCGGCTCGGGCGCCTTGCGCACGGTTTCCACGCGCGGGCCCATGCTCTTCCACAGCTGGCGCAGGTCGTACACGGCCCAGATGGCTTCGCCGAAGGCCTCGACACGCGCCTGGCTGGTGCTGGGTGGGCCGTCTTCGTCGTACATGCAGACTTCGGGCTTTCCGGTGTCGTCTTCGGTCAGGGCGACGATGCTGTCCAGGGCGTCGTCCAACCATTTGGCGGCTTCCTTATCGCGCGGGGCGGCCCAGTCTTCGGGCCAGTTTTCGACGGCGAACATGAAGCCCAGCGCCCACACCTGGCCGAACGACGGGATCTCCTGGTCGTCGCCCATCTCGGCGCGCTGCTCGTCGGTCAGGCTGGCCACGGCGCCGCGCATGTCCATGGCTTCGGGCTGGAAGGTGCGGTCATCATGAAGCGTCTTCACGTCGGTGTCGAGCTGGGTCACGATCTCGGCCCAGCGGCGGCTCCACAGCTCTAAAAAGCGCGCCTGCTGGGCGGCGTCAGCAAAGGCAGGCAACTGCGGCAGCGGGTCGCCTTCGGCCACATCCAGCTCGGCGCCGTCGCCCAGCAGCATGGGCAGGTACTCGGCCGGGGCGATGGGGCGGCGGCTGCAGATCAGCGCGGTCATGAAGCCGTCGCAGAACTCCCACTGCGGGATTTCCTCTCCGCGCGCGCGCAGGTCGTCGAGGATGTTGTCGATCTCTTCCAGCTCTTCCGGGCCCAGCGCGGCGGCCGGGGCGGCCGTGGGGTCATCAAGTTCGTCGGCGGCGGGGGTGGGCGATGTGGGTTCGGTCATGGGAAGACTCCGGTCGTCAAGCGAGTAAGCGGGGGCGGTAAAACATTGTTTTACTTTTATGATGCGCAGGCCTTGTGCTGTGGCGCTGCGCCAGCACGGCGGCCCGGGGTGGTGTGCCGGGCAACATGGCAACCCGATAGATAAAAAGGCGGTCAGTGTAGCCCTCTCGCACCGCAGACCCCAACCAGGACCCCCGATGCTCCACCAACTCAACTCCCTGTACCCGGTGCGCTACACGGCCTTTGCGCTGTGCGCGTTCGGGCTGTTGCTGTCGCTGTTTGCATTCGTGGCCTTTGGCGTGGGGCTGCCGGTGGTGCTGGTGTTTGCCGCCCTGGTGGCCGTGGGCGTGTACGACCTGCAGCAGTCGCGCCACGCCATTTTGCGCAACTACCCGGTCATCGGGCACATCCGCTTCATGCTCGAATACGTGCGGCCCGAGGTGCGCCAGTATTTCATCGAGAGCGACAGCGAGGCCGCACCGTTCTCGCGCGCGCAGCGTTCGCTGGTGTACCAGCGCGCCAAGGGCGAGCCGGACAACCGCCCGTTTGGCACGCACCTGGACGTGGGCGCGCAAGGCTACGAATGGGTGAACCATTCGATGGCGCCCACACAGCTGCCGTCGCACGACTTTCGGGTGTGGATTGGCGGCAATCCCGATGCGCCGTCGCCTTCCGTTGCGCCTTGCACCCAGCCCTACCACGCCAGCGTTTTCAACATCTCGGCCATGAGCTTTGGAGCGCTGTCGGCCAACGCCATCCTGGCGCTCAACCAGGGGGCACTGCAAGGGGGTTTTGCACACGACACGGGTGAGGGCAGCATCAGCCAGCACCACCGCGTGCACGGCGGCGATTTGATCTGGGAGATTGGCTCGGGCTACTTTGGCTGCCGCAATACCGATGGCACGTTCAGCGAAGAGCGTTTTGCCGCCAGCGCCACCGACCCGCAGGTGAAGATGATCGAGCTCAAGCTCAGCCAGGGCGCCAAGCCCGGCCACGGCGGCGTACTGCCGGGCGCCAAGGTGACGGCCGAGATCGCCGCTGCTCGCGGGGTGAAGGAGGGCGAGGCCTGCATCTCGCCCGCCAGCCACAGTGCGTTCAGCAACCCGGTGGAGATGATGCAGTTCATCGCGCGGCTGCGCACCCTGTCGGGCGGCAAGCCCACGGGCTTCAAGTTCTGCCTGGGCCACCCGTGGGAGTGGTTTGCCATCGTCAAGGCCATGCTGGTGACCGGCATCACGCCCGACTTCATCGTGGTCGACGGCGCGGAGGGTGGCACGGGTGCAGCGCCCGTGGAGTTTACCGACCACGTGGGCGCACCGCTGCAAGAGGGCCTGCTTCTGGTGCACAACACGCTGGTGGGCGTGAACCTGCGCGACCGTGTGCGCATCGGCTGCGCGGGCAAGGTCATCAGCGCTTTCGACATCGCGCGCATGATGGCGCTGGGCGCCGACTGGTGCAACGCGGGGCGCGGCTTCATGATGGCGCTGGGCTGCATCCAGGCGCAAAGCTGCCACACCGGCCACTGCCCCACGGGCGTGACAACGCAAGACCCGCTGCGCCAGCAGGCCCTGGTGGTGCCCGACAAGGCCATGCGCGTGGCGCAGTTCCACCGCAGCACGTTGCACGCGCTGCAAGAGCTGGTGCAGGCCGCCGGCCTGCGCCACCCCAAGGACATCACCGCCCACCATATCGTGCGCCGCATCAGCGACACCGAGGTGCGCCTGCTGTCCAACCTGATTACGCGAGTGCAACCCGGGGCGTTGCTAGGGCCGCTGGACGCGCAGCACAACGTGTTTCGCCTGTACTGGCCCCTGGCCAGCGCGCACAGTTTTCAGGCCAGCGAGCCTGTGCTGGAGCCTTCGGTGCCACACCATGTGGAGATGGTGCACGCTGCGACAGCCGGAACCCCTACCGTGGCAGCGGGAGACGCCGCCGTATGACACTGGTCACGCCAGACGCCGTGGGCTACGGCGCCTTCCTGCAGCAGCAACTGGCCACACAGCCCCACAACGTGATGAGCCATGTGCTGGGCGACGAAAAGATCTGGGTCAAGCGCGCGGGCACGCCCCACAGCATGGGCCGCTACCGCGCCATGGGCATGCTGGCCGGGCTGCTGCGCCTTTCGGTGCTGCGCCCGGTGCCCAACCCCGGCGGCCCCGTGGCCATTTCCACCGAGGTGCGGCGCCTGAGCGACCTGGCCGCACGCGGCATTCGGGTGCCCCAGGTGCTGGCCGTGCAACCCCACGGCTTTGCCATGCGCCATCTGGGCCGCCAGGGGGAAGAGACCCATTCCCTCGGCGACGAGATCGACCATGCCGTGCAGGCAGGCGACACGACCGCCGTGCTGGCGCTGTGGCAGCAAGGGCTGGCCGCGCTGGCCCAGGTGCACCGCCAGGGCACTTGCCTCAGCCAGGCCTTCGCGCGCAACATGGTGCGCTGCCCCGATGGCGAAGTGGCCTGCATCGACTTTGAGGATGACCCGGCCGCCGTGCTGCCCCTGGCGGTGTGCCATGTACGCGATGCGCTCTGTTACGCGCACTCCACCGCGATTTATCTGCACGCCAGCGGCACGCTGGCCGAGGGGCGCGAGCGCTGGGCTGAGTGGGTGGCGCAGGGCAGTGCAGAGATGCACGAGGTGTTGGTGACCAGCGTGCGCCAGATGGGGTGGATGCGGCGCTTGCCTGCGAGTCGGAGGCTGGGACGGGATTTGCAGCGGGTGCGAGCGGCTTATGACTTGCTGGCCTGATGCATCCAAGGCGGGGTAGCAGATAGGTCGTGTTAGCCGCAGGCGTAACCAGACAGACAGCGCTGATGTAGGCAAGAGTCAGGTTTACTTTGGTCTACCTGACTAAGGTACTGGTACACGCCCAGCCCATCCGTGGAGCATGTTCGGAATTTTCTCTGGAGGAAAATCCGCCAGAACAAAAATTTCAGCAATCAAATCCTCAGCAGCGAAAAGTGCCGAGCGGGCACTTTCGAACGAGAGTTCATCGTATGCGGTTGTGTTCGCCAGCCCACGTATCTCGACACTCTCATGTCTAAAGGTCGTGTGCGAACTACTGAAGTGAATGATCGAGTTACGCAGCGCCTTGACACTTCATGAACTCGAACCCAGGCCCTTGGGTGAGGTCCAGTTCCTTGCCCAGGTAGCGCTTCGGCCAGATCTTGAGCTTTCGGTCCAAGGACCAGGGGCCAGGATGCCCGAGTTCAGACACCAGCTTCATTGCATCGATGGGCGCGTGATGTTGTTCGACATAGACCCGAAACCAGAGGTTGATAAATACCTCGACAACCGTCACAGACATCACAACAGCAAGTGCTGCACTTTGCCTGCGCGTTGACTCAGCTTCTGAGTCTCGAGATTCAACGACAAGCCTACGCAGCGCCTCAAAGTATTCCCAGACTATTCGATTGGGCGAGGATGGATTGGTCATGTAACTCACAAGTAAAAGCAGCGCAGGTCGGGTTCGTCCATAGCTCGTAGTCCGACAGCCCCTCGCCTTCGCAAATGGCTTCGCGCCTTAGTACCCGCCAAACAGCGCATCCAGCGCATTGGTAATCAGGTCAGCCTGCGCCCGCAGATTCGCCACTGGGCTTTTCAAAAATGACAGGGGCACGGCACCGATGGCCGCTGCGTCAAGGATGACCGCAACGCCATCGACTTCGAGCGCAGGATTGAGGTCGCGCAGCGGTATTGCCACACGCTCGGCACTGCGCAGGGGCAGCACTACCCGAGTCTGCAAACCACTGATGTACTCGTTTTGTACATCCAGCAAAAAGGGCGTGGTGGCACGCTGCGCAGCGTCGGGGTGTCGATAAACGTCAAAACGCGCCATCGGTCAGAAGCTCCGGTACTGGGCCAGGGGCAAACCTTCGCTCTCGATGCGCGCGTTGTAGGCGGCGATGGCCTCTTGATTAGTGCTGTTCCAGCGCTCCCAATAGCGGCGCTGAACTTCGGCAGCCAGCAACTCGTCCACGGTCTGGGAAATGTTCAAGCCCATGTCTCGCGCAGCTTCCAGCACCTTGCTGTTGAGCGACAGGTTGGTGGACTTTTTGGGCGCGTTGTCAAAACGAAGCATGGCGGCGTCTCCGACAGAAAACATGCGCAGATTTTATGCGCATGTCACTTCACCCTCCAACACCACCTCCGTCGCCACATCGGCGCCGAGCACCAACAACCGCTTGCGCATGCAGATCACCGCCTTGTCCTTGCTCAGCAAGATCGCTCCATGCGCCGCCGACAGGTCAATGAATTTCTGGTCGTCCGCATCTTTGCAGACATAGGCCACCTTGGGCGCAACCTCCACCAGCCGCACTTGCGCATCAAACGCAACCAGCACCTGCGCGGCATCCACGCGGTAGTAGTTCATGCGCTCCACGATGTGCGGGTAGGCCAGCACGCGCTCCAGTTCATCGCGCATGACTTGCGTGGCAATCCAGGCCAGGCGCCCCTGGGCCAGCAACGTGCGCAGCGGCACGGTGCGCGGGTCGCTGAAGATCAGCAGGTCCAACGCGACGTTGGTGTCCACCACCACGGGGCGTGCGGGCTCGCTCGCTGCGGCCTCAGCCGGCAGGCGCAATTCAACCCGCATCGCGTGGGTCGTTAGCGTCTGGAGCAGCCTTGGGGGCGCGGTCGCGCACCGCGCCCTTGATCATGTCGAAGCGGAACATGCGGCATTCGATGGGGCCGTTCCACATCGGCACGCGGCGCGATTCTTTGAGGCGCATCTTGCCGGGCAGCTTGAGGTCGGGCGTGAGCATCCAGGCCGTCCAGCCGCTGTAGTTCTTCTTCCAGTGGGTGGCCAGCTGGCTGAAGAACTCGCCGCCATCATCGGTGTGCGCGGCTTCGCGGCCCACGCTGGCGCCCAGGGCCCGCTCGGCAGCGCGTTCGTTGGCGTTCTGCCCAGCGGCACCGGCGGCAGCAATGCGCTCGCCATACGGCGGGTTCAGCAACATCACGCCGGGCTGCTCGCACGGCGGCATGCGCTGCAGGGCGTCGCCGCCGCGCAGCTGCACGGCGTCGGCCACGCCCGCACGTTCGGCGTTGCGCTGGGAAAAATCCACCATGCGGTGGGCCACATCACTGCCAAATATGGGTACAGCGCTTGTCTGTATTGCGCCTTCAGCTTCGTTTTTAATAGCAGACCAGACGTGAGCCTGGAACGGCAGCAGTTTCTCGAACGCAAAGCGTCGCAGCATGCCCGCCGGGATGCGGCAGGCGATCTGCGCGGCCTCGATGGCGATGGTGCCGCTGCCGCAGCAGGGGTCGTACAGCGGCTGGGGGTTGTCGCCGTGCGGGTCCCAGCCGCTGGCGGCGATCATGGCGGCAGCCAGGGTTTCCTTCAGTGGGGCATCGCCCTTGTCCTCGCGCCAGCCGCGTTTGAACAGCGGCTCGCCGGAGGTATCGATGTAGATCGTGGCTTCGTCGGTGGTCAGGTGCAGGTGGATGCGCACATCGGGCCACTGGGTGTTCACATCGGGGCGCACGCCGCTTTTGGCGCGAAACCGGTCGGCCACGGCGTCCTTGACCTTCAGGCCCGCGAAATTCAGGCTCTGCAGCGGGCTGTGCTGGGCGGTCACCTCGACCTTGAAGGTCTGGCGCGTGGTGAACCAGATCTCCCAGGCCACGTCGCTGGCGGCGGCATACAGGTCGTTTTCAGAACGGTAGGGGCGGTGCGCCAACTGCACCAGCACGCGCTGGGCCAGGCGGCTGTGCAGGTTGAGCAGCAGCGCCTCGCGCCAGGACGCGCGCAGCAGCACGCCGCCCCGGCCGACCAGCAGGTCTTGCCCGGTAAGGCCGGTGATGCCATGCACCTCGTCGGCCAGAAAGCCCTCCACACCAGCGGCGCAAGGGAGAAAAAGTTGGAGTTGATTCATGACGTTGGTGAGGATACGCGCTCGGACAATGCGTGGGAATCCAGCGTTCCCGCACGGGCCAGCAGCAGTTGGCGGATGGATTCGGGGATAGTCGCCACCTTGCGGTCCGCCTTGCCGATAAAAACAATGCCGATCTTGCCGCGCGCCACCTCGCGGCCCTCGGCCTTTTCGGTCATGCGAAAGACCAGGTCAAACCCATAGCGGTTGAAATCGGCTGGCGCCATCTCCACCCGCATGGTTTCGCCGTGGAACCCTTCGGACTTGTACTGCGCCAGGATGTCGCCGACCACGATGGACAAGCCGCCCACATCGGCCTCGGGGTAGCCCAGCGACTGGAAGAACCGCACCCGCGCCTCGGACACCAGGCTGAGCAGCTGCGCGTTGTCCAGGTGCCCGCCCTGGTTCACGTGGCTGATGTAGATCTGCATTTCGGTGACAAAGCCGAAGTGCGGGGGAAGGTCGTAGACGATGCGTGCCATGGGTGGGTGATAGGAATGCAAACAACAGACGAAGCGAAAAATCGGGGCAAACCGTGTCAACGGCGTGGCTGAGGCCAGTCGTTGCGCGGTGCCGCGACGGGCTCTTTACCCGTAGTGGCCCAGCGTTTAGATCCGCTTTCTCAAAGCACCGGGAGCAGCACCAAAGCGGGGTTGCCGCGACGAAAGCGCACCTTCTGGAGGCCAACGGTCTGGGCCCAAGGCCACCGGCCACATTCCGGAGTCTCGTATCCTCCGGGGGTCGCAGTTTACCCGGAGCCCCTTATGACCACTGCCCGCTGGAGCCTGATGCTCTTCCTGACGGCAATCTTCAGCCTGAACACCGCGGCCAGCGCGCAGGCGCTCTACAAATCGGTGGATGCCAGCGGCAAGGTGGTGTACAGCGACAAGCCGCCTGCCGCAGGCACGACCGAAAAGACGCTCAAGCTGGAGAGCCTGCCGGTCAGCGTGGTGCCCGGTGCGTCACCGCTGGCCACGCCCGGGCGCGCGCCCACCAGCGCGGCACCCACCGCACCGCCTCCTGGGGATGTGGTGCTTTATATGGCGACCTGGTGCGGGTACTGCAAAGCGGCCAAGGCCTACTTGGGAAACAAAGGCATTGCCTACCGAGAACTGGACATCGACACCCCGGCAGGCAAAGCCGCTTTTGCGCAACTCGGGGCCCGAGGAGTGCCCGTATTGCTGACAAATGGCCAGCGGATTTCTGGCTTCACCACCCAGTCCTACGACGCGGTGTTTGTGGCTCGCAAGTAGCCACGCCACTTGATAAGGAAAGCAGCGCCGCTCAGAGCGCCTTGCGCAGGTTGGCGGGCGCAATCTTGAGCGCCTCACGGTACTTGGCAACGGTGCGGCGGGCGCATTCGATACCCTGCTCCTTGAGCATCTCGGCGATCTGGCTGTCGGACAGCGGCTTGGCGGGACTCTCGGCAGCTACAAACTGCTTGATGAGCGCGCGCACGGCCGTGCTGGATGCGTTGCCGCCGGTTTCGGTGCCCAAGCCCGAGCCGAAGAAGTACTTCAGCTCATACGTGCCAATCGGCGTGGCCATGTACTTGGCCGTGGTCACGCGGCTGATGGTGGACTCGTGCAGGCCCAGTTCGTCGGCAATGTCGCGCAGCACCAGCGGGCGCATGGCCAGCTCGCCATGGGTGAAGAAGCTTTTTTGCCGCTCCACGATGGCGCGCGAGACGCGCAGGATGGTGTCAAAGCGCTGCTGGATGTTCTTGATGAACCAGCGCGCCTCCTGCAGGCGCTGCTGCATGCCCTGGTGGCCCTCGCCGCCCTTGTGGCCGCGCAGGGCGCCGGCGTAGATGTCGTGCACGCGCAGGCGCGGCATCACGTCTGGGTTGAGCGCTACGATGAAGTTGTGCTGGCCGTCGCGGCCGTTGGCACGCCCGGCTTTGCGCACGATGACGTCGGGCACGATGATGTTGCGCTCGACGTCGGCAAAGCGGCGGCCGGGGCGGGGTTCCAGCCGGGCGATCAACGCCATGGCAGCGCGGGTGCGCTCCTCGCCGTCACCGCAGAGTTGCGTCAGGCGGCGGATGTCGCGGCGAGCCAGCATCTCCAGCGGCTGCTGGCAGATGCGCAGGGCGGTCTGCACCGCATCGGGGTCGATGTCGCTGTCTTCGTCGGCGGCCAGGGCCTTGAGCTGCAGGGTCAGGCACTCGGCCAGGCCGCGTGTGCCCACACCCACGGGCTCCAGGCTTTGCAGCAGGCGCTGGGCCACCGTGAAGCGGTGCACCAGTTCTTCGATCTGCTCCAGGTCGTCCGGCCCGGCCAGGCTGATGGCCAACTCTTCCAGCGGCTCTTCCAGATAGCCGTCGTCGGTCAGCGATTCAATGAGAAAGCGCAGCGCGGCGCGGTCGATCTCAGACAGGCGCAGCGCCAGCGCCTGGCGGTGCAAAAAGGCGGTCAGCGATTCGTGCGTGCGGGCCAGCTCGGTGGCGTCGGCGTCGTCGCCTTCGGAGTCGTTGCGGTTGCGGGCGGGTGCATCGCCCCCCCACTCGGCATCGTTGGGTGCCATTTCCACCGTGCCGTCGCCGCTCCAGTCGGGCTCATCCGCGCCAGCGCTTGGCGCTTCTGCATCATTTTGGCCTTCAGCGCTTGTACTGATTGCGCTGGTAGCTCCTGAAAATATAGCGTCATCCGAACTGTACTCGTCGGGCTGCGCGGGCGTGTCGGCAGCCTCCAGGCCAAACTCTTCGCGCGGCGCTTCGTCGGCGTTGCGTTCTAGAAACGGGTTTTCGTCGAGCATCTGCTCGACTTCCTGCGAGAGTTCGAGCGTGGACAACTGCAGCAGCCGGATGGACTGCTGGAGTTGGGGGGTCAGCGCGAGATGCTGCGAGACGCGCAGCGAGAGACCGGGCTTCATCACATTTTGAAGTGCTCGCCGAGGTAAACGCGTCGCACCTCGGCGTTGTCGACAATCTCGGATGGCGTGCCCTGCGCCAGCACGCGGCCATCGCTGATGATGAAGGCGTGGTCGCAGATACCCAGCGTTTCGCGCACGTTGTGGTCGGTGATGAGCACGCCGATGCCGCGCGCTTTGAGGAAACCGATGATGCGCTGGATCTCGATCACCGCAATGGGGTCAATGCCCGCAAAGGGCTCGTCCAGCAGGATGAAGCGCGGCTGTGTGGCCAGGGCGCGGGCGATCTCGACGCGGCGGCGCTCGCCGCCCGACAGGGCCATGGCGGGCGAGGCACGCAAGTGGTCCACGCGCAGCTCCTGCAGCAGAGCCGTGAGGCGCTCTTCAATGGCGGCGCGGCTCAGTGGCTGGCCGTCGTCGCCGCGCTGCAGCTCCAGCACGGCGCGCACGTTTTCTTCGACGTTCAGCTTGCGGAAGATGGAGGCTTCTTGCGGCAGGTACGACAGCCCCAGGCGCGAACGGCGGTGGATGGGCATGTGGGCCACCGAATGGCCGTCGATGCGGATGTCGCCCTCGTCGCTGCGCACCAGCCCTACGATCATGTAGAACGAGGTGGTCTTGCCGGCGCCGTTGGGGCCCAGCAGGCCTACGACCTCACCTTTTTGCACGACCAGCGACACGTCTTTGACAACCTTGCGGCTGCCGTAGGACTTGGCCAGGTGCTGGACTTCTAGGCGGCTGCCCGACTGGACGTCAGGACTCGCGCTTACGGGCGGGGCGCTCACTTGGCGCCGCCGCCAAGGCTGTTGCTGGGGCGCAGCGCCGGGGCCGGTGCAGGCGCTGCAGCAGGGGGAGCGCCCGGTCCAGAGGCGGGCGGTTCTTTGGGTGACAGCACGGCGCGCACGCGTCCACCCGAAACGGGTACATCGCCTGCTGCGTTGGTGGGCGCAGCCGGTTGGCCGTCCACAGTGAAAACGTCGGTCAGGTTGTTGTAGACGATCACAGCGCCCGTGATTTCGTCGTTGAGCACCGAACCCCGGTAGCGGCGCAGCTCGGCACGGGTGATGAAGCGCACACGATCGGCCTTGCCGTCGTATTCGATAGTTTCGCTTTCACCCTCGATGAACTCATCAGGCGCGCCGGGCAGGGTGTCGCGCTTTTGACGGAAGAACGCGCGCTTGCCAGGCTCTGCCGTGACCACGCCGTACTGGTAACCGTCGGCATCCTGGCGCACATCCAGCCGCGCACCGCGCAACACGATGGAGCCTTTGGTCATGACCACCCGGCCGGTGAACACGCTGGTCTGCTTGAGCTCATCGTGGCGCAGGGCGTCGGCCTCGATGTTCATGGGCTTGGCACGGTCGGCCTTTTCGGCATGGGCCACACCCACGGTGCAGGCCATGGCGGTGAGCAGAAGGATCGGGAGTAGGCGATGTTTCATAGGGCACGAATCTTGCAATCATTGTAGCCACGCATTCGCGCGCCCATGAAAAAAGCCCGCACACGCGGGCTTTGGCAGGCACCCCCAGGGGCCATTAGTAAGAATACACAGCGAATGCGTCAGCCTTTGCGGGCGGTGGCAACGAGGTGGTCCACCACCTGCAGCACGGTTTGCATGCTGCCTGCCATGGTGCCATCGGTGTAAAACTTGCCTGCAACCCCCATGGACGGCACACCTTCTACGCCATACGCATCTTGCAGTTGTGACGCACGGCGAACCTGGTTGGATACGGAGAAAGAGCCGTAAACCTCTTTGAACTTGGCCCCGTCCACGCCCTGCTTGGTCACCCAGGCCAGGATGTCTTCGTCCTTGGCGAGTTTTTGTTTTTCGACGTGAATGGCGCGGAACACCTTGGCGTGCAGTTCTTCCAGTTTTCCCATGCCTTCCAGCGTGTAGTACAGCTTTTGCTGGGGCACAAAGCTGGCATTGAAGGCCACTGGCATGCGGCGCACGCTCAGGTCCTTGGGCGCCGCCTTGGCCCAGGCATCAAGCACTGGTTCGAACGAGTTGCAATGGGGGCAGCTGTACCAGAAGAACTCGATCACATCGACCTTGCCCGCCGGAGCGTCAGGCGTCACGGGCTTGTCCAGCCGCTTGAAGTCCTTGCCCTCCTTGAACTGGCGGGCCTGCGCCATGGCAGTGTTGGCCACTGGCAGTGTCAGGGCAGATGCGGCAACCACCGAGGCGGTGGACAAAGAAAACTGACGGCGTTTCATAGCAAAGACTCTCCTGTTACAGGTCTGGGGGATGTGAGCCATCCCTCCGTAAAAAGTTCAGACTCCGGCGTGCCGGAACCTTGGCATCCCTCAGCGCTGAACACGAACCAATGCCGAGTCCACCCCGGCGCCATCGAGCTTTTCCTTGATGCGCTCGGCGTCATCACGCTTGGTGAACGGGCCCACGCGCACACGGAACACCGCCCGGCCGTTTTGCTCGCGCTCGCTCACACGGGCCTCCCAGCCCAGCATGGCCAGCTTGGCGCGCTGCGCATCGGCATCTGGCTGGGTTCTGAAGGCGCCAGCCTGCACAAAATAGTCGAACGGGTCCACGTTGCCGGTGGCCGCAGCCTTGGCCACGGCCAGATCGCCCAGTGGGTCGGCGCCTGGCTTGGTCTCGACCTTGGCCTCTGGCTTGCTCGCGGCGGGCTTGGGCGCAGAAGCCGCAGCACGCACTTCAGGAGCCGGAGCAGGTGCAGGTGCGGGGGTGGCTGCAGACGCTGGAGCCGCCACCACGGGCACCGGTGGCCGCGCCGGATTGCGGCCATACAGCGGCGAATTGGGGTCCCAGTTCTTGTTCTTTTGCGACTCGGCGGCGTCCATATCGGCACCACGACCGCCCCCTTTGTTGAGGAAGGGCACCGGCACCTTGGTCACATAGACCGCCACCGCCAACGCGGCACCCAGGCCCACAATGACCCCAACGATAAAACCGATGATGGTCCCGCCCGTCTGTTGTTTCTTCATAGTTTGTGACTGCTTACATTCTGGCCGGAGCCGACACGCCCAGCACGGCCAGGCCATTGTGCAATACCCGCGCGGTGGCAGCGACGAGCGCCAGGCGTGCCTTCTTCACCACCTCGTCGTCCACCAGGATGCGCTCGGCATCGTAGTAGCTGTGGTAGCTGGCGGCCAGGTCGCGCAGGTAGAAGGTCACGTCGTGCGGCGCCTCGCCATCGGCAGCAGCCGTGAGCATCTCGGGGTACTTGGCCAGTTGCAGCATCAGCGCCTGGGCCTGGGGGCCCTCCAACGCAGACAGGTCCACGCCGTGGAGCGATGCCACGTCGCCACCACCGGCCTCTTGCCAGGCCCGCAGCACCGACTGAATGCGCGCGTGGGCGTACTGCACGTAGTACACCGGGTTGTCGTTGTTCTGGGCCACGGCCAGGTCCACGTCGAAGGTGTATTCGGTGTCAGGCTTGCGGCTCAAAAGGAAGAAGCGCACCGCGTCCTTGCTGGTCCATTCGATCAGGTCGCGCAGCGTGACGTAGCTGCCCGCGCGCTTGCTGATCTTGACCTCTTCACCGCCCTTGACCACGCGCACCATGGTGTGCAGCACGTAGTCGGGGTAGCCCTGCGGGATGCCCACATCGGCCGCCTGCAGGCCGGCGCGCACGCGGGCGATGGTGCCGTGGTGATCAGTGCCCTGGATGTTGACGACCTTGGTGAAGCCGCGCTCCCACTTGGCGATGTGGTACGCCACGTCAGGCACGAAGTAGGTAAAGCTGCCGTCCTGCTTGCGCATGACGCGGTCCTTGTCGTCGCCGTAGTCGGTGCTCTTGAGCCATAGCGCACCGTCCTGCTCGTAGGTTTTCCCGTTGGCAATGAGCTTGTTCACGGTGGCCTCAACGCGGCCGCTGGTGTACAGGCTGGATTCGAGGTAGTACTCGTCAAACTTCAGGTTGAAGGCCTGCAGGTCCTTGTCCTGCTCGTTGCGCAGGTACGCCACGGCAAAGCCGCGGATGTTGTCGTAGTCGTCCACATCGCCATTGGCCGTGAACTCGCGGTCGTCTGCCTTCACGGTGGCCTTGGCCTTGAAGGCATCGGCAATGTCGGCGATGTAGTCGCCGTTGTAAAAATTCTTGGCCAGCGGGTTGTCGCTGTCGGTGGGCCAGCAGTCGTCTCCGGGCTTGAAACCCTTGGCGCGCAGTTGCGTGCTCTTGGTCAGCGTGTCGATCTGTACGCCCGCGTCGTTGTAATAGAACTCGCGGTGTACCTTCCAGCCCTGGGTGGCAAACAGGTTGCAGATCGCATCGCCCAGCGCCGCCTGGCGGCCGTGGCCCACATGCAGCGGGCCGGTGGGGTTGGCCGACACGAACTCGACCAGCACCTGCTGGCCGTGCGCGCTTTGGTAGCCGAAGCGGTCGCCCGCGGCCAGCACCTCGCGCACCACTTGCTGCTTGGCAGCGGGTTTCAGGCGGATGTTCAGGAACCCAGGGCCCGCGATTTCAATGGCCGATACCCAGCGCTGGAACGCGGGAGTGGCCTCCAGCGCCGTCTTGAGCTGCTCGCCCAGCGCGCGCGGGTTGAGCTTAAGGGGCTTGGCCAGCTGCATGGCCGCGGTGCAGGCAAAGTCGCCGTGCGCAGCCACCTTGGGGGATTCAAACGCCGCCTTGGCACCGGCGCCGGGGGACAGGGTTTCGAGCTCGCCCGCAAGCGCGGCGAGCAATTCATTTTTGGCTGTGAGCATCGGCGGATTTTACGGGGGCATCCGGGGCCAGCGCCGGACGCCCGTTCTTGCGCCGTCCGCGTTGTGGCCGCCAGGGTTCTATGGTGCAATGACTCCGGGAGCCCCCTATAACCCAATCACTCCAGGAGATTCCATGCAAAAGCTTCTTTCCCTCACTGCTCTGGGCCTGGTCCTGTCGCTGGGTCTTTCGGCCCAGGCAGCCGAAGACAAGGCCCCGACCAAGCAGCAATCCAAGATGGCGACCTGCAACAAGGAGGCGGGCGATATGAAGGGTGACGAGCGCAAGGCGTTCATGAAAACCTGCCTGAGCAACAAGCCCGCCACCCAGCAAGACCGGATGAAGGCCTGCAACGCCGACGAAAAAGCCAAGACGCTCAAGGGCGACGAGCGCAAGGCCTTCATGAGCGAGTGCCTCAAGAAGTGACGTAACCGGCACCGACACACGGCAAAAAGCCGCTGCCCCGTGGGGCCAGCGGCTTTTTTTTACGGGCGCAGGGCCTGAAAGGCCTACCAGCCCCGCGCCCAGAACACCGCAATCACCGCCACCACCGGCAACACGTGCGACTGGATCATCACCAGCCGGCGAACCTTCTTCACCTCCAGTTCGTCAGGCAGGGCGCCCGAGGCCTGCAGATTGCGCCGCCAGCGGCGGAACATGATGGAAGGCCAGATCGACAGGATGGCCATGACCACCACGATGGTGATCTTGATGTGAAACAGCGGCTGCGAGACATACCACGACACCCCCTTGATGCCCCAAAAGAGCCGTGCCAGGCCGCTGCCAATCATCACCAGAGCGGCCGCGCCATAGATCGCATCCAGCCGCACCAGGCGCTCGACGACGGCGGTATTCATCCATTCGGTGCGGCACAGCGCCGCCTGGCTCGACAGAAAGACCACAAAGGTCAGGATGGCCACCAGGTGCAGGGCGGCAAGAATGGCTTCGAGGGTCATGGAGGGTTCCTTTTCAACACCCGGCGGCTCGATAAATGCGGCAACTCCACCCGGGGATGGTTGCCATTTTGCTTGAGGAAAAGCTCGCCAGTATTGCCCAGCGCCACCTGCGTGCACGCCCGCTGCTGCGCCGCGCCAGACGCCGACACCCTGCGCAGAAAATCCTAAATTGATAGCTATAAGCGCTTTACCATCAAGCGCTGGAGGCCATTTTTATCTTCAAAATAACCTGATACAGACACGTTCCTGCCCTTCAGCCGCGGACTCCCTGTCCTCAGTTCTGAGGACATACAAGCCTCGACGAATCCGGTAGCTTCGGCCGCGCCTGCCCTACAAGTGACCCCCGGAGAAGCAACCGCATCATGGCCAAGACAACAGCAGCAGCGGCGCCCACGCCAAACATCAGAACTCTGACCCGCACCTGGCTGCTGGGATTCGCTGTCGTGCTTGCGGCCTGCGGCGGCGGTGGGGGCGATGACCCACCGGTGAACACCCCCAGTTTCCGCGTGGGTGGCCAGCTGGCCGGTCTGGCCGCGGGCAAGACCGTGGTCATTGCCGATGCCAGCGGGCCCAGCGCCGCCGTGTCAGCCAACGGCAGCTACAGCCTGCAGCTGCCCGCAGGCACCGCCTACAGCCTGCGCATTGCCGCCCAGCCGGTGGGCCAGACCTGCACCATCGCCAATGGCAGCGGCACCGTGAGCGCCGATGTGAACAACGTGAGCGTGGCGTGCCGCGACAACGATGTGCCCCCCAACGCCCGCACGCTGGGCGGCAGCGTGGCAGGGCTTGCCGCAGGCAAGGCCCTGGTGATGCAACTGGCCGCCGAGGGCACCACGCAAGAGGCCCGCGTGACCGCTGACGGCCTCTTCACGTTCGCCCAGCCCGTCACCGGGCCCTACAGCATCACTGTGCTGACCCAGCCGCAGAACCAGACCTGCACCGTCACCGGCGGCCAGGGCACCGTCGATGCCCGTGCCGCCCTGCCCCCCATCACCGTGGCATGCGCAACCACCGGCTACCGGCTCTCGGGCACCGTCAGCGGCAACATCGGCGTGGTGGCGTTGCGCAACAGCGTCAACGGGGACACCGTCACCGTGGTGGACAACGGCACCTTCCGCTTTGCCCAGCCCGTGCTGGCGGGCACAGGCTACGCCGTCAGTGTGTTCGACAGCAGCGCGGGCCAAAGCTGCGCCGTCAGCGGCGGCACGGGGGTCGCCGCGGCCGATGTCACGCAGATTGCTGTTGTCTGCGTGGTGGATGCACCGCCACCACCGCCACCGGTGGTGGTGGTTCCGGGCATCCCTGCGCTGACGCTGGCCTATGACGTCAAGACCTTCAAGCTCAGCTGGGGCGCCATTGCGCCACCCGCGGGCGGCGGCGCCATCACCTACCGCGTGACGGAAGACCCCGACGGTGCAGGCCCGGCCGCAGCCACGCAGATTGCCACGGGTCTCACCGGCACCAGCTACGACCGGGTGGTGACAGGCCTGCTGCACACGCGGCTGAACGCCACCTACCGCGTGCAGGCATGCAACAGCGCGGGGTGCAGCGCGTTGTCAGCGGCACAGGCGGTGGATCTGACGCGGGCCATCGGGTACTTCAAGGCGAGCAATACGGGAGCGTCGGACCGATTCGGGTACAGCGTGGCGCTGTCTAGCGATGGCTCCACCCTGGCGGTGGGGGCGTCCGGAGAGCAAAGCAATGCT
The DNA here is from genome assembly GCA_947085645.1 of uncultured Gammaproteobacteria bacterium. Taxonomy (GTDB): domain Bacteria; phylum Pseudomonadota; class Gammaproteobacteria; order Burkholderiales; family Burkholderiaceae_C; genus Acidovorax. The sequence continues at coordinate 132,706 of CAMTXG010000007.1, forward strand.
ACCGGCATCAACGGTGACCAAGCGAACAACTCCTGGATCAGCGTCGGCGCCGTGTATGTGTTCACGCGCAGCGGCAGCACCTGGAGCCAGCAAGCCTATGTGAAGGCGAGTAATGCCGGTGGATATGACTATTTCGGCACCAGCGTGGCACTGTCGGGTGATGGAAACACCCTGGCAGTGGGGGCGATTGGAGAAGACAGCAAGGCCACCGGCATCAACGGTGACGAGGCCGACAACTCCAGCAATGATCAGGGTGCCGTGTATGTGTTCACGCGCAGCGGCAGCACCTGGAGCCAGCAGGCCTATGTGAAAGGCATGTATGACGACTCGAATGACGGGTTTGGCATCAGCGTGGCCCTGTCCGGCGACGGCAACACCCTCGCGGTGGGGGCACGAGGGAAATTGATGTATACAGGGGCCGCGTATGTGTTCAGCCGCAGCGGCAGCACCTGGAGCCAGCAGGCCTATGTAATGGGCAGCAATAGGGAATCAGACGACTTATTTGGCATCAGCGTGGCGCTTTCGGGAGACGGCAACACCCTGGCGGTGGGGGCGATTGGAGAAGACAGCAATGCCACCGGCATCAACGGCAACCAGGCGGACAACTCTGCCAGCGATGCGGGGGCTGTATATGTATTCACCCGCAGCGGCAGCACCTGGAGCCAGCAGGCCTACGTGAAGGCTAGCAATACCGCTTCGAACGACTCATTTGGCTCCAGCGTGGCGCTGTCCGGCGACGGCAACACCTTGGCAATAGGGGCCGATCGCGAAGACAGCAATGCCACGGGCATCAATGGCAGCGAGGTGGACAACTCTGCCAGCGAGGCGGGGGCTGTGTATGTGTTCACCCGCAGCGGCAGCACCTGGAGCCAGCAGGCCTATGTGAAGGCCAGCAATACCCAGGCTGGCGATCAGTTTGGCTACGGCGTAGCCCTGTCGGGCGATGGCAATACCCTGGCCGTGGGGGCAACCTATGAGTCCAGTAATGCAACAGGCATCGGCGGCAACGAGGCGGACAACTCGGCCCCCGCTGCAGGCGCCGTCTATGTATTCACCCGAAGCGGCAGTACCTGGACCCAGCAGGCCTACGTGAAAGCCAGCAATACCCAGGCGCTTGACCAGTTTGGCTGGAGCGTGGCCTTGTCGGGTGATGGCAACACCCTGGCAGTCGGGGCGTACAGGGACGACAGCAGTGCCACCGGCATCAACGGTGACGCGGCGGACAACTCGGCCAACAATGCGGGTGCCGTGTACATGTACTGACAGCTTCAACCCCAAGGGCGATGGCGACAGGGTCTGCCCACACCGTCCCAATGCGGCAGGGGCGGCACGATGCGCGTGCCATGGTGTCTGCCACAAATATTGCAGCCCAATCAGTGCCCAGCGCTTATACAGAAAGTGCTAAAAGCTACTAGAACCATAGCTGATTGAGTCACTCCCGCTCCAGCGGCAACCACAGGCGGAATTCGCCCCCACCCGCCCACGCCGCCCACTGGCAATGGCCGCCCAGGGCCTGGGCACGGTGGCGCACGTTGGCCAGCCCCTGGCCAGCCGGCGTCGCAGGGGGCGCACTGGCGGTGGGCACAAAGGCGTGGCCGTTGTCGCGGATGCGCACCACCACGCCGCCCTCGTTCGCAGCCCCCGCGCACACCTCGGTCGCCAGGTCGATGGTGGTGGCGTGGCTGTGCTTGAGCAGGTTGGTGAGCACCTCTTGCAGGATGCGCAGCACGTGCAGGGCAGCCTGGGGGTCCAGCCACGGCAGCGGTGGCAGATCCTGCACGCTCCAGGTGAGCGTGATGCCCGCGGCCTTGAGCCGGGGTGCCAGGCGAAATCGCAGGGCGGCCAGCATGGCCAGCAGGTCGGCGTCGGCGGGGCTGAGCGAGTCGATGGCGAGCTTGAGGTCATCGATGCAGTCCTTGAGCGCCAGGGCCGTGTCGGCCGCGCTGGCCTGGCCGCGCTCGACCATGCGCAGCGCGGTCATGAGCGACGAGCCGATGCCATCGTGCATGTCCTGCATCAGGCGCTGGCGCTCGGCGGCCAGGGTTTGCTGGCGCTCCAGCACGCGCAGTTGCTCGTGGCTGGCGGTGAGCTCGCGCTCGCGCGCGGCAAGGCGGCTCTCCAGCCCGGCGTTGACAACCTCCACCGCATGAATCGCGCCCAGGTAGCGGCGGTAGACGATGGCCAGGAAAATGGCGAACAGGCCGATGGACAGGTAGGGCGCCAGATACACACGCTCGATGTCGATGCGGTAGTTCTGCAGCAGAAGATCGTGCACGGCTGCGGGTACGTTGAGCGAGAACCAGGCAAACAGCACCATCCCTTCGCCCGAGCGGGCCTGCCACGATGCCCACAGACCGGACACCGCCACCACGGCCGTGAGCGCGGTGAGGACGATGTAAACCGCCGGCAGGATGGCATGGACATGCGGCAACAGAAGGGGTGCCGGCAAGGTAAGCACCGCACACAGCACCACCAGCGCCGCAATGCCCCATGCCAGGCGGGGCATGCGCTTGCGGTGCACACGCAAGGCAAACGCGAAGGTGGACACCATGGACCAGCCCAGCGCGTTGACGGTGACCCAGCCGAACCAGTCGTCGGGCACGGGCAGGGGGTGGTCGTCCACCACGTAGTGCAGGTTGCGCAGCACACAGGTGACGGACACCGCAAAGAACAGCAGGTAGATGGGCTCGCGGCGGCGCACCAGCCCTACGGCCAGCGCAAACAGGCCGATGACCAGAAAGGCGGCTCCTGCATGGCTGACGAGGTCGTTCTGCACAAACCGGCGCTGGTTGTAGCGCCACAGCAGTGCGTCTTCGGTGCCTACCCAGGCGGTGGAAAGGGCGCCGCCCACACCCTGCTGGCTGGCCATGCGCAACCAGACGGTGTGGGGATGTGTGCCACCACCGCCCTTTGCAGCGCTGCCGCTGGAAGAGCGGCCACTGCCGCCCAGGGCCACCCACAACGGCCGGTTGAAGCTGTTCCACACGCGGCTGCCCCGGGTACGGTAGGCGAGGTGGCCATCCACGTACACGGCAACGATGCCAATGGTCTGCCAGCGGGGCAGGTACAGAAAAAGCTCCTGCTCCGGCAACCCGGGCGGCACGGTGAGCCGGTACCAGGCCACCTCTGGGGGGGCCCGCAACGAGGCAGTGCCCTCTGCCAGGCTGCGGGTGCGGGCATGGGGCAAGGGTACGGGGGACCAGTCGCCCGCGTCTTGCAAGGCCTTCGGAGGCTCGGGGGGCGGCTCCCACCCAGCGCCTGTCTCCATGCGAAAGGCGGCCTGCCCGATGTGCGCGGCGCCGTCGCCCTGCCCCCGGTCGCTGCAGGCCACCAGCCCCATGGCCAGCAGCAAGCAGGCCGCGCATTTGCTAATCAGCCAGCAGGCCCTGCTTGTAGGCGGCATGGATGGCTTCGGCGCGGGTGTTGACCTGGAGCTTGGCATAGATGCGCCGCACAAACGTGAGCACGGTGGTGCGGGACACGCCCATGGAACGTGCAGTTTCTTCGGTGTTGAAGCCCTTGCTCACGTAGCGCAGCACCTCTTGCTCGCGCGCAGACAGGGTGGTGGGCGGTTCGCTGGGTGGGGCCAGGCTGGCGGCGGCGCGCGCCAGAATCTTGCGCGCCACCATGGGGCTGATGGGGCTGCCGCCCGCGTGAAGGTTGCGGATCTCCTCGGCCAGCTCGGCAGCGCTCACGTCCTTGAGCAGGTAGCCCATGGCCCCGGCTTCGATGGAGCGCAGCACGTGGTCCTCGTCGCCAAAGATGGTGCTGACCAGGATGCTGCAGTCGGGCCACTGCACGCGCGCGGCGCGGATCACGTCCAGGCCCGAACCGTCGGGCAGGCCCAGGTCCACCAGCAGCACATCCAGAGGCGCCGTGGGCAGCAGCTCCAGCGCCTCGGCTCGGCTGGTGGCCAGCAGCGCCAGCGCCAGGTCGGGCTGCTGGCCGATCATGGCCACCAGGGTATCGCGGCTGGCGGCGTCGTCTTCCACCACCCCCACACGCAGCGGGGGCGGGGGTTTGGACGGGTGCGCGCTGATCGAGGTCAAGCGCCCCTCCAGAAGGCAGGCTGGGCGTACTGGTGCTTGAGGTGGTCAATCCACAGCCTCACGCGCAGCGGCAGGTGTTTGCGCTGGGGGAAGACCACGTAGATGCCGTTGGGCGGGGCGGCAAACTCCTCCAGCACCGCAACCAGGCGGCCGGCGGCGATCTCGGCCTCGACCTCCCAGGTACTGCGCCAGGCAATGCCCCAGCCGCCCAGGCACCAGTCGTGCAACACCTGACCATCCGAGCAGTCGAGCGGCCCGCCCGGTTTGAGGTGCATGACCTCGGTCGCGCCGTCGGCAAGCGGCATGCGAAACGCCCACCCGCGTGTTTGCGATGCGTCGCTGGAGAGCGTCAGGCAGTCGTGCTGCACCAGCTCGCCCGGTGCGCGCGGGGTGCCGCGCCGGGCCAAATACTGGGGCGTGGCAACACACAGGCGGCGGTTGTCTGCAATCCGCACACTGACCAGCGACGAGTCGGGCAGATCGCCCACGCGCACGGCGCAGTCAAAGCCCTCGCCCGCCAGGTCCACCACGCGGTCGCTGAGGTTCAGGGAGATGGTCACATCGGGGTGTTCGGCCCGAAAACGCGGCACCAGCGGCGCCACGTGGCGGCGACCAAACCCGGCAGGCGCGGTGATGCGCAGGTGCCCGGTGGCCTTGACGCCGCCTTCGGACACGCTGGCCTCGGCATTGGCCACGTCGGACAGCAGGCGCTGGCAGTCTTCCAGAAACGCGCTGCCCTCGTGCGTCAAGCTGATGCGGCGCGTGGTGCGCACCAGCAACTTCACGCCCAGATGCTCTTCGAGCGCGTCCAGCCGCCGCCCCATGATCGCCGGCGCCACGCCCTCGGCCTTGGCCGCTGCCGTGAGGCTGCCGCGGGTGGCCACAGAGACGAACGATTCAAAGGCCTTGAGCTTGTCCATGAACGAAATTTTGAATGAAATTGGCCTCTAGCGCTTATTCAGCAAGCGCCAGCAGCTATTAATTGGTGAGCATTAGCTGCAAACACGGAGGGGCAAACACCCTCAGCTTTGCGTAAAAGTCACTAGTTTATGGATTTTCAACGTCTTTATATCGCCAATCAATTGCAATACAGTCGTCCCATGGCCTGCTACAGCGGGCAGATGGTTTCTTCTTTTTTTTATTTCTTCTCCAGCAAGACTCTCCATGACCGATCGCACCCAAGTCCACGGCCTGCAAGTGGCCACCTCCCTGTTCCGCTTTGTTGAAGACAAGGTGTTGCCCGGTACGGGTGTTGATAGCGCCGCCTTCTGGAAGGGCTTTGGCGCCATCGTGTCGGACCTGGCCCCGCGCAACATCGCCCTGCTGGCCGAGCGCGACCGCCTGCAAACCGAGCTCGATACCTGGCACAAGGCCAACCCCGGCCCCATCACCAACATGGTGGCGTACCGTGGTTTCCTCGAAAAGATCGGCTACCTGGTGCCCCAGCCTGCCGATGTGAAGGCCACCACCGCCAATGTGGACGACGAGCTGGCCACCCAGGCCGGCCCGCAGCTGGTGGTGCCGATTCTGAACGCGCGCTATGCACTGAACGCCGCCAACGCGCGCTGGGGCAGCCTGTATGACGCGCTGTATGGAACGGATGCCATCCCCGAGACCGACGGGGCGGAAAAGGGCAAGGGCTACAACCCTGTGCGCGGCGCCAAGGTCATAGCCTTTGCACGCCAGGTGCTGGACGACACCGCGCCGCTGGCCGCTGGTTCGCACAAGGATTCGACTGGCTACAAAGTCGAAGGCGGCCAGTTGATAGTCTCGCTTGCCAATGGCAGCACCACGGGCCTGAAGGACCCATCGCAGTTCAAGGGCTACCAAGGCGACGTCGCAGCGCCCAAGTCGGTACTGCTGCAGCACAACGGCCTGCACCTGGACATCCAGATCGACCGGTCCACGCCCATCGGCCAATCCGATGCGGCCGGCGTGAGCGACCTGGTGCTGGAAGCGGCCCTGTCCACCATCCTGGACCTGGAAGACTCCGTGGCCGCCGTGGACGCCGAGGACAAGGTGCTGGGCTACAGCAACTGGCTGGGCATCATCCAGGCCACGCTGACCGAGCAGGTCGCCAAGGGCGGCAAGACGATTACTCGCGGCCTGAACCCGGACCGCGTGTACACAGGCCCCGCCGGAAACGAAGTGCGCCTGCATGGCCGCTCGCTGATGTTCCTGCGCAATGTGGGCCACCTGATGACCAACCCGGCCATCTTGTGGACAGACGCCCAGGGCCAGCAACGCGAGATTCCCGAAGGCATCATGGATGCAGTGGTCACAACGGCCATCGCATTGCACGATTTGCAAGGCCATGGCGCCAACGGCATCCGCAACTCCCGCAAGGGCAGCGTCTACATCGTCAAGCCCAAGATGCACGGCCCCGCTGAAGTGGGCTTTGCGGCCGAACTGTTCGGCCGCGTGGAAAAGCTGCTGGGCCTGCCCGACAGCACCGTCAAGCTGGGCATCATGGACGAAGAGCGCCGCACGTCCGTCAACCTAAAGGCCTGCATCGCCGCCGCATCGAGCCGCGTGGCCTTCATCAACACCGGCTTTTTGGATCGCACGGGCGACGAGATGCACACCGCCATGCACGCCGGCCCCATGGTCCGCAAGGGCGACATGAAGACCAGCGCCTGGATCCAGTCGTACGAGAAGAACAACGTGCTGGTGGGCCTGAGCTGCGGCCTGCGCGGCAAGGCGCAAATCGGCAAGGGCATGTGGGCCATGCCCGACCTGATGGCCGAGATGCTCAAGCAAAAGATCGCCCACCCCAAGGCCGGCGCCAACACCGCCTGGGTGCCCAGCCCCACGGGCGCCACGCTGCACGCGCTGCACTACCACCAGGTGAAGGTGAGCGACATCCAGATCGAGCTGGAAAAAACCGACGTAAACGCCGAGCGCGACAACCTGCTGACCGGCCTGCTCACCGTGCCCGTGAGCGCCAACCCGAACTGGACCGACGCCGAAAAGCAGCAAGAGCTGGACAACAACGCCCAGGGCATTCTGGGCTACGTGGTGCGCTGGGTGGACCAGGGCGTGGGCTGCTCCAAGGTGCCCGACATCCACAACGTGGGCCTGATGGAAGACCGTGCCACGCTGCGCATCAGCAGCCAGCACATGGCCAACTGGCTGCTGCATGGCGTGGTGACGCCTGCGCAGGTGAAGGAAACTTTTGAGCGCATGGCGGCTGTGGTCGATGGCCAAAACGCGGGCGACCCGCTGTACCAACCCATGGCCGGGAACTTTGATACCAGCTACGCCTACCGCGCGGCGCTGGACCTGGTGCTGAAAGGCCAGGAACAGCCCAGCGGATACACCGAGCCGCTGTTGCACGCCTGGCGGCTGAAGCTGAAGGCGGCGCAGGCGGCCTGAGCGACAGGCGGGGGAGCCTGTGACTGTGTATTGCAGGCCCCAACTTTCACACAGATAGAACTCCTCTTTTGATAGCTGCAAACGCTTTATGGATAAGCGCTAGCAGCTATTTTTGCTTGAATTTTTCTCAGTATCCGTCGGCTGCACGGCATAGCGCCCCAGCTGCCCGTTTGAAAATCCACAGGTACTGGGCTGCGGGTCACGGCACGGAGTTGCATCCTGCCGACCCGCCCCTGCAGAAGCGCCGCGCTTGCGCCGTACACTGGCTCACGGCATGCCTGTCCCGCGGCATGTCGGCACCGCCTGCAAACTCCATCGCCATGGCCTCCGACTCACTCAGCGATACCAACGCGCTCGCAGCCTCCGTCTGTCCCCTGTGTGGACATGCGAACCAGTGCGCCATCGCCGCCGAGCAGCCCGCCGAGAGCTGCTGGTGCATTGCCCCGGGCACCGTTAAGCCCGAGGCGCTGGCCGCGCTGCCAACTGAACAACGTGGCAAAACATGCATTTGCCCAGCCTGCGGGGCGCGAGGCGGGCAGCCGCCTTCCCCGCCGCTGGCGGCTGCCTCGCTATGATTTCGCCTTTGTTTTTGCAAACACCCCCACTGCAAGGAAGCTGACATGCCCACATACCACGTCGAAATGATGGAAGGCCGTACGGTCGAACAAAAGAAGAAGCTGGTGGAGGAAATCACCCGCGTCTCCGTTGAAATCCTGGGCGGCTCGCCCGAGTCGGTGGACATTCTGATCACCGACATTAAGCGCGAGAACTGGGCCACGGGCGGCAAGCTCTGGTCCGAGCGCACCTGACCGGCGTTTTTTGTCTTTTCAACCCCGCCAGCTTGCCAACACGTGACCCCCACGGCGCCATGACGCAGGCAGGCTCACTGTCCGTTTTGCGGGAGCGCTACGGAGAGCGTTACCGCTGGCTGGTGTTGCTGTCCGTGATGGTCGGCACGATGGCGTCCATCATGTCGTCCACCATCGTGAACGTGGCCATCCCGGACATGAGCCACTATTTCGCGCTGGGCCAAGAGCGCGCGCAGTGGGTCACTTCGGGCTTCATGGTCGCCACCACGGTGTCGATGTTGACCACGCCCTGGCTGCTGTCGCGCTATGGCTACCGCGCCACCTATGTCGGCGCCATGATGTTGTTGCTCGCTGGTGGTGTAGGTGGCGGGCTGGCGCGGGATTTTGGGCTGGTACTGCTCGCCCGCGTGGCAGAAGGCCTCGCCGCTGGCGTCGTTCAGCCCATCCCGGCGGTCATCATTCTGTACGCCTTCAAACCCCACGAGCAGGGCCGCGCCAGTGGCATCTTTGGTATGGGCGTTGTACTTGCGCCCGCCCTCGGTCCCAGCATTGGTGGGCTGCTGGTGGACTGGTTTGGCTGGCGTTCCATTTTTTTCATGGTGGTGCCGCTGTGCCTCATCTCCATTGCGCTGGCCTACAAGTTCGTGCCCGTCTCCGCGCCCGGCGGTGTGGATGCCAATCGCAACGGCGAGGCACTTGACTGGCGTGGGTTGCTTTTAGGAACTGCCGGAACACTGTGTCTTCTCAACGGACTGGTGTCGCTGCAAGGCGGCTCCGCATCACTAGCGGGCCTGCTGTTGCTGGGCGCAGCGCTGGCGGTGGGATGCTTCATAGCCTGGCAGCGCAGGCTCATCCACCAGGGGCGCAAACCGCTGATGGACCTGCACCTGTTTCAGTACCGCCAGTTCGCCATGGGCAGTGTGGTCGCATTCATCTACGGCACGGCCTTGTTCGGGTCCACCTATCTATTGCCGGTATTCATGCAACTCGGTCTTGAATTGTCCGCGTCCCATGTCGGCACATTGATGCTGCCTGCCGGGTTCGTGCTCGCCGTCACCATTGCGCTGGTGGGGCGGCTGGCTGACCGGCAACCTACGCACCTGCTTGTCAGCATCGGGCTGGCTTTGCTGGCGCTGTCGTTCGGGTTGATGGTGTTTGTGGGCCTGGGCTCGTCGCTCTGGCTGCTGGTGGCCTTCGCCATTCTGGGCCGTATCGGGTTGGGGTTCATCCTGCCGTCACTCAACCTGGGCGCCATGCGGCCGCTCGACAAATCGCTCATTTCCCAAGGCTCCAGCGCCATTGGCTTTCTGCGCATGCTGGGAGGTGCGGCCGGGGTCAGCCTTTGCGGGATTGTGCTGGAGTGGCGACTGGGCGAGCACGGTGCGTCGCTGGTGGCAGGCGCAAGCAACCCCGCTCGCATTTCCGCCTTTGCGGAGACGTTTTTGATGCTCACTTTGTTGTGCGGCGTAGCCTTGGTTGCAGCTTGGCAACTGCGAGAAGCGTCTTCAGCAAAGGGGTAACTCTGTCTGCCGCAACGCCCGGCTCTGATCACGCCGATTGAGACAGCTCCACTGTCTTCACCAACTGCCTGAATGGGATCTCAGAAATGTGCCAACTCTTGGGGATGAACTGCAATGTCCCCACCGATGTGACTTTCAGCTTTACCGGATTCGCGCAGCGCGGGGGGAAGACCGACCACCACAGCGATGGATGGGGCATCGCGTTCTTTGAAGACAAGGGACTGCGCCATTTTGTCGATCATCTTGCCGCGGTGGAGTCTCCTGTAGCGGAGCTTATTCGTCGGTATCCCATCAAAAGCAAGAATGTGATAGCGCATATCCGCAAGGCAACGCAAGGAGTTGTCAACCTACAGAACTGCCACCCATTTGTTCGAGAGCTATGGGGTAGATATTGGGTTTTCGCTCACAACGGCGACCTGAAAGCTTTTCGCCCGCGGCTACATTCCCATTTCCGCCCGGTGGGGGACACCGACAGCGAGCATGCCTTCTGCTGGATCATGCAAGAGTTGACGAAGTCACATGCGAGCGTACCTTCAGTTCGAGAGCTGACATTGACACTTAAGGAACTGGCTACCCAGATCAGTCCGCATGGCACGTTCAATTTCCTGCTTTCCAACGGTCAGGCTTTGTGGTCGCACGCGTCGACGAGCCTGTACTACATAGAGCGTCGGCACCCCTTTGGTAAGGCGCAGCTGAGTGACGAAGACGTGGTTCTGGATTTTTCCCGGGAGACGGGGGAGAAGGACGAAGTGGCGGTGATAGTGACAAGCCCACTGACGACAAACGAGGAGTGGAAGGCGTTTGGCAAGGGCGAGCTACTGGTGTTCGAGCAAGGCCGGCGGTTGCCTATTTGATTGCGGAAGAACGTACGTGACGGCACAGTTGCCAAGAACGTTCACCTCAAAGCAAAAAACCCCAGTCTGTTACGACTGGGGTTTTCTGGGCTGTAAGAGCCTGACGATGACCTACTTTCACACGGGAACCCGCACTATCATCGGCGCAAAGTCGTTTCACTGTCCTGTTCGGGATGGGAAGGAGTGGT
>CAMTXG010000008.1:0-115071 GCA_947085645.1 uncultured Gammaproteobacteria bacterium
ACCACTCCTTCCCATCCCGAACAGGACAGTGAAACGACTTTGCGCCGATGATAGTGCGGGTTCCCGTGTGAAAGTAGGTCATCGTCAGGCTCTTACAGCCCAGAAAACCCCAGTCGTAACAGACTGGGGTTTTTTGCTTTGGAAATGGGATTTCTACCGAAAGGTCTTCGGTTACTCGGTATCTGGTGTGTGCCCTTAGTGCATGCGAAACCACTGGCGCCTCATGCCCCCGCTCAGGCGGCCAGCCGTCTGCCTTGCGCAAACACCAACAACTCCCCCCGCCCAAACGCCGTCCACTTCTCGTTGCGGGTCAGCGGTCTCGTCGCTATCACCGCCACTTCGTCCGCCTCTCCAGTCTCACGCGAAAAATCCAGCGGAAAATGCACGGAATCGAACGGGTGCTGCCGCTCGGATCGCGGTGGCGTGAGGAGGCGTTACGACCACCGTGCTTGGCTGAGAACCTTCAATGAATTCACCGGTCATCTTTCCCGGTACGGTGATCGAAAGCGGTGAACGCCTGCAGAGTCCAGAACCCTTTGCAGTCGTCCATCAAGCCAGAGCATGTGCAAATGGGCAAGAGCTTCCCCCATGGCAAATGTCATCTGGTGTGCATCCAGCTTTCGTTTAAACATGATGGGCAGCACGTCGGCTGCAGACAATGAGTCTTGCTCGGCAGCCTTGAGTATTTCGCCGAGCCGATCTTGATGGTGGTCCTGCAGTTGTTGGATGCGCTCATGCAAGCCTTGAAAAGGTTTGCCGTGCGAGGGCAGTACGAGAGTGTCGGGAGGCAATTCAAGATACCGTTGCAGGGAAGCCAAGAAAAGCCGCAAAGGATTGGATTCCGGTTCTGCCGCATGGACGCTGACGTTGGTCGAAATGCGCGGCAGCACCATGTCGCCACTGATCAGCGCAGATAATTCTGCGCAGTACAGCGCAATATGTTCGGGGGCGTGCCCATAGCCGCTGACGCACTGCCAGGCCCGCCCGGCAATTTCAATAACATCTCCATCCATGATCCTGCGAAATCGGGGCGGCAGCGCGGGGACAAGTGTTGGAAAATACGACGCCCGTGTCCGCACATGCTGGAGAAACGCCACATCCCGCATCCCATGCAGGGTGTAGAAGTCGGCACTGGCTTCGCCCCCAAGCCCGCTGTGGTCGTATACAGCAGTTCTGGCCGCGTGATAGTCGGTGGCGCTGATCCACAAATGCACATTCCAACGTGCGCACAGCCAATACGCCAGCCCGATGTGGTCTGGATGCATGTGGGTCACTATCACGCGCAAGATCGGCATGTCTTCAAGACAGCTGGCAAAAATCTGTTCCCATTGGGCGCGTGTGGTCGCGTTATCGATGCAGCAGTCCACCACCGTCCATCCGTCCACCGGGGTGCCACTTTCGTCTGGTTGCCGATCACGCAGCAGCCATAAATTGATGTGGTCCAGCGCGAAGGGTAGGCCCATGCGGATCCACTTAACGCCGGGGGCTACCTCCGTGGCTGCCCCCTCAGAAGGGAGGACGTCGCCTAGCGGGTAGTGGATCTGGTGCTCAAGTGGATTCATGGCGAAAGTGTGAAGTGCGATGCGTTAGCATTGACGTTAACGTAAACGTCATGCATTAATTGCATTTTAGGGAGCCGCCATCGCAGGCCTGTCTCCTTTGTAAACCGATCCTGCTGTACGAAGCACCTCCATGGCCCACACCTACACCATCAGCGATCTTGCCAAAGAGTTTGATCTCACCACCCGGGCGATTCGTTTTTACGAAGATATGGGTTTGCTGCAGCCTGAACGCACTGGCCCCGCGGGACGAAATCGCGTCTACAGCGCACGAGATCGCACGCGCCTGCGCTTGACGCTGCGGGCAAAGCGCCTAGGTCTATCGCTGACCGAGGCCAAGGAGATCATCGATCTGTACGACAGCCCTCGCGACACCGGGGTGCAGTTGCGCAAGTTCCTTGATGTGCTGGTTGTCCACCGCAAGCAACTCGAAGAACAGATGGCTGACCTGCAGGCAAATCTGGAGGAAGTTCGCGAACATGAGCAGGAAGCGCGCGCGTTGCTAGTGAAGGTGGAAACACAAAAATGATCCATAATTGACGTTTACGTAAACGTAAATCAGGAGACAGTTTTGAGCACGCCCCTTTCTGAGCCGCGTTGTGCCGACTTTGCAGACCGTGTGCGCGGCAGCTTCGCGCTGCAGGGCGCGATGCAGACCCTGGGTGCAAGTCTCGGCCTGATTGAGCCGGGCGCGGTGGACATCGAAGTTCCCTGGGCTACGGAATTGACCCAACAGCATGGGTTTCTGCACGCGGGCATGGTGGCGACGGCGCTCGACTCGGCCTGTGGCTACGCGGGCTTCACCCTTATGGGGCCTGAGGCCGCAGTACTGACCATTGAATTCAAGATCAACCTGCTGGCCCCTGCCAAGGGGCAGCGGTTCCGAATGGAAGGTCGGGTCATCAAACCCGGCCGCACCATCACGGTGTGCGAGGGCCGCGCTTTCGCCATCGACATCGACAACCGCCCGGAAAAACTCGTCGCCACCATGGGCTGCACCCTCATGGCCGTGAGCGGGCGCGACAACATCCAAGGCTGAACCAGCCACCGCCTTTTACTTGTATTGAGGAGACATCCACGATGAGCATTCCCAACAACCTTCCCGGCCTGAATTTCCAACTGGGCGAGGACATTGACGCCCTGCGTGACGCAGTGCGTGACTTTGCGCAGGCCGAGATCGCTCCCCGCGCTGCCGAGATCGACCGCAACGACCAGTTCCCCATGGACCTGTGGCGCAAGATGGGCGACCTGGGTGTGCTGGGCATCACAGTGCCTGAGCAGCACGGCGGCGCTGGCATGGGTTACCTGGCGCATATGGTGGCGATGGAAGAAATCTCGCGCGCCAGCGCGTCCGTAGGCCTCTCCTACGGTGCCCACAGCAACCTGTGCGTGAACCAGATCAATCGCAACGGCAGCGACGAGCAAAAGGCCAAATACTTGTCCAAGCTGATCAGCGGCGAGCATGTGGGCGCGCTGGCCATGAGCGAGCCAGGTGCCGGCTCCGACGTGATCAGCATGAAACTCAAGGCCGAGGACAAGGGCGGTTACTACCTGCTCAACGGCAGCAAGATGTGGATCACCAACGGCCCCGATGCGGACACGCTGGTGGTGTATGCCAAGACAGAGCCTGAAATGGGAGCGCGCGGAGTCACGGCATTCCTGATTGAAAAGGGCATGCCGGGTTTTAGCGTGGCGCAAAAGCTCGACAAGCTCGGCATGCGCGGCAGCCACACCGGCGAATTGGTGTTCAACAACGTGGAAGTGCCTGCCTCGCATATCCTGGGCGGCCTGAACCAGGGCGCCAAGGTGCTGATGAGCGGGCTGGACTATGAGCGCGCGGTGCTCACCGGCGGGCCGCTGGGCATCATGCAGTCCGTCATGGACAACGTGATCCCCTACATTCATGACCGCAAGCAGTTTGGTCAGAGCATCGGCGAATTCCAGCTCATCCAGGGCAAAGTGGCCGACATGTACACCGTGCTGCAGGCCGGGCGCTCGTTTGCCTACACCGTCGCCAAGAACCTCGACATGCTCGGCACCGACCACGTACGCCAGGTGCGCAAGGACTGCGCGTCGGTGATCCTGTGGACCGCAGAAAAAGCCACCTGGATGGCGGGTGAGGGCGTGCAGATCTTCGGTGGCAACGGCTACATCAATGAATATCCGCTGGGCCGCCTGTGGCGTGATGCCAAGCTGTATGAGATTGGTGCGGGTACCAGCGAAATCCGCCGCATGCTGATTGGCCGCGAGCTGTTTTCTGAAACCTGCTGAGCTACTTTCTAATCACTGAGCCAAGTAAGCATGCCCTCCTCCATCAAAGACCTGTTTGTTCACAACCGCGCCTGGGCGGCCCGGATGGAGCAGGAGCGGCCCGGCTTCTTCACCGGCCTGCTCGCGCAGCAAAAGCCCAAGTACATGTGGATCGGTTGTTCCGACAGCCGCGTGCCCGCCAACCAGATCACGGGCCTGGAGCCTGGCGAAGTCTTTGTGCACCGCAATGTTGCCAACGTGGTGGTGCCCACAGATCTGAACTGCCTGTCCACCATCCAGTACGCGGTGGACCAGTTGCACGTCGAGCACCTGATGGTCGTGGGCCACTATGGCTGCGGCGGTGTGCTGGCAGCGCTCGAGGGGATCCGTGTTGGCCTGGCTGACAACTGGATTCGCCACGTCAAGGATGTGCGTGACCGCCACCGTGACCTGATTGCATCGATAGCGCCCGAGTGGCGGCACGACACGCTGTGCGAGCTCAATGCCATCGAACAGGTGGTCAACATTGCGCAGACCACCGTCATGCTGGACGCCTGGGGCCGGGGCGAAAAAGTCACGCTGCACGGCTGGTGCTACGGGCTCAAAGACGGGCTGATCAATAACCTGCACATGACCGTGGACAGCACCGAAGGCCTGGACGCCATCTACAAGGCGGCCATTGCTGACGTGGCGTCCGCCAAGCGGCAGTAAACGCCAACACGCGCTCATTGCAGCAGTTGAAAGCCCGCCATGTTCCCGCAACGGCTAGACGCTCCCCAGGCCTACGGCATTGCCAAGGCCATGATGGACGGCTTCAACCGCCACTACCGGTTGTTCCGCACCGAGTCGGCACGGGCCAAACACCGGTTTGAAACCGCTGACTGGCATGGCCAGCAGCGGGCTCAGCGAGAGCGCATCGAGTTCTACGACCTGCGTGTCAAAGAGTGCGTGCGCAGGCTGGAGAAAGAGTTTGGTGCGGGCGCGCAGCCCATGGACGTGTGGCACCAGGTAAAGCTGCATTACATCGGCCTCTTGGTCAATCACCACCAGCCCGAGCTGGCCGAGACCTTCTTCAACTCGGTCACCTGCAAGATCCTGCACCGCACGCACTTCCACAACGATTTCATCTTTGTGCGGCCCGCTGTCAGCACCGAGTACATCGAGAATGAGGAGCCTGCAGCGCGCCCCACCTACCGAGCGTACTACCCGTCACGGGACACGCTGGGCGAGACCTTCCAGGTCATCATCGAGAACTTCCGGCTCCAACGCGAGTTTGCCGACCTGGCGCGCGACACTGCCTTTGTGGTGTCTGCCATGCGCAGCCGCCTCGACAAGGTCAAGTTGCGTACCAACTTCCAGATACAGGTGCTCACCAGCCTGTTCTTTCGCAACAAGGGCGCGTATGTGGTGGGCAAGATCATCAATGGCTTCAACGAGGTGCCGTTTGCGCTGCCTATCTTGCACGACGACAACGGCAAGCTACTCATCGACGCCGCACTGTTTGGCGAAGACGACCTGCAGATGCTGTTCAGCTTTGCACGCGCGTATTTCATGGTGGACATGGAGATCCCGAGCGCCTATGTGCAGTTCTTGCGCAGCCTCATGCCCCGCAAACCGCGCGCCGAGATCTACAACGCGCTGGGCCTGGCCAAGCAGGGCAAAACGCTTTTTTACCGGGATTTCCTCTACCACCTCAAACACTCCAGCGACAAGTTTCGCATCGCGCCCGGCATCAAGGGCATGGTGATGCTGGTGTTCGATTTGCCGAGCTTCCCCTTCGTGTTCAAGCTCATCAAAGACTATTTCCCGCACCAGAAGGAAACCACGCGCGAACAGGTCAAGGCCAAGTACCTGCTGGTCAAGCAGCACGACCGCGTGGGCCGCATGGCCGACACGCTGGAGTACAGCGAGGTCGCCTTCCCACGCGACCGGTTTGACGACGCCCTTATTGCCGAGATCGAAAAATTCGCTCCCAGCCAGCTGGAGATCAGCGACCGCGATGGCGACGGTCAGACCGAAGTCATCATCAAGCACCTGTACATCGAGCGGCGCATGATTCCGCTCAACATCTACCTGCAAGAAGCCTTTGATACGGGCCTCTCGGACCCGCGCGCGCACCACCAGATGGAGCGCAGCGTGATCGAATACGGCAACGCCATCAAGGACCTCGTGGCCGCCAACATCTTCCCCGGCGACATGCTGTGGAAGAACTTTGGCATTACGCGCAACGGCAAGGTGGTGTTTTACGACTACGACGAGATCGAGTACCTCACCGACTGCAACTTCCGCCGAGTGCCGACGCCGCGCAATGAGGAAGAAGAGATGAGCGGCGAGGTCTGGTACAGCGTAGGCCCGCGTGATGTGTTCCCCGAAACCTTCGGCCCCTTCCTGCTCGGCAACGATGCCGTGCGCGCGGTGTTCATGCAGCACCACGCCGACCTGCTCGATGCCGCCTTCTGGCAGTCGCACAAAGAACGCATCCAGGCCGGCCACATGTTTGACGTGTTCCCCTACGACGCAGACCGACGCTTTGCGCAGGGCACTGTGGCCTGCTGAGCATCGTTTACCCCCACCTTTTGTCTGAACCACCCTGAGGAGACCATCACCATGTCTGCATCCACCCAAGACCCCATCGTCATCGTCGGCGCCGCACGCACCCCCATGGGCTCGCTGCAGGGCGACTTTTCCAGCCTGACCGCCCACGACCTGGGCGGCGCAGCCATCAAGGCCGCCATGGAGCGTGCGGGCGTGTCGCCTGACGCCGTGGGTGAAGTGCTGTTCGGCAACTGCCTGATGGCAGGGCAGGGCCAGGCGCCCGCACGCCAGGCGGCATTCAAGGGCGGCCTGCCCAAGGGCGCTGGCGCGGTCACGCTCAGCAAGATGTGCGGCTCCGGCATGAAGGCCGCCATGATGGCGCACGACATGCTGCTGGCCGGCACGCACGACGTGATGGTGGCCGGTGGCATGGAGAGCATGACCAACGCCCCCTACCTGCTGCAAAAGGGCCGCGGCGGCTATCGCCTGGGCCATGACCGCATCTTTGACCACATGATGCTCGACGGCCTGGAAGACGCCTATGAAGCGGGCCGCAGCATGGGTACCTTTGGTGAGGACTGCGCCGCCAAGTACCAGTTCACCCGCGAGCAGCAAGACGCGTTTGCCACCGCCAGCGTGCAGCGCGCCAAGGCGGCCACCGAGTCTGGCGCGTTCGCTGCCGAGATCGTGCCCGTGACGGTGAAGGACCGCAGCGGCGAGCGCGTGGTGTCGGTGGACGAAGGCCCCGGCAAGGTCAAGCTCGAAAAGATCGCCACGCTCAAGCCCGCGTTCAAGAAAGACGGCACCATCACCGCCGCCTCCAGCTCCAGCATCAACGACGGCGCGGCTGCATTGGTGATGATGCGCGAGTCCACTGCCAAGAAGCTGGGCGCCAAGCCCCTGGCCCGCATCGTGAGCCACGCCACCCATGCGCAAGAGCCCGAATGGTTTGCAACGGCCCCGCTGGGCGCTACACAAAAGGCCCTGGCCAAGGCCGGCTGGCAAGTGGGCGATGTGCAGCTGTGGGAGATCAACGAAGCCTTCGCGGTGGTGCCCATGGCGCTGATGAACGAGTTGGACCTGCCCCACGACAAAGTCAACGTGAACGGCGGCGCCTGCGCACTGGGCCACCCCATCGGCGCCAGCGGCGCGCGCATCATGGTCACGCTGATGTACGCCCTCAAGACGCGCGGCTTGACCAAGGGCCTGGCCACCCTGTGCATTGGCGGCGGCGAGGCCACGGCCGTGGCGCTGGAGCTGGTCTGACGATGGAGAGAGATGGGATGATTCCCGTCTCTTCACAAGGACAGCGATGCGCAGCACACCGTCTCCCGAGATTGCCGCTTTCTGGCGCGAATTTGTCGATGCCCAGGCATCGCTTCAGGTCCAGCCGCTGCGCGAAAGGGTCGAGTCGGCCAACGTGATCATCGAGCGCCACCTGAGCGGCCTGGCGCTAGAGATGTCCGGCGGCGACGGCGATGCAGTGGTGGACCTCATCGTCACCGCCCACGGCAGCACCGACGACTTTCCGCTGCTGATGCAGACCGCAGCCGCAGCGCCTGCACTGCAGCACTACCGCGTGCGCGCGTTTCGCGAGCGCACCACGCAGCCAGACTTTCCCATCGGCATGGATGGTTTCGAGCTGGCGACTTCTGATGTGCTGGTCGCCTGCGGGCAAGACGACGGGCAGGCCGCGCTGGAGATACGCTTTGCCCGCGAGATCCCCGAGGACTATCGGGACCATGCACGCAACATGGCATTCATCATGCTCGACCACGTACTGGGCGAATATGACTTTGCTGTGAAAGTGGGTGCGGTGGACTTTGTGGAGGAAGCCTCTGACCCGCTGACCCCGTGGGTGCCCCTGAGCCAGTTTGTGCCGGTGTTCGACCGCTATTGGGTGGACACCCTGGGCCGCACCAGCGACTTCCCTGCGGGCGAGCACGACTGGTCGGGCATGACCTTGTCGTTTGGCGGGCAGGACGATGAGGATGGCAGCGGTGACGAGGCTGAAGACAAGGCCATTGTCATGGTTAACCGCAGTGCCAACCCCGTGGCCATGCGCGCCGACCTGGCCTATGCGCTGACCCTGGATCTGGCCGTGGGCAACCGCGATCAGCTGGCTGCCGTGCAAGACCTGCAGGACCAGGCGGCCACGCTGCTTGCGCTGCCGCAGCTGGGCATCATGGCCTACACCCTGACACGTGCGGGCCGCCGCAAGGCCGTGTATTACGTAGGCGACAAGCAGCTGGCCATGCAGACGCTCGCACCGCTGCTGCTGCGCGACGAGGCCGAGTCGCTGGAGCTGACCTTCGCGTTTGACCCCGCATGGTCCGGCTATTTCGAGTTTGCCGTGCATTGCCCGTGAAGTCGTTCCACCCCTTGCAGGCCACACCATGATCGAAACCACCGAACAACTCCGCGCTCTGTACGCCGCTCCCGGCGAGCGCGCCCTGCGCAAGCAGCAGCCACAGCTGGATGTGCACTGCCAGCGCTTCATAGCCCTGTCGCCGTTTTGCGTGGTGGCCAGTGGTGGTGCGGGTGGCGCCGATGGTGCGCTGCTGGATGCCTCGCCGCGCGGTGGCGCTCCGGGTTTCGTCAAGTCGCCCGACCCGCACACCCTGTTGCTGCCCGATGGCAGCGGCAACAACCGGCTCGACACCCTGAGCAACTTGCTCGAAGACCCGCGCATCGGCCTGCTGTTCATGATTCCGGGTGTGGATGAAACCCTGCGGGTGAACGGTACGGCGCGCTTGCGCGACGAAGCGCTGTACACCGACTTCTTCACTGCAGAGCGCCAACGCCCAAAGATAGTGATCGAAGTGCGCGTGGCCGAGGCGTATCTGCACTGCTCCAAGGCCTTCATGCGCTCGCGCCTGTGGTCGGCCGATGCGCAGGTGGACCGTGCACAACTGCCCACGATGGGTCAGATGCTTCACGACCAGATGGGCCTCGCTACCGAGCCCGAGTCGCAAGTGGCGATGCTGCAGCGCTACCGCGCCCAACTGGCGCAGGAGCAGCAGCTCGGTGATGCATGAAATGAAGCTCCCCCTGAGTCGCCTTCGGCGCCTTCCCCCTCTCCTGCGGGAGGGGGACGACACCCTCGCTGCGGGGCGGCCCTTGCTCGGTGTCCCGCGCCTGGGTCGCGCCAGTGGCCGTGGCCGCGGGCAGCATTCGGTCCTACCAGGAGGGAGTGTTCGTGGTAATTCCTAAATTTATAGCTGCTAGCGCTTGATGGATAAGCGCTAGAGGCCAATTTCATTCAAATTCTCACCCATGAAATCCATACTAGTCATTGGCGCGTCGCGCGGCATCGGTCTGGAGCTGGTGCGCCAGTACACCGACGCGGGTCGCCGCGT
The DNA here is from genome assembly GCA_947085645.1 of uncultured Gammaproteobacteria bacterium. Classification (GTDB taxonomy): domain Bacteria; phylum Pseudomonadota; class Gammaproteobacteria; order Burkholderiales; family Burkholderiaceae_C; genus Acidovorax. Next base: position 9,704 of record CAMTXG010000008.1, read on the forward strand.
GATTGCCACCGTGCGTGACGACGCGGGCCGCGAGCGGGTGCAAGCCCTGGGCGCCGACGTGCTGACCGTGGACGTGGCCAGCCCCGCCAGCGTCAGCGGTTTGGCCTGGCAGCTGGACGGCGAAAAGATCGAGACGGCTTGGTACGTGGCGGGCGTCATCCGCCGCCCCAACGCACTCACGCCACCCACGCAGCAGGACTTTGATGCGGTCATGCACACCAACGTGCTGGGCGCCATGCAGACGCTGCCGCAGGTCGCGCCCATGGTGTCCGACGCGCAGGGTGTGTTCGCTTTCTTGTCCTCGTCCATGTCGCAGATCGGCAGCGTGCCCAACAGCGGCTCGTGGCTGTATCGCACCAGCAAGGCGGCGCTGAACATGGCCGTGGCGGCCGCCCAGCACGATTACCCGGACGCCACGCTCATCACCATCGACCCCGGCTGGGTGCAGACCGACATGGGCGGCGAGGGCGCTGCGCTGACCGTGCAGGACAGCGTGCGCGGCCTGCGCGCCACCGTAGCGGGCGTCACTACCGCCGACAAGGGCCGCCTGCTGCACCACGACGGCCGCCGCGCTGCCCACTGGTAGCCCACCGAATTTTTGAACAACAACTTCTGGAGACATTCCCCATGCTGCTGACCCAAGACCAGGAAATGATCCGCGACGCGGTGCGCGACTTTGCACAGGAACAGCTGTGGCCGCACGCCGCGCGCTGGGACAAGGAGCACCACTTTCCCAAGGATGCGCACCAGGGCCTGGCCGCGCTGGGCGCGTATGGCATTTGCGTGCCCGAGGAGTTTGGCGGCGCCAACCTCGACTACGTCACGCTCGCGCTGGTGCTCGAAGAAATCGCTGCCGGTGATGGCGGCACCAGCACCGCCATCAGCGTGACCAACTGCCCCGTCAACGCCATCCTCATGCGCTACGGCAACGCGCAGCAAAAGCGCGACTGGCTTACACCGCTGGCCCAGGGCCAGATGCTGGGCGCCTTCTGCCTGACAGAGCCACATGTGGGTTCGGACGCCTCCGCGCTGCGTACCACGGCGGTGAAGCAGGGCGACGAATACGTGATCAACGGCGTCAAGCAGTTCATCACCAGCGGCAAGAACGGCAATGTGGCCATCGTGATTGCCGTGACCGACAAGGGCGCGGGCAAGAAGGGCATGAGCGCGTTCCTCGTGCCCACCAGCAACCCCGGCTACGTGGTGGCGCGTTTGGAAGACAAACTCGGCCAGCACAGCAGCGACACGGCGCAGATCAACTTTGACAACTGCCGCATCCCGGCCGAGAACCTGATCGGCGCCGAGGGCGAGGGCTACAAGATTGCCCTGGGCGCACTCGAAGGCGGGCGCATCGGCATCGCCGCACAAAGCGTGGGCATGGCCCGCAGCGCGTTCGACGCGGCGCTGGCGTATTCAAAGGAACGTGAGAGTTTTGGCACCGCCATCTTCAACCACCAGGCCGTGGGTTTTCGCCTGGCCGACTGCGCCACGCAGATCGAGGCCGCGCGCCAGCTTATCTGGCATGCGGCTGCGCTGCGCGATGCGGGGCGCCCGTGCCTCAAAGAAGCCGCCATGGCCAAGCTGTTTGCCAGCGAGATGGCCGAGCAGGTGTGCAGCGCTGCCATCCAGACCCTGGGCGGCTACGGCGTGGTGAATGACTTTCCGGTGGAACGCATCTACCGCGACGTGCGCGTGTGCCAAATTTATGAAGGCACGAGTGACGTGCAGAAGATCATCATCCAGCGCGCGCTGGCTTGATGCTGATTGCTATAAAATTGGTAGCTAATAGCGCTTGACGGACAAGCGCTAACGCCTGTTTCCACTCAGAATTCTTGCGTTTGCAGCCACTGGCTGAGCACCGCGTGCAGTTCGTCCACATCTACCGGCTTGCGCAGCACCAGGTAGCCCTCGTCCTGTGCGGTTTCTAGCTCGGGCGAGTCGTACTCGCCGCTCACCATGGCGCCGCGCGCGGTGGGGCAGCGGTCCAGCAGGGCGCGCAGCACATCAAACCCGCTCTCGCCAGAACGCAGCCGCTGGTCGCACAGGATGGCATGGGGCGCAAAGCCCGCGTCCAGGTGCGCAAAGGCCTCGGCGGCGTTGGACGCCGGGCGCGCGTCTATGCCCCAGGTGATGAGCAGCGTGGACCAGGCGCTGAGCACATGCGGGTCGTCGTCCAGCACCAGGCAGTTGCCATGTAGCGGCGGACTCGTGCCCGGCGCTGCGGCAGGCACGCTGTGCAGCGCCGGTGCCGCCTGCTGCGTGGCGGGCAGCTCCAGCCAGAAGCATGACCCCTTGCCCAGACGCGACTGCAGCCCTTGCCTGGCCTGCATCAGCGCCACGCAGCGCGCCACCACGGCCAGGCCCAGTCCGTGCCCGCTGCGGTGAACCTGCCAGGCGTGCTCGGGGCGGTAAAACGCCTGGTAGATCTGTGCCTGCTCGTGCAGGGCAACGCCCACCCCGGTGTCCCACACCTCGATGCGCCATTGCGTGCCCCGGCGCCTTGCGCCCACCAGCACGCCGCCTTGTGGCGTGTAGCGCACCGCGTTGTGCACCAGGTTGGCCAGCGACTGGCGGGCCAGCGCCGGGTCGGCCAGCACGGCGGCGCCGGGCGGTGGGGCGTGAAAACGCAGCGCCAGGCCGCGTGCACTGGCATCGGTGGCGAACTGCGTGCGCAGGTCGTCGAACAGCGCTGCCAGCAACACGGGCGCGGGGCGCAGCTCCACCGCGCCGGACTCAATGCGCGACAGATCGAGCAGCGCGTCAAACATGTGGTTCACCGAACGCATGCTCAGGCGCCACTGGGCCAGCAGCTCTTGGATGTGGGGTTGGCCGCGCGTTTGCACGGCAATGGCCTCGGCCAGCAGCGCCATGGCGTGCACAGGCTGGCGCAGGTCGTGCGCGGCGGTGGTCAGAAAGTGGTTTTTTTCTGCCAGCGCCGCTTCGGCTGTGTTGCTGGCCTCGCGGTAGCGCTCGGCCAGGTCGCGGCTGCGCTCTTCCAGAACCACCTGGCGCACAAAGAACCCGTGCGAGTTCACGGCACTGCGGTAGATCACGGTGGCCATGACGATCGTCATGGGCAGCACCATCGGCCATTGACCGGGGAACGTCCACGGGATCAACACCAGCCCACTGACAGAACCCATGAAATACATGCGGTACACAGCGAGCGTGGCGCTCATCTGCGCCGCGTTGGCGGCCAGAATGCCCGCCAGCGTGATGTGCAGCAACAGCATGAACTCATAGTTGCCATGGCCCAATGACAGTGGTACCGACAGTGCCACGCCCGTCCCATGCGCCAGGGCCAGCCAGCGCACGCGGCGGGTCCAGATGGGCAGCAGCGCTTGCGGCGGCTGCAGGGCGCGGTCGCGCAGGTAGCGCCTATGGCCCCACCAAACGAACAGCAGCACGGGCAGATACGTGCAGCCCCACACCAGCAGGGGTGCGACCGGCCCACCCTCCCAGCCCAGCAGCAGCCCAAACAGCAGCCCCATGGTGGGCATCACCGTCATGCCCAGCCGCAGTCGCGCAAACGAGGCTTCAAGCAGCAGCAGCCAGCCTTGCGTGCTGGGGGTTTCCTGCACGCTGGAAGTGGCGGCGTTGCGCGCGGTCATGCGGGTGCGGGCGGTGCGGACACGCGATCCATGGAGTGCAGGACGGAGGCTCGGATCACGGCGGCGGCTGCAGCGGCTGCGGCAACACCAGCAGGCGCCCCCGCAGCCGCGTGATGGCCTCCACCCGCGTGCGCGCACCCAGGCGCTGCAGGATGGCCGTCATGTGTTCTTTCACCGTGCTTTCAGACAGCGCGTATTGCTGTGCGATGCGCTTGTTGGGCAGCCCCTGCAACACCAGCGCCAGGATTTCACCCTGGCGCGCCGACAGGCCCAGCTCGGCAGGCGTGACGGGCAGTTCGCGGCTGCGCGCGGGCCGCTGCGCATGGGTACCGGGCGTGAACCAGGCCAGCCCCCCCATAAGGGCCTCGATGGCCTGGGCGAAGGTCTCGGGGGGCTCTTGTTTGTGAATGAAGCCATGGGCACCTGCTGCGCGCACCTGGTCGATCACGGCGGGGTCGTCATCGCCGCTCATCACGGCCACGGCGGTGGCGGGGCACCGGGTGCGTAAGTGGGCAATGAGGTGCAGGGTCGCGCCGTCGGCCAGCCAGAAGTCGACGAGTGCGATGGCCGGGGCGCCACGCGCCTCGATCAGCGGCGCGAGCTCGTCCGCATTCGCCGCAACGACCACCTCCAGGTGCGGCATGCGCGAGCGCAGAAACTCGGCAACGCCGCGCGCCACCAGCGGGTGGTCGTCCAGGATGAGTGCGTAGGGGGGCATGGCCAGGTGGGCGGGGGCGCCGGGGGTTGTGAAGAAGCGAGAGGCCAGCGCTGGGCGAAATTCTGCCAAGTGTTCCGCAACCGCGGTGGCGCGGAAACCCTACCAGCGTAGGGTTCCGCACGGCGCCGTGCGCCGCACAGAATCCGCGCTCCATTCACGACACGGAGTTTTTGTACATGACCACAGCAAGCGCGCAGCGCACCTGGCAACACGCACGGCCCGCATTTCGTTGGGCGCCCCTGGGACTGGCCGCCGTTCTGCTGGTGGGCTGCGGCGGTGGTGACGATAACGACGGCACATCGCCGCCGCCTTCCGTGGGTGTCTTCACAGTGGGCGGCGCGGTCGTTGGCCTCGGCGCTGGCAAGACACTTACCCTGCAAAACTCGGGTGCTGATGACCTGTCATTGAGCGCCAACGGCAGTTTTGTGTTCGTTACCCGTCTGACCAACGGCGTGCCCTACGCGGTGACCGTCAAGACCCAACCCAGCGGCCAGCGCTGCTCCGTGACACAGGGAACGGGTACCGCCACCGCGAACGTGACCGATGTGCAGGTGCGCTGCGAGAACCTGGCGGCTGCCACGTTCACGGTGGGCGGCTCGGTGTCGGGCCTGGCGGGCACCGTGGTGCTGCAGAACAACGGAGGTGACGACTTGTCGGTGGCCAGCAACGGTGGGTTCACCTTTGGCACGGCGCTGGCGGGCGGCGCGGCCTATGCGGTCACGGTGCGATCGCAGCCTGCAGGGCAAAGCTGCACCGTGCGCAATGGCGCGGGCACCGTGGCATCGGCCAATGTGGGCTCGGTCGAAGTGAGCTGCGGCACGGCGGTGGCCCTGCCCGAAGGCGACTGGAAGCAAGAGCTGTGCGTCACGGTGCGGCCCGGACAGTGGGGGCGGTCCCTGTGGCGCATCACGCGGCAGGGCGACAACCGCGTGACCGCCCAGATCGGTGTGGCCACCTATGGCGATGCCAACTGCACAGGCGCTGGCACCGTAGCGGGGCCGCTGTCGGACGTGGGCACCGTAGTGTTCGACCGCACCGCGAGCACGGCCACACTGACTGCGTTCTGGGGCTTGTGGACCCAGCCGTCGGGCTTGAACTCCCGTGCCGTCTGGGCCCGAAAGGACGCCCGCCTGTGCATCTTTAGCGACCAGACACCCACCGTGTTTCCCACCGCTGCCAGCGTGGAGAGCTACGTCAACACCATCGCTCCCAACAAGCTCTGCTACACGCAGAACTGAGGCCCGGGCGTTGTCGGAGCCGACCCGACAAAAAGGCCCCCGCAGCGCTGACGTTGCGGGGGCCTTTTTTTGTGTCGAAGCGCTTGGTAGTCTCAGTTCAGCGAGCCAGTTCAGCCGCTGTGGCAGCGTCAAGGCGACCCGAGACAGGCAGGCCCTTGTCCTTCTGGAACGCGCGCAGCGCCGCAGTGGTTTTGCCGCCCATGGCGCCATCGGGCGCTCCCGCGTTGTAGCCCAGTTCATTGAGCTTGGCCTGCGCATCGCGCACCGAGATGCCCACGCTGGCGGATGCGGCACTGCGCGGTGCTGAAGTCTGCGATGGCGCTGCGGCGCCGTCGACGCTGAGGCGCCCGCCGCCGCCCAGCCCCTGGCCGCGCACGGTTTGCGCCTTGTAGTTGCGCAGCGACTTAACCATCTGGTTGAACGCATCCATGAACGCGGCGGCAATCACCTTGCCTTCTGCCGTGTTGGAGTAGCCCCCCATGCGGGCACCGCCCGAGCCGCCGAGCAATTGCCCCATGGCGCCAAAGTCCGTCTTGGCGGCGCTGCCTTCCGATGCGGCCACCTGCACACCCGAGCGGTTGTCGATGAGCGTGAGCAGCGCGCTGGCTTCCTTGGTGTTCATGCTGCCGCCGATGACCGCGAGCAGGCCCCCGGCGCGCCCGCCCACCAGGCCGCCCAATGATGCCGAGGCACCGCCCGCGTTGTTGTTTTGAAACACGATTTCGGGCGACAGGCCGTAGTCCGACGCCACCATCTGACCCTGGCCGAACTGGCTGCCCTGCCGCATTTCGCCGGACTGCATCAGCGCGCGCTCGCGCGTCATCGCGTTCATGCCGGCCGCGCCGCGTTCCACCACCACAAAGCAGTTGGACTGCTGCACCAGCAGGCGCAGCAGGTTGGCCGTCGGCGGCAGGCGGTACTGGTCGCGCAGGATGGTGTACCAGCCGGCCTGCTGGTTTTCGATCAGCGATACGGTGCCAAGCGGGCTCTCGCAGCGCTCCAGCGAATCGCTGGCGCCCGTGGCGGCGCCGCCCGCAGCGCTGCCGGTGGCGACCGTCTTGGCCTCGGCGCTGCCCATGCGCATGTTGGTGGTTTCACACCCTGCCAGCAGCAAAGTGGCAGCGGCGGCCGTACTGACGGCGGACAGGCGCAGGAGCGAGAGGGAAGGATGCGAGAGGAAAGGCAATGGCCGGCCCGATGGGCCGCGAGGTAGGAGTTTCTGCATGAGGAGGGGGCTGTGACAGCAAAAGAGACAGGGACAAAGTCCTGATCTTTTGCCGTGCACCCCCCGCGCAGCAACCCGACTGAAGTCGGGTAGCGTGCGCGAAACCGGTGTGCTGGCGAGGGCGGGCGGCGGGGCTGGCTTCTAGTCAGCCGTGTGGCATAGCCGTACCCTGCAGCTGCTCCAGCGTCACAAAGTCCAGTGCCCGGGCGTGGGTGCATTCCAGGATCACCGGGGGCGCCACGCCCGCTTCCCACGCCTCCTTCCAGCGCAGCGCGCACAGGCACCAGCGGTTGTTGGCGCGCAGGCCCGCAAAGCGGTGCTCGGGCCGGGGCGTGACCAGGTCGTTGCCACGGGCCAGCGAGAAATCAAGAAACGCTTGCGTGACCCGCGCGCACACCACGTGCGTGCCGTGGTCGTGTTCGTCGGTGTTGCAGCAGCCGTCGCGCAGGTAGCCGGTCAGCGGGTCGTAGGAGCAGGGCATCAGCAGCGTGCCCAGAACATTCAATGCAGCCATAGGGTGGTGAACAGGTTCTCTGAAGTGGTTGGGATGAATCGGGGGCACGGTGCCCGTTTAAGTTGCAGGAGTCTCTTTTTGCCCGGCGCTTGACCGGCGGCGCAGCACCACGGTGATCTGCCCGTTGGTCTCTATGGTGGCACGCTCGACCTCATGCACATCCAGGCAGCCGCCCGCCCGCAGCGCGGCCTCCAGGTCTTCGGTGGACAGCAGCTCCTTGCGCATGAGCGAAAAGTTGATCTGTCCATCGCGTACCAGCACCTGCGGTGTGCCGTCAATCAACCGCGCGATGCGTTCAAATCGGAAGGTGATCTGTGCCAGCGCCACGTGGCAACCAATCAGCGTCAGTGCAGATATGAGGCCCCCCACCAGCGAGTTGTCTCCCGCGTTCATGGAGTTCTGCACTGCGTTGGACAGGATCAGCAGCAGCACCAGGTCAAACGGCGCAAATTGTCCTGTCTGGCGCTTGCCCGTCAGGCGCAGAAAGATGAGCAGAAATACATACACCACCAAGCCGCGCAGGATGAACTCCCACCACGGCACGCTTGTTGTCCACATCGCTTGACTCCTTAGGCAGTGACTGCGGGCACGATGGTACCCAGCGCGTTGGCGGCACGGCCCAGGCAATGACATCACCGTGCCGCGGTCACTGCATGGGTGAACCAGGGTTCGCATCCTGCGCACACGCCTGACTTGACGCCAAGGTGACTGTGCGGCCCCCGGCTGCGGGTCGTGCCGGTTGCGCGCGGCGGCGCGTGGAATGCAAGATGACCGCTTTTATTCAAGCCAAGGAGCCTCCCATGCCTTTTGCGCACGTCAACGGACAGAAGCTGTACTACGAAGACACGGGCGGCAACGGCCCGGCCATCATCTTTTCGCACGGGCTGCTCATGGACAGCACCATGTTCGCGCCCCAGGTCGAGGCCCTGCGCGGCACGTGGCGCTGCATCACCTGGGACGAGCGCGGCCACGGGCAGACTGCCGACCCGGCGCGGTGCGAGCCCTTCAGCTACTACGACTCGGCCAACGACCTGGCCGCGCTGCTGGCGCACCTGGGCGTGCAGCAGGCGGTGCTGGCAGGCATGTCGCAGGGCGGCTACCTGTCGCTGCGCTGCGCGCTGACGCACCCCGAGGTCGTGCGTGCGCTGGTGCTCATCGACACGCAGGCACTGCAGGAAGACCCCGCCAAGATGGCTGGCCATGAGGTGCTGATGAAAGCCTGGCTGGAGGGCGGCCTCTCGGACGAGATCGCGGCCGTGGTGGCCCACGTCATCCTGGGCGACGGCTGGCCCGGCACGCCGCAGTGGCAGGCCAAGTGGCGCACGTTCACCGTGCCCAACCTGATGCAGTGCTTCACCACCCTGGGCAGCCGCGACGACATCAGCGACCGCCTGGGCGCCATCACCGCGCCGGCGCTGGTGGTGCACGGCACGCTGGACCACGCCATCGACCTGTCGCGGGCCCAGGCCATGGCCGACGCCTTGCCCCATGCCCGCATGGTGGAGATTCCTGGCGGTGGGCATGCCAGCAATCTCACGCACCCCGATCCCGTCAACGCCGCGTTGGTGGAGTTTCTGCGCGCGTTGCCGTAGCGCCAGTTCCAGTGCCAGGTCCGTGGTGGGGCTGGCGTGGGCGAAAATCAGCGTTTTCAACGCGGGCGCACCGGCTCCAGCAAGGTGCCGCCCCTCCGCTGCAGCGCGCCGCGCGCGCCCGCCGATCACCACCGCCACAAGGACCCCTTTCATATGCTGCGTCGCCAGTTTCACCACGCCAGTGCCAGCGCCTTGGGCGCACTGCTGCTGTTGGCCCACCAGCGCGCGCACGCGCTGTCGCTGCGCGATCTGTCCAACGCCGATGCGTCCGGAGGCGTCAAAGCCGCCCTGCAGCAGGGCGCGCAAGCGGCGGTGGCGCTGCTGGGCCGGCCGGACGGGTTTTTGGCCAACCCGCAAGTGCGCATTGGCCTGCCCGGCTATCTGGAAGATGCCGCCAAAGTCATGAAGTCGCTGGGCCAGGGGCGGCGCATTGATGAACTGGTCACCTCCATCAACCGCGCAGCCGAAGCCGCCGTGCCCATGGGCAAGGACCTGCTGGTCAAAGCCGTGCAGACCATGACGGTGACCGACGCCAAGAACATCCTGACCGGAGGCAGCACCTCGGTCACCGCGTTCTTTGCCGAAAGAACCCGGCTGCCACTGGGCGAGCGCTTTTTGCCCGTGGTGAACCAGGCCACCGAAAAGGTCGGCCTCACGCAGAAGTACAACGCCTTTGCGGGCAAGGCAGCGAGCTTTGGCCTGCTCAAGCCCGACGAGGCCAACCTGGCGCAGTACGTGACCGGAAAAACGCTGGACGGCCTGTACTTCATGATTGGCGAGGAAGAACGCCGCATCCGCCAGAACCCGACGGGCGCGAGCAGTGCCATCCTCAAGAAGGTGTTCGGAACCCTCCGTTGATGGGCGGTGGCACCCGTTGATACGTTGACCATGGAATTGAAAGACAAACAACCCTGCCCCTGTGGCCGCACAGCCGGTGCGGGCGGCACCGGCAAGCAACCCGTGGCGCGCGCCTATGGCGACTGCTGCGGCCGCTATGTGGAGCACTGGGACAACACCCCCGCCCCGGATGCGGAGAGCCTGATGCGGTCGCGCTACACCGCGTTCGTGGCCGAGCGGGCAGACTATTTGAAGGCCACCTGGCACACCACCACACGGCCTGCCGCGCTGGACTTTGAAGCGGGCGCCAAGTGGCTGGGGCTGGGCGTTCGGTCCCATCGCACCACGGGCGACGACCGGGCCGAGGTGGAGTTTGTGGCCCGCTACCGTGTGGGCGGGCGGGCCGTGCGGCTGCACGAGACAAGCCGCTTTGTGCGTGAAGGCGGCCGGTGGTTTTATGTCGACGGCGACATGCCAACCTGAATTTTTAATGAAAATGACCTCTAGCGCTTATCCAGTAAGCGCTGATAGCTATGAAATTTGAAGCAATCTTGTTTGACTGTGATGGTGTGCTGGTAGACAGCGAGCCCATCACCAACGGCGTTTTGCGCGACATGCTGGTCGAAGCGGGCTGGGCGCTCAGCACCGAGGAATGCATGGCCCACTTCATAGGTAAAACCGTGCGCAGCGAGGCCGCGCTGATCGAGCGGCACACCGGCCGCCCGTTAACCGACGAGTGGATGAGCCTGTTCTACGCGCGCCGCAACGCCCGGCTGGACGCCGAGTTGCTGGCGGTGCCCGGTGCCAACGACATGGTGCACGCGCTGCATACCGCGCTGGATGGGTGCATTGCCTGCGCCTCGGGCGCAGACCGGTTCAAGGTGGAGATGCAACTGGCCAAGGTGGGCATGGCGCCGTACTTTGCGGGCCGCATTTTCAGCGGCCACGAAATGCCCGCCACCAAGCCCGCACCTGACGTCTATCTGGCGGCGGCTGCCGCACTGCAGACCCCGCCCAGCCGCTGCGCGGTGGTGGAAGACACGGTCACCGGTGTCACCGCCGGTGTGGCCGCAGGCGCCACGGTGTTTGCCTATGCACCGCTGGGCGACGGCGTCGCACTGCGGGCCGCAGGGGCACAGCATGTGTTCCGCAGCATGGCCGAGCTGCCGGATCTGCTGGGCAGCTGCTGAGCGAGCGACCTCAAGGCCGCGTGTCGGGCGCGGGCGTGGTGGGCACGTCCTGCTCCTTGGCCGCTTCAATCTGCACGGCCATCGCGCGCTGGTAGCCCGGGCGCTGTTGCAGGCGGTGCCAGTACATCAGCGTCGCCTCGCCAAAATCGGGCGACAGGCCCAGGTGCTCTGCCAACAGCAGCGCATAGCCCACCGACACATCGGCGGCAGTGAACCGACCTGCGCACAGGTAGTCGCTGCGGCTGTGGGTGAGCGCTGTTTCTACCGCGCGCAGCCGGGCCAGAAACCAGCGGCGGTAGTCCTCGGCCACCTGAGGCTGCTTGCGCTCGGCGGGCTCAAAGCGGCTGTAGCGCAGGATCAGCGTTTGCGGAAACGTCAGCGTGGCCTCGCCCATGTGCAGCCAGTTCAGGTAGGGGCCAAATGCCGGGTCGGGCGGACGCACGTCCAGCCCCGCGTCGGGGTGCGCTGCGGCCAGGTACTGGCACATGGCCGCCGATTCCGTCATGCGCGTGTCGCCCTGCACCAGCAGGGGCACCGTGCCCAGCGGGTTCAGGTCCAGAAAACTGCGCGCAAGCGCCCGGGGCGGAAACGGCAGCATGTGCAAGGTGTAGGGCAGTTGCAGCTCTTCCAGCATCCACAGGGGGCGAAAAGATCGGGCGCTGACGCAGTGGTAGAGGTGAAGCATTGTTGGGGATTGCACGGAGTGCTGAGATGGGCGGAGCCCGGCCGTGTAGGCCGTGGCCTGCATGGGTTGGGGAAGCAGCCTACTTTTAGATGGGGTGTCGCGCAGTACGGTCAGTGTTTCACAACCAGCCAGTTGCCGCCGGAGATTTCCGAAGCGCCCTGCAAACCCCGAAAGGAATTGCCATGAGTGATCGCAACGATGGTATGAGAAACACAAACAACAACAGCATGGACCCAGAAACGAAGATCGGCGCCGGTGCGGTGCTGGGCGGCGCAGCCGGGGGTGTCGCAGGCGGTGCCACCGCTGGCGCGTTGGCCGGTGGCGTGACCGGCCCTGTGGGCGCAGTGGTCGGAGCCGTCGTGGGTGCTGTGGCAGGGGCCGTGCTGGGCCGCAGCGTCCAAGTGGACCCGGTGGCCGAAGACACCTATTGGCGGGACAACCACGCCTCACGCCCCTACGCTGCGGGCGGCGCCAGTTACGACGAGTACCAGCCCGCGTACCGCTACGGCATGGACTCGTACACCAAATACCCGAACCGGTCCTTCGACGACGTCGAGCCCGAGCTGAGCCGCGACTGGGGCATCGCCCGTGGCCGGTCGTCTCTGGAGTGGGAAAACGCCAAGCACGCCTCGCGCGACGCATGGCAACGCGTGAGCAACGCTGCCGAGCGCGCGATTCCTGGTGACTCCGACCGCGACGGTCGCTGATCTTCCGCTTTCCAAAATGGGTGCGTTCCCAAGCGCCCTTTTTCTGCTTTGACCTTCCGATAGGAGTCCACCATGCAAGAAAAATCCAACGACCCGCATCCCCTCAGTGACCTGGAATACGACTGGATCACCCTGATGCAGAACAAGGCCCAGGCCCTCATCGCCTATGACCAGTACATCAAGGACGCGGATACCGCAGGTTCACCCGAATGCGCCGCGTTTTTCCGTAAGGTGCATGACACGGACAAGGCGCAGCTGGCTGAAGCCAGGCACCATCTGGTGGCGGTGTTGCAGGGCGCCATGGGTGAGCGGAAGACGACTTCCTAAGACGGTTCTTCGATGTCAGCCTGGCGCGCTGATGGGGGATTTAACCAGGCTGTGGTCTGCGCCCAAACTCGGAGCCGCAACCGCACGCTGACCAGCATTCCCGGCTGCAGCGTTGTGGTTCTGGACGCTGAAGGAGTCAGGTGCGCGTTGACAGGATTCAGTTATCCGCCCGAGCCGTACATCTGCTGCGGCATCCAGAGAATGATCTGCGGGAACAACAGACACAGCGCCACCATCGCCAACTGCAGCAGCACGAAAGGCATGACCCCGATGTAGATGTCGCGGATCGTCACGCCCTTGGGCACCACGCCCTTGAGGTAGAACAGTGAGAAGCCCACCGGCGGGGTAAGGAACGATGTCTGCAGCATCAGGGCCACCAGGATCAGGAACCAGGTCATGTCGATCCCGCTGAGCTTGATGACCGGGGCCAGCAGCGGCAAGATGATGAGCACGATCTCGAACCAGTCCAGGAAGAACCCGGCCACAAACACCACCCCCAGCACCAGCATCACCAGCCCCGTGGGGCCCAGGCCCGTGCCCTTGAAGAACTCGGTAATAAGCTCGTCACCACCGATCATGCGCAGCACATAGGCAAACACCGTGGCACCGATAAAAATGGCGAAGATGAAGCAGGTGGTTATGGTGGTGTCGATGCCCACCTGGCGGATCACCTGCCAGGTCAGTCGGCGGTTGGCCGCTGCCAGCAGCATGGCGCCAAAAGCACCCAGGCCTGAGGCTTCGGTGGGGGTGGCGATGCCAAAGAAGATGGAGCCCAGCACCACCAAAATCAGGCCAAATGTGGGCAGGGTGGACAAGAAGGCAATGCCCACTTGGCGCACGGTCAGCTTTTCGGCGTCGGCCGGGCGGGGTGGCACCAGGTCGGGCCGCACAAAGCCCACCACCACGATAAACACCATGTACAGCACGCCCAGCAGCAGGCCGGGAATGAGCGCACCCATGAACAAATCGCCCACCGACACCGACACCTGATCGGCCATCAGCACCAGCATGATGGAGGGCGGAATCAGGATGCCCAGCGTGCCCGACGCGGCCACCAGGCCCGAGGCAATGGCCTTGGAATAGTGGTGCTGCAGCATGATGGGCATGGACAGCATGGCCAGCAGCACCACCGAGGCGCCCACAATGCCGGTCGAGGCCGCCAGCAGGATGCCGATGACAATCACCGTCAGCCCCAGGCCGCCACGCAGGCCGCCAAACACCTTGACGAAGTTGCGCATCATCACGTCGGCTACGCCCGAGCGGTCGAGCATCAGCCCCATGTAGACGAACATGGGCAGCGACACCAGCACCCAGTTGGACATGATGGCGTCAAAGCGGTCGATGATGCCGGAGAACTTCACCCAGCTCGTCATCAGGAAGGTGTCGATGCCGAACTGGGTGGTCAGCATGATGGCAATGCCGGCAAACAGCACCGAGATGCCGGCCAGCAGCCAGGCCACCGGGTAGCCCAGGAACAGGGCCAGGATGAAGGTCACCATCAGGATGATGGAAAGTATTTCGTAGAAAGGCATGGGCAGGCTTCCAAAAGTGGTGTGCGTGGGGTGCAGTGCAGGCTCAGCGGCCGAACAGTGCCACCCATACCCGTGTGAGGCGGCTCATGCCGGACAACGCCAGCAGTGCGAAAGCCGTCACCAGGAACGACTTGAGAACCCAGCGGTAGGGCAGGCCGCCGGGTGCCGCCGACACCTCATTGAGCTGCCAAGAGGTCACCACGAAGGGCACGGCGAACCAGATCACGAGCAGCGAGAAGCTGAGCAGGAAAACGGTGATGCCGAACAGCTCGATCCACAGGCGGGTTTTTTGCGAGAAGTTCTCTGCCAGCACATCGATGCGCACGTTGCGCTCGCGCATCTCGGTGAACGACAGGCCCAGCATGAAGCCCACGGCATACAGGTGCCACTGGGTCTCTTCCAGCATGATGGAGCCGAGCCCGAATACATAGCGCAGCACCACTTGGAAGACGATGACCAGCACCAGCACGGTCCAGAGCAGGGAGGCGGCTTCGCCAACCCAGCCGATCAGGCGGTCTGCGTTGCGGGAGAAAGCGGTAACGGGCAAAACAATGCCCGAGGGGCCTGCGGCGGAGGCAGCGGTACTGTGTGCGTGTGATGGCATGGATAAAACTTTCCCGGAAAAACGAAACCGTTCCAGCAAGGCACTGCTTGCTGGAACGGTAGAGCGCGATCAGGCCCGAGGCCGGTGGATCATTGCTTGTAGTCGCGCGGCAGGTAGCCCAGGTTGTGCCACTGCGCGTTCTGTTGCTGGAAGGCGCTCATGCTGTCGAGTACCTTTTTGAACATCGCGTCCTTGCCCGATTCTTCAGCCAGGACTTCCTTCGAGGCCTTGGAGAACGCGTCCAGCATGGTCTTGTTGAACTGGCGCGCCTTCACACCTTCCTTCTCGAACTTGGCCAGCACGGCGCCCTGGAGGGCTTCGGCCTTGGCAATGGCCATGGTCACGCCGGCGGTGCAGGTAGTTTCGATCTGAGCCTGCGTTTGCGGCTTGAGCTTGGCCCAGGCGGCTGTGTTCACATACAGGAACTGGTTGGTGGCGGGCTGGTGCCAGCCAGGCATGTAGTAGTTCTTGGCGACCTTGTAGAAGCCCAGCTGCTCGTCCACCGTGGGCAGCGAGAACTCGGTGCCGTCAAGCACGCCCTTTTCCAGCGCCTGGAACAACTCACCGCCCGGCAGCATGGTCACCGAGGCGCCCAGCTTCTGGTAAATCTTGCCGCCCAGACCGGCCGCGCGGAACTTCAAGCCCTTGAGGTCTTCGGGGGTGTTGATTTCCTTGCGGAACCAGCCTGCGGCCTCGGGGCTGATCGAGCCGCAGAAAATGGGGTACACGTTGTGCGGCTTGAAAGCTTCCTTGAGCAGGGCGTCACCGCCGCCAAAGTACATCCAGGCGGCGAACTGGGGCGACTCCATGCCGAAGGGCACTGCGCCAAACAGGGCCGACACCGGTACCTTGCCGATTTCATAGCCCATCCAGCTGTAACCGGCCTCAACCTTGCCGGTCGAAACGCTGTCGAAGATGGCCAGCGCGGGCACCAGCTTGCCGGGCTCGAACACCTGCAGGTTCACCGTGCCGCCCGACACTTTTTTCAGTTGCTCGGACACCCACGGCATGGTGTCACCCAGTGCGGTCAGGTTAGAGCCGAAAGCCATGGGAACGCCCCAGCGCACGGTTTCCTGGGCCGTGGCGGCGGTGGCCACTGTGGCCAAGGTGGCAGCAAGGGCCAAAGTTTTGAGCGAATGTTTCATGTTTGTCGTGTCTCCGTTGGAATAGGTTGTTAAAAGGGCGAGACCCAGGGGCTGTTTACGGGGCCCCGGCCTGGTTAGCCAGGAGGCAGGCGACTTCCATGCCGGAGCGGTTCTCAAGGGGATGCCGCGTAGCACAAAACACCTGTCGCGCCTGAGGGTGCATAGTGCAACCAACATGGCGAAACCGTCACCGTGTAAACGCTAGTCAGTAAATGTACGGGCCGGCCCTTGAGCCCGATTGAGCATTCTTAAAGGGGAGTTGAAGTTTTATCAGCGCAGCAAAGGGCAGGCTCTGATTGACGGGCGCCCATGGTGTGGTGTCACGTCGCGCTGCGTGCGGTGCGACGAAATTCGGCCGGCGATTGTCCCGTCCACGCGCGGAACGCGCGGATGAAACTCTTGTCGTTGGTGAAGCCCGCCTCATGCGCCACCTGCTTGATGGGGCGGTCGGTGCGATGCAGCAGGGCTACAGCGCGCTCGCGGCGCACCTCATCCTTCAGGCCCTGCAGCGAGGCGCCTTCCTCCCTGAGTTGGCGGTGCAGCGTGCGGGGTGACAAGTGCAGCCGCTGCGCCAAGGCCTCGGCGCTGTGCGCGGCGGCCGGGTCTGCGGCCATGGCATGGCGCACGCGCTGCACCAGCAGCCGGTCGCGCCGGTACTGCAGCACCGTCAAGGGCAGGGCGCGCTGCAGCATCTGGCGCAGCGCCGTCTCGTCGCGCTGCAGGGGGAGCTGCAGGTAGCGCGCATCGAAGCGGATGGCGGCAGGGCCTACCTCGAACTGCGTGGGGCCCGGGAAGAGCAAGGCGTAGGCCTCGTGGTGTGGCGGGCGGGCAAACGGAAACTGCGCCCCTTGCAGCGGTATGCGCGAATCAATGAACCAGCAGGCCAGGCCGTGCGCATTGCGCAGCACCGAGACCGGGCAGAACTCGCGAAAAAGCCCCAGGTCGCGCTGTGCGGTGAGCGAGAGCGTGGCCATGCCTCCCTCGCTTTGCAGGTGCATCGATATGTCGTCTGTCAGCAGGCCGTGGTGGCGGCACCAGCGCTGCAAAGCAACCCCAAGCGTGGGCGAGCTGATGGAGGCGCGTGCCAGCATGCCGTAGCTACCCCACGGCAGGCGGCGGCTGAACCAGCCCAGGGCCTCGTCGTCAAGCTCCCGCATGGCCGCTTCGGATATCTGCTCCATCTGCCAGGCGGTGATGCGGGCGCTGTCGTCGTGCAGCAGCTGCGGCGCAATCTGTGCCTTGGTCAGGGCGCGCGCTGGATCCAGGCCGCGGTGTTCGTATGCCGAGGTGATGGCGCGCACAAAGGCGATGGGTGTGGCGGCCGGGGCTGTGGCGGGCGGGGGCCGGCGGTCGGTGGGGTGGGTGGGCCATTTCACGCCGCAGAGTGTGCCAGCCGTGGCACGATTTGCAACCATTGTGTCCACCGGCGAAGGGTGCGGGCTTCTATGCTTATGGATCGCCAAGCGCTTATCCTTGTAGCGTGGGCCGCATGAAAGAGCCAAGGAGACAAAACACGTGACGAGTGCCGCCGCAACGAACTCCGCACCGCTGGTGGAAAGCTACGCCCGTGGCGCCACCGACGTTCCTCTGATCGAGCAGACTCTCGGCGCCTTTTTTGCCGATATGGTGGCCCGCCAACCCGACCGCGAGGCGCTGGTCAGCGTGCACCAAAACCGCCGCACCACCTATGCCCAGCTTCAAACCGAGGCGCACCGCCTGGCCAGCGCACTGCTGGGCTTAGGGTTGAACCCCGGTGATCGGGTGGGCATCTGGTCGCACAACAACGCTGAATGGGTGCTGATGCAGCTGGCCACCGCGCAGGTGGGCCTGGTGCTGGTCAACATCAACCCGGCCTACCGCACGTCTGAAGTGGAATACGCGCTGAACAAGGTGGGCTGCAGGCTGCTGGTGACCATGGCGCGCTTCAAGACCAGCGACTACCTGGGCATGCTGCGCGAGCTGGCGCCCGATTGGCAGGGCCAGCAGCCGGGCAGCCTGCACGCCGACAAGTTGCCGCAGTTGGAAACGGTGGTGTGGATCGACCAGGCGGGGCAGGGCGCCGACGAGCCGGGCCTGCTGCGCTTTTCGGAGCTGATCGGGCGAGGCGATGCAGCCGACCCGCGCCTGGCGCAGGTGGCGGCCACGCTCAAGGCCACCGACCCCATCAACATCCAGTTCACCAGCGGCACCACGGGCTTCCCCAAGGGCGCCACGCTCACGCACCGCAACATCCTGAACAACGGCTTCTTCATCGGCGAATGCATGAAGCTCACGCCCGAAGACCGCCTGTGCATCCCCGTGCCGCTGTACCACTGCTTCGGCATGGTGCTGGGCAACCTGGCCTGCCTGACGCACGGCTCGACCATCGTCTATCCCAACGACGGGTTTGACCCGCTCACCGTGCTGCAGACGGTGCAGGACGAAAAGTGCACCGGCCTGCACGGCGTGCCCACCATGTTCATCGCGGAGCTGGACCACCCGCGTTTTGCCGAGTTCGACCTGTCCACCCTGCGCACTGGCATCATGGCCGGATCGCCGTGCCCCACCGAGATCATGAAGCGCGTGGTGGGCGAGATGAATCTGCGCGAGATCACCATCGCCTACGGCATGACCGAGACCAGCCCGGTCAGCTGCCAGAGCAGCACCGACACGCCGCTGGACAAGCGCGTCTCTACAGTGGGCCAGGTGCAGCCGCATCTGGAGGTCAAGATCGTGGACCCCGATACTGGCGCGGTCATGTCCATCGGCCAGCGCGGCGAGTTCTGCACCAAGGGTTATTCGGTGATGCACGGCTATTGGGGCGACGAAGCGAAGACACGTGAAGCGATTGATGCGGATGGCTGGATGCACACCGGCGACCTGGCCACCATGGACGCCGAGGGCTACGTGAACATCGTCGGCCGCATCAAGGACATGGTGATCCGCGGCGGCGAGAACATCTACCCGCGCGAGATTGAAGAGTTTTTGTACCGCCACCCGCAGGTGCAGGACGTGCAGGTGGTGGGCGTGCCCGACCAGAAGTACGGCGAGGAACTCTGCGCCTGGATCATTGCCAAGCCCGGCACCCAGCCGACGGAGGATGACATCCGCGCCTTCTGCAAGGGCCAGATCGCGCACTACAAGGTGCCGCGCTACATCCGCTTTGTCACCAGCTTTCCGATGACGGTGACGGGCAAGATCCAGAAGTTCAAGATCCGCGACGAGATGAAGGACCAGCTGGGGCTGGAAGAACAAAAGACTGCTTGAGAGAGCTACACCGTATGACCATACTCGACACCCAACTCAACGCCCGATCGGCGGACTTCCTGGCCAACGCAGCCGCCATGCGCACGCTGGTGGATGACCTGCGCGCCCAGCTCGACAAGGTCGCCCAGGGCGGCGGCGAGGCGGCCCGCGCCAAGCACACCGCACGTGGCAAGCTGCTGCCGCGCGAGCGTGTGCAGATGCTGCTGGACCCTGGCACGCCTTTCCTCGAACTCGCCCCGCTGGCCGCGCTCAACATGTACAACAACGATGCGCCCAGCGCGGGGCTCATCGCTGGCATTGGCCGGGTGAGCGGTGTGGACTGCATGGTCGTGTGCAACGACGCCACGGTGAAGGGCGGCACCTACTACCCCCTCACCGTCAAGAAGCACCTGCGCGCGCAGGAGGTGGCGCAGCAGAACCACCTGCCCTGCATCTACCTGGTGGACTCGGGCGGCGCCAACCTGCCCAACCAGGACGAGGTCTTCCCGGACCGCGACCACTTCGGCCGCATTTTCTTTAACCAGGCCAACATGAGCGCCATGGGCATTGCGCAGATTGCGGTGGTCATGGGCAGCTGCACGGCGGGCGGTGCCTACGTGCCCGCGATGAGCGATGAATCGATCATCGTCAAGAACCAGGGCACCATCTTTCTGGGCGGCCCGCCGCTGGTCAAAGCCGCCACGGGCGAGGTCGTCACGGCCGAAGACCTGGGCGGTGGCGACGTGCACACGCGCCTGTCGGGTGTGGCCGACCACCTGGCGCAGAACGACATGCACGCGCTGCAGCTGGCACGCAATGCCATTCGTAATTTGAATAAAAATAAGGCTCCAGCGCTTGCTGATAAAGCGCCAGTAGCTCCTAAATTTGTAGCGGAAGAGTTGTACGGTGTGATTCCCGTCGACACGCGCAAGCCGTTCGATGTGCGCGAGATCATTGCGCGCATCGTGGACGGTAGCGAGTTCGACGAGTTCAAGACACGCTACGGCACCACGCTGGTCACGGGCTTTGCGCGCATCGAGGGGATGATGGTCGGCATCATCGCCAACAACGGCATTTTGTTCAGCGAGTCGGCGTTGAAGGGCGCGCACTTCATCGAGCTGTGCTGCCAGCGCAAGATCCCGCTGGTGTTCCTGCAGAACATCACCGGCTTCATGGTGGGCCGCAAGTACGAGAACGAAGGCATCGCCCGCAACGGCGCCAAGATGGTCACGGCTGTGGCCACGGCCAGCGTGCCCAAGTTCACCATCATCATCGGCGGCAGCTTTGGCGCCGGCAACTACGGCATGTGCGGCCGCGCGTACTCGCCCCGCTTCCTCTGGATGTGGCCCAACGCGCGCATCAGCGTCATGGGCGGCGACCAGGCTGCGGGCGTGCTGGCCACCGTCAAGCGCGATGGCATCGAGGCCAAGGGCGGGCAGTGGAGCATGGAGGAAGAAGAAGCCTTCAAGGCCCCCATCCGCCGCCAGTACGAAGACCAGGGCCATCCTTACTACGCCACTGCCCGCCTGTGGGACGACGGCGTGATCGACCCGGCCGACACCCGCCGCGTGCTGGCGCTGGGCCTGGCCGCCACGCGCAACGCGCCGATTGAAGACACGAAGTTCGGCCTGTTCCGCATGTAGCCCACGCTGGAGCCGCCATGGACGCTGTTGCCCACTTCACCCAGCTCGCACGCTACAACGTGTGGGCCACGGCGCGGGTGCTCGATGCGGTACGGGCGCTGCCGGAGGAGGCTTATCGGCGTGATGTGGGCCTGTTCTTTAAAAGCATCCACGGCACGCTCAACCACCTGCTGGTGGGTGAGCACCATCTGTGGTTCGTGCGGTTTGCCGAAGGCATCTCGCCCAAGGTGGCGCTGGATGCTGAACTTGAAACCGACCGTGCGCAGCTGGATGCCCGGCTGCGCGAAGGCGCTGCCCGCTGGGCACCGCTGATCGCTTCGTTCTCTCCAGACCGCTGGAACGGCACGCTCAACTACACCACCATGCGCGGCACGGCGGCATCGCTGCCGTTCGCAGCCACCCTGGCGCACGTGTTCAACCACGGCACGCACCACCGAGGCCAGATCACAGCGGCGCTGACCGCGTTGGGCCAGCCATGCCCAGAGCTGGACCTTGTCTACTTCCTGCAAAACCCGTCCAAGCCATGAGCCAGAACCTGTCCATCACCCAAACCGGCGCCGTGGCGCGCATCACGCTCACGCAGCCCGAAATCCGCAACGCCTTCAGCGATGAGGTCATTGCCGAGATCACGGCTGCCTTTGTGGATGTGGGCAGCCGCGCCGATGTGCGCGCTGTGGTGCTCGCTGCCGAAGGGCCCGCCTTTTGCGCAGGCGCCAACCTCAACTGGATGCGCCGCATGGCCGACTACACGCGGGACGAGAACATCGCTGACGCGGGCAAGCTGGCCGAGATGCTGCGCGTGATCTACGAGTGCCCCAAGCCGACAATAGCCCGCGTGCAGGGCGATGTGTACGCAGGCGGCATGGGCCTGGTGGCCGCGTGCGATATGGCGGTGGCGGTGGACACGGCGGGCTTTTGTCTTAGCGAGGTCAAGCTGGGCCTCATCCCCGCCACCATCAGCCCGTATGTGATTCGCGCCATGGGCGCGCGGGCTGCGCACCGCTACTTCCTCACGGCGGAGCGCTTTGATGCTGGCGAGGCGTTGCGCATCGGTTTTGTGCACGAGGTAGTGGCCGCTGAGCAACTGGACGCCAAGGTCGATGAACTGCTTAAAGCCCTGACCATCGCCAGCCCCAACGCCGTGCGCGCCTGCAAGAAACTGGTGATGGATGTGGCAGAGCGCGAGATCAACGCAGGCCTGATCGCAGCTACCGTACAGGGCATTGCTGACATCCGCGCCAGCGACGAGGGCAAGGAAGGCGTGCAGTCGTTCCTGAACAAGCGCAAACCAGCCTGGTTGTCGGTGTGACGCACCGCGCTTAAAGAACCCTCTATGGACGCGCTCTGGCTGCACATCGTTCAGTGGTTGCACACCGTGGGCCTGCACGTGGATGCGGGCGCCGCTCGCGACGTGGCGGGCGGCATGGCCGAGGTGACCCAGAAGCTTGACATGCCCAGCCTGCTGGCCCTGGCGGCGGCTTTGGGGTGGGCCAGCGGCTTTCGGCTTTATGCGGTGGTGTTCATCGTGGGTTTGATGGGTGCGGGTGGATGGCTGGCGCTGCCTGCAGGGCTGCAGGTGTTGCAAAGTCCTCTGGTGTTGGCGGTGGCGGGAAGCTTGATGTTGGTGGAGTTTTTTGCCGACAAAGTGCCCTGGCTGGACAGCGCTTGGGACGCTGTCCACGCCTTCATTCGTGTGCCCGCAGGGGCTGCGCTTGCCTTTGGTGTGTTTGGCGCCGACAACGCCACCATGGCTGTGATGGCAGGACTGCTGGGGGGCTCGCTCTCCGCCACGGCGCTGGCCACCAAGATGACCACGCGCGCGGCCATCAACACATCGCCAGAGCCTTTTTCCAACTGGGGCATGTCGTTCTTTGAGGACGGCCTGGTGGTGGCCGTGGTCTGGCTGGCCACGCAGCACCCCGTGGCGTTTGGTGTGGCGCTGGTAGTGATGGTGGTGGTCTCGGTGCTGCTGCTGGTGGTGCTGTTCAAGTTTTTGCGCGCGGTGCTGCGCCGCGTTTCCCGTTCTCTTTCTGGCTCCCCTGGAGTGGCTTAAATGTTTACAAAAATTCTGATTGCCAATCGCGGTGAGATCGCATGCCGTGTGGCTGCGAGCGCCAAACGCCTCGGCGTTAAAACTGTCGCCGTATATTCCGACGCCGATGCAGGCGCCAAACATGTGGCTGTGTGCGACGAGGCCGTACACATCGGCGGCAGTGCGCCCAAGGACAGCTACCTGCGCTGGGAGCGCATCATCGACGCCGCCCAGGCCACGGGCGCGCAAGCCATCCACCCTGGCTACGGTTTCTTGAGCGAGAACGAAGAGTTTGCGCAGGCCTGCGCCGACGCGGGCCTGGTCTTCATCGGCCCACCGCCTTCGGCCATCAAGGACATGGGCCTCAAGGCCGAGTCCAAGCAGCTCATGGAAAAGGCCGGCGTGCCGCTGGTGCCTGGCTACCACGGCAGCGACCAGGACCCGGCCCTGCTGCAGCGCGAGGCCGACCGCATTGGCTATCCCGTGCTCATCAAGGCCAGCGCGGGCGGTGGTGGCAAGGGCATGCGCGCCGTGGACAAGGCCGAGGACTTTGCCGCCGCGCTCGACTCGTGCAAGCGCGAGGCCATCAACAGCTTTGGCGACGATGCGGTGCTCATCGAAAAATACGTGCAGCGCCCGCGCCACATCGAGATCCAGGTGTTTGGCGACACGCTGGGCAACTACGTGTACCTGTTCGAGCGCGACTGCTCGGTGCAGCGCCGCCACCAGAAGGTGCTGGAGGAGGCCCCTGCGCCTGGCATGACCGAGGCCATGCGCCAGCAGATGGGCAATGCCGCTGTGGCAGCCGCGCGTGCGGTGAACTATGTGGGCGCGGGCACCGTCGAGTTCATCGTCGAGCAGCGTGCTGACGGCTCGATGAACTTCTTCTTCATGGAGATGAACACCCGCCTGCAGGTGGAGCACCCCGTGACCGAGGCCATCACCGGGCAGGACCTGGTGGAGTGGCAACTGCGCGTGGCTTCGGGCGATCCGCTGCCGCTGCAGCAACACGAGCTGCGCATCACAGGCCACGCCATCGAGGCGCGTATCTGCGCCGAGAACCCTGACAACAACTTCCTGCCTGCCACGGGTTCGCTCAATGTGTACGGCCTGCCCGAGTGCGTGACCTTCGAGCGGGGCTCCGTGCGGGTCGATTCCGGTGTACGCCAGGGCGATGCGATCAGCCCGTTCTACGACTCCATGGTGGCCAAGCTCATCGTGCATGGCGACACGCGCGAGCAGGCGCTGGCGCGGCTTGACGAAGCGCTGGCCCAGACCCACATCGTGGGCTTGGCGACCAATGTGCAGTTTTTGCGCCGCGTGGCACGCACCGACTCGTTTGCCAGGGCCAACCTCGACACCGCGCTCATCCCGCGCGAGCAGGCCGTGTTGTTCCACCAGGAAAGTGTGGGCTTGCCATTGGCCGCTGCCGCTGCCGTGGCGCAGGCCGTGCTGAATGAACGCGCCAGCGAAGGCGTGGACCCGTTCAGCCGCCGCGATGGTTTCCACACGCATGGCGTGGTGCAGCGCCGCTTTGAGTTCGAGTTCGGCGGCGAACATGCCAAGGCCTGGCTGACCTACGAGCGCGGCGGCGGCTTGCATCTGGCCATTGGCGAGGGCGACACCGCCGTGGCGGGGCCCCTGGTGTTCAACGCTGTGGTGCAGGGCGTCGAATTGCAGTTTGCAGGCCAGCGCACCCGCGCCGCGGTGTATGCCCAGGGCGAGGTCGACCATGTCTTCACCCCGCTGGGCGCCACGCAGATCACCGCCATCGACCTGCTGGCCCACGCGGGCGAGGCAGCGGCCGAAGGCGGACGCCTGACGGCCCCGATGCCGGGCAAGGTGGTGTCGTTTGCCGTGAAGGCGGGCGATGCTGTGACCAAGGGCCAGCCGCTGGCGGTGATGGAAGCCATGAAGATGGAGCACACCATTGCCGCCCCGGTCGATGGCGTGGTGGCCGAGCTGCTGTACGCGCCCGGCGATCAGGTGACGGAAGGGGCTGAGTTGCTCAAGCTGGTGGTGGCTGAAAAGGTTTGACGGAATCTGGCCGGGTTCTGGCGTGTCGGGCTTCCTGCACCGCCACCCGTCCGGGCTGAGCCTGTCGAAGCCAGGGCACTGGCACCAGCTGCGCGAAGCAAACCCACCCGTTCGGGCTGAGCCTGTCGAAGCCGGGGCGCGTTTGCGGACAGCCCTTCGACAAGCTCAGGGCGAACGGGGACGATAACCCGCATGACAGCACACAGCTTGCAATCCCGTTACCCTTGCCCGCCATGAAAATCACCTTTTGCTGTACCGACACCAAGGCCGAGCCCTGGCTCCAGGGGCTCTCCGCCGCTTTGCCCGGCGCTGACATTTCCGTGTGGCAACCGGGCGCGCCGCAGGCCGACTACGCCGTGGTCTGGGCGCCGCCCCAGCAGTTCATGGACGAGCAGCCGGGCTTGAAGGCCCTGTTCAACATCGGCGCGGGTGTGGATGGGCTGCTCAAGCTGCGCCTGCCGCCCGCAGCGCTGGTGGTGCGGCTGGACGATGCGGGCATGGCCGTGCAGATGGCCGAATACGTGTGCCACGCGGTCATCCGCCACTTTCGTGAGTTCGATGGCTATGAGGCCGACATGGCGGCCGGGCGCTGGGGCTACCGCAAGCCGCGCCTGCGCAGTGACTACCCCATCGGCGTGATGGGCCTCGGTGTGCTGGGCGAACGTGTGGCCAAGGCCTTGGCGCAGTTCGATTTCCCCATCAACGGATGGAGCCGCAGCTCCAAGGCCATCGACGGCGTGCGTGGCTTCAGTGGCGCGGAGCAGTTCGACGACTTTCTGGCGGCCAGCCGCGTGCTGGTCAACCTGCTGCCGCTCACGCCCGACACGGCCGATGTGATCAACAAGGACACCCTCGCGCGCCTGCTGCCGGGCGCCCACGTCATCAACGTGGCGCGGGGCGCGCACCTGGTGGACGAGGACCTGCTGGCCGCCATCGACAGTGGCCATGTGGCGGGCGCCACGCTGGATGTGTTCCGCACCGAGCCACTGCCTGCAGGCCACGCATTCTGGAACCACCCGCGCATCACCATCACACCCCACACCTCGGCACGCACGCTGCGCGACGAAAGCATTGCCCAGATCGCCCGCAAGATGGCGGCGCTGCAGCGGGGTGAGGCCGTTGCAGGTGTTGTCAACCCGGCGCGCGGCTATTGAATCCCGCGCCTTTATTTCTTTCAGGATTTCCCATGACCTCCTCCATCCCCTCTCGCGTACGCTTGATCGATGTCGGCCCGCGCGACGGCCTGCAAAACGAAAAGACCCCCGTGCCTGCCGCCGTCAAGATCGAGCTGGTGCACCGGCTGCAGCAGGCGGGCCTGAAAGAGATCGAGGTCACCAGCTACGTTAGCCCCAAGTGGGTGCCGCAAATGGCCGACAACCACGAGGTGATGGAAGGCGTCGCGCGCCAGGCGGGCGTGGCGTATTCGGTGCTTACGCCCAACCTCAAAGGCTTTGAGGCGGCGGTGCTCGACAAGCCTGATGAAATCGTCGTTTTCGGATCGGCCAGCGAGGCCTTCAGCCAGAAGAACATCAACTGCAGCATTGCTGAGAGCATCGAGCGGTTTGCGCCAGTGGTCGAAGCTGCTTTGGCCGCAGGCATCCGCGTGCGGGGCGCGATGAGCTGCACCGTGGGCTGCCCGTACGAAGGCGACATTGCGCCCGAGCGTGTGGCGTACCTGGCGGGCTTGCTCAAGGGCATTGGTGTGCAGCGCGTGGACGTGGCCGACACCATTGGCGTGGGCACGCCGCGCAAGGTGCAGAAGGCGCTGGAGGCGACGTTGCAGCACTTTGGCATTGGCGATGTATCGGGCCACTTTCACGACACCTACGGCCAGGCGCTGTCCAACATGCTGGCGGCGCTGCAGCTGGGCGTATGGAACTTCCAGTCGTCCGTGGCGGGGCTGGGCGGCTGCCCCTATGCCAAGGGGGCCACTGGCAATGTAGCCACCGAAGACGTGGTCTACATGCTGCAGGGCATGGGTATCGATACGGGCATTGACCTCGACAAACTCATCGATGCGGGCGCGTATATCAGCGACTACCTGGGCCGCCGTTCGGGGTCGCGCGTGGCGGTGGCGGTGCTCAATAAGCGAAACAGCTGACGCGCCCTGCGCCCTGAGCGCGGTGGCAGCCCGTGCTCAGGGGCTTGTGGGTGTTCACGCAGCCTCTGGCCGCTTCAATCCCTTTTCTCCGCCTCGTAAAAGGCATGGCCGCTGCGGGCCTGCTTGGCCTGGTACATGGCCTGGTCGGCGCAGCGGATCAGCTCGGTCAAGGTGCGGCCGTCCTGTGGGCTGCACGCGATGCCGGTGCTGGCCCCTATGGTGAGCGCCTGGCCCTGAAAATCCACCGGCTGTCGCACGGCCGCGTCCACGCGCCGGGCCAGCAGTGCCAACTGCTGTCGGGACAAGGGTTGCGCGAGCAGGACCACGAATTCGTCGCCACCCAGCCGTGCAACGATGTCGCCCGCCCGAACGTGCGCCTGCAGGCGCGTGGCCACTTCACGCAGCACCGCGTCGCCTGCGTCATGTCCGTGTGTATCGTTGATGGGCTTGAAGCGGTCGAGGTCTAGCAACATCAGAGCGTGTGCGGCGCCGTCAGACAGAACCCGCGCCGCGCCCTGGGCCAACCCCGAGCGGTTGGCCAACCCAGTCAGCGGGTCGGTGGCGGCGGCTTCGGCCAGGTGGGCGGCGTGCAGGCGCAGTTCGATCTGGGAAGTGCGCATGCCACTGATGCGGCTGCCCAGTGCGATGGCGAACACCACCATCTCGGCCGCCACGCCGATCTGCAGGCCGTTGGACAGGATGAAGGGCGCATGGATAGCGCCCCAGTTGACCAGCACCACCAACAACACCGTCACGAACAGCACAGCCTGGCCGCCCAGGTACCACCGCGCCGACGTGAAGCCGCGCCGCAGGATGACCACGCCCGCCAAAACGGCGAGCACCGTACCCACACTGGCGATGATTTCGTTCAAGGTCTGGGCTGTGCCAAACAGGCCCAGCAACCCCAACAGCGCCGTGAACCCCGACAGCACCCCCATGGCCAGCATCAGCCAGTCCAGCCATGGCACCCGCCGCGTGTCGAGAAAACTGCGCGCAAACAGCGTGCCAAAGACCATCCACAAACTGGGCAGCACCACATTGCCGCGCTCTTGCCACCAGGGCCACTGGCCCCACAGATAGTGGGCCGCATGGCCGTTGTAGCTGGCCAGCGTCAGCAGTGCAAATGCGCACTGGCCGACGTAGAAACCATAGGTGGGGTCGCGAAAGATGCCCGCGAGGGCGAGGTTGTAGACCAGCAACGCCAGCAAAATGCCGTAGCAGATGCCATCGAACAACCGCTTGTGCTGCCGCCATTGCAGGTATTCGGCCGTGTCCCAGACCGACAGACCGAGCAGGGGAGTCGTTTCGGCGTAAACCCGCGCATAGACCGTGTAGGTGCCTGGCCCGGGCAAGAGCAGGCGCATAAGGTAGCGCTCGCTGCCCAGGGGCCGGGTGGAGAAGGGCTGTGACAGGCCCGTGTGCACCGGCGGAGCCAGGGCCTGGCCGTTGGCGTCGAACGGGCCATAAAAACGCACATCCTTGAGAGCGGTGGTCTGTGTGGCCAGAACCCAGTCTGCAGACTGTGCGCGCTGCTCAAGCTCCACCTTGAACCAGTAGGACTGTGTGCTGTCGCCCTGCCGCTGTGTGGGCGGCATGGGTTTGAAGCGTGCCGCGTGGGCGGGGTCAAGCACCTCGTCCAGCGTCAGCGTGCCGCTGTCGTCGGCAAGCCAGAGCAGCTGGCCGGTTTCGGCGAGCGACAAACCTTGTGGGTGCGCCTTGAGCACGATGGGCGTGGCCCAGGCAAAGGGCAGGGTGCCTGCGAGGAGGCACAAGAACAGGCAGGCGCGAAGCAGCTTCATGGACAATCGATGGCAGGGCCACACTGTAACCGTGCGCGCATTACAGTCTTGTGCCCCGGCATGCTCCGTCTGCAAGTCGTTTCGCCCGCCGTGGGCCCTGGTTTCCAGTCTTCCTGTCCTGTATTGCATCGCTTGTCATGAACACCTTCCCTGAGAGTACCGAAAGAGTGGCTGCCGAGCTGCTGCGGTTGTGTCACCCCCATGCGCCACGCATGCTTGACGACGCCGCACGCACTGCGCAGCAGGCGGCCGATCAACTGGGCGTGGCGCTGGGCCAGATCGCCAAGAGCATCATCTTTCGCCGCAAGAGCGACGACGTGGCCGTGCTCGTGGTCACCTCGGGCGACCGGCGGGTGGACGAGAAGAAGGTGGAGGCCCATGTGGGCGGCAAGATAGGCCGGGCCGATGCCGAGTTTGTGAAATGCCGCACGGGCTTCTCCATCGGCGGCGTGTCGCCCGTGGCGCACGCCACGCCGCCTGTCACGCTCATCGACCAGGACCTGTTGCGCTTTGACGTGGTGTGGGCGGCGGCGGGGCATCCGCACAGCGTGTTTGCGCTGCACCCCAGCGACCTTCAGCGGCTGACCGGTGCGCCCGTGGTGGATGTGGTGCAGGTGGTTGCACCTGAGGTTGCAGCATGAATGCTATTGATTTGCTAGCTTCTCGCGCTTTACAGATAAGCGCTAGCGGCCATTTTGATGCTGAAAACGCCGAAGCTGTGCCATCACCCTGCATTTCGGTGTGCCGCATGTCCGCTGACCGCAGCCACTGCGAGGGCTGTTTTCGCACGCTGGACGAGATCCGCATCTGGTCGCGTGCCGACGCACACCTGCGGCGCGGCATCTGGCTGCAGTTGCTGGACCGCGCGGGCATTGCTGTGCCAGCGTTGCAAACAACGGAGAAGGCTGAACCATGAAGCGCATCACGTTTTATCTGGACTTCATCTCGCCCTACGCCTGGCTGGCGTTTGAGCGCCTGCCCGAGGCGCTGGAGGGCCTGAGCTACAGCGTGGCCTACCAGCCCGTACTGCTGGGTGCGCTGCTGCAGCAGCATGGCAACCCAGGCCCGGCGGGTATTGCGCCCAAGCGCGACTGGACCTACCGCCATGTGACCTGGCTGGGCCACGCGCAGGGCACGCCGCTCACGATGCCTGCCCGCCATCCGTTCAACCCGCTGCCGCTGCTGCGCCTGGCGCTGGCCTGCAGTGACGACGGCCACATCAACCGCTTTGTGGCGGGCGCGGTGTTGCGGCACGTGTGGCAGGGCGGGCTCGATGCGCTGGACGCCGGGCGTCTGGACGCGCTGGCGGCAGAACTGAGCGAGCAGGTGCGCACGGCGGGCCAAGACCCAACCGGCGAAGCGCCCAAGGCGCTGCTGCGCGCCAACACCCAGGCGGCGCAAGCTGCGGGTGTGTTCGGAGTGCCTGCGTTTGGGGTGGACGACAAGCTCTTTTGGGGGCTGGACGGCCTGCCCATGCTGCGGGCCTATCTGGACGGCGACGCGTGGTTTGCCGGGGGTGACTGGGACAGCGCTCCCCGGGTGCCCTCGGGTCTGGCGCCCAAGGCGGGCTGAAACACCGGACAGCCTGGGCGGACGCGCCGCAAAGGGGGCACTGAAAGGGCGTGCGCCGGCCCGGGCTGCAGCGGCTTGCTCGCTCAGAAGGCAACGCTCCATGGGTGTGAGGTGGTGTGGTGCGGTGTGTGCACCCGGGCACGGCGGCTGTCAGAACGGGGTCAGTGAGAGCTTCAAGAATGGGCGGGCGTTGGGTTGGCTGACAGGTGACGTCTGCAGCCTCTCGCTTTTACGCAACCACAACAAAAAGCCAAGTCGCCCCTTTTGGAGACAAACAGCCATGGCTGACGCTGCCGCCGCCCGCGCCATGACGCGGGAGGAAAGAAAAGTCGTGTTTGCGTCGTCGCTCGGCACGGTGTTCGAGTGGTACGACTTTTATCTGTATGGCTCGCTGGCGGCCATCATCGCGCGCCAGTTTTTCAGTCCGCTGGACGCTGGCGCTGCTTTCATCTTTGCCCTGCTGGCGTTTGCTGCGGGTTTCGTCGTGCGGCCGTTGGGTGCCCTGGTGTTCGGGCGGCTGGGCGACATGATCGGGCGCAAATACACCTTCCTGGTCACCATCCTCATCATGGGCCTGTCCACGTTCATCGTGGGCGTGCTTCCCACATACGGCAGCATTGGTGTGGCCGCGCCGGTCATCCTCATCGGCCTGCGGCTCCTGCAGGGGCTGGCCATGGGGGGCGAATACGGGGGCGCCGCCATCTACGTGGCCGAGCATGCGCCGCACGGTCGGCGGGGCGCCTACACGGCGTGGATACAGACCACAGCCACGCTGGGGCTGTGCATGTCGCTGCTGGTCATTGTGGGCACGCGCACGGTGTTGGGCGAAGAAGTGTTTGCCGACTGGGGCTGGCGCGTTCCGTTTCTGGTGTCCATCGTGCTGCTGGTGGTGTCGGTGTGGATACGGCTGTCACTGGACGAATCGCCCGCATTTGCGCGGCTGAAGGCGCAGGGGCGCACGTCGCTGGCGCCGGTGTCCGAGTCATTCGGGCGCTGGAAGAACCTGCGCGTGGTGCTGCTGGCCCTGGTGGGGCTGACGGCGGGGCAGGCCGTTGTCTGGTACACGGGGCAGTTCTATGCGCTGCTTTTTCTTACCCAGCAGCTCAAGGTAGACGCCACCACGGCGCAGCTGATGGTGGCCGTGGCGCTGCTCATCGGCAC
Source organism: uncultured Gammaproteobacteria bacterium (assembly GCA_947085645.1). Taxonomy (GTDB): domain Bacteria; phylum Pseudomonadota; class Gammaproteobacteria; order Burkholderiales; family Burkholderiaceae_C; genus Acidovorax. The sequence continues at coordinate 41,199 of CAMTXG010000008.1, forward strand.
GCCACTTTTTATTGTGTTTGGCACGCTGTCAGACCGGGTGGGGCGCAAGCCCATCATCATGCTGGGATGCGTGCTGGCGGCGGCCACGTACTTTCCGGTGTTCCAGGCGCTGGCGTGGGCGGCCAACCCGGCCCTGGCCGACGCGCAGGCGCGCAACCGCGTGGTAGTCGTGGTCAGCCCTGCCGACTGCTCGGTCCAGTTCAACCCCGCGGGCACGGCGCGGGTCGCCAGTGCCTGCGATTTGGCCAGGCAGATGTTGGCGGCCCAGTCGGTGAGCTACGACACCGACCCTGCCGGCACACCGGGCCAGGCGCTGGTGCGCATTGGCGCCACCGAAATCGCCAGCCCCATCGCCCACGATGTCCCAGCCGATGAGGCCCGCCGCAACGCCACCGCATTTCGACAGGCAGTGGGTCACGCCCTGGCAGGCGCGGGCTACCCCACGCAGGCAGACCCTGCGCGCATCAACACCCTGCTGGTGATGGCCCTGCTGAGCTACCTGATGGTGCTGGTGGCCATGGTGTACGGCCCGCTCGCCGCGATGCTGGTGGAGATGTTTCCCACGCGCATTCGCTACACCTCGCTCAGTCTGCCGTACCACATCGGCAATGGCTGGTTTGGCGGCCTGCTGCCCATCCTGTCCTTCGTCATCGTCACGCAGACGGGCAACATGTACAGCGGCCTGTGGTACCCAGTGCTCGTCGCGGGCGCCACGGCGGTGGTGGGCGGGCTGCTGCTGCGCGAGACGAAGGACGTGGATATCTACGCCAATGATTGACGGGTGGGCATTCTGTGAGAGCCACGCGAGGCTTCGAGACACTCAGCCTGAAACCTGTACTTCAGATTCAACGTGCCAACTTGACAAAGGGGTTGTCGCTTTGTCTGCCCCTGCGCTGACATGCCCGCAAATGACCGATACCGGCGCGCCCAATACCAGCGCCACCGCGGAACCGGCTTTGCCGGGCCGCTGGAGGCGTCCCCCTGAGGGGGAAGCGGCGAAGCCGCTCAGGGGGTTTACCTCCTAAACCGCCCGTCGCTCCCAATGATCGACAGGTCCGAAAAATCCAGCCCCGTGTGGTCGGTGGGGCTGTACGACAGCTCCAGCCCGCCCAGGTCGAACTTCTTGATGCCCTCAAGCGCCGCATGCAGGCGCGCGCGGTCAGGCTTGGGGCCTGCGCGTTTGATGCCTTCCACCAGCACCTTGGCGCTGACAAAACCTTCCACCATCGCTGGGGTCAAGTCGCCCACGCCCTTGGCTTTGGCCAGGTCCATGGCTTCCTTGATCACCGCGTAGCTGAGCGACCGCTCCGAAGGAAACACCTGCGTCACCACCACGCCGCGTGCGCTGTCCCCCAGCGCCTTCACAAACCCGCCCGATGCGTTGTTGGACAACGTCACGATCTGCCCCGACACGCCCGCTGCGCGCAGGGCCTTGATACCGTCCACCACCGCCGCGCCGGTGCCAATGAAGATCACAGCCTGCGGCTGCTTTTGCGACACCCGCAGCGCAATGGCCGAGTAGTCGGGCTTGGCGCGGTCAAACTTCTCGATGAACAGCGCTTCGATGTTGTTGGCCTTGAAGCCGATCAGCGCGCCAGCCAGGCCGTCGGCCCCGAAGGTGTCGTCCACATGCACCACACCAATGCGTGTCATGCCCAGGGTGTTGAGGTGGGTGATTGCCTTTTCCACCTCGCGCTGGTAGGTGGCGCGCACGTTGAAGATGTACTTGCTGACCGGCTCATGCAGCACCATGGCGCCGGTAGAGGGGCCCACCAGCGCCACGCCGTGCTGCTCCAGTACCGGCACGATGCCCTGGGTATGGGGCGTACCACGGGTCATGAACATGCCGATAACGCCGCGTTGTTCGATGAGGGTGCGGGTGTTTTCCAGGGTCAGTTTGGGGTCGAACTTGTCGTCCAGCGAGATCACCTCCACCTTCTGACCGCCCACTCCGCCTTTGGCATTGACGTTGTCGATGTACAGCGCCGCACCCCGCATTGATTCGGCCACCGTGGCCGCCGCCGACCCGGTGATGCCCACGGTCTGCCCGATCAGCACCTGGGCCTGTGCCAACCCCGTAAGAAAGAGAGCCAGAGTGGCGCCCGCGCTCAACCAATGCGTGAATTTCATGCGTGTGCTTTGTCCGTGGATTTGCCTCGAATATAGTTGCAAATTGTGACGGACAATCCGTAGAAACACGTAGGCCCGGACGAAGCCCTGCTGGTGAACCGGAGAACAGTTTCGCGTCAGCTTGACGTGCTTGGCGTCTTCAATGGTGAATGCACTGTCGCGCTGCAGTGCCTCCTGCTTTCAACGGCGGAACCGGCCGTCAGTGCCAATGATGGAGAGATCGGCAAAGTCCAGGCCGGTGTGGTCGTCCGGGCCGTAGCTCACTTCCAGCCCGCCCAGATCAAACTTCTTGATGCTTTCCAGCGCCGCATGGATCTTTTCGCGGCTGGGCTTGGGGCCTGCGCGTTTGAGGCCTTCTACCAGCACCTTGGCGGCGGCAAAGCCTTCCAGCATCGCGGGGCTGATTTCGGTCAGGCCTTTGGCCTTGGCCAGCTCTTGGGCTTCTTTCACCATGCCGTAGGTCAATGCACGCTCGTTGGGGTACACCTGCGTCACGATCACGCCGCGTGCATTGGCGCCCAGGCTCTTGATGAAGCCACCTGAGGCATTGTTGGACAGCGTCACGATCTGCGCTGCCGACCCCGCTGCGCGCAGTGCGGTGCCTGCGTCCACCACCGCTGACCCTGACGCCACCATCAGCACGGCCTGGGTGTCGGCCTTGGCGATCTTGGCGACGATGGGGGCAAAGTCGGGCTTGGCGCGGTCAAATTTTTCCAGCACCACCGGGGTGAGCTTGGCCGCCGTCAGGCCCTTTTGCGCGCCCGCCACACCATCGGCGCCAAAGCTGTCATCCGCATACACCAGCGCAATGCGCGTGATGCCCATGGAGGCGAGATGGGTCATCGCCTTTTCGGCTTCGCGCTGGTAGGTGGCGCGCACGTTGAACACATATTTGCGCACCGGCTGGTGCAGCACCATGGCGCCAGTGGAGGGGCCCACCAGCGCAACGCCGTGTTTCTCCAGCAGCGGGATGATGGCTTCGGTGTGGGGTGTGCCGCGCGTGAGAAACAGCGCCGCCACATTGTTTTCTTCGATCAGTTTGCGCGCGTTTTCGGCTGCGATCTTGGGGTCAAACTTGTCGTCGAGCGAGGTCAGCTCGATCTTCTGGCCGTTGACGCCGCCCTTGGCGTTGATGGAATCGATGTACAGCAGGGCGCCGTCGGTGGTCTCCTTCACGCCGGCCGCGACCTGGCCGGAGAAGCCTGCCGTCTGGCCAATCTGGATCTGTGCGTGGCCGGTGGTGCACACCGATAGCGCGAGGGCAGCGCTGGCCCACAGTGTTTGCCATTGGTTCATGGCTGTCTCCTCTTGTTAAAAAGGCAGTCTAAACGCATGCCTCGCCACCCCTCCAAGGGTTTTTTCTGAGCGGAACACACCGTTACAGATTGACGTGAGCCCAATAGCACCGCAGCACGATTCAAGGGTACTCGCCAGCCCCGGGGCAGAGGGGCCAGTGCATCCCTAGAATATTTCGCCTCACCCCCAAAAGACTGCTTCCATGACCCAGGGACTGATCCGTATCCGCGGCGCACGCCAGCACAACCTCAAGAACCTGGATCTGGACATCCGCACCGGTGAACTCACGGTGGTCACGGGGCCCAGCGGCTCGGGCAAGTCCAGTCTGGTGTTTGACACGCTCTATGCCGAGGGCCAGCGCCGCTACGTGGAGACCTTCAGCGCCTACGCACGCCAGTTCCTCGACCGCATGGACAAGCCCGCCGTGGACAAGGTCGAGGGCGTGCCCCCGGCCATTGCCATCGACCAGACCAACCCGGTGCGTTCCAGCCGCTCCACCGTGGGCACGATGACGGAGTTGAACGACCACCTGAAGCTGCTGTTCGCACGCGCAGGCCAGCTCTTTGACAAGCAGACGGCGCAGCCGGTGCGGCACGACACGCCCGAAACCATCTACGCCGAGCTGGCAGCGCGTTGTATTGCGGCGGACGACCCACGCATCGTCCTGACCTTCCCTGTGGAGTTGCCCGGAGGTACCAGCGCCGAACAGGTCGAGCAATGGCTGTCCGCCAGCGGCTTCACCAAGGTGCAGGCCGAGCGCGAGGTGGCCACTCCCACCGGCCCGCGCAAGGTGCTCGACGTGGTGGCCGACCGGTTCCGTCTGGGCAATGCAGAAAAAGTGCGCGTCATCGAGGCGATTGAAGTTGCGCTGAAACGTGGCACGGGTCGTTTGAATGTTTATCGGCTCGTGGATGAGGGCGAACCAGAACTCTGGCGCTTTTCCACAGGCCTGCACTGCCCCGACAGCGACCTGCGCTACAGCGACCCCATTCCGTCGGCCTTCTCTTTCAACTCCGCCGTGGGCGCGTGCGACAGCTGCCGGGGCTTTGGCCGGGTGATCGGCGTGGACTATGGCCTCGTCATCCCCAACGACAAGCTCACGCTGCGCGCGGGCGCCATCAAGACCATCCAGACCCCCGCGTGGAAAGAGGCGCAGGACGACCTCATGCGCCATGCCGAGACGGCTGGCATCCCGCGCGACACGCCCTGGTACAAGCTCACTGACGACCAGAAGAAATGGGTGATCGGTGGCGCGCCGGGCTACAAGGACGGGCAGTGGAGCAAGCAGTGGTACGGCATCAAGCGCTTCTTCGAGTACCTGGAGAGCAAGGCCTACAAGATGCACATCCGCGTGCTCTTGTCCAAGTACCGTAGCTACACGCCGTGCCCCACCTGTGCGGGCGCGCGGCTCAAAACCGAAAGCCTGCTCTGGCGCATTGGTCGCAAGGAAGACGCCGATGCGGTGCTGGAGCCTGGCAAGCGGTTCATGCCGGAGGGCGTGCAGTGGTCGCGCGAGCAACTGGAGGCCTTGCCCGGCCTGTGCCTGCACGACCTGATGCTGCTGCCGATTGACCGCCTGCGCCAGTTTTTTGACCGCATGCAGCTGCCGGTGGGTGACGATGCCAAGGGCGGCGACGCGCAGGCGCTGAAGCTGCTGCACGCAGAAATCACCACCCGCCTTAAATACCTGTGCGATGTGGGCATTGGCTACCTCACGCTTGACCGGCAAAGCCGCACGCTGAGCGGCGGTGAGGTGCAGCGCATCAACCTGACCACGGCGCTTGGAACCTCGCTCGTCAACACGCTGTTTGTATTGGACGAGCCCAGCATCGGCCTGCATCCGCGCGACATGCACCGCATCACCGAAGCCATGCTGCGCCTGCGCGATGCGGGCAACACGCTGGTGGTGGTGGAGCACGACCCCGCCGTGATGCTCGCGGCCGACCGCATGATCGACATGGGCCCCGGCCCGGGCCGCCTGGGCGGGCAGATCGTGTTTGATGGCACCACGGCCGATTTGCGCAACGCCGACACGCTCACGGGCGCTTACCTGGGCGGGCGCAAACATGTGGGCTTTGGCTTCAAGCGCATGGTCACCGAATCCACGCCGCGCCTCATCCTCGAAGGCGCGCGCGAGCACAACCTGCAGAACGTGTCGGTCGAGTTCCCGCTGCAGCGGCTGGTCACCGTCACTGGTGTCAGCGGCTCGGGCAAGTCGAGCCTGATCCAGGACGTGCTGGCCCCCGCACTCTTGCGCCATTTTGGCAAGGCCACCGACACCCCGGGCGCGCACGACCGCATGCTGGGGGCGGACCATCTATCGGACGTGGTGTTTGTGGACCAGTCGCCGATTGGCAAGACGGCCCGCTCCAACCCCGTGAGCTACGTGGGCGCGTGGGACAGCATCCGCGAGCTGTTTGCGGTGGCGCCGCTGTCGCGCCAGCGCAGCTACACCGCCAGCAAGTTCAGCTTTAACAGTGGCGACGGGCGCTGCCCGACCTGCGGCGGCTCGGGCTTCGAACATGTGGAAATGCAGTTCCTCTCCGACGTGTACCTTCGCTGCCCCGACTGCGACGGCAAGCGTTACCGCCCCGAAATTCTGGAAATAACCATCGAGCGGGGAGGGCGCAACCTCAACGTGGCGGACGTGCTCGCCCTTACCGTTGCCGAGGCGGTCGACCTGTTTGCGGGCGACCGCGATGTGATCCGCGCCCTGCAGCCCATCGTTGATGTGGGTCTCGAGTACGTGGCGCTGGGCCAGCCCGTGCCCACGCTGTCCGGCGGCGAGGCGCAGCGCCTCAAACTGGCAGGCTTCCTGGCCGAGGCAGCACGCAGCGCATCCAAGTCGCGCCAGTCCATCGCGCGCAAGGGCACGCTGTTTTTGTTTGACGAGCCCACCACCGGCCTGCACTTTGATGACATTGCCAAGCTGATGCGCGCGCTGCGCAAGCTCATCGACGCGGGGCATTCGCTCATCGTCATCGAGCACAACCTCGATGTGATCCGCGCCAGCGACTGGCTGATCGACCTGGGGCCGGAGGGCGGCTACGCGGGCGGCCTGATCGTGACCGAGGGAACGCCCGAGGATGTACGCCAGCACGCCACGTCCCATACCGGGCTGGCACTGCGTGACTACGAACTGACGCTAGGCATCGGTGGTCATTCAGTCCACGAAAAAGCCGCAGCGCTACGAAAAAAGGAGCGCATGGCCCTTATGGATCAAGCGCCAGAGGCCAAAAACGCCATACAAATCATCAACGCGAAGGAGCACAACCTCAAGAACCTGAGCGTCGACATCCCGCGCGGCAAGTTCAATGTGGTGACGGGCGTGAGCGGCTCGGGCAAGTCCACGCTGGCGTTCGACATTTTGTTCAACGAGGGCCAGCGCCGCTACCTCGAATCGCTCAATGCCTATGCGCGGAGCATCGTGCAGCCTGCCGGGCGACCCGAGGTAGATGCGGTGTACGGCATCCCGCCCACCGTGGCCATCGAACAGCGCCTGTCACGCGGCGGGCGCAAGTCCACCGTGGGCACCACCACCGAGGTGTGGCACTTCCTGCGCCTGCTGTACGTCAAGCTTGGCACCCAGCACTGCACCAAAGACGGCGCCGCCGTGCAACCGCAAACGCCCGAGAGCATTGCAGCGCAATTGCTCACCCAGTTCCGGGGTCAGCACATCGGCCTGCTGGCACCGCTGGTGATGAACCGCAAAGGTGTGTACACAGAGTTGGCTGACTGGGCCCGCCCGCGTGGCCACACGCACCTGCGCGTGGATGGCAACTTCCTGCCCACCACCAACTTCCCGCGCATCGACCGCTTCAAGGAACACACCATCGAACTGCCCGTGGCCAGCCTGGATGTCTCTCCCGAGAACGAGGCCGCACTGCGCACGGCGCTGGCCGATGCGCTCACCCACGGCAAGGGCGTGGTGCATGTGCTCAGCAGCATCGACACATTGGCAGCGGCCATGGAGGGCGGCCTGCCCACAGCGGGTATTGGGCATCTGCAGGCGTTCTCCACCAAGCGCGCCTGCCCGGTGTGCGCCACCAGCTATGCTGAGCTGGACCCGCGCCTGTTCTCGTACAACAGCAAACACGGCTGGTGCCCCGACTGCGTGGGCACGGGCGTCAAGCTCACCAAAGACCAGCGCAAGGTGTTTGACGACTCGGTGCAGGACGACAAGGAAAAGGGCCGCGAGCAGACCTTTGCCGAGCCCGAGGTGGAAGATTTGCAGGACACCGCTTGCCCCACATGCCACGGCACGCGTCTGAACGCCACGGCCCGCGCTGTGAAGTTTGCAGGCGTGGGCATCACCGACATCGCCGCGCTGTCGGTGACCGATGTGCGCCGCTGGATCGAAACCCTGCGCATCGAAGGCGGCATGACCCAGCGCGAAGGCGACATCGCCCGCGACCTCGTGCCCGAGATCCAGAGCCGCCTCGAATTCCTCGAAGAAGTCGGCCTGGGCTACCTCACGCTCGACCGTGGCGCACCGACGCTCAGCGGTGGCGAGGCGCAGCGCATACGCCTGGCCGCGCAGCTGGGCAGCAACCTGCAGGGCGTGTGCTACGTGCTCGACGAGCCCACCATCGGCCTGCATGCGCGCGACAACCAGATCCTGCTCAACGCCCTGCACAAGCTGGGCGACAAGGGCAACACGCTGGTGGTGGTGGAGCACGACGAAGACACCATCCGCCGCGCCGACCACATCATCGACATTGGCCCGAGTGCCGGCAAACGCGGCGGGCGCCTGGTGGCACAGGGCAGCGTGGCCGACATCACGGCTGCGGAGGATTCGCAAACCGGCCGCTACCTGCTGCACGCCATGAAGCACCCGCTGCAGTTGCGCCGCAGCATGTCGGCCAGCGAGGTCAGCGCCGAAGCCACGGCCGCCTATGCCCGGGCCGAAGCCGCTGCCCCTACCGGCCGCCAGAGCGCCGCCGTCAAGAAGCGCGCCGCGCAGGCCGCATCGCTGGCGGCCGACGCGCTGACCGAGGCGAAGGAGCGCGCCGCCATGCGCTGGCTCACCGTGCATGGCGCGCAGCTGCACAACCTGCAGAACGTGACGGCCACCGTGCCGCTGCACCGCCTGGTGGCGGTGACGGGCGTAAGCGGCTCAGGCAAATCCACCCTGGCGCGCGACGTGCTGCTGGCCAACGTGCAGGCCTGGGTGCAGCAGCGCAGTACCAAGGCGGGGCGCGATGCGATGGATGCAGGCAAGGCACCACCTCTGGTCGGTTGCACAGGCCTCTCGGGCTTCGAGAGCATCGACCGCGTGCTCGAAGTCGACCAGACGCCCATCGGAAAAACGCCGCGTTCATGTCCTGCCACCTACATCGGCTTTTGGGACACCATTCGCAAACTGTTTGCCGAAACGCTGGAGGCCAAGGCACGCGGCTACGCGGCCGGGCGTTTCAGCTTCAACACCGGCGAAGGCCGCTGCCCCGGCTGCGAAGGCGCGGGCGTACGCACCATCGAGATGAGCTTTTTGCCCGACGTGAAGGTGCCCTGCGAGACCTGCCACGGCGCGCGCTTCAACCCCGAAACGCTGGCCGTCACCTGGCGCGGCAAGAGCATTGGAGATGTGCTGCAGATGGAGGTGGACGAGGCCGTGGGCTTCTTCGCCACCATGCCCAGCATTGCGCACCCGCTGCAGCTCTTGCAGGACGTGGGCCTGGGCTATCTCACGCTGGGCCAGCCTTCGCCGACGCTGAGCGGCGGCGAGGCGCAGCGCATCAAGCTCGTGACCGAGCTTACCAAGGTGCGCGACGAGCTGGGCCGCCGGGGCCAGAAGGCGCCGCACACGCTGTATGTGCTGGACGAGCCCACCGTGGGCCTGCACATGGCCGACGTGGACAAGCTCATCCGCGTGCTGCACCGCCTGGTCAATGGAGGCCACAGCGTGATCGTGATCGAGCACGACCTGGACGTGATCGCCGAGGCCGACTGGATCCTGGACCTGGGGCCCGAGGGCGGCAATGCGGGTGGGCGCATCGTGGCGGCGGCTACGCCGGAGGACGTGGTGGCGGCGGGAACGCACACGGGCAAAGCACTGGCGGCGGTGTTGGCACGTTGACGGGGGATGGGTTGATGTGCTGAGCGAGGCGTGTGCAGCGCACATTGCTGCCCGCCTATGTCCTACGTGCAGGGCAGGCCAAGGCGCACGTACGTTGGTGGGGGTGATTCATACGATGCAGTTCAGGGACCAGCGCTCGGGGCGCAGCTCCCCCTGCAACCCCATCAACAATCTTCGGACGCTCATCACCATGTACTCTATCTTTAAAACCTGCGCGGCCCTCGCTGCCACCTCTGTTCTGCTCGTCGCCTGTGGCGGCAGCAACGACGATGACCCCACCCCCAGCAACGAGCCAGGTGTGCTCACGGTGAACAATGCCACGGTGGGGGCTCTAAATGGCGTGTACGGCAATGGCGCGCTGAATCTCACAGACGTGGACAAGCGCAACCCCATCGGCTCGGTGCCCGAGCTGTGCTCGTTCAAGTTCGATGGTGCCAATAAGGTGGGCTCGCCCGCCACGGCGTTTGGCGACATCCGCTACCGCCCCGATGCCACCGGCCTGCACCAGGCGTTCATCACATTTGACGGCAAGGAGTACGGCAGCGACGAGCCCACCGACACAGTCGTGGTGCGCGCGAGCGACCAGGTCCGTTTTACCGGGAAAACCCTGTTCGCCAGCGACGGTTCGGGCGCGACGCTGCGCTTGTCGGGTGTGATCCCCATGCGGCCCAACCGGCCTTCCGGTTGCTGAGCCGGGCTTCAAAAAGGCCTGCGTCTTTTGATTTCCTGAACTACTCAGATCCCTCCCCGCCGGTCTGCACCAGACTGGCTTCGGCCTCCATCGCCTGGGCGATGTGCGGCCTTTTTCACGTGGTGCACTGCCGTATTAAAACGGCGAGCCGCCGCACTGCGAAAACGCGCGTCGGTGTTTTCCCTCGGGTCGTCATTCCTGCGTAAGTTTGGCCGTTTTCATCAGTTCGCTGTAAGGAACCGTCGCCACAGTCACCCTCGCAATCCCGTGGCCTGACCGCGGAATGTGCAGGGGCAGCGAAGTTTCTTCGCTGCGTTTCTGTTCTCACACACGAGGGGAATTCATGAAGGAAGACAAAAGCAGTCATGCCTACTGGAAAGCCACGCTCGGCCTACTCACCAAGATTTTGATCATCTGGTTTTTAGTGTCGTTTGGCGCGGGGATCTTGTTCGTTGACTTGTTCAACAAGATCAGTCTTGGCGGTTATCCGCTGGGGTTCTGGTTCGCCCACCAGGGCTCCATCTACATCTTCATTGCGCTGATTTTTTATTACGCCAAAAAGATGGGTGAGATCGATCGTCAGTTTGACGTGCATGAAGACTGAGGACTGACATCATGGATCTTCAAACAACCATTTATCTCTTTGTCGGTCTGAGCTTTGCGCTCTACATCGGCATCGCTGTCTGGGCCCGCGCGGGTTCCACCAGCGAGTTCTACGCGGCGGGTGGCAGCGTCCACCCGGTGACGAACGGCATGGCCACAGCGGCCGACTGGATGAGCGCTGCGTCGTTCATCTCCATGGCTGGCCTGATCTCCAATATGGGCTACGGCGGCGGGCTGTTCCTGATGGGCTGGACAGGCGGCTACGTGCTACTGGCCATGCTGCTGGCACCCTATCTGCGCAAGTTTGGCAAGTTCACGGTGCCGCAGTTCATTGGTGACCGCTTCTACTCCAAGAATGCGAGCACGGTGGCTGTGCTGTGTCTGCTGGTCGCCTCGCTCACCTACATCATTGGTCAGATGACCGGTGTGGGCATTGCGTTCTCGCGCTTCCTCGGCGTGTCGAGCGACGTGGGCATCTACGTGGGCATGGCCATCGTATTTGCCTATGCCGTGTTTGGCGGCATGAAGGGCATCACGTACACCCAGGTGGCGCAGTACATCGTGCTGATCCTGGCTTACACCGTGCCTGCCGTGTTCATTTCGCTGCAGCTCACCGGCAACCCCATCCCTCAACTGGGTCTGGGTGGCAGCTATGTGGGCACCGACATATCTCTGCTGGCCAAACTCGATTCCGTGGTCACCGACCTGGGATTTGGCAAGTACACCACTCAGCTGCCCGGCAGCACGCTGAACATGTTCATGTACACGATGTCGCTGATGATCGGTACCGCGGGTCTGCCGCACGTCATCATGAGATTCTTTACCGTACCTTCGGTGAAGGACGCTCGCAGCTCGGCTGGCTGGGCACTGGTGTTCATCGCTATCCTGTACACCACGGCTCCTGCTGTGGCTGCCATGGCAAAGCTCAACCTGCATTCCACGGTGAACACCGCGGTCAAGACCGGTGGCGACCTGTATGCGCCTGAAGCCAGCCTGGTGAACGAACAGCGTCCAGACTGGATGAAGCGTTGGGAAAAGACGGGTCTGCTGAAGTGGGAAGACAAGAACGGCGATGGCCGCATCCAGTACTACAACGACAAGACCACCAACGCCGACGCCAAGGGCAAGGCAGAAGCTGCTGGCTGGAAGGGCAACGAGCTGACGGTGAACGCGGACATCATCGTGATGGCCAATCCCGAAATCGCGCTGCTGCCCAACTGGGTGATCGCGCTGGTGGCGGCGGGTGGCCTGGCTGCGGCGCTGTCCACCGCTGCGGGCTTGCTGATGGCGATCTCGTCTGCCGTGTCGCATGACCTGGTGAAGGGTGTGTTTGCCCCCAACATCAGCGAGAAGAACGAACTGCTGGCAGGAAAGGTGTCCATGGCCGTCGCGATTCTGGTGGCCGGCTACCTGGGGCTGAACCCGCCAGGGTTCGCTGCCGGTACCGTGGCCCTAGCCTTCGGTATCGCAGCCAGCACGCTGTTCCCCGCCATCATGATGGGTATCTTCAGCAAGAAGATGAACAAGGAAGGCGCCATGGCCGGTATGCTGGCTGGCTTGGCATTCACCCTGTTCTACGTGTTTGCGCACAAGGGCATCTTCTTCATCAAGGGCACGGAATACCTGGGTCTGATCGGCGGCGCCAACAGCTTCTTCGGCATCACGCCGGAAGCCATCGGCGCGGTCGGTGCGATGGTGAACTTTGGTGTGGCGTTCCTGGTGGACAAGTTCACCAAGGAACCACCAGCTCACATCCAGGCAATGGTCGAGGCGGTGCGTATTCCGCGCGGCTCCAAGATGGTGGACGGTGCTCACTAAGTAAGGTGCAGGGCGCATGCCCTGCCACCGTGTAAACCACACTGTTCGCTGCGGCGCAGCACAGTGACAATGGAGGCCCTGCTGGCTGCGCTGGCAGGGCCTTTTTACTGAATGATGGGGTCGGCGTTGCGACAAGCGGCGCCACCAACGAGGGGAGCCTTGCATGGTTTTTGATGTCAGCGTCGCTTTGACGTGGATTCTGTATCTGGCGCTGTTCCCGATGGCGTTCTTCTGGTTCCGCCGGGCCTGGCGCATTGTGGTCAAGCGCGACTTTTCCGAGGTGGGGCTCAAGCGCGGCCTGCCGCCGCCCAACCCCGAGAAGTACGCGCCGTTCGAGATGATCATCAACCTGATCGCTGGCACGGTCGCCACCGTTGTCATCATCAGCGTGGCGCTCGGTCAGCTGGACTACAACACCTGGACGGCCATTGCGGGCAGCACCATCTGGTGCAAGTTTTTCCTGAGTTTTGCGCTGTCACGCCAGGCCCACGGCAGCATCCCCCGGCCCAAGGCAGAGCCGAAAGCAGAACCTAAAGCCTGACTGCGCCACTCGGCAAGTAAGACCGAGGTAAGTGCCGGGCGCACAATGCGGTGCAGGGACGCGTGGAGACGTCTCGCAGGAGACCGCTGTGCACAAACGACTCGGCTCCCAACGCCTGGTTGCGCTGTTTGCCGGCGGCTGGGTGTTGCTCAATTTCCCTCTGCTGGGGCTGTGGGACCGTGACGCTACGGTATGGGGCGTCCCCGCGTTCCCCGCAGCGCTGTTCTTGCTGTGGCTGGCGCTGATTGTCGCGCTGGCCTGGTTGGTAGACAGGCCGTCGGTGCGCGATGACGAGGCTCCGGCGTCTGCCTTACCTTCGGTTCCTTCGACGCCCCTCTCTCTGTCCCCTGCCGCGCAGTCTCCTGCGCCCCCGTCTTCACCGCAGGCCTGACGCACCATGTTGTCGCCTGCACTGGTCATCTCTGCGTCGCTGGGCTACCTTCTGATCCTGTTTGCCGTGGCCTACTGGGCCGACTGGCGTGGGCGCCAGGGCCGCTCGGTCATTGCCAACCCGTGGGTGTATGCGCTGTCGCTGGCGGTGTACTGCACGGCCTGGACCTACTTTGGCAGTGTGGGCCGGGCCGCAACTGGGGGCGTGTGGTTTCTGCCCATTTACCTCGGCCCCACGCTGGCCATGGTGCTGGGGTGGTTGGTGGTGCGCAAGATGATCCGCATCGCCAAGGCCTACCGCATCACGTCGATTGCCGACTTCATTGCCAGCCGCTATGGCAAAAGCCCGCTGCTGGCGGGGCTCGTCACGCTGATCGCCGTGGTGGGGATCGTTCCCTACATCGCCTTGCAGCTCAAAGCCGTGTCTGCGGGCTACGCGCTGCTGACGGCCCAGGCGGGCGATGTGGCTCAGACGTCGGTGCACTGGAGCCAGGACAGCGCGTTCTACGTGGCGCTCGTACTGGCCGGGTTCACGATGGTGTTTGGCGCCCGGCACCTGGATACCACCGAGCGGCACGAAGGCATGGTGGCCGCCATTGCGTTCGAGTCGGTGGTCAAGCTGGTGGCATTTCTGTCGGTCGGCCTGTTTGTGGTCTACAGCCTGTTCGATGGCCTGGCGGACCTGTTCGCGCGGGCGCAGGCCGTGCCTGCACTGCAACAGTTGTTGCGCCTGGAGCAGGGCGGGCAGTTTGCGTGGGCGCAGTGGTTTGCGCTCACCCTGCTGTCCATGCTGTCGGTCGTTTTTCTGCCCCGGCAGTTTCAGGTGATGGTGGTGGAGAACGTGCGCGAGTCGCACCTGCGCCGGGCGGTTTGGGTGTTTCCGCTGTACCTGCTGCTCATCAACCTGCTCGTGTTGCCGATTGCGCTGGGGGGCTTGCTGTACTTTGGCGGCGGCGCCGCGATGAACGCGGAGAACTTTGTGCTGTCACTGCCCCTGGCTGCTGGCCAGCATGCGCTGGCGCTGTTTGTGTTCATTGGCGGGTTGTCGGCCGCTACGGGTATGGTGATTGTGGAAACCATTGCGGTGTCCACCATGGTCAGCAACGAACTGGTGCTGCCCCTGCTGTTGCGCTGGCGGCACTTGCGCAGTGGTGCGGGGCAAGACCTGTCGCGCCTGCTGCTGGGCATTCGGCGGGCCGCCATCTTGGGCGTGCTGGTGCTGGGGTATGTGTACTTTCACCTAGCGGGCGAGGCGTATGCGCTGGTCAGCATCGGGCTCATCAGCTTTGCTGCCGTAGCCCAGTTTGCCCCCGTGATGCTGGGCGGCATGTACTGGAAGGGCGGCACACGCCGGGGTGCGCTGGCGGGTCTGCTGGCGGGGTTTGCCATGTGGGCGTACACGCTGATGCTGCCCTCCATTGCCAAATCGGGCTGGCTGGATGCGGGCTTTCTGATCCACGGACCGTGGGGGCTGGGGTGGCTGCGGCCCGAGGAGTTTTTAGGACTGACCGGTTTCGATGGTCTGACCCATTCACTGTTCTGGAGCCTGCTGGCCAACCTGGTGGCCTACGTGGGCGTCTCGCTGTGGCGGTCGCCGTCCGGCCATGAGGCCAGCCAGGCGCTGCTGTTTGTGGACGTGTTCGAGCGCACGGCGGTCTCCAGCCCCGTGTTCTGGCGGGGGCGCGCCCGCACGCCCGATCTGCTGCAACTGTGCGAGCGTTTTCTGGGCGCTGCCAAGGCCGAGGCGCTGTTTGCCGACTACGCCCAGCAAGTGGGCGTGCGGCAGGCCGGCGGCATACGCCCCGATGCGCGCTTTGTACAGTTTGTCGAAACGCAACTGGCTGGTGCGGTGGGCAGCGCATCGGCGCGCGTGCTGGTGGCATCGGTGGCCGAGGAAGAAACTCTCACCCCGGACGACGTGCTGCGCATCCTCGATGAAACCTCGCAGGTCCGCGCGTATTCGCGCGCGCTGGAGGACAAGTCGCGCTCGCTGGAGCAAGCCACCGCCGAGCTGCGCGAGGCTAACAACCAGCTGCAGAGCCTGGACCGCCTCAAAGACGACTTCATGTCGTCCGTCACGCACGAGTTGCGCACACCGCTCACCTCCATCCGCGCGCTGGCCGAGCTGATGCAGGGTGATGCGGACATGCCCACCGCCCAGCGCCAGCAGTTCATCGGCATCATCGTGGCCGAGACTGAGCGCCTGACGCGCCTTGTGAACCAGGTGCTGGACATGGCCAAGATCGAGGCAGGCCATGCCGACTGGCATGTGGCTGCGGTGGACCTGCGCGCACTGGTCGAACAGGCCGTGGCGACCACTGCCGAGGTGTTCCGCGAACGCGATGCAAAGGTGTCTGTGCAACTGCCGGCCGACTTGCCCGTTCTGCAGGCCGACCCCGACCGGCTCATGCAGGTGCTGCTCAACCTGCTGTCCAACGCTGCCAAGTTTGTGCCGCAGCACGGCGGATTGGTGAGGGTGGACGTGCAGGCCGACGCAGAGGGCGTCACCGTGTCGGTGCAGGACAACGGCCCGGGCGTGGACCCGGCGCAGGCGCAGCTGGTGTTCGACCGCTTTCACCAGGGCGGTGACGCGGCGCACCGCCCGCAAGGCACCGGCCTGGGCCTGCCCATCAGCCGCCAGATCATTGAACATTTCGGCGGTCGCCTGTGGCTGGAGCAGCCAGCGCCCGTCGGCCCAGCGCTTTCCTCACAACTCCCGACGGCACCCGCTGCAGGCGCGTGTTTCCGTTTCTGGCTGCCGCTGCAACCCCCTATCGCCAAAGGCCTGCCCACACCATGACCGCCAAGATACTCATCGCCGACGACGAGCCCAACATCGTGATATCGCTCGAATACCTGCTGCAGCGCGAGGGCTACACCGTGGTCGTTGCGCGCGATGGCATTGAAGCGCTGGACAGCATCGCGCGCGAGCGGCCCGACCTGGTGCTGCTCGACGTGATGATGCCGCACAAGTCCGGCTTTGAGGTGTGCCAGGCGGTGCGCGCCGATGCTGCACTGCAGGCCACCAAGATCCTCATGCTCACCGCGAAGGGCCGCGAAACCGACGTGGCCAAGGGCCTTGCGCTGGGTGCCAATGCCTACATGACCAAACCGTTCTCCACGCGCGAGCTGGTGCAGAAGGTGGCCGAACTGCTGGGCCTGCCAGCGGAAGGTGCTGTATGAAAAAAATCGACCCGCGCTTGCTGCTGGCGGTGGCCGTGGCCGGGCTGGTCATGGCGGCCTGGCTGCTGCTGATGGGCGCCGTGGTGTGGTCCACGCTCGACGCTGCCGATCGAGCTGCGGTGGGCGACGTGCTGTCGCCGCGCGTAGTGCTGGTGGCAATGGGGTGGCTGGCGGGCCTGGCCGTGGTGGGTGGTGCGTTGCAGGTGCTGTACCGCCGCTACGTGGGTGCCCCGGCCCGCTTGCTCGAAGAAACACGCGTGGTGCTGACGGCAGCCACACCCCAGCAGATCAAGCCCCGTGGCACGGCCGAGATGCAGGCCCTTGCCGTCGCGGTGAACGAGTTGGCGGCCCAGCGCGACGGTTTGCGGGCCGACATGGCCACCCAGGTGGCGCAAGCCAGCCACAGCGTGCAGCAAGAAAAGAACCGCCTCGCTGCGCTGATGGCCGAGCTGAACCAGAGCGTGGTGGTGTGCAACCGCGACGGGCGCATCCTGCTGTACAACCAGCGCGCACGCCAGCAGTTTCGTGCCTTGTCGCAAGGGGCAGACACCGCAGCGGGCGCCGAGCTGATGGGCATCGGCCGGTCGGTGTATGCCGTGTTCGACCGCCAGGTGCTGGCGCACGCGCTGGAGCGCATTCACCAGGCCATGGCGCGCGGCGCACCCAGCCCGTCGGCACAGTTTGTGACCAGTGCACAGGGCGGGCAACTGCTGCGCGTACAGGTGGCGCCCGTGCGCGCGGCGGATGGCACGTCCCAAGGCCAGGGTGACCCACCGGCTGTGGCATCCCTCAGCGGCTTTGTGCTGATGCTGGAAAACGTGACCCAGAGCGTGCAGGAGGAATCCGAACGCGACCAGCTGCTGCACGGCCTGACCGAGGGCAGCCGCGCGTCGCTTGCCAACATCCAGGCCGCCGTGGACATGCTGGGCTATGCCGACCTGGAAAGCGCCATGCGCGAGAAATTCTTGGCGGTGGTGCGTGACGAGGTCGGCACCATGGGCCGCCGTATCAGCGACCTGGCCCAGCGCGCCACCCAGCGGCTTAAAACCCGCTGGCCGCTGGAAGAGATGCTGGGCGCCGACCTGGCCAACGCTGCGCAGCGGCAGATCACGGCCGTGTGCCAGCGCCCTGTAACGCTGGACGACGTGGATGCCCACCTGTGGCTCAAGGTAGACAGCTACACCCTGCTGCAGGCGCTTACCTATCTGGCCCACCGGCTGGTGGATGAGTTTGAGGTGCGCTTTTTGCAGCTGCGCCTGCAGCCCGTGGGCGCCCATGCGCAGCTCGACCTGGTGTGGAGCGGCCAGGCCATGAGCAACGAGACCGTGATGAGCTGGGAGATGGATGCCATGCGCTTTGGCACCGAGCGCACGCCCCTCACGGTGCGCGATGTGATCGAGCGCCACGGCGGCGAAATGTGGTTTGAGCGCGACCGCGTGCGCCACCAGGCGTTCTTTCGGTTTCTGCTGCCGCTGGCCAGCGTGCAAGGCCCGGTTGAATCCGCCCCGGGCGATGGCAGCAGCTACAGCCGCCCCGAGTACTACGACTTTGACCTGTTCCAGATGGACGAGCAGGGCAGCACGCTGGACGACCGCCCGCTGGCCGAGCTGGCCTACACCGTGTTCGATACCGAGACCACAGGCCTGAACCCTGCGGGCGGCGACGCCATCATCCAGCTGGGCGCGGCGCGCATCGTCAACGGCAAGCTGCTGCGGCAGGAAACCTTTGAGCAATTGGTAGACCCTGGGCGGCGCATCCCTGAAGCGTCTATTCCCATCCACGGCATTTCGCAGGACATGGTCACCGGCAAGCCGCGCATTGCTCAGGTTCTGCCGGTGTTCCACGCATATGCGCAAGACACCGTGCTGGTGGCCCACAACGCAGCGTTCGACATGCGCTTTCTGCAACTTCAGGAGGCCGCCACCGGCATCGCGTTTCACCAGCCGGTGCTGGACACCTTGCTGCTGTCGGCCGTGGTGCACCCGCACCAGGAGTCGCACCGGCTCGAAGCCATTGCGGAGCGCTTCAACATCACGGTGCTGGGGCGGCACACTGCGCTGGGCGATGCGCTGGTGACGGCAGAAATCTGGCTGCGGCTGATTCCGCTGCTGCAGGAACAAGGAATTCATACCCTGCGGCAGGCGCGAGAGGCGGCGCAGAAGACGTACTACGCGCGGTTGAAGTATTGAGCCGCCTGGGCGGACGCTCTGACGTTCCGAATTTGTTGGGTGCTTGAATGGGTTGCGCGCCAGCCTGCACAGGTGTTATGTGCTATTAAAATTATAGCTGCTAGCGCTTGTCCAATAAGCGCTAGAGGCCAAAAGCACTATAAATCTGAGGTGGCAAATGCCACTGCAATCTCGGTATATATTTTTACCAAGCAATTGCTTGCTAAAAATAAACAGTTTTGCTATCGTGCCCGCATGGACTCACCCGTGCCGCGCACCCGCGCCATTGCCCCCCCAGCCAAGAAAACCCCGGCCCGCCCCCGCAGCAAGGCCGTAGCAACGCCCGTCGCCAAACTCATCCCGGCAGAAGCCACAGCAAAAAACACAGCAGAAGCAACACCGACCCGCCGCCCCCGTGGCCGCCCCCGCAAAACCGCCGAAGAACTCGACGACGGCAACCGCCGCCGCAAGCTCATGGACGGCGCCGCCAAGCTCTTTCGCACGCAGGGCTTTGCCGCCACCAGCACGCGCGACATCGCTGCGGCCGCAGGCATGCACAGCGGCTCGCCCTTCTATCACTTCGAAAGCAAAAGCGCGCTGCTCTACGCCGTGATGAGCGAGGGCATGACCATGGCCGCGCACAGCCAGCAGCAGGCGCTGGATGCACTGCCCGCCACGGCCACACCGCGCGAGCAGCTGCACACACTCATTCGCCACCACTTCGAAATCCTGCTCGGCCCGCGCAGCAGCTTTATCCCGGTGATGCTGTACGAATGGCGCTCGCTCACGCCTGCGCAGCGCAAGGGCATTGCCCGCATCAAGGACAGCTACGAGGCCACCTGGATGCCTGCTTTGAACGCACTGGCCGCGCAAGGGGCGCTCCAGGCCAATCCCGGCGTGGCGCGGCTGTTCATCTTTGGTGCGCTCAACTGGGCGGTGCAGTGGTTCTCACCCAAAAAGGGCAAATCGCTCGACGCGCTCACCGACGAGGCACTCGCCTTGTTCATCCGTTCATAACAACCCCATCAAGGCAGAGTCACCATGGCCCCCACCGCGCGCAACGCCTACCAGTCAGTGTTTGCGCCGGGCCTGTTCCAGGGCCAGGTGGTGGTGGTCACCGGCGGCGGTTCCGGCATTGGTCGGTGCACGGCGCACGAACTCGCGCACCTGGGCGCGCATGTGGTGCTGGTGGGGCGCAAGCCAGAAAAGCTGCTGGCCGTGGCTGAAGAGATCACTGCCGATGGTGGCTGCGTGTCGTGCCAGGTCTGCGACATCCGCTCCGAACAAGGTGTGGTGGCGCTGGTGCAGCAGATCATCGCTGCGCGGGGCCGCATCGATGCGCTGGTCAACAACGCAGGCGGGCAGTTCATGTCACCGCTCGAATCCATCAGCGCCAAGGGGTGGGAGGCCGTGCTGCACACCAACCTCACCGGCGGCTTTCTGATGGCGCGCGAGTGCTACCGGCAGTGGATGGCGCAGCACGGTGGCTCCATCGTCAACATCGTGGCCGACATGTGGGGCTCCATGCCAGGTATGGGTCACAGCGGCGCGTCGCGCGCGGGCATGGTCAGCTTCACCGAAACGGCAGCGCTGGAATGGGCGCACAGCGGTGTGCGGGTGAACGCCGTGGCGCCGGGCTACATCGCATCGAGCGGCATGGACAACTACCCGCCCGAGGCGGCAGACATGCTGCGCGCCATGCCACGTACGGTGCCGCTCGGGCGCTTTGGCAACGAGGCCGAGGTTTCGGCTGCCATCACCTTTTTGCTCAGCCCGGCAGCCAGCTTCATCAGCGGCACCACGCTGCGGGTGGACGGCGCACGGCCCCAGGTGCGCATGGGCTGGCCGCAGCGCTCGCCTGGTGCCACCGCCGCTGCACACCCGGCCGTGCGGCCGTTTGACGGCTTTCACCGCGCGCAGGTGCCGCAGGTGTTTGCACCTTCCCACACCTCCAAGACCGAGGCCGCATGACCGCTGTCTTCACCTCCCGATTCAACCCAGGCAGCGCCGAGGCAACGCAGCGCCGCGCAGCGTTGCAGGCCCGCTTGGATGCGCTGCGCGCGCTGGAAGAGCGCGCCGCCGCCGCCTCGGCCCGCTCACTGCCCCAGTTTGAAAAACGCGGCCAGCTGTTGCCGCGCCAGCGCGTGGCGCTGCTGCTGGATGCCGGTGCGCCCTGGCTGCCGCTGTGCACCCTGGCGGGCTACCTGCAGGACGTGAAAGACCCCGAGAAGTCCGTGCCCGGTGGCGGCATGGTCGCGGGCATCGGCTTTGTCAGCGGCGTGCGCTGCATGGTGGTGGCCAGCGACTCGGGCATCGAGGCCGGTGCCATTCAGCCTATGGGCCTGGAAAAGATTCTGCGCGTGCAGGAGATCGCGCTGCAAAACCGCTTGCCGTTCATCCACCTGGTGGAGAGCGCGGGCGCCAACCTCATGCGCTACCGCGTCGAAGGCTTTGTGCACGGCGGCACGCTGTTCCGCAACCTCGCGCGGCTGTCGGCGGCGGGCATTCCGGTGATCACCGTGCAGCACGGCTCGGGCACCGCAGGCGGCGCCTACATGCCCGGCTTGTCGGACGTGGTCATCATGGTGCAGGGCCGCTCGCGCGCCTTTCTGGCCGGGCCGCCGCTGCTCATGGCTGCGACGGGCGAGATTGCGACGGAAGAAGAACTGGGCGGCGCCGAGATGCACACCGCCGTCTCGGGCCTGGGCGAATACCTGGCCCAGGACGACCGCGAGGCCATTGGCTTGGCGCGCGATGTGGTGGCGCAGCTGGGGTGGGGCGTAGCCCCGCGACCCAGCGCACCCAGGCCCACCTTGCCCGCCGACGACCTGCTGGCCCTGATGTCTGCCGACCTGCGCCAGCCCGTGGACATGCGCGAGGTGATGGCACGGCTGGTGGACGGCTCGGAGCTGCTGGAGTTCAAGACCCGCTACGGCATGGCCACCGTGTGCGCGCAGGGCCACATCCAGGGCCATGCGGTGGGCTTCATCAGCAACAACGGCCCCATCGACGTGGCAGGCGCCAACAAGGCCACGCACTTCATCCAGTGGATGTGCCAGCTGGGCCACCCCATCATCTACCTGCAGAACACCACGGGCTACATGGTGGGCAAGGACAGCGAGCAGGGCGGCATGATCAAGCATGGCAGCAAGATGATCCAGGCCGTGACCAACGCCACCGTGCCGCAGATCACCATCCAGTGCGGCGCCAGCTTTGGCGCGGGCAACTACGGCATGTGCGGGCGGGGCTATGCGCCGCGCTTCCTGTTCAGCTGGCCGGGTGCCAAGACGGCCGTGATGGGCGGCGAGCAGGCCGCGCGCACCATGCAGATCGTGACCGAGGCGGCGCTCGCGCGCAAAGGCATCACGCCCGACCCGGCCGAATCCCAGGCGCAGTTCGACAAGATCGTCGCCGTGTTCGAGGCCCAGGCCGATGCGCTCTACACCAGCGGTCTGCTGCTGGACGACGGCGTGATCGACCCGCGCGACACGCGCGCCGTGCTGGCGTTTTGCCTGGACACGATTGCGGACGGCGCAGCGCGCCAGCCCCGGCCCATGCAGTTTGGGGTGGCCCGCATGTAGCTCACGTACCGCCCCGGCCCTCTCGCTCACCAAACCATCACGGAGACAAGCACCATGCAGTTCACGCACGAGCACCGCGAGATCCAGAAGACCCTCAAGCGCTTCATCGATGAAGAGATCAACCCCCATGTGGACGAATGGGAGGCGGCCGAGATTTTCCCCGCGCACGAGGTCTTCAAGAAGATGGGCAACCTGGGCCTGCTGGGGCTGTGCAAGCCCGAGGAGTACGGCGGCCAGGGGCTGGACTATTCGTACAGCCTGGCCATGGCCGAGGCGCTGGGCCACATCCACTGTGGCGGCGTGCCCATGGCCATTGGTGTGCAGACCGACATGTGCACCCCGGCGCTGGCGCGCTATGGCAGCGAAGAACTCAAGCGCAACTTTCTGGCCCCTGCAATTGCGGGCGACATGGTGGGCTGCATCGGCGTGAGCGAGCCTGCGGCGGGCAGCGATGTGTCGGGCATCAAGAGTGTGGCGCGCAAGGACGGCGACGACTACGTGATTACCGGCCAGAAGATGTGGATCACCAACAGCCTGCAGGCCGACTGGATGTGCATGCTGGTGAACACGGGCGACGGCCAGAGCGTGGCGGGCGGCAGTCCCCACAAGAACAAAAGCCTGGTGATGGTGCCCATGCGCGACGGGCCCGGCGGCAAGCTCACCAAGGGCATCGAGGTGGCGAAAAAAATCCGCAAGATCGGCATGCACAGCAGCGACACCGGCCTGATCTATTTTGACGAAGTGCGCGTGCCGCAGCGCTACCGCATCGGCGCCGAAGGGCAGGGCTTTATCTACCAGATGCAGCAGTTCCAGGAGGAGCGCCTGTGGTGCGCCGCCAGCACGCTTGAATCGCTGAACCACTGCATCCAGTGGACCATCGACTACGCGCAGGAGCGCAAGCTGTTTGGCGCCACACTGGCGGACCAGCAGTGGGTGCAGTTCAAGCTGGCCGAACTCAAGACCGAGGTGGAATGCCTGCGCGCGCTCACCTACCGCGCGTGTGACCTGTACGTGAACGGGCAGGACGTGCTGGAGCTGGCCAGCATGGCCAAGCTCAAGGCTGGCCGCCTGAACCGCGAGGTGCCCGACACCTGTCTGCAGTTCTGGGGCGGCATGGGCTTCACGCTGGAGAACAAGGTCTCGCGCATGTACCGCGACGGGCGGCTGGCGTCGATTGGTGGTGGGGCGGACGAGGTGATGCTGGGCATCCTCGCCAAGCTCATGGGCATTGCGAAGCGGCCCGTATGAGGGGAAAGAATATGCCCCGGCACTGTGCAGTGCGCGCGGTTCGGCCCCTCTCCCCTCGCGGGAGAGGGGTTGGGGAGAGGGGGCTGATTTGGCGCTGCCTCCCAGTCCGGCACCCCCTCTCCCCAGCCCTCTCCCGCGAGGGGCGAGGGAGTGAAGTCAGCCCGCTGCGTGCGAACCATGGAATACGGAAATGACCGCCGCTGTTTTGCTCATCGACCGCGTGCCGCTGCCCAGCGGCAATATTGAAACCTGGACGCTCAACGACCCGGCCAGCCGCAATGCGCTGTCAGAAGCCATGGTGGATGCCCTGCTCGCCGCGTGCGAGCGCGCCGCTGCCGATGCCGACCTGCGCGGCGTGGTGCTGCGTGGCGCGGGTGGTCACTTTTGCGCGGGTGGCAGCCTGGGCGGTTTTGCCAAGACCATCGGCCAACCCTTGGCGGCGGGTGAAGCCGATCCGCTGGTACCGCTGAACCGCCGCTTTGGCGCGCTGCTGCAGGCCCTGTGTGCGCTGCCGCAGTGGCTTATCGTGGCGGTGGAGGGTGCGGCGATGGGTGGCGGCTTTGGTCTGGTGTGCTGCGCCGACCATGTGCTGGCCCACGCCAACGCGCAGTTCGCCACGCCCGAGGTCACGCTGGGCATCGTGCCTGCACAGATCGCGCCGTTTGTGGTGCAGCGCCTTGGCCCTGCGGCGGCGCGCCGTTGTTTGCTGATGGGCGAGCGCTGGGATGCCGCGACGGCTCAACGCGCGGGGCTGGTCGATGAGGTGGTGGCTGGCGACATGGAGGCTGTTGTGCAGGCCGCCATTGCGCGCCACGCCGCCGCAGCGCCGCAGGCCGTGGCCGCCACCAAACGTTTGTTGCTGGCCCAAGCCGAAACATCGTTGCCCGCGCTGCTGGACGAAGCGGCAATTGCTTTTTCGCAAGCGCTGCGTGGCCCCGAGGCGCCGCAAGGGCTGGCGGCGTTTGCTGCGCGCAAGGCGCCGCCGTGGAGCTCGAACTCATGAAGAAAATCCTCATAGGCAATCGGGCTGTTCATGCCGCAGGCATGGCGAAGCAGATTGCCCGTGCACGCGCAGCGTGCAGGCGGGCGATGGAGCCGCGAGGGCACAGCCTATGAAAAAGATACTCATCGCCAATCGCGGCGAAATCGCCCGCCGCATCATCCACACCGCCCACCGCATGGGCATCGAAACGGTCGCGGTCTATTCCGACCCCGATGCCAACGCCCTGCATGTGCGCGGGGCCACCCAGGCGGTGACGTTGGGCGGCGCGGCCAGCGCCGACACCTACCTGCGCACCGACAAGCTGCTGGCCGCCGCCCGTGCAACGGGCGCCGATGCCGTGCACCCCGGCTATGGCTTTCTCAGCGAGAACGCCGACTTCGCCCAGGCCGTGGTCGATGCGGGCCTCACCTGGATTGGCCCCCCGCCCGGCGCCATCCGCGCGCTGGGCAGCAAGGCTGGGGCCAAGGCGTTGGCCCAGTCGCATGGCGTGCCCTGCCTGCCCGGCTACGCGGGGGATGACCAGAGCGACGAGCGCTTTGCCGCCGAGGCAGCGCGCATCGGCACACCCCTCATGGTCAAGGCCGTGGCGGGTGGGGGAGGGCGTGGTATGCGCCTGGTCACCGACCTGGCGCAGTTGCCTGCGGCGTTGGCGAGTGCCCGGTCGGAGGCGCTGGCGGGCTTTGGCTGTGGCGACTTGCTCATCGAACGCGCACTGCTGCAGCCGCGCCATGTGGAGGTGCAGATCTTTGCCGACGCTCACGGCGCGTGCATCCACCTGGGCGAGCGCGATTGCTCGGTGCAGCGCCGCCACCAGAAGATCATCGAAGAGTCACCCAGCCCTGCGGTGGACGCAGCGCTGCGTGAGCGCATGGGCGCCTGCGCCGTGGCGCTGGCACAGGCTGCTGGCTATGTGGGCGCTGGCACGGTGGAGTTTTTGCTCGACGGTAAAGACTTGAGCGACGCCGGGCCGCACCAAGTAGCGAAGGCCCCCTCGGGGGGCAGCGAACCACGCGAAGCGGGGAGCGTGGGGGCGCAATTCTTCTTGATGGAGATGAACACCCGCCTGCAGGTGGAGCACCCGGTGACCGAGGCGCTTACCGGCCTGGACCTGGTGGAATGGCAAATCCGAGTGGCACGTGGCGAGCCGCTGCCGCTCACACAAGACCAGGTGCATCTGCAAGGCCACGCCATCGAGGTGCGCCTGTGTGCCGAAGACGCGCACTTCCGCCCCCATACCGGCCGCGTACTGCAGTTCAGCGCGCCACAAGCCACTGCATTCGAACGGGCCGCGCCGGGCGCGCTGCGCTTTGACCACGCGCTGGAGGAGGGGGCAGAGGTCACGCCCCACTACGACGCCATGCTGGGCAAGCTCATCGTGCACGCGCCCACGCGGGCTGAGGCCATCGCCGCGCTGGTCCGCGCGCTGCAGGGCACCCGCGTGCTGGGCTTGCCCGCCAACCGCGCGTTTCTGGCGGCCTGCCTGCAGCACCCCGTGTTTGCCAGTGGACAGGCGCTGGTTCCGTTCCTGGCGGAGCACGCTGCTGGTCTGCAGGAGTTGCTATTAAATGAAGAGCTATCAGCGCTTATGCAACCAGCGCTAGAGGCCATTTTTGCTTCAAATCCGGCATCGGATCTGCCTTGTTCCATGACCCGGCCTCTGCGCCTGCGCCACCAGGGCGCGGTGCACGCCGTCGCCGTGCGCGAGCTGGGCAGCGGGCGGCTGCAGGTAGAGCAGGCCGGGGCAGAGCCGACCAGCTTCACGCTGCAACTGCCCCAGCGCGGTGTGCACTACGTCGCCTTGGAGCCGCTGCGCTGGCATTGGCAGATCGGCGGCGTGGATGGCTGGGTGGAAGACGCGTCGTGGGAGCCCGCCGCACGCGCGGATGCCGCTGGGGGCGCTACTGAGCTGCGTGCGCCCTTCAACGGCAAGGTGGTCGCGCTGCCTGTGGCCGCAGGCCAGGCGCTGGCGGCGGGCGACACCGTGGTGGTCATCGAATCCATGAAGCTCGAACACAGCCTGGCCTGCCCTGTAGCTGCCACGTTGGCCGAGCTGCTGGTGGCCCCCGGCCAGCAGGTGTCGCCCGGCCAGGTGCTGGCCCGCTTTGCACCCGCCACGCAGGGAGCGCCCGCATGACCGCCACATCCGATGCAAGCGCTGTGAGCGACGAAGACCGCACCGCGCTCACCGACACCGTCACCCGCTTTGCCCGCGCCGAGATCGCGCCGCATGTGGACGCGTGGGATGCCGCCGGTGAGTTTCCGCGCAGCCTGTACCGCCGCGCGGCCGACCTGGGCCTGCTGGGCCTGGGCTACCCCGAGCAGTACGGCGGCACGCCCGCCAGCTACGCCTTGCGCCTGCCGCTGTGGCGCGCGCTCAGCCGCCACGGCGCCAGCGGCGGCGTGTTGGCCAGCCTGCTGTCGCACAACATCGGCTTGCCGCCCGTGCTGGCGCATGGCAGCGATGCGGTGCGTGCTGAGGTCATCCCGCCCGTGCTGGCGGGCGAGCAGATCGCCGCGCTGGCCATCACCGAGCCCGGCGGTGGGTCCGACGTGGCCCAGCTCAAGACCACTGCGCGGCGCGATGTTGATGACTACATCGTCAACGGCGAAAAAGTGTTCATCACCTCCGGCATGCGCGCGGACTGGATCACGGTGGCTGTGAGGACCGGGGAGGCTGGCAGAGACTATGAGCCCCCACGCTCCCCTGCTTCGCATGGGTCGCTGCCCCCCGAGGGGGCGCTTGCCGCCTTGGGGCGGCCCGGCGGCGGCAAAGGCAGCGCAGGCATCTCCATGCTGCTCATCCCCGGCCACAGCGCAGGCCTCTCGCGCACGCGCCTCGACAAGATGGGCTGGCTCTGCTCCGACACGGCCCACCTGCGCTTCGACAACGTGCGCGTGCCCGCGCGCTACATGCTGGGCGAAGAGGGCGCGGGCTTTCGCATCATCATGGGCAACTTCAACGGCGAGCGTTTTGGCCTCGCCGCATCGGCCCTGGGCTTTGCCGAGGCTTGCTACGACGAAGCGCTGGCCTGGGCCCGCCAGCGCAAGACCTTTGGCGCCGCGCTGGTAGAGCACCAGGTCATCCGCCACAAGCTGGTGGACATGCAGATGCGCATCCAGTCCACCGCCGCGTGGTGCGAATCCGTGGCCGCGCAGGCCGACGTGGGCCGCACCGGACCCGAGTGGGTAGCGCAGGTATGCATGTTGAAAAACCATGCCACCCAAACCATGCAGTTCTGCGCCGACCAGGCCGTACAGATCCTGGGCGGCATGGGCTTCATGCGCGGCACCGTCAGCGAGCGCATCTACCGCGAGGTCAAGGTCATGATGATCGGCGGCGGTGCGGAAGAAATCATGAAAGACCTGGCCGCCAAGCAGCTGGGTATTTGACGCTGTTGCCATGAACCAAGGACTCGCCTTTACCCCAACCGTTCGGGCTGAGCTTGTCGAAGCCATGGCACGCCAACCCCTGGCCGTTCAGGCTGAGCCTGTCGAAGCCAGGGCGCCCCGCCTTCGACAGGCTCAGGCCGAACGGTCGGAGGATTGCGAAGCAAGAGCAGTAACACCATTCGGAGACGCGCCATGACCAGTCATACAACCAGCAACAAAGCCATCATCACCTGCGCCATCACCGGCGTGCTGACCGACCCCGGCCAGCACCACGTGCCCGTTACGCCCGAGCAGCTGGCCCAAGAGGCCCGCCGTGCCTACGACGCAGGTGCCGCCGTGGTCCACGTGCACTTTCGCAACCAGGAGCCCGGCAAGGGCCACTTACCCAGCTGGGACCCGCAGGTGGCGCGCGACTGCGTGCAGGCCATGCGCGAGGCCTGCCCGGGTTTGATCATCAACCAGACCACCGGCGTGGTCGGCCCCAATTACCAGGGCCCGCTCGATTGCCTGCGCGCCACCCGCCCCGAGATGGCTGCGTGCAACGCCGGCTCGCTCAACTACCTGAAGGTGCGCAGCAACGGCACATGGGCTTGGCCGCCCATGCTGTTCGACAACCAGCCCGCCAAGGTCAAGGACTTCATCGACGTGATGCTGGAAACCGGCACGCTGCCCGAGTTCGAATGCTTCGACGTGGGCATCGTGCGCTGCGTGGAGATGTATGTGCAGACCGGCATGTACACCGAGCGCCTGCCCGAATACAACTTTGTGATGGGCGTCGAGTCCGGCATGCCGGCGGACCCAGACCTGCTGCCCATTCTGCTCAAGCTCAAGATCAAGGACGCCCCCTGGCAAGCCACCGTCATCGGCCGCAGCGAGATCTGGCCCGTTCACCAGCGCGTGGCCGAGCTGGGCGGGCATCTGCGCACGGGGCTGGAGGACACGTTCTATCTGCCGGATGGGACGAAGGCGACGTCAAACGGACCGTTGATCGAGCAGCTGGCGCAATACGCGAGGAATGCGGGGCGGGAGGTAGCTTCGCCGCAAGAGGCGCGGGGGATGTTGGGGTTGAAACCGCTGGAGGCTGGGACTGCGCATTGATGGTTGTGGATAGCCTCTTGGTTTTTGAGTGTTTTTGGCCTCCAGCGCTTGATGGATAAGCGCTAGCAGCTACAAATTTAGTAGCTATCTGGTTTACAGCCCGGTAGGCCGGGTTAGCACGCAAGGGCGTAACCCGACACGTCCGTGGCACCTGGCGACGATGTCGGGTTACGCTGCGCTAACCCGACCTACGAAGAGATTCTCGCTGATCTGCATCCTTGCAAATTGATCGGATGGCGATCAATTTGCAAGAACAACAAGCGGCTGCTCTTGGTCGGCCGCCGGTCCCGGTTTGCGCTGCGCACACCCGATTTGCGGGTCAGAATTTGAGTGTTTTTGGCTTCTGGCGCCTGATGGATAAGCGCGGGCAACTATATTTTTAGTAGCGTTTTGGTTGGCGAAGCGCAAATTGCCTGGCCTCGCAGTAAACAGCCCCGAAAAGGAACCTCACCCCAGCTCCGCCAGCAACTCCGGTATCGCACTTACGGGCACCACCTCCACCCCATCCTTGAGCGGATAGCGCCGCTCCACAGGCGCCACCACCACCGTGCGCGTGGGCTGCAAATCTTCGCGCGCATGCCAGAAGCCCTTGGTCACCGTGGGCGCGGAAGAGAACTTCACCTCAATGCAAATGGAGCGCTGCCCGGCCTGCACCACGATGTCCATCTCGGCACCTGCCGCAGTGCGATAAAAACCCAGTTGAGCGCCTTCGGGCAAGTGCGCCGCTACCTGCTCCACCACAAAACCTTCCCACGATGCGCCGACGATGGGGTGGCCTTGCAGGTCCGACAGGCTGGCGATGTTGAGCAGCGCATGCAGCAGGCCGCTGTCGCGGATATAGACCTTGGGCGACTTCACCAGCCGCTTGCCGATGTTGGGCAAATGCGGCTCGAGCCGGCGCACCAGCATCGTGTCCACCAGCGTGTCCAGGTAGCGCGCAGCGGTGGTGTGCGATGCCCCACCCAGCGACTGCCCCAGCTGCGACGCATTGAACAGCTGCCCCTGCAAATGCGCCAGCATCCGCCAGAAGCGGTGCAGCGTATCGGCCGCCACGCTCACGCCCATCTGCGGCAGGTCGCGCTGCAAAAGGGTCTGGATAAAGTCTTGCCGCCATGCATAGGCCAGCCGGTCGCTGGGCGCCAGGTGCGCCAGCGGAAAGCCGCCCCGGTGCCACAGCTGCTGCAACTCACCGAGGTCGTTGGTGGCAGCCACCTCGCTGGCCAGCAGCGGCGTCAGCTCCAGGTAGCCGACGCGCCCCGCCAGCGACTCAGACCGCTGCCGCAGCATCGCCCCGCTGGCCGACCCCAGCAGCAGAAACCGCCCAGGCCGCCGGTCGGCATCAATCTCGGGTCGTAGGTGGGTGAACAGGTCTGGGAGCATCTGCACCTCGTCCATCACCACCAGCCGGTCGCGGTGCTGCGCGAGGAAGAGTTCGGGCTCGGCCAGCTGTGCCCGGTCTGCGGGGCGCTCCAGGTCAAGGAACAGAGCGCGGGGGTGCTGCGCGGCAATGATCTTGGCCAGCGTGGTCTTGCCTACTTGGCGCGGGCCTAGCAGGACTATGCCGGGGTAGAAGGCGAGGCGCTCGGCTAGCAGGGGACTGAGTTGGCGGTCTATCATCCTTGCATCTTGATCATGTGATGCACAAAATGCAAGGATAAGAGCTGGGTAGTTATCGAGTCTGAGCGGATTGGCATCTGCTTTTGGGCCGAGTCCGGATCGCTCACCTCTCTGAAGGAGTCTGCTTACAGCAACTTTGCGCACGCAGTCGGCTGACTTGCACCTATTGGTAATTTAGGGGTTATTGAATGGAGCATTTGTGTGCAAAACTGTGTGCACTTATCCCGGAGACATTCAATTGAAGTTCGGACTCGACCCCTACGCTGCGATCGGCCTCACTGAGAACCCTTTTCTGGTTCATGCCTTAAGTCCCGATGAGCGTGGAGAACGACTCATGGTCGGTCGGGATGAGGACCTGCAGCAGGTCGCGACTCGTTTGCACAAGCACGGGAAAATTACCTGCCTAGATGGGCATGTAGGCGTTGGCAAAACTAGCTTAGTGAACGTTGCAGCATTCAAGTGCTTTAAAGCCTACCTTGCTGGCGAGACACCCCAACTACTCATTCCTTCCGTCAACTCTTATCAACTGAAGAAGGACGGAAATGTCGAGCAATTTTGCACGGAGGTCTTTCAAGGTGTCGCTCAGACTTTGCTTAAGTACGCCGATTACCTCAAGCAATACGATTTACCGCAGGGTGCAAAACTGCCACATCTCAATGCGTGGCTAAACTCTCCTGTAGTGCAACATTTGAACGGTCAAGCAGGTGCTGCTTTTTCCGCCGGCGTCTCTGGTTTGGCGCAATTCTCTGTCCAAGGTGGGGTTTCCGAAGCTGGTCAAGTTAACCAGTCAGCGGGTTTTGCGCAAAGTGGTTTTGATACTTTGGTGCGGCAGTGGCTCAACGAAATTTTTGCAGTCCAAGGCAATGGCGGTGTGGTTTGCATTATCGATAACATCGAACTGCTAGAGACCGGGGTCGGTGCCCGACGAACACTTGAGTTGCTCCGTGACAAGCTATTCACGGTAAACGGATTGCGCTGGGTCTTTTGCGGAGCAAATGGGGTGATTCACAGTCTAGCGACATCCCCGCGTCTAACTGCTTTCTTGAGCATGCCCATCATTGAGGTGTCCAATATTCACCCTGCCTCGCTTCCAGAACTTATCACAGCGAGGCTTGCGGAATTTTCCACTGATCCTAGAAGAGCAGAAGAAGATTTGCCTGTGGAGATTGAGGATCTCAAGCATCTGTACATGATTGTGAATTCCAACCTGAGGGACCTACTCGCACTTGCAGATGAGTATTGCGAGTTTTGCGTAATGGCTGGGAAGCCACTCCGCACGAAAGAAGGCAAGAGCACGAAGTTCGAAAAGTGGTTGCACAAGGCGACTTTTGATCGCTACGCTGCTTTGCAGAGCCGTATATCTGCTAACGCTTGGGCTGTCTTGGACATCGCTATGAGTAAGCAATTTGGCGGGACTTTTGGCGCAGGCGATTACAACTCCTTCAATCAGAACAGCACCGTAACCTTTGAGCGGAGCACCTTCGCCAAATGGCTTCGAGAACTCGTCAAGTTGGGTCTGCTAACGAAATCCATTGATGATGAGCAGGGTGATGACGACGGATTCAGTAGGGATGTCTATTCTGTGACTGCCAAGGGTGCATTAGTTGAATATGCGCGAAGAAAGAAAAGTGAAACTTTTTCGATTGCCCCACCAGCCGTCGATTGGATGCGGCGGGTTCACGGCTAGTCCTGACGGTTGGGCAGACTACCCGTGAAGCGTGGTGTCAGAACACCGGCCGAAACCTGTCAATCGAAGCGTGTGCCTTCGCTTCCACCACAAACCCCGGCCCATACTTCGCCGCTAGTTCATCCGCTCGCTGCAAGAACGCATCCACCCCCGTCCCATAAATAAACTGCATCGCCCCCCCGGTCCACGCCGGAAACCCAATCCCAAAAATCGACCCAATATTCGCGTCATGCACGCTGGTCAGCACGCCCTCGGCCAGACAGCGCGCGGTCTCGATGGCCTGGCGGTAGAGCAGACGGTCCTGGATCTCCTGCACGCTCCATTCCACGCCGGGCTTTTCGAACAGGGGTTTCAGCTCCGGCCACAGGTGCTTTTTGGCGCCTGCGGGGTAGTTGTAAAAGCCGCAGCCACCCGCGCGGCCGGGGCGCTTCAACTCCTTGACCATGCGCTCCACCAGCAGCTCGCCGGGTGTGGCGGTGTAGGTTTTGCCTTCGGCGGCGTAGTCAGTGCGGGTCTGATCCAGCACATGCACGCTCAGCGTCAGCGCGGTTTCGTCTAGCACGGCCAGCGGGCCCACGGGCAGGCCGGCTTGCATGGCGGCGTTTTCAATCGCGGCGGCGGGGATGCCTTCGCCCAGCATGGCGGCGCCCTCCATCACGAAGGTGCCGAAGGTGCGGCTGGTGTAGAAGCCGCGTGAATCGTTGACCACGATGGGCACCTTGCCCAGGGCCTGCACGTAGTCGAAGGCGCGGGCCACGGTTTCGTCGTCCGTTTGTTTGCCGCGAATGATCTCCACCAGCTTCATCTTGTCCACGGGGCTGAAGAAGTGGATGCCGACAAACTTCTCGGGCTTGCTGCTGGCCGTGGCCAGGCCGCTGATGGGCAGGGTGGAGGTGTTGCTGGCGAAGAAACCGCCGGGTGCCAGTTGCGGCTCGGCCTCTTGCGTGACTTTGGCCTTGAGGTCGCGGCTTTCGAACACGGCTTCGATGATGAGGTCGCAGCCCGCCAGGTCGGCTGCGCTGGCGGTGGGTGTGATGCGGGCCAGTAGGGCTTGCTGCGCATCGGCCGTCATGCGGCACTTGTCCACGCGGGCCTGAGTCAGCTTGGCGCTGTAGGCCTTGCCGGCCTCGGCCTTCTCGGTGCTCACGTCCTTGAGCACCGTGGCGATGCCCCGGCTGGCCTGGGCCCAGGCGATGCCCGCGCCCATCATGCCGGCGCCCAGGATGCCGACCTTTTGGGGCTTGTAGCGCGGTGCGGTGCCCGGACGCGACTTGCCGCTCTTGATCGCGTTCATGTCGAAGAAAAACGTGTTGATCATGTTGCGCGCCACGGGGCCGGTCATCAGTCGGGCGAGGTAGCGGCTTTCGATGCGCAGGGCGGTGTCGTAGTCCACCATCGCGCCTTCGACCATGGCGGCGAGGGCCGCTTCGGGCGCGGGGTAGCGGCCGCGGGTGGTCTTCTTGAGCATGGCGGGCGCCACGGTCAGCGCGCCAGCAATTTTTGGGTTGGCGGGTGTGCCGCCGGGCATTTTGTAGTTCTTGTCATCCCATGGCTGCACGGCGTGCGGGTGGGTGGCGATGTGGGCCAGGGCCGCCGGCAGCAGTTGCTCGCGCGTGGCCACCAGTTCATGCACCAGTTGCATCTCCAGCGCCTCGGCGGGGTTGAAGAGCTTGCCTTCCAGGATGTAGGGCTGCGCGCCCATCAGGCCGAGCAGGCGGGTCATCTTCGTCACGCCGGTGGCGCCGGGCATCAGGCCCAGCGTTACTTCGGGCAGGCCGAACTGGATCTTGGCGTCGGCCACGGCGATGCGGTAGTGGGCGACCAGGGCCACTTCCCAGCCGCCGCCCAGCGCCGCGCCGTTGAGGCCGGCCACCACCGGGATGCCCAGAGTTTCGAGCGTGCGGAAGTGCTTTTTCATGCGCTCGATTTCGCCAAACGCGTTGGGCGCATCGGCGGGGGTGAGGCGCATGGTGGCCTTGAGGTCGGCACCGGCAAAGAAGCTGGTCTTGGCGGATGCGAGCACGATGCCCTTGAGCGCGGCGCCCAGGCGTTCGCGGTCGCCCAGCACTTGGGCCGTGACCTCGCCCAGCTCTTGCTGCCACTGGCGGCACATGGTGTTGACGGGGGAGTTGGTTTCGTCGAATGTGATGACGGCGATCTGGCCTTCGGTGCCCTGGGCGGGGATGAGTTCGTAGCGGATGGTTTGCATGCTGATGTCTCCGAATCTGTAATGCGGCATAGCGCAGCTATGGGGCGCGGCCTTAGATGAAGCGTGGCCGAGGCCAGCGGACGCCGTGGAACTGGCTTTGCCAGGCCAGTGGCGTCGTCCCCCTTCCCATCGCGCAGCGATGAGAGAAGGGGGAAGCGGCGCAGCCGCTCAGGGGGTTGTTCCTCATACGCGTTCAACGATGGTGGCAATGCCCATGCCACCGCCCACGCACAGCGTGGCCAGGCCGTAGCGCTGGCCTCGTCGGTGCAGCTCGTCAATCAAGGTGCCGAGGATCATGGCGCCCGTGGCGCCCAGCGGGTGGCCCATGGCGATGGCGCCGCCGTTGACGTTGACCTTGTCGTGTGGCACGCCCAGCTCGCGCATGAAGCGCATGGGCACGGCGGCAAAGGCCTCGTTCACTTCAAACAGGTCGATCTGGTCGATGGTCATGCCCGCACGGGCCAGCGCCTTCTTGGCAGCGGGCACGGGGCCGGTGAGCATGATGGTGGGGTCGGCACCGCTCAGTGCCGTGGCCACGATGCGTGCGCGCGGTGTGAGGCCATGGGCCTTGGCGGCGGCCTCATTGCCGATCAGCACGGCGGCTGCGCCGTCCACAATGCCGGACGAGTTGCCCGCGTGGTGCACGTGGTGGATGCGCTCCACCTGCGGGTAGCGCTGCAGCGCCACGGCGTCAAAGCCCATGCCGCCCAGTTGCTCGAACGATGCCTTGAGCGCGCCCAGGCCTTCGAGCGTGGTTTGGGGCTTGATGAATTCGTCTTCGGCCAGGATGGTCTGGCCGATGAAGTCGCGCACGGGCACGACAGAATTCTTGAAATAGCCCGCTGCGCGAGCTGCGGTGGCGCGGCGCTGGGATTCGAGCGCGAAGGCGTCCACGTCGGCGCGGGTGTAGCCGTCCAGCGTGGCGATCAGGTCGGCGCCGATGCCCTGGGGGACGAACAGCGTGGCGGAGTTGGTGGCGGGGTCTTGCGCCCAGGCGCCGCCGTCGGAGCCGATGGGCACGCGGCTCATGCTCTCTACGCCGCCAGCCACCACCAGGTCCTCCCAGCCGCTGCGCACCTTCTGCGCGGCCAGGTTCACAGCTTCCAGGCCCGAGGCGCAGAAGCGGTTGACCTGCACGCCCGCACAGCGAAAGTCCCACCCGGCCTTGAGCGCCGCCACCTTGGGCAGCACCGAGCCCTGTTCGCCCACGGGCGAGACGATGCCCATGACCACGTCGTCCACCGCTGCTGTGTCAAAGCGATGGCGGGCCTGCAGCTCGGTGAGCAGGCCTGCCAGCAGGTCGATGGGCTTGACCTCGTGCAGGGTGCCGTCCTTCTTGCCCTTGCCGCGCGGGGTGCGCAGCGCATCGAATACATAGGCTTCGGTCATGAATGGTCTCCGGTGGTCTTCAAAGGTGTTGGGGTGATGGTACGGTTGCTTTTGCGGCGCTTCTCACGCCGAATTGGGCGGCGTGCCGTGCCTGGGTGGCTCACACCAAAACTGCGCGCTTTCTGACGCAGTGGCTGGGGTTTTTGCACTATCTTTGTGCGGTTGCTATCTACACTTCTGGCTATGAAAAGAAACACATCCTCTGCTGTGCAGCGCATGGTCCGTGGCGCCATCGAATACGACAACACGCGCGAAGGGTTTGCGCTGGAGCACCATCTTGTACTGGCCGCATCCAGCGCGCTGGCGGTGGCGGCCTTCATGGCTCCCTCTCGCGGCTCCGCGGCCATTCGCGGCATTGGCGCGGGTCTGCTGCTGATGCGTGCCCTGAGTGGCAGCCAAGGTGTCCGGTCCTGGGTGAATGCCACTGACCGTCGCCGCGACGCGCCGCTCACCCCCGAGGAAGTCCGCGCCACCTGGTATCTGTGACAAAGGTGGGCGGCCCTTGCGGCGCTGCTTGTAGCGCTGAATGTGGTGCTTCTTGCGGCGTGACCTGGGGCGCTACGGCGCATGGCGCTATTTGCCCAGGCCCATGGCACGCGCAATCACTTCTTTCATGATCTCGTTGGTGCCACCGTAGATGCGCTGCACGCGTGCGTCGGCGTAGGCCCGGGTGATGGGGTATTCCCACATGTAGCCGTAGCCGCCAAACAGCTGCACGCACTCGTCCATCACTTTGCACTGCAGGTCGGTCGTCCAGTATTTGGCCATGCTGGCGGTCTCGGTATCGAGCTGTTCGTGCACGATCAGCTCGCAGCACTTGTCCACAAATACGCGGGCCACCTGCACCTGCGTTTGCAGCTCGGCCAGGGTGTGGCGGGTGTTCTGGAACGACGCCACGCTCTGGCCGAAGACCTTGCGTTGCTTGACGTAGTCCACCGTCCAGTCGATGGCGGCCTGCGCTGCGGCCACGGCTGTGATGGCGATTTGCAGGCGCTCCCACGGCAGTTGTTCCATCAGGCAGATGAAGCCACGCCCTTCCATGGCGGGGCCGCCCAGCAGGTTGGCGGCGGGCACTTTCACGTCATTGAAGAACAGCTCGGACGTGTCCTGCGCCTTCATGCCCATCTTCTTGAGGCGCTGGCCCTTTTCAAAGCCGGGCATGCCGCGCTCCACCAGAAAGAGGCTGGTGCCCTTGGCGCCAGCGGCCGGGTCGGTCTTGGCGACGACGATCACCAGGTCGGCATGCCAGCCGTTGGTGATGAATGTCTTGCTGCCGTTCAATACGTAATGCGATCCGTCCGAGCTTTTGATGGCCGTGGTCTTGATGCCCTGCAGGTCGCTGCCCGCAGCGGGCTCGCTCATGGCGATGGCACCCACCATCGCGCCGCTGGCCATCTGCGGCAGGTACTTCCGTTTCTGGGCTTCAGTGCCGTAGTGAAGGATGTACGGCGCCACGATCTCGCTGTGCAAACCAAAGCCGATGCCAGTGGTGCCTGCGCGCGCCAGCGCTTCCATCTGCGCCACCGAGTACAGCTTGTCTGCACCTGCGCCGCCGTATTCCTCGGGCAGGCTCATGCACAGAAAGCCGTTGGCGCCCGCCTGGCTCCACACCTCGCGCGCCACGTAGCCCTGGTCTTCCCAGTCGGCGTGGTGCGGGGTGACTTCTTTCTCGACAAAGCGGCGAAAGCTGTCGGCAAAGGCCTGGTGGTCGGGCTGAAAGAGGGTGCGTTCGATCATGGTGTTCGGCCCAGTCTATTTATGCAAAGTTACTGCTTGGTTAAATTCTGCCACCGACGGGCTGAAAACGCACCCTTTGAAACAGCAAGGCCGCCCAAAGGCGGCCTGCTGAGAGACATTGCGGTGGGCTACTTCACGTAGTCGGACACCACTTTCCATTTGCCATCGGTGATCTGCGACAGGCGCGAGAGGTCGCTGCCCAGGCGCTTTTGAGGGCCGTAGGTGGCCTCCGCGCTGCCGAACATGTCGGGCGGTATCACCATGGTGTCCATGGCCTTGATAAAGCTGTCGGTGCTAAGGCTGGGGCCGGCCTTCTGGGCGGCTCTGATGAAGGCGTCTACCGCGCTATAGCCGTACACCGAGAACACCGTAGGGTCTTCGTTGAACTTGGTCTTGTACTTGTTGGCCCAGAAGCGGATAGGCTGGCTGGCCTCGTCCAGGTAGGGGTGCTGCACCGTCATGGTGGCGTACAGCCCGTCCATGGGCTTGCCGCCCAGCTTGTGGATCAGGTCGGTATACGCAGCGCTAGACCCGAGAAAGGTGGGGTTGAAGCCCGTCTTTCGCGACTCGCCAATGGTGCCAATGGTCTCGCGGATGATGGTGCCCAGAATCACAAAGTCGCACTCGGACGACTTCATCTTGGCGACCTGCGACGAGAAGTCGGTGGCTCCGCGCTTATAAGAAGTCTTCTCGGCAAACTCCATGCCCATCGTCTTCAGTGCGGCCTCGCCACCACGCATCACTTCCAGGCCGAACTCGTCATCCTGGTAAATAGTGCAGACTTTCTTGGCGCCCTTTTCCTTGATGAGCTTGGGCGCGGCCAGGCGGATCTGGTCGTAGTAGGTGGCGGCAAACGAGTACTTGAGCTTGTGGAAGGGCTCGTACATTTCGCGCGCGGCCGTCACGGGGAAGAAGTTGATGACGCTCTTGCTGAACTGCACCGGCATGGCTGCCAGGTTCTGCGCCGTGCCCAGGTGGCCGATCATCATGAAGATCTTGTCCTGGTTGACTAGTTTCTGCGCGGCCAGCACAGCCTTCTTGGGGTCGTAGCCCGAGTCTTCTACCTTCAGGTCGAGCTTGCGACCGTTAATGCCACCCTGCTCGTTGGCCTCGTCCACCCGCAGCATCATGCCCAGCCGGATCTGTTTGCCAAAGCCCGCCAGCGGCCCGGATAGATCCTGGATGGACCCCAGCGTGATGGTGTCTTTGCTCACGCCCTGGCTGGGCTGCGCCTGCGCAGCGCCCGCTGCCATGGCCAGGGTGGCCAGCGCGGCAATGTGATGAAGTTTCATGGCACGTCTCCTTTGGTTGGATCGAACTCGGTTGCTCGTTATAGAACGATGCCCAGGGTGGGGCACCGGCACTTTCCCTATCTCGGACGGCCAGCTGGCTGGCGGTGCGCCCTGGCTTCGACAGGCTCAGCCCGAACGGTTTGGGGTGCACACCCGAATCCGCTCAAATCCGTTCAGCCTTCGCCTTTCGAAGGCCGGTCCCTACCTGTACATCGCCTCAATCTGCGGCGCGTATTTCTGCTGCACCAGTTTGCGCTTGAGCTTCATGGTCGGGGTCAGCTCTTCGTCCTCGGCCGTGAGCTGTGTATCGAGCAGGAAAAACTTCTTGATCTGCTCCACGCGGGCGAATTTTGCATTGACACGGTCGATCTCGGCCTGGATCAGCTCCTGCACCTCGCGGGTGCGGGTCAGGCTGGCGTAGTTGGAGAACGGCACGTCGTTGTCCTGTGCGTACTTCTCGACGTTCTCCTGGTCGATCATGATGATCACCGTCAGATACGGCAGCTTGTCGCCAATCACCACTGCATCGGTGATGTAGGGGCTGAACTTGAGCTCGTTCTCAAGCTCGCTGGGCGTGATGTTCTTGCCCCCCGCCGTGATGATGATGTCCTTCATGCGATCGGTGATGCGCAGGTAGCCGTCGGCGTCAATCACGCCCACATCGCCCGTGTGCAGCCAGCCGTCACGGTCGATGGTTTCGGCCGTCTTTTCGGGCAGGTTGAGATAGCCCTTGAACACGTTGGGGCCGCGCACCTGGATCTCGCCGGTGGCAGGGTCGATGCGCACCTCGTTGTAGCTGGCTGCGGGGCCAATGGAGCCCGGCCGCATGCGGCTCGCGGGCACACCGGTGGCGGCGCCGCAGGTTTCGGTCATGCCCCACACCTCCAGCATGGGCAAGCCCAGGGCCAGGTACCACTTCACCAGATCGGGCGAGATGGGCGCAGCGCCTGTGACGAGGAACCGCGCGCGGTGGATGCCGATGAGCTTGCGCACGTTGTTCAGCGCCAGCCAACGCGCGATCTGAAACTGCAGCTTGAGCCCGCCGCCCACCGGCTGACCCGCCAGCACCTTGTCGGCAATGCGTGTGCCAACGCCTATGGACCAGGCATAGGCCACCTGCTGCATGCGCGTGGATTCCTTCAGCGCAATCATCACTCCCGAGTAGAACTTTTCCCATACACGCGGCACGGCGGTGAACACGGTCGGCGCAATCTCGCGCACGTTTTCGGGCACGGTGTCGGGGTTCTCCACAAAGTTCAGCTTGGCCCCGGTGTACAGCGAAAAGTACTCGCCGCCCATGCGCTCGGCAATGTGGCACAGCGGTAGGAAGCACATGGTCTCGTCCGCCTCGCTGCGCGAGATCAGCGTGTTGTAGCCGCGTACGGTGTAGGTGAGTGCGGCATGCGTGTGCATGGCGCCCTTGGGCTTGCCCGTGGTGCCCGATGTGTAGACAAGGATGGCCACATCGCCGGGCTGGCAGGCCTGCACGCGGCGCTGGATCTCGTCGGGGTGCTGCTGGTTGTAGGCCCTGCCCAGCTCGCGCAGTGCCGAAAGGCTCAGCACGTCGGGGTCGTCCAGGCCACGCAGGCCTTCCATGTCGAACACGACGATCTTGCGCAACTGCGGCAGTCCGCCCCGCACCTCCAGCGCCTTGTCAAGCTGTTCATCGTCTTCTACAAACAGCACGCGGGTAGCAGAGTCTTCGCTCAGGTAGTGCACCTGCGCGGCGGCGTCGGTAGGGTATATGCCGTTGGACACACCACCGCAGCTGAGCACCGCCAGGTCGGCCAGCACCCATTCGATGTTGGTGTTCGACAGGATGGACGTGCACTCGCCCGGCGCAAAACCCAGCGAGATCAGGCCACCCGCGATCTCGCGCACGGCCTCGCCCGTCTGGTCCCAGGTCCAGCTCTTCCAGATGCCCAGCTCTTTCTGGCGCATCCACACACGCGGGCCGCGCTCGGCCACGGCGTTCCAGAACATGGCGGGGATGGTGTCACCCGCGAGCACGTCGGTGCCTGCGGGCTGGATGTGAGAAAGGTCCCAGAGATTGCTCATGCCGTCCTCATCTCCAAGTTTTCTTCTTTTTCCAGCGCCGCTCGCCGCGCACGCCGACATCCTTCATGCCCAGGTAGAACTCCTTGATGTCGTCCTTCTCGCGCAGGCGCTCGCAACTGTCTTCCATCACGATGCGGCCGTTTTCCAGCACGTAGCCGTAGTCCGATGCGTTGAGCGCCATGTTGGCGTTCTGCTCCACCAGCAAGATGGTGGTGCCGCGCTCGCGGTTGATGCGCACCACGATCTCGAAGATCTCTTTGGTGAGCTTTGGAGACAGGCCCAGGCTGGGCTCGTCGAGCAGGATGAGCTGCGGGTTGGCCATGAGCGCGCGTGATATCGCCAGCATCTGCTGCTGCCCGCCCGAGAGCAAACCGGCGTCCTGCGCCGTGCGCTCCTTCAATATGGGAAAGTAGCCGAACACTGTTTCGATGTCGCGCGCCACCGCGTCGCTGTCGCTGCGGGTGTAGGCGCCCATCAGCAGGTTGTCGCGCACCGACAGCAGCGGGAACACCTCGCGCCCCTCGGGCACATGCATGAGGCCACGGCGCACGATGGCGGCCGGGTCGTTGGCGGTGATATCTGTGCCTTTGAACTCGATGGAGCCCTTGCGCGGGTCGATGATGCCGCTGATGGTTTTGAGGATGGTGGTCTTGCCCGCACCGTTGCTGCCCAGTACAGCCGCGATCTCGCCGCGCCGCACTTGCAGGCTCACACCACGGATCGCCTTGATGGGGCCGTAGGCGCTCTCCACGTTCTGCAGGCGCAGCAGGGGCTGGTCAGCCGTTGCTGCGGCGGGAGTATTGACGGCGGCAAGCACGGCGCTCATTCGGAAACCTCCGTGCTGCGCACTGCGGTGCGAGCTTGCTTGGGGCGGCCCGGCGCGGCGCTCATGCCCGAACCCCCATGTTGGACCCGGCCGGGCGGCGCAGGTTGCTCACATCGTCCACCGTGCCCAGGTAGGCCTCGATGACGCCGGGGTGCGCCTGCACCTCGCGCGGCGTGCCCATGGCCACCACCTCGCCCTGGTTCATGGCCAGCACGCGGTCAGACACCTTGGACACTAGCGACATGTCGTGCTCCACCATCAACACCGTGATGCCCAGCTCGTGCTGGATGTCCTGGATCCAGAAGGCCATGTCGTCAGTCTCCTCCACATTCAGGCCCGACGACGGCTCGTCGAGCAGTAGCAGCTGCGGCTCGGTGCACAACGCGCGGGCCAGCTCCACCACCTTGCGCACTCCGTAGGGCAGGCCTGCCACCATGGTGTCACGGTAGTGCTGCAGGTCGAGAAAGTCGATGATCTGCTCGGCCTTCTCGCGGGCGCGCACCTCGGCATGGCGCACCTTGGGTGTAAAGAACATGTCAGCCCACAGACCCGTCTCCCGCTGCGTGTGGCGGCCGATCAGCAGGTTATGCAGCACGCTGGCGTGCTCAAAGAGTTCAATGTTCTGGAACGTGCGTGCAATGCCCAGGCCCGCCACCTTGTGCGGCGGCTGGTCCGTCAGCGGCAGCAGGGCACCGCCCGGGCCTGCGTAAGCAATGGTGCCAGCGGTGGGCGTGTAGATGCGGCTGATGAGGTTGAACACCGTCGTCTTGCCCGCGCCATTGGGGCCAATGAGGGTAAAGACCTCGCCACGGCGCACGTCAAAACTCACGTTGTTGACCGCCAGCACGCCGCCAAAGCGGACGCTGAGGTGTTTGGCGCTGAGCAAGATTTCGTCAGTCATTGGTGCAGCAGTTGGGGTCATTTCATTGGTCCATTGCGCTGAATGCCGTTCGCAGCCTTCGCGACTGGCCTGTCCGAGGCCAGTGTCCCCGCGCAAGGGCCGCCAAGCCGCTCAGGCGGCGCTCCGCTTGCGTGCGCTGGGGGCGTTCCCCTCCCGAACCGCGCAGCGAGTCGAGAGAGGGGGAAGGCGCGAAGCGACTCAGGGGGTGCTTCATGCTTCATTTCAACCTATCGGACTTCTGGAATGACTTCTGCCGCTTGAACATGCCCTGGCGGTAGAACGGAAACATCTGCAGCCAGGTGCGGACCTTGAGCCAGCGCCCATACAGGCCCATGGGCTCGAACAACACGAAGATGATGAGCACCGCGCCATACACCACGGCCTGGAGTCCGGGCGCCTGGCCGATGGCTGCGGGCAGCCAGTCCTTGCCCAGTGAAATCATCTGGGGCATGGTGATGAGGAAGATGGCCCCCAGGAAGGCGCCGTGCACCGACCCCAGCCCGCCGATCACGATCATCAGCAGCAGGTCGATGGACTGCAGGATGTTGAACTGGTCGGGCGAGATGAATTGCAGCTTGTGCGCATACAGCGCGCCGCCCACGCCCGCCAGCGCCGCCGACAGCGAGAACGACAGCGTCTTGTAGCGCGCAAGATGTATGCCCATGCTCTGCGCCGAAATCTCTGAATCGCGGATGGCTACAAACGCCCGGCCCGTGGGCGAGCGCAGCAGGTTCAGAATGGCCAGCGTGCTGACCACTGCAATGACCAGGCACAGAAAATAAAACGATTGGGTGGATTCAAACTTGAAACCGAAGATCTCGGGCGGCACCAGGTGCTTGCCGGAGTTGCCGCCGGTGACCGACTCCCACCGTGCAAACACTTCTTCCACAATGAAGCCGAAGGACAGCGTGGCCATGCCCAGGTAGATGCCCTTGACCCGCAACGCGGGCAAACCAACCACCACGCCCACCGCAGCGGACAACCCCGCCGCGCAGGCCAGTGACAGCGCAAACGGCCAGCCCATGCCGGTCAGCACCGCCTGCGTGTACGCCCCAACGCCCAGAAACGCCGCGTGCCCCA
Source organism: uncultured Gammaproteobacteria bacterium (assembly GCA_947085645.1). GTDB lineage: Bacteria > Pseudomonadota > Gammaproteobacteria > Burkholderiales > Burkholderiaceae_C > Acidovorax. The sequence goes on from CAMTXG010000008.1 coordinate 85,211, forward strand.
GCGAGAACTGCCCGGTAAACCCCGCCAGCAACATCAGCCCCAGGCCCACGATGCCGTAGATGAGCACAAAGGTCAGCTGCGCCAGCCAGTACTCTGGCGCCACCCACGGCGCAGCCACAAGGCCCAGGCCGAGCAGGCTGTACCAGAACACATGCCCGCCATGTTTGGCGAGGTGCAGGTCTTGTTCGTAGCTGGTCTTGAAGATGAATCTCATGGGTCACACCTTCTTGCGCAGCTTTTCGCCAAACAGTCCGTTGGGCTTCACCATCAACATGATCAGCACCACGATGTAGGCGGCAGTGTCCTTGAAGCCATCGGGCAGGTAAAAGCCCGAGAGCGATTCCACAATGCCGATGACCAGCCCGCCCACGATGGCCCCGGGCAGGCTGCCAAAGCCGCCCACCACGGCAGCGGGAAACGCCTTCAGCCCGATCAGCCCCATGTTGGCGTGCACGAAGGTGATGGGCGCCAACAGCAGCCCGGCTACCGCTGCCACCGCCGCGGCCAGCCCCCAGGCCAGTCCGTTCAGGCGCTGTACGGGGATACCCATGTAGTAAGCCGCCAGCTGGTTCTGCGACGAGGCCTGCATGGCCACCCCGAGCTTGCTGTAGCGGAACATGGCAAACAGCAGCACACACAGCACGCCCGTGGCCCCGATCACTACCAGTTGCTCGGCGCTGACTACCAGTTCGCCCAAGCGCAGGGACTGGTCCTTGTAGGGCACGGGCAGCGTGTGGGTGTCGGTGCCGATGTCGGGGATCATTGTGACCAGACCGCGCAGCACGTAGCCGATGCCGATGGTGAGCATGACGATTGAGAACGCGGGCTGGCCCAGGATGGGGCGGATCACCGCGCGCTCCAGCACCGTGCCAAACAGCCCCATGGCGATGATGCTGGCCAGTACCGCCACCCAGAACGGAAAGCCCAGCACCGTCATCAGCGCAAGGCCGAGGAACGCGCCCAGCATCATCAGCTCGCCCTGCGCGAAGCTCACGGTTTCGGTGGCTTTGTAAATGAGCACGAAGCCGAGCGCGATCAGCCCGTAGATGCACCCCTGTGAGATACCGCTGATCAACAGTTGCACAAATTGCACACTGGCTCTCCAGAATATTTTTACAAAGCAAATGCTTTGCATAAATGATGGTGCCTGCGCCGGGTACACACCGCACTCGGGGCTAACCCTGATGGAGTGCGGTCCAGGAGGCTGCGCATATTGACCCACTGCAGTGCGGGGCGCAATAAGGGTTGTGTCGGATGCGACGGGTGGCCGGGCGTGGTGCTCACTCTGTACGCCCGCGCCAAGGCCACTCCCGCTTGTCACCCTGGTGACAGCCTGGTGACGGTGCGGTGCCGGGTGTGCGGCGCAACGCGCCTGGGAGCATTTGCTGCTGTGCTGCAATGGATAATTTTGAGTCAAAATGGCCGCTAGCGCTTGTCCGTAAAGCGCTAGCAGCTACAAAATCAGGAGTGTGCTGATGGCGCTGGCTGCATGCGCCGACACGCACCGACCTCCAGGAGATTCATGACCAAGTCCGCAGACCCCATCCCGCACGAGTTCGAGCCTGCCTTCATCGCCGGGCTCAGGTCGATATTCGAGGAAAAGATCGTGTTCAACCAGGTGCTCGGGTTGAAGGTGATCGACCTGCGCCCCGACGGGGTGACCGGTCGCATCAACATGAAGCCTGATCTGGTGGGCCACTACGCCTACAACCGCATCCATGGGGGCGTCATCAGCGCGGGGTTGGATGCGATGGGCGGCCTGGCGGTGATGGCAGCCATCGGTGCCAAGCACATGGACGAGGCGCCCGAACAGCGGCTGCACCGCTTTGCCAAGTTGGGCACCATCGACTTGCGCATCGACTACCTTCGGCCCGGTATCGGCAGCCATTTCGAGCTGCGCGCGCATGTACTGCGTCTGGGCTCGCGCGTGGCGACGACGCGCATGGAGTTTTTTGGGCCCGATGGCGAGCTGATGTCCGCCGGAGCCGCCGCCTACATCGTGTCTTAGCAGGCGCCGAGCCGTGCACGCGCCTGTCAGAAGGCGCTGGAACATGCTTGCGAATGTGTGACGCTGCAAGCCTTGCAAGCGCATGCTACGAGAGAACTGTTTGGTTACCGTTCTTGCGTAACGAAGGCATCTTTCGCTGCCGCCCAACCCTACGATGACTCTCTTTTCAAGGAGATCTGATGGCCGTGCAAAACCCCTTCTTTGGCAAACGTGAACCCGAACCTTTCCAGCCCCGCCACAGTGCCACTTCATCCACGGGGCTCAACAGCACGTCGGCCAGCAATGCAGCTGCTTCTGCCCAGGGAGGCACTGCAGTCGCCACCAGCCCTGCGGTGCCCCCATCTTCTGCCAGCGATTCCTCGGGCAGCAAACTTACCGTCGGCCCCAACATCAAGCTCAAGGGTGTGGAGATCACCGATTGCGACACCCTGGTGGTGGAAGGCACGGTGGAGGCCACGATGGATTCGCGCGTGATCCACATCTCGGAACGCGGCGCGTTCAAAGGCTCGGCCGAGATCGACATCGCCGAGATCCATGGCGAGTTCAACGGCACGCTGACCGTGCGCCAGAAGCTCGTCATTTACAGCACCGGCAAGGTCAACGGCAAGATCCGCTACGGCAAGCTGGTCGTGGAAGAGGGTGGGCAACTGGCGGGCGAGATCGAAGCAGGCTTCTCGCCGTCTCCGTCAGTGTCGTCATCCACGGGCATGCAGCGCAGCACGCCACCGCTGTCGCGTCCAGAGCCTGCAGTACTCGCCGCCTGAGCGCCAAACCTGCGGCGCTTGTGGCGCTGCGGGACAGTAGCTGCCCAGCTCAGCTCAGGCTGCGGGAGCCGGCTTGGGTACAGGCCGGGGTCTGCCCTGGTCATCAATGGCCACATACGTTAGCCGCGCCTCGGTCACCTTTACATACCGGCCCTGGTCGGTAAAACGTTCGGCATACACCTCCACCTGCACCGTGACCGAGGTGTTGCCCACCCGCGTGATGGACGAGAAGAACGACAGGATGTCGCCCACCCGCACCGGTTGCTTGAAGATGAACTCGTTGACCGCTACCGTGGCCATGCGCCCCTGGATGTAGCGTGCGGGCAGCACCGAACCGGCCAGGTCGACCTGCGCCATCACCCAGCCGCCAAAAATGTCGCCATTGCCGTTGGTGTCTGCGGGCATGGGGATCACTTTGAGCACCAGCTCCTTGTCGGTGGGTAATGCGGCGGGCGGCGGGCTGAAAACGGCAGACATGGGCACAATCTCGGGTTGGGGCTGAGCCAATGCGATGGGAACCACGGGTTTCCCACGGCGGCTGGCCTGCAGAAAACCACCTTGGCATCAGCCGGGTCGGTGAAAAACAAAAACACCTGGAATTGTCCCCCATGCGCCACCACGGCGAAACCGCCCCGTCCACCCCCGGCACCACCACGCCTGCACCCGCCACGTCCGACTGGGCAACGCTCAACCGGCTGCTGCCCTACCTGTGGCAATACAAGTGGCGCGTGATTGCTGCCATCGTGTTCATGGTGGGCGCCAAGCTGGCCAATGTCAGCGTGCCCCTGCTGCTCAAGACGCTGGTGGACACCATGAACTTCAAGCCGGGCGACCCGGCCGCACTGCTGGTGGTGCCGGTGGGCTTGCTGCTGGCCTATGGCGCCCTGCGCTTGTCCACCTCGCTGTTCACCGAGCTGCGCGAACTGGTGTTTGCCAAGGCCACGCAGGGCGCCGCGCGCTCGATTGCGCTGCAGACCTTTCAGCACCTGCATGCGCTCAGCCTGCGGTTTCACCTGGAGCGGCAAACCGGAGGCATGACGCGCGACATCGAACGTGGCGTGCGGGGTATCGAATCACTCATCTCGTTCACGCTGTTCAACGTGTTTGCCACGCTGATCGAGGTGGTGCTGGTGCTGACGGTGCTGGCCGTCAAGTTCGATGCCTGGTTTGCCTGGATCACGCTGGCCGCGCTGGCGCTCTACATCACGTTCACGGTGCTGGTGACCGAGTGGCGCACCCAGTTCCGCCGCGAGGCCAACGAGTTTGATTCGGCCGCACACACCAAGGCGGTGGATTCGCTGCTCAACTACGAAACCGTCAAGTATTTCAACAACGAGGGCTTCGAGGCCCGGCGCTATGACGAGAGCCTGGAGCGCCTGCGGCGCGCGCGCCTCAAGAGCCAGACCACGCTGTCGGTGCTCAACACCGGCCAGCAGCTCATCATCGCCATCGGGCTGGTGGCCATGCTCTGGCGCGCCACGCAGGGCGTGGTCGATGGCCGCATGACGCTGGGTGACCTGGTCATGGTCAACGCCTTCATGATTCAGCTGTACATCCCGCTCAATTTTCTGGGCGTGATCTACCGCGAGATCAAACAAAGCCTGACGGACCTGGACAAGATGTTCACCCTGATGGACAAGGAGCGCGAGGTGGCCGACGCCCCGGGTGCCCAGCCACTCACGGGGCTGGACCGCCCCACGGTGCGTTTTGAGGACGTGCATTTTTCCTACGAAACCCGTAAGGGCAACGACGTGAGCACGGGCCGCCCCATCCTGCAGGGAATCAGTTTCGAGATCCCGGCGGGCAAGACAGTGGCCGTGGTCGGTCCATCGGGCTCGGGCAAATCAACGCTGGCGCGGCTGTTGTTCCGCTTTTATGACATTCAACAAGGCCGCATCACCATCGCGGGGCAAGAGATCCGCAGCGTGACACAGGCCAGCGTGCGCCAGGCAATCGGCATCGTTCCGCAGGACACCGTGCTCTTCAACGACACCGTGGCCTACAACATCGCCTACGGCCGCCCCGGCGCCAGCCAGGCCGAGGTCGAAGCCGCCGCGCAGTCCGCACGCATTCATGAGTTCATCGCCAGCACCCCCAAAGGCTACGGCACCATGGTGGGCGAGCGCGGGCTCAAGCTGTCGGGCGGCGAAAAGCAGCGCGTGGCCATTGCACGCACGCTGCTCAAGAATCCACCCATCCTGATCTTTGACGAGGCCACGTCGGCCCTTGATTCAGCCAACGAACGCGCCATCCAGGCCGAGTTGCAGAGCGTGGCGCAGAACAAGACCACGCTGGTGATCGCGCACCGCCTGTCCACCGTGGTGGATGCGCACGAGATCCTGGTCATGGATTCAGGCCGCATCATCGAGCGCGGAACGCATGCGCAGTTGCTGGCCCAGCGCGGTCGATACGCCAGCATGTGGGCGTTGCAGCAGAGTGACCCTGGCGCCTGATTCGCGTCGCGGGTTTTCCACCCTTCGTTTCTCTTTTCCCTTTTCCTTTTTCTGACGTATCGCTCCATGAAGCCTGTCCTGCTCGCCCTCATGTTTCTCTCTGACGAACACCGCGCCCAACTGTCGCAGTCGTTTGTTCTGATCTACGCACCCGACACCGCCCAGGCCACAGCGGCCATCGCCACCCACGGCCCGCGCGTCACGGCAGTGCTGACCATTGGCTCCACGGGCTTGAGCGCCGCGCAGATTGACGCGCTGCCCCAGCTGTCGCTTATCTGCGCACTGGGCGCGGGCTACGAGAACATAGCGGTGGCACACGCCAAGGCGCGCGGCATTGTGGTGGCCAACGGTGCGGGCACCAACGACGACTGCGTGGCCGACCATGCCTGGGGGCTGCTGATAGCTGCCGTGCGCGGCATCCCCAAGCTCGACCAACTCACGCGCGGCGGCGTCTGGCGCACCGCCTTGCCCCTGCCACCCAATGTGTCGCACAAGCGCCTGGGCATCATTGGCCTGGGCACCATCGGTAAAAAAATCGCGCAGCGCGCGCTGGGCTTTGAGGTGGAGGTGGGGTACCACAACCGCAGCGCCCGCACCGACGTGCCGTACCGCTACTTTGCCGACGTGGCGGCGCTGGCCGAGTGGGCCGACTTCCTGGTTGTGGCCACACCGGGCGGGGGCGGCACGCAGCACCTGGTCAACGCGCCGGTGCTCAATGCACTGGGGCCGCGTGGCTATGTGATCAACATCGCACGCGGCAGCGTGATTGATACCGCCGCATTAGCGCAGGCATTGAAAGAAGGCCGCATCGCCGGTGCGGGGTTGGATGTTTATGAAAGCGAACCTGCGCCACCCGCCGAGCTGCTGGACCTAGACACCGTGGTGCTGACCCCGCATGTGGCGGGCTGGTCGCCCGAGGCGGTGCAAGCATCGGTGGACCGGTTTGTGGAGAACGCACGCCGGCACTTCGCGGGCGAAGTGCCGGTGTCTCCCGTCTGAAATTTGGATGATGCTGCCGCAGGACGTGCTGGACGCCGCCCTGGAAATCAACGCCGAGCAGGAAGAGTGACGCGGCCTGTAGAAGTCGATAAACTGATTGCATCGCAATTGCAACGCAGTACCCGCCATTATGAAAACAGCCACCCTACCTTCGCTCCGTGTTGACCCCCTGCTGCGCGCCGATGCAGAAAGCGTGCTGCGCGAGGGCGAGACGCTTACCAGCCTGATGGAAACCGCTGTGCGGGAGACTATTGCGCGGAGGCGCGCGCAAGGCGATTTTTTGGCGCGTGGGCTGTTTGCTGGCCAGGATGCAAAACAAATGGGGGTGTATCACGCTGCCGAAGCAGTGCACGGCGAGCTTCAGCAGCGGCTAGATGCACGGCGCCGACAGGTGCTGGGTTGATGGCTGTTTTCGACGTCCGCTACACCGCAGCCGCGCGTGATGATTTGCTGCGCTTGTTTGATTTTTTGCTGGAGCGGGCCCAAACCATTGAAGATTTTGACGCTGCGCAGGACGCCATCGACGCACTCCGATCTGCGGTGCAAGGCCACCTGAGCCGTACACCGTTCATCTACCGCAAGGTCGGCAACAACTCTTTTTTGCGCGAACTGATCATCCCGTTCGGTCACTCGGGTTATGTCGCACTGTATGAGATTGAGGGCAGTGATACCGTCAACATCTTGGCCGTTCGGCACCAGCTTGAAGACGATTACTACTAGGATTGTTGCGTCACAAGCGCAACCGTACGCTGGTGATCGACGATGAGACGTGGCGCTGCGTGCGCCAGGCTGCCGCGAGGTTTTTAGTGCGTGGCAGGGCAGGCTCGTCGCTTCGTGCAGCGCGTTTTGATTCGCACGTTGCAGGCGCGATGCTGGCGCCATAAATATGAGTGCAATGTGCCTCTAGCGCTTATTCATTAAGCGCTAGCAGCTATAAAAATAGAAGTAATGGAGGGGCGACCATGGATTTGAAAGCTCTGCAATCGCGCCTGCGCGACTTTGCTGTTGCGCGCGATTGGCAGCCTTTCCACTCGCCCAAGAACTTGGCGATGGCGCTGATGGTGGAGTCGGCGGAATTGCTGGAGCTTTTCCAGTGGCTGACTACAGAGCAGTCCCACACGCTCACGCGGGATGCGGCAGACAAGGAGCGTGTGGGCGATGAGGTGGCCGACGTGCTGCTGTACCTGCTGCAACTGGCGGATCGAACGGGAGTAGATGTAGAGGAGGCCGTGGAGCGGAAACTGCGCAAGAACGCAGAAAAACACCCGGCCAAGCACCCCGAGAAACCAGCGCCCGGACCGAAGGGACACCTGCTCATCGACTGGGAAAATGTGCAGCCGCGCGGGGAAGAACTGCGCACGTTGGTGCCCGAGGGGACGGATGTCTGGCTGTTCCATGGCCCGAAGCAGAAAGTGGATGCTTCAAGCCACTGGAAGGCGTATGGCGCCAACAAGGTCACGTTGATTTCCCGGTCAGACGTTACCAAGAAGAACGCACTGGATTTTCAGCTGAGCTATTACATCGGCTACATCTCGGCCCGCCAGCCGCAGGGGCGGTTCGTTGTGGTGTCGAATGACACGGGCTACGACCCGATGCTTGAGCATGCGCGCGAGTTGGGATTCGACGCGCGGCGGGCCTCATTCAGCAGGCAGTCGCCGCAAGCCGCTGCAGCCCCTGTCAAGCGGAAAGTCAAGGCTGCAATAACTGATAAGCCGAAGCTTCCTCCCCAGCCTGTCTATCCGCCTGCGCCGCCGATTGCCCCGTCTGCTGCGCAAATTGCATGGCGCGCGATTGTGCACTTGCGCGCTATGTCTGATGAAGGGAGACCCACCGACTTGGAGGCCTTCATGGAGTCGCTGATTAGCGAGCCGGTGATGGATAAGCGGGGCTTGGCTTGCCGCGCGAGTCAACTGTTGCGAGATCGCCCCTTGGGGGTTGGGCGGGCAGCGGTTGACACGCCTCGTGCGAGCGCTGCGCTGGTACGCGCCATCCAGTCTCCAGCTGCCCCAACGCCTGTAGTGCAACCGTTGCCAACAGTAGCGGTCAAGGTGCCTGGCAAGGCGAAGACAGAGGCAAGTGCCAAAGCCACGCGTAAGGACGTGCAGCGACTGGCGCAGTTCCTGGATGGGCTGGCTACCGTCAAGCTCCCGGCACACAAAGAAGACCTTCTGGTTCTGCTTCAAAACCACTTGGGCGAGACCAGCGGGCAAGCGCCCCGCGTAACTCAAGCACTGGCGCAACTCCAAGCGCAGAAGCGGGTGGCGATCAAGAGGAATGTGGTGAGTTATCCCCCTTCACTTGCAGCGGCGCCAGTTCCCGCTAAGAAGACCGCCGCGAAGAAAGCAGCAACGCCCGGAGTATCTAAAGCCGCACCAGAGCCCACGGCGGCCCAGGTGGCCAAAGCCGTGCTTGCCAGTCTGAAAAAGATGCCCAAGAACAAGCCCACGCGTCGAGCAGGTCTGCTCAAGTTCATCGAGACCCACGCCACCAAGGCCGCCGACTCGAAGTCCATAGCGCAGCAGGTTTGCGCCTTGTTGGAGGCCCGCAAGGACGTGGTTGTGTCGCCCGATGGCAAGGGCGTCACCTATCCTAAGGTCTAAGTAAAAAGAGCTGCTAGCGCTTATGCAGTAAGCGCTGGCAGCTCACTTTTTTGAAGTAATTGTTACTTGCGCGCCGCAATCGCCTTCTCGGCCGAGGTCACCAGGTCCGCGCCGATCTGGCCCTTCCACTTGTCGTACACCGGGCGCGTTGCCTTCACAAAGGCGGCGCGTTCGGCGGGGCTCAGTTGCGTCACGGTCACTCCCAGCGCGCCAATGTCCTTGAGCAGGGGCTTGTCGGCTTCGATCACGCCCTTGCGGGCGATGGCGATTTCTTCCTTGCCGGCTTCGATGGCTGCCTGCTTGACGATCTCGCGGTCAGCAGGCGTCCACGATGCCCAGATGTCCTTGTTCACGACAAAAATCAGCGGGTCGTTCACGTAGCCCCACAGGGTGATGTGCTTTTGCGCCACGCTGTGCAGCTTGGCGGCGGTGAAGATGGACAACGGGTTTTCCTGGCCGTCCACCGCGCCGCTGGCGAACGCGGGCTGCGCGTCGGCCCAGCTCATTTGCGTGGGGTTGGCGCCCAGCGCGGTGAAGGTGTCAAGGAACAGGGGCGAGCCCACCACGCGAATCTTGAGCCCCTTGAGGTCTTCAGGCGACTTGATCGCCTTCTTGGAGTTGGAGATTTCGCGGTAGCCGTTTTCGCCCCAGGCCAGTGGCACCACACCAGCTTTGTCCAGCGTAGCAAAAATGCTCTTGCCCACATCGCCCTGCGTGACCGCATCCACCGCTGCGTAGTCGGGGAACAGGAACGGCAGCGAGAACAGGTTGAGTTGCTTGACCTGGGGCGACCAGTTGATGGTGGAGCCCACGGCCATGTCGATCACGCCCTGGCGCAGCGCGCTGAATTCGCGCGTCTGGTCACCCTGGATCAGCGAGACGCCGGGGTACAGCTTGATGTTGATGCGGCCGTTGGTACGCTCGCGCACCTTGTTGGCCCACAGCTCGCCGCCCTTGCCCCAGGGGAACGCAGTGCCCAGCACGAGCGACATGCGGTATTCGCTCTTGTACGCAGTCTGCGCAATGGCGGCGGGTGCGGTGAAGGCGAGGGCGGCTGCGGCGGCTACGGCAGAGGCGAGGAAGGTGCGCAGTTTCATGGTCTGTCTCCAGTTGTTGTGTGAAAAAAAGTAGAAAGTGAGAACGCTCAGTAGCCCAGGCGCTGTGGCAGCCACAGTGCCAATTGCGGCCAGATGACCACGGCCAGCATGACCGCGCACATGGCCACCAGAAACCAGCCCACCCAGCGCGAGGTCTGCTCAATGCGCACGCCCGCAATGCGGCTCGATACCATCAGGTTCACCGCCATGGGCGGGGTGAACTGGCCCAGGGCCACGTTCAGCGTCAGCAGCACGCCGAACCAGACGGGGTCCCACTGGTAGTGCAGCATGATCGGCGCCATCAGCGGCACAAAGATCAGGAAGATGGAGATGCCATCGAGGAACATGCCGGTGACGATGAGCAGCAGCACCAGCACGGCCAGCACACCGTATTCGCCCAGGCCCGAGCCAACGATGGCGCGGGTGATGGGGTCGATAACGCCCAGCGTGGACAGCGAGAACGCGAAGATCCCCGCCAGCGCCACCACCAGCAGAATCACCGCCGACAACTCGCCCGACTCCCGCAGGATGGGGAACAGGTCGCGCACGCTGATGGTGCGGTGCACGACCATGCCCACGAACAGGCCGTAGAACACGGCCACCACCGCCGCCTCGGTAGGGGTGAACCAGCCAGCGCGCATGCCACCCAGTATGAGCACCGGCGCAGCCAGGCCCCAGGACGCTTCGCGCAGGCTTTTCCAGAATACAGGGCGGGGCAGGTGGGCTTCGTGGGTGCCCATGCCATGGCGGCGCGACAACCACACGGCGGGCACGATGAGCGCAAGGCCCGCAAGAATGCCCGGGATCATCCCGGCCGCAAATAGCGCGGGCACCGAGGCACCGGGCACCAGCACCGAATACACGATGAACGCCACGGAGGGCGGGATGAGGATGTCGATGGACGCCGCTGCGCCCACCACAGCCGCCGAGAACGGTGCCGGGTAGCCCGCGCGCGACATGGCCACAATCATCACCCCGCCCACGGCAGCCGCCGTGGCGGGGCCCGAGCCCGAAATGCCCCCCAGGAACATGGCCACCGCCACGACCACCAGTGGCAGCATGCCGGGGCCACGGCCCACGATCGACACCGCCAGGTTCACCAGCCGCAGTGCTACGCCCGAGCGGTCAAAGATCGAGCCCACCAGCACAAACATCGGAATGGCCAGCAACGGGTACTTGCCCAGCCCGGCAAAGAAGTTCTGCGGCACGGCCAGCAGGCCAAACCACTGCGAATCGGCATTGGCTACGGCAATGGCTGTGGCGCCTGCCAGGCCCAGCGCGGCACCAATGGGCACTCCCGCCAGCATCAGCGCCACAAAGGCTGTAAAAAGCAGCGCTGCCGTCATGCTGCGGGGGTCTCGTTGCCTGCGGCGTTGTCAACAAACACCTTGCGGCGGCTGCGCACCAGATGCCCCAGCGCACGCAGCGTGATCAGTGCGGAAAACACAGGCAGCCAGATGGAGTACCACCACTGCGGCACGCCAATGCCGGGCGAGGTTTCGCCATAGCGGATGTCGTCCCACACCACACGCGCGCTCAGCACCGTAATCAGCACAAACAGCAGCGCCACCATCAGCGCCCCCAGTTGGGCCAGAACACGGCGGCGTCGGGCCGAGCCACTTTCGCTGAAGAACTCGATGCGAATGTGGCGGTCACGCGCCACAGCGGCCGAGCCGCCCACCAGTGCCAGCACAATCATCAGGAACACCGAGATCTCTTCCGTCCAGGCGAACGATGAGTTGGTGAAATAGCGCACCAGCACGTTGACGAAGGTGATGAGTGCAAGGGCTGCCATCACCAGCACCGTCAGCCAGTCTTCAAGGCGCAGTGCGCGGGGTGCGGCGTCGGCCGGGGGTACCGTGGGCACCACGTCGGTCGTGGGCGCGGAGGCAGGGGTGGAGGGCATGGAGTCGTCGGGCAGTCAAGGAGATCGATCAAACACAGCAGCGGGTGCGTTGTCGCTCTGCCCAGCGGCGTTGTGCGCCAGGGGCGGGGACGGCGCTGCGCCTGTGGTGGTTCGCAGCGCCGTGCATTATGCGGCTTACTCCTATGTGTGCACACCATTGGTGCGTGCTGCGGGTTTGAACGCTTTACGGCGCGGGTTTTCACCTGCGGCCCCATGCCAGCGGACTTCACGGGCCGCACGGATAATGCGTCGATGGAAACCAAGTGGCTTGAAGATTTCGTCAGTCTTGCGGAAACGCGCAGCTTCAGCCGGTCGGCCCAGCTGCGGCATGTAACTCAGCCCGCTTTTTCACGGCGCATCCAGGCGCTGGAGGCGTGGGCCGGCACCGATTTGGTGGACCGCAGCTCCTATCCCACCCGCCTGACCCCGGCAGGCAAGACGCTGTACGACCAGGCGCTGGAGGTGCTGCAATCGTTGCAGAACACGCGGGCCATGCTGCGGGCGCACACCAGCGCGGGCAAGGACATGATCGAGTTCGCGGTGCCACACACGCTCGCGTTTACCTTTTTCCCCGCCTGGGTGTCCAGCCTGCATGACAAGTTTGGCCCGTTCAAAAGCCGCCTGATTGCGCTGAATGTGCACGATGCCGTGATGCGCCTGGTGGAAGGCGGGTGTGATCTGCTTATCGCCTACCACCATCCCTCGCAGCCCTTTCAGCTCGACGCAGACCGCTACGAAATGGTGAGCCTCGGGCAAGAAGTGCTGTCGCCATACAGCAAGGCCGATTCCGACGGACAGCCACTGCACCGCCTGCCCGGCCGTGCAGGCCAGCCGCTCCCCTATCTGGGCTATGCGCCAGGTGCTTACCTGGGGCGGGTGACGGAACTCATTCTGAAAGAAGCCAGCACGCCCATTCACCTGGAGCGCGTATACGAAACCGACATGGCCGAGGGCCTCAAGGCCATGGCGCTGGAGGGCCACGGCGTGGCCTTTTTACCCCACAGCGCGGTGAAGAAAGAACTGCGCTCGCGTCGCCTGGTTAGTGCAGCACCGTCCGATGCCGATGCCCTGCAGATGACGATGGACGTGCGCGCCTACCGCGAGAAGCCGACGGGCAAAGAAGCGCCCAAGGGCACGGCCCAGGCGCTGTGGACTTACCTGCAAACGCAGGCAGGGTCATGCTAAGGGTAAATACTGATATAAACAGTTTGCATAGTTGCGCGCCCAAACGGCATTGGAATTTCACGGTAACGACACGTACAGTCTGCGCCATCGCCGGGTCGAAACCGCAGCGTGTGCCCGGGCAGGCAGCACGGTGGCACGAAGATTGCAAATCCGATTCATTCACTTACCGAGAGCGCGCATGAAAGTTCAGCATTGGGGTTTTGCCTGGGGCCTTGTGGCTCTGTGCTGCACCGGCGCGGCATCGGCCCAGGGCGTACTGGAGCGCATCAGTGCAGGCGGCAAGCTGGTGATCGCACACCGCGAGTCGTCTGTGCCCTTTTCTTACATTGATCCCGCATCGGGCAAGCCGGTGGGCTATGCGGTAGACCTTTGTCTGCAAATGGCCGACGTGGTGCGCAAGAAGACCGGCAAGAAAGACATGGCCGTCGAGTTTATGGCCGTGACGCCCGCCAACCGAATCACCATGATTGAGCAGGGCAAGGCGGATCTGGAGTGTGGCTCCACCACCAACAACGCCGAGCGGCGCCAGAAGGTGGCGTTCACGATTCCCCATTTCATCACCGGTGCGCGTCTGCTGGTCAAATCAGCCAGCCCCATTGACCGCGTCGAGGACTTGAACGGCAAAAAACTGGTCTCCACCAAAGGCACCACACCGCTCAAGGCGGCCGAGCAGGCAAATCGCGAACGACTGATGGGCATCACCATCCTGGAAGCCCCCGACCATGCCAGGGCCGTCGAGATGGTGGAAAAGGGGGAGGCCGAAGCCTTTGTGATGGACGATGTGCTGTTGTATGGTCTGGCCGCCGGACGGCCTGACCCCAAGGCGCTCAAGGTGGTGGGACGGTTCATGACCACCGAGCCGCTGGCAATCATGCTACCCAAGAACGACGCGGAGTTTAAAAAGCTGATCGATGACGAAATGCGTCGCCTGATCACGAGCCGTGACATCTACCCCATCTATGACAAGTGGTTTAACAAACCCATCCCGCCCAACAACACGGTGCTGAGCCTTCCGGTCAGTTATCTGCTGCGCGACTTCTGGAAATACCCTACAGACCAGGTTCCGTTCTGACTAACAATCTGGTGACGTGGTCCCCTTTTTTGGAGTGTTCGGCCAGCCGTTCCGTCTGGCGTGGGTGAATCTCTAAAATATCGCCCCTTTTTTCGTTTGTTTACACACAAGGAGATACCTATGAAGAAGCATTTGCTCGCGGTCGCTGTGACCGCCCTGGCTGCAGGAAGCGCTTTCGCTCAAGCCAATGACACCCTGGCCAAAATCAAGGCCTCGGGCAGCGTGACCCTCGGAGTGCGCGAGTCTTCCGGTCTTTCCTACACGATTGGTGGCGGCAAGTTCGTGGGTTTCCACACCGAAATGGGTGAAATCGTGCTGGCCGACATCCAAAAGCAACTGGGTCTGCCCAAGCTGGACATCAAGTACCAGCCTGTCACCTCGCAAAACCGCATCCCCCTGGTGACCAATGGCACGGTGGATCTGGAGTGTGGTTCCACCACCAACAATGCCACCCGCCAAAAGGACGTGGCTTTTGCCGTGACCACCTACGTGGAAGAAGTGCGCACCGCAGTGAAGGCGAACTCGGGCATCACCTCGATCAAGGACCTGAACGGAAAAACCATTGCCACCACCACCGGCACCACCTCGGTGCAGACCCTGCGCAGGCACGAGCGCGCTGGCGGCATCGACTTCAAGGAAGTCTTCGGCAAAGACCACGCTGACAGTTTCCTGATGCTGGAAACCGGCCGCGCTGATGCGTTTGTGATGGATGGGTCCATCCTGGCGGCCAATATCTCCAAATCCAAGAACCCTGCCGACTACAAAATCGTAGGCGAGGTGCTGTCGGTGGAGCCCATCGCCTGCATGCTGCGCAAGGACGACCCCGCCTTCAAGAAGGCCGTGGACGATTCGATCAAGCGCCAGATCGCTGACGGTTCGCTGGCCAAGCTGTACGACAAGTGGTTCATGCAGCCCGTGCCTCCTACCAACACCAAGATTGGCCTGCCAATGTCCGACGCCACCAAAGCTGCTTGGGCCTCGCCAAACGACAAGCCCATGGAAGACTACGCAAAGAAGTAATCTTCTGAGTGCTTGTGCCCCTTCGGCCAGCCGGTTCGAGGGGGCTTTTTTGTTGGGTGGGCAAAGGGTTGCGCCCAACGCAATACCAAGAATTAAAGGGGTGATCCTATGAGCTGGGATTGGCAGGTGTTCTGCCAGGACACCATGGACAGGGAAGTCGTGCAAAGCTGCTTTGGCAAAGGCGGCGATATCACCTACCTGGACTGGATGCTGTCGGCCTGGGGCTGGACGGTGTCTGTTTCGGTGCTGGCCTTGTTGCTGGCGCTTGTTATAGGTTCTCTCATTGGCACGCTGCGCACATTGCAGGACCGGCCGATGGTGGTTCGCCTGGGCAACGCCTGGGTCGAGCTGTTTCGCAATATTCCGCTGTTGGTACAGATTTTCCTGTGGTACCACGTGCTGCCCAGCTTTTTCCCCGTGCTGCAGGGTGTGCCTGGATTTGCGCTGGTGGTGTTCGCGCTCGGGTTTTTCACATCGGCGCGTATTGCCGAACAGGTGCGCTCGGGCATCCAGGCATTGCCACGCGGTCAGCGGTATGCGGGCCTGGCCGTGGGCTTCACTACGTTCCAAACCTACCGCTATGTGCTTTTGCCCATGGCGTTTCGCATCATCATCCCGCCGCTGACCAGCGAGACGATGAACATCTTCAAGAACTCTTCTGTGGCCTTTGCCGTGTCGGTGGCCGAACTCACCATGTTCGCCATGCAGGCGCAGGAAGAAACCTCGCGCGGCATTGAGGTCTACCTGGCGGTGACGGCGCTCTATGTCATTTCGGCTTTTGCCATTAACCGCATCATGGCGTTTATTGAGAAGCGTGCGCGCATCCCCGGCATGGTGGTGAGTGGTGCGGCTGGAGGAGGACATTGATATGAAAATCGATTTTTCCTTCTACAACTGGGACCTGATCTCCAACTTCGTGCTCAAGGGGCTGTACTTCAGCCTGACGCTTACGGTGATCGCCACGATTGGTGGTGTGCTTTTTGGCACCGTGCTGGCGCTTATGCGGCTGTCGGGCAAGAAGTGGCTCGAAGTGCCAGCCACCATCTATGTCAACGGCATGCGCAGCATTCCGCTGGTGATGGTGATTCTGTGGTTCTTTCTGCTGATGCCCGCCATCATCGGTCGCCCCATCGGCGCCGAGATGTCTGCAGTCATCACCTTCATCGCTTTTGAAGCCGCGTATTTCAGCGAAATCATGCGCGCCGGTATCCAGTCCATACCCCGCGGTCAGGTGCATGCGGGCCAGGCGCTGGGCATGACGTACGGCCAGAACATGAAGCTGGTGGTGCTGCCCCAAGCGTTCCGCAACATGCTGCCGGTGCTGCTCACACAGACCATCATTCTGTTCCAGGACACATCGCTGGTCTACGCTATTGGTGCCTATGACATGCTCAAGGGCTTCGAGATTGCGGGCAAGAACTTCGGTCGCCCGATCGAGGCTTACCTGGCCGCTGCAGCAGCATATTTTGTGATGTGTTTCGCGCTCTCGTGGATGGTCAAGCGCCTGCACCAGAAGATCGCAATTATTCGGTAGCCCCCCTGAGTCGCCTTCGGCGCCTTCCCCCCAGGGGGACGACGCCAGTGGCCTGGCAAAGCCAGTTCCACGGCGTCTTGGCATGAGGCTCAGTCGGTTTCATGCGGAGCGCCCTGAACAAGTGACACAAGAGAAGAGATTGGATTGAGGAACAAGAAATGATCGAACTCAAGAACGTATCCAAGTGGTATGGCCCCGTGCAGGTGCTTAACGAATGCACGGCCACCATCCAAAAGGGCGAAGTGGTGGTGGTCTGCGGCCCGTCGGGCTCGGGCAAGTCCACGCTGATCAAGACCATCAACGCGCTCGAGCCTTTTCAAAAGGGCGAGATCACGGTGGACGGGATTGCGCTTCACGACCCCAAGACCGACCTGCCCAAGCTGCGCAGCCGCGTGGGCATGGTGTTCCAGCACTTTGAACTGTTCCCGCACCTGTCGGTGACGGAAAACCTGACCATCGCGCAGGTCAAGGTGTTGGGCCGTAGTGCAGACGACGCCAAGAAGCGTGGCCTCAAGATGCTCGAACGCGTGGGCCTGATGCTGCACAAGGACAAGTTCCCCGGCCAGCTCTCGGGCGGCCAGCAGCAGCGTGTGGCCATTGCGCGCGCCTTGTCAATGGACCCCATCGTGATGCTGTTCGACGAACCGACGTCGGCACTCGACCCTGAAATGGTGGGCGAGGTGCTGGACGTGATGGTGGGCCTGGCCAACGAAGGTATGACCATGATGTGCGTGACCCACGAAATGGGCTTCGCCCGCAAGGTCAGCAACCGTGTGATCTTCATGGACGTGGGCGGAAAGATCCTGGAGGATTGCTCGAAGGAAGACTTCTTCAACAACCCGGATGCCCGCCAGCCGCGCACCAAGGATTTCCTCAACAAGATCCTGGCGCATTGACTCCCCCCTGAGTCGCCTGCGGCGCCTTCCCCCGGAGGGGGACGCACCCACTGGACCGGCGAAGCCGGATCCACGGGTGCGCTGGTGTGGTGCAGCGGCGGTTCAAAGGGCAGTGCCGCATGGGCTGCCAGCTGGATAAAACAAAAGCGCTCTTCGGAGCGCTTTTGTTTTGGCGGCTCTTGTTTGGAGCTGAACCTGTCCCGCCCCAACCGTTCGGGCTGAGCCCGTCGAAGCCAGGGCAGCGCCGCCACCGGTCTGCGGCCTCGATGCTTCAAGACAGTCACACTTTGAATGGCGGTTTTTTAAGTATTTTTGGCACCTAGCGCTTATCTATCAATCGCTGATAGCTATCAAATCGATAGTAAGGCCTCCGATGGGACAATGCTGCCCATGACCGCCGCAACCCCCACCCCCACCGATAACCTCACCATCACCCGCCCCGACGACTGGCACCTGCACGTGCGCGACGGGGCGGCGCTGCACACCGTGGTGCCGCACACGGCCGCCCAGTTCGGTCGCGCCATCATCATGCCCAATCTGCGCCCGCCCGTGACCACGGCCGAGCAGGCCCTGGCGTACAAACAGCGCATCCTGGCCGCGGTGCCAGAAGGCATCAGCTTTGAGCCGCTAATGACGCTGTACCTCACCGACAACCTGCCGCCCGAAGAAATCGTGCGCGCCAAGGATGCGGGCGTGGTGGCCTGCAAGCTCTACCCCGCAGGCGCCACCACCAACAGCGACGCGGGCGTGACCGACCTGCGCAAGACCTACAAGACGCTCGAAGCCATGCAGAAGGCGGGCATGCTGCTGCTTGTGCACGGCGAAGTGACCAGCAGCGACATCGACCTGTTCGACCGTGAGGCCGTGTTCATAGAACAGCAATTGATCCCGCTGCGCCGCGACTTCCCCGAGCTGAAAATCGTCTTCGAGCACATCACCACCAAGGACGCGGCCGACTACGTGGCCAGTGCCGACCGCTTTACCGCAGCCACCATCACCGCGCACCACCTGCTGTACAACCGCAACGCCATCTTCATTGGCGGCGTGCGCCCGCACTACTACTGCCTGCCCGTGCTCAAGCGCGAAACGCACCGCGTGGCTCTGGTGCAGGCAGCAACCAGTGGCAGCAACAAGTTCTTTCTGGGCACCGACAGCGCGCCGCACCCCGCGCACCTCAAAGAGCACGCCAGTGGCTGCGCAGGCTGCTACACGGCCCACGCCGCCATCGAGATGTATGCAGAGGCGTTTGACAACGCAGACGCACTCGACAAGCTGGAGGGCTTCGCCAGCTTCCACGGCCCCGACTTCTACAGCCTTCCACGCAACACCGGCACCGTCACGCTACGCCGCGAGTCGTGGACGCCGCCGGACAGCTTTGCGTTTGGCGAGGCCGAGCTGAAGCCTTTGCGCTCGGGTGAAGCGCTGCCGTGGCGGCTGGTGTAGAGCCCGGTCCCTTTTGCTCGATTGACTGGGCAGCGCCCTGGCTGGAGCCGTGGCGCGCTGTGGGTCAGCCGCTGGCGCAGTACGGGCTGCAAAGGGGCTGCGCGGTGAGTAGCGTGCTGCAGGTGGCCGATGGCGACATGTGTCCCGTTCGCTTCGTCGTGCAAGATGAGCTGCCCCCGGGCACCGCCTACGAGCAATTCATCTTCGACACCCGCCAGGTCCCCACCCGCGACAACCTGCATGATTTCTTCAACGGTCTGGTCTGGCTGCACTTCCCGCAGGCCAAGCGCCGGCTGAACGCTTTGCAGGCGCAGGCAATAGCCGCCGACGGCGTGCAGGCGGTGCGTGGGCCCTTGCGGGATGCGCTCACGGTGTTTGATGAAAACGGGGCCGTGCTGCACGCGCCGCCAGCGTTGTGGGCGGCCCTGCAGGCGCGGGACTGGCATCGGCTGTTTGTGGACCTGCGCCCGCTCTGGCAGCAGGCGCAGCTGGTTTTGCTGGGGCATGCCTTGCTCGAAAAACTGGTTTCACCCCGAAAACCCATTGTGGCGCACATCTATAAAGCGCAAGCAGCTATTGATTCAATAGCGCATCTGGACGCCTGGCTTGCCAACGAGATGCAGCCTGCGCATTGGGCCACCAAACCTTTTGTGCCCCTGCCCGTGCTGGGCGTACCAGGCTGGTGGCCTGCCAATGAGGATCCGGTTTTCTATGCGGATCCCCACGTGTTCAGGGCGTCGCGCGCGGGGTGCGCCGCTGCCGGGCGCTAATTCCCGCCGAGGCCTGTGTGTTAAGGCCGTGGCGCAGATTTGCACCTACCATAGCGCGATAAATCGCGGCCAGAGGCACTCGCCACGGGGGCAGGGAGGCCTTCATGCAATCCTGCATGGAATGGCTTGAAGCGCGGCCTGCGGCCCCCATCTGAACCTGCGGTTACCTTGTTTGTTTGTCCCACGGAGAACTCATGAAGCGGATCCTTTTATTTGTAATGACCAACCTGGCCGTTGTGCTGGTGTTGGGGGTGGTGGCGAGCCTGTTGGGCGTTAATCGCTTCCTCACCTCCAACGGCCTGAACCTCACCGCGTTGCTGGGGTTTGCGTTGATCATGGGCTTTGGTGGAGCCATCATTTCGCTGCTGATCAGCAAGCCGGTGGCCAAGTGGAGTGCCAAGGTGCAGATCATTGACGGCACCGGCTCGGCCGATGAGCGCTGGATCGTTGAAACCGTGCGCGGTTTTGCCGACAAGGCCGGCATTGGCATGCCCGAGGTCGGCATCTTCCCGGGCGATCCCAACGCCTTTGCCACGGGCGCGTTCAAGAACAACGCGCTGGTCGCGGTGTCCACCGGCCTGCTGCAAGGCATGACGCGCGAAGAGGTGGAGGCAGTCATCGGCCACGAGGTGGCCCATATCGCCAACGGCGACATGGTCACGATGACGCTGATCCAGGGCGTTATGAACACCTTTGTAGTGTTCTTGTCACGCGTGATCGGCTACGCAGTAGACAGCTTCCTGAACAAGAACAGCGAACGCTCGGGCCCTGGCATCGGCTACTACGTGACGACCATCGTGCTCGACATCCTGCTGGGCTTTGTAGCCGCGATCATCGTGGCCTGGTTCAGCCGCCAGCGCGAGTTCCGCGCCGACGCAGGCGCTGCTCAGCTCATGGGTCGCCGCCAGCCGATGATCAACGCCCTGGCCCGTCTGGGAGGCACCCACACCGAAGAGCTGCCCAAGAGCATGGCCGCGATGGGTATTGCCGGGGGCATTGGCAAGCTGTTCAGCACCCACCCGCCGATTGAAGAGCGGATTGCCGCGCTGCAGAACGCGCAACAGGGTTGAGGTTTACGTACAAGCGCGGGCCTTTGGGCTCGGTGCTCGCAGACCGCCGCAGGGTTCGCGCCTTGCGGCGGTTTTTGTTTGTGGGGCGGGGCTATCACGGGTATTTCATGCCTGCTCCCTGAGGTGTCCGTCGCTGCCAAGGCGTCTGGGCGGCAGAAGGCATCGAAGCGAAACGTACGAAAACCGAGGATCGGGTGTTGCTGGTGCAGTGTTTCACGCTATGCGGCACATAAAACGCGTCTTTTTCCGCTGGCTGCGTTGCCAATCCTCGCGATACACCCGGTATCGCTCCGCTTTGCGCTTTGCAAGAGCCAAAAATCCATCCTATTTATTTGTGCCATCAAGCGCGAAACACTGCACTGGCGACAAGCCCAGTGCTGGGCCGTTGTGCGCAGGAGGTAGTACCGCGCGCGGCCGGTTTATCGCGCGTTGCAGCCGATGCACCTTCTGCTGCCAACACGCCTGAGGAAAAGCAGAGCAATCGTGGCAAGGCCGTGTACATGCCGCAAACGCCCCGCCGCAGGCACAGCCCGCAGGGGTTGGGACATCCAAACAGCCCAATAGCAAGACAGGGCATTGCTTCGCGCTCGCGCTTGGTGGCGTGTGGCGTGTGGCGTGTGGCGTGTGGCGTGTGGCATTTGCGCCCGCGTCGCTGTCAGTACCGCCCAGTCTGGTACCGCTGCCCCAGCACCCCCTGCAGCGTCTGCACGACCGAGAACGCTTCCTTGAGATGGCTGCGTTCAAAGTTGGACAGCTCCTCCAGCGCCATAAAGTTGTCGGGGGGCTCGCCCTGGGCCATTTGGCGTGCCTGGTGCGCAATGCGCAGCTTGGACAAGAACTCCAGGGCGTCGCGCAGGTCGCGGGCGCTTTGGGGGCTGACCTCGCCGGCCACGGAGGCCACCTCCAGGCGGTCGTGGGTGTTGACGGCGGCAACACCGCCCGCCAGCGCGTACACCCGCGCCAGGTCCACGATGGGCACGATGCCGCTGTGTTTGAGGTCGATGGTGCCCGCGTTTTCGCCGCCGCGAATGCGGGCAATGGTGCCGAACAGGCCCAGGGGCGGGCGGTGCTTGAGCGCGTTGCCCACCATGTGCGCCAGAAACAGGCTGTTGCCGCGCGTGCGCTGCAGCACTTCGGTACGCAGGGATTCGAGCAGTTCGGCTTTGCCATGGATGGCGCGCAGGTCGAAGAACACGCAGGTCAGCATCAGCGCCATGGGCTCGGGTTTGTCCACCCACTGCTGAAAATACTGGGCCCAGCGCTGGCGCGGCTGGCGCCATTTGTCGGTCATTGCCATCATTTCGCCGGGACAGTGGATATAGCCACACGCGGCCAGCCCGTCGCACACAAAGCGCGAGAACGCGCGAAAGTAGTCGCCGTGCAGTGCCTCGTTGTAGCGGTCGTCCAGCACCAGGCAGTTGTCCTGGTCGGACTTGGCCGTCTGCTCGCTGCGCGCCTGTGAGCCCGCGGCCACCCATACGTAGTCGACCGGCGGCGGGCCCAGTTGCGCCTCGGCCAGGTGGATGAGGCGCGTGGTCAGCGCATCGGTGATGGTGGTGATGATGTGGCCGGTGCTGTAGGCGCTGGCGTCGGCGGCAGCCAGGTGCTGCTGCAGCGGTTTGATCTTGGTGCTGACGCGGGCCAGGCCCTCGACCGTGGTCTGTTTGTACACATCACCCGCCAGGTACACGGCCGAGGTGCTGTGCTGTTCGGCCAGGTCGGTGGCGGTGATCATGCCGGCGATGCGCGCGCCGTCCATCACCGGCACATGGTGGATGTTGTGCCGCGCCATCAGCAGCAGCGCCTCGAACGCGGGGCTTTGGGCCTGCAGCGTCATGGGCGCCAGCGTGGCGATGTCGGACACGGGGCGGTCAATATCAAGCCCTTGCGCCACCACGCGGTTGCGCAGGTCGCGGTCGGTGACCAGGCCAAACAGGTGGCCCTGCTCGACCAGCAGGACGGACGACACGCGCAGGTCGCGCATCTGCAGCGCGGCGGCGCGGATGGTGGTGCCCGGCGGTAGGGTGATGGGGTCGCGCTTGATGAGCGCGCGCACTGGTGTGCTCAGCAGGTTCAGGTGCACGCCCGAGCCCGGGGGCTGGGCGGCAGCTGACGCTGCAGGTGGTTGGCCCGCGCCGGGCAGCGACGGAAAGTAATACGCCAGCGCGCCATGGTCGCGGCACAGCGTGGTCACGGTGTCGCTGCTCAGCCAGGCGATGTGGCTGTCTGCCGCTGCGGTGGCCTGCCAGGTAGTGAGATGCTGCGCCGGGGTGGCGCCAAAGCCGAACATGTCGCCCGGCAGCAGGTGTACGGTCATGTCCAGGTCGGGGTCGTGCAGGTCGACTGCGCCGCTCACGATGAGCCCGGTGCGGCTGTGCAGGCGCCCTTGCGGCAGCAGCGTCGTGCCTACGTCCGACGCCTCCAGTTGCCACTGCGGCGCCAGTGCGTCCAGCGTGGCGGCATCCAGCTGGCTCCATACGCGGTGGTTGGCCAGCGCCGTCTGAATGGTGGCGAGGGGGTAGAGGGCAGGGTTCATGGCGACAGGACCAGGCAGTGGAGACTGCCATTGTTGCCGCGGTGGTGCTGCGCGGGGGGCAGGGTTGTTCCCGGCATTGAGGTGGGTCAATGCACAGGGCGTTGTGGGGGTTGACCGACCAGTTGCCGTAGCATGCTGGCAATGGTTGGGAAAGTCTTCGGCAGGATTTGTAGAAAGCTCGGCCCGAACGGGTATTACCACTTCAAAGATGCCGATTCCGATGTCGATTCAGATGTCGATTCCGATGCCGATTCAATAGCTGCGAGAGTGCAACTTCCTCCTCGTCCTCTGCCAACCATGCCGTCCCCATCCCATCCCGCGTCCACCGTTGTATGGCTGCATCCCGAGGCGCCCGCCAAGCCTGCAGAGGGTGCTCCGTGCAACGGCTGCGGGCTGTGTTGCCTGGCCGAGCCCTGCCCGCTGGGGGCGGTGGTGTCGCGGCGGCGCAAGGGCGCGTGCGTTGCATTGCGCTGGAGCGATGCCGAGCAGCGCTACCTGTGCGGCATGGTGTCCGACCCCGGGGGCGTGACGGGTTTTACGCATCCCTGGGCGGTGGCTGCGATGGCTGCCCTGGCCCGGCGCTGGATCGCTTCGGGTGTGGGTTGTGATGCACGGCTGCAGACACAGCCGCTGCCTCCCTCCGATGGGTAGTGTGCAGTGCCTAACTGGTGTTTGCTATGATTTGTATAGCGTTCAGCGCTTTTCCATAAAGCGCTAGAGCCATTTTTGGCTTAAATTTCGGCGTTGGCGTTGGCGTTGGCGTTGGCGTTGGCGGCATGGGGGTTGCCCGGCCCGCCACCGTCCCTGCGCCGCGCCAGGTGCACTCCTGCCAGCATGCAGCGCACGGAGCCCCCGGCCTGCTCAATCGTGGGCACTGCCAGCGGCAGCAGGCGTGCGCTGCGTTCAATGGCGCAGCGCTGCACGGGTGTCAGGCTGGCCGCAGCGCGTTGCGACAGCGCCAGTACCCGGCCCTGGGCTCCCGTGAGTTCCAGCGCGTTGCCTGCAAATTCACCGATCTGGTGGGCGGTCAGCTCGATGACTTCGCGGCCCGTCTCGTGCAGGCGCTCGCGCACAGCGTCGCGCCGGGTGGCGTTGGTGATCATGTGAAAGCCGCCCATCGCAAACGCAGTGCCCACGCACAGCATCACGTTGGTGTGGTAGCAGGGTCGGCCTTGTGTATCGGCTGTTGCAAACACCATGGGCTCGTAGTTGAAATGGGTGCAAAAGCGCTCCAGCGCCACCGGGTTGGCACGGTTTGACAGCGCGGTGTAGGCCACGCGCGCGATGTGGTCCAGCACCATTGCGCCCGTGCCTTCCAGATACACGCCGTCGGCCTCCAGGCCAGAGTAGTCGATCACGTCCTGCACGCGGTATTCGGCTTTGAGCAACTCAATCACATCGCTGCGCCGCTCGCGGCGGCGGTTGTCGGCCACCATGGGGTAGATCGCCACATGCCCGCCCACGTGGGTGGAGAACCAGTTGTTGGGGAATACGGAGTCGGGGGTGTTGCGCTCCCCCAGGTCGTCGAACAGGTGCACGCGCACGCCTGCGGCTTGGAGCTGCGCAGCGGCGGTGGTCACCTCGGCATGGGCGCGGCGCGCTGTCTCGTCAGCGGGGTGGGTGGGCGAACAGGTCTGAAAGGTGTTGTCCGCCGCGGTTTCGGGGTTGGGGTGAAAGCGGTGGGGGCGCACCATCACGACGGCGCTGGGAGCTTGGGCAGAGGGTTGCATGGGGCGGAGCATTAAGGGAAATCATTCTTCAAACCGTGCCACCACTCGGCTTTGGCCCTCGGCGTGGCGTCACACGAAAAGTATTTTCTCGACAGACGCGGGCAAACAATAGGCATAGAAATGATCAGAATGAGCTAAAAATTGGCGATATGCCAAGCCAAGGGAACACAGTGACCAAACTTGACGACACCGACCGCGAAATCATCAGCATCCTGCGTGCCGACGCGCGCACGCCCGTTTCCGCACTGGCACACAAACTGCGTGTATCGCGCGGCACCGTGCAAAACCGGTTGCACAAGATGGAGGAGAGCGGCGTCATCGTGGGCTACACCGTGCGGCTGCGGCCGGACTCAGAGCCCCAGCGTATCCGCGCGTGGATGAGCATTGCTGTGGAGGGGAATGCCGCGCCGGAGGTAATCCGCACCCTGCGCGGCGAGCCCATGGTGGGCACGCTGCACACCACCAACGGCCGCTGGGACATCGTGGCCGAGGTGCGCGCCGAAAGCCTGGAGGCGTTTGACGCCGCGCTGGGGCGCATCCGCCTGACGCCCGGCATTGCCAACACCGAAACCAGCATTTTGTTGTCCACCTACAAGGCGTGAGGCCGACCTCGGCCGCATTGCGCCACTGGCGCGTTGGCGACAGTCCCTAAGGGCTTTCCTGCATGCTGCAGTGCACCTTGGTGAAGTCCAATGAAAAGGTCTTTGTCTTTGCCATTCTCAGGAGCCCGCTATGCAACGTCGTCACATCATTCAATGGGGAGCCGCCAGCCTCGCTGCCCCCGCGTTCATGGCCCAGGCCCAGAGCTTTCCGAGCAAGCCGATCAAGCTGGTGATTGCCTTCCCGGCCGGCGGCCCCACGGACATCACCATGCGCTCGCTGGCCGACAACGCCAGCAAGATCTTGGGCCAGCCGGTCATCGTCGAGAACAAGCCCGGTGCCGGTGGCACCTTGCCAGCCCAGGCATTGCAAACTTCGCAGCCCGATGGGTACACCGTGGCACAGATTCCGCTGGGAGTGTTCCGCCTGCCCTACACCACCAAGATCAACTGGGACCCGATCAAGGACATCAGCTACGTGCTCAACGTCACCGGCTACGCCTTTGGCCTGGTCGTGCCCGCTGATTCACCGTTCAAGACCTGGGCTGACTTCGTGGCCTGGGCCAAGGCCAACCCCGGCAAGCTCAGCTACGGCTCCACTGGCACCATGACCAGCCCGCACCTGACGATGGAACTCATCGCCCAGCAACTGGGCCTGGAGTTGCTGCATGTGCCGTACAAAGGCAGCGCCGACCTCATGCAGTCCATCCTGGGCGGGCAGATCATGGCAGCCGCTGACTCCACCGGCTTTGCCCCACAGGTCGAGGCCGGCAAACTCCGCGTGCTCAACACCTGGGGCGCCGAGCGCCTGGCGAAATTCCCAGATGCCCCCACGCTCAAGGAGTTGGGTTTGGACCTGGTGCAAAACTCTCCGTTTGGCATCGGCGCCCCCAAAGGCACGCCAGAAGCGGTGGTCAAGCGCCTGCACGACGCTTTCAAGCAAGCCATGGAACAAGAAAGCTACCGCACAGCCCTGGGCCGTTACGACATGGTACCCATGTACATGAGCACCACGGCGTACCAAAAGTTTGCGCAGGAAACCTTCACGCGCGAGAAGGCGCTGGTGGAGAAGCTCGGGCTGGCGAAGCCGCAGTAATCCGGCGGATACATAGCACCCGTCAATAGAGTGCTATGTAATGAATAGCTGTCAGCGCTTTCTGAATAAGCGTTAGCGGCTATTTTTATTCAAAATCGCCAGCACCACTTCAGCAAACCCCGCACCCCGCTCGCCCTGCGTGACATAACGCGGAAGGTGCGTGAGCTGGGGCACAAAGCGAGCGATGTTGGCCACGCCGACGCTGTGCGGGAAGTGCTCGAACATGATCTGGTCGTTGGTAGAATCACCCACATAGACCCAGCGATCAATCTCGGCATCCAGATCGCGCCCGAACAGCTCGCGCACGATCCAGCGTGCGCCCTCCAGCTTGTTGTGAGAGCCAAACCAGCCATTGATGTGGATGCTACTGACCGTGGCGTTCATGCCTGCGGCGCGCATTATGCGTACGCAATGGTCGATGGCTGTCTGGGGCAGGGTGGTGAACTCGCTGTGGTCGATGGCGATGTCGCACTCGCGGCCGGGTGAGTCGGTGGCGCGGCGGGCCCCGGGGACCTCGCGCTCTACCTGGGTCAGCACGTCCTGCATCCGCGCATAGTTGGCGGCGCGTACCTGGGCATCCTGCTGATATCGTTTGGCAACCGTGCCATCGATTTTCCGCACCAGCGCTACGGCGCCGTTCTCGGCCACGATGGCATCCACGGGCCATGACGTTGCGAATGGCTCGCTCCAGCCCACGGGGCGGCCCGTGATGGGAATGACGTGCAGGCCCTGCATTTTTATCTTGGACAAGGCCTCCAGAGCATCCGCCGTGATGGCTCCCTCGGTGGTCAAGGTGTCGTCGATGTCCGTCAAAACCCCCAGAAGACCGGAGCGCGCATCACCGCGCCAGCGGCCGAGCGGATGCATGGGAGGCCGCGCGGCGGCGGCAGAGGCAGAGGCAGAGGCAGTTGTCATTGCTTGGCAAATTCGATGATGGCGCGGTAGAACCTGTCGGAGCCATCCTTGGTGTTGTCAGGTCCCAGTTCCATCCGGTTCACGCCGTGTTCTGCGCTCCCTTTGAATCGGTCAGGGATCACAGAGAAATAGTACGGGCTGATGAAGCGAGCCCCTGCGGCGTAGTGCGACTGCATGGCTGCAATGTGCGCTCCATCAAGCTTCCACTGCTGGGGGTTGAACTCAGGCGCGCCATAGTCGGTGATCTTGTTGCGAGCGATGAAGCTGCGCATCCAGGCGCTGTCCGTGGAGCCGCCGTACATGTTCAAACCCTGCTTCCAGGGGGCGCTGCCATCCAGAGTCTGGTCGGCTGCAAAAAGCTGCGGGTTCCATGATGAATTGACGCGGGGAACAATCTGGTGGGAATACAGTTTTTCTGCGGGCAAGCCACCCTTGAGTGCACGTTCGTAAAACACTTTGAGAAAGCCGTATACCTGTGCCTCCCGGTACTGGTTCCAGTCGCGCGCCAGGGGGTTGTAGTACACATCTTGCAAGGCGCGTGGCATGTCGAGCCAGGTGCGCACGCCGGGCAGGTGCTTGGCGTCCTGCAGGCCCTTCAGCGAAGAAAAGCGCACCGCATTCACGCGGCCCTGGTCACGGGGAACAATGGCGAACTCCACTTCGCCCAGCTTGTGGCGTGTGCCGCCACGTGCATGAGCCACCACCTGCGCGAGGTGGCGGCCCGGCGCCAACGCGCTGTAGTCGAAGTCGACCCGGTAGCCGGTATTGGGCGTGGTGATGGATTCCTCTGCCCGGTAGACGTCGAGCCGGTTCAAGCCATACGCAATCGGCCCTGCCAACTTGCCGTCTATATACAGCTCCAGGCGCTCGATAGTTTGTTGCGGATCCCACAGCCAGCCGGCGATCGGAAGGGTGCCATCTGCATAGGCGTCGTAGTGTTCCGCGAACGAAGCGAACTTTTCCTTGCGGATATCCTTTGCTGGCGCGGGGGCCTCATCGAACGATGTATAGGCGAAGCCGTGGAGCTTGTTGAAGTTCTCGACGGTCTGGTACTTGGCTTGCAACCATTTACGGAAATCCGCCACCGATGCGGCACTGTAGTCAGTCACCTGGATGTCCTGGTACGCACCCATGCCGCCTTCAAAATTGGGGAACAGGTGGTGCAACTCACCTGCCAGCGTGTAGGCAACGATGCGGCTCTGCACCGCCTTGGGCAACGCCTTGATGCGCTTGGCCAGATAGTCCAGCGCTTCGAACCGGTACTTGTTGACGGGGATGGCCGGGTCGGTGGACAGCGTGTAGGGGATGATGCGGTAACCGAAATAATCCAGCTTCAGCGGCTTGCCGTCTCGCAGTTGCATCAGGTTTCGCTCGTCCTTGATCAGTGCATCTGCCAACGGGTTGACGGAGTCGAAGTGGTCGGCCGCGAAATACAGAACCACGGGGCGCTTCACATTGCTGATGACATCCAGGAAACGATCAACTTTGGCTGTGTCAATGACCCACCCCTTCGGTGTCTGCTTGTAGAGCGCCAACAATTGCAGGGTGGCTGTGTAGCCCACCTGCACCGAGCCTTTGGCGCCACCAGGTTCCAGCGTATCCAAAAGGCGCGAGATTGCTGCTGCGCCGCTGCGCTTGCGTTGAGCACAGAGGGCATATGCAGCATCGATGCCTTTGATGCGGGTGTCTGCGACTGCCTCATCACACAGGTACATTCCCTCCACCGTAGGGGCAATGACCATCGGGGCGCGTTGCGTTAGGGGGGGCTTTTGTGCGTGCGCAGTTGTAGCGGCACAAGCGAAAAAGGCCAGAGCGGCCATCCCTAGGGGATGAGAGTAGTTCATGGTCAGGGCCTTCCGTACGACTTTCCAGTAAAAGGCTCCACGGCGGCAGATGTGCACAGCCTCACGCCGAACAGATTGATCGATTCGGTTAAAAATTGGGGAAAAAAGGTTGTCAATTCAGGGGGTACACCAGCAGGTTGGTGGGGACGGCGCCTGCCAGGAAACCGTCCAGCTTGATCGCCACTAGGAGCCTGTCGGACTTGGAAGTCGTCGGCTGCAAATTGGCCGCAGCGGTCCATTTTTGGCTTCGCCGCTCTTCGAGAACACCGTCTTTTTGCCCCATAGCCGGGCTATGGGGCTGCAAATCCGGCAAAAACTGTCCTC
>CAMTXG010000009.1:0-64239 GCA_947085645.1 uncultured Gammaproteobacteria bacterium
CAAGGGCTGCGCTATCGAATCCAAGGGTTAACCCTGATATTTCTTGCCATGTGGGTGTTCGGCGTCAAGTGAAGATTTGCAAAAAAACCAATTAAATCAATGGGTTACGGGTGATATTTTAGCTTAAGTTCGGTGGATTGAGTGCGGCGGTCATGGCAGCCTCCTGAGGGGGTTAAGTCGTCTAGACAACCGAAGTGTGGTTGTCACGCGTGACAGTGCTTTGACAGTTGGGAGAAGGTTGGATGTCAATCAGAGAGCGATCTGCAGGCGCTTACAGCACACGCTGACCTTCGCGCCAAACACCGCGCACAACGGCTTGGCGGCCGCCCTCGGGCATTTCGGCCATGTGCACCTGCACCAGGTCCGCACGCAGGCCCGGTGCCAGCGCGCCCCGGTCCGCCATACCCGCCGCCTTGGCCGGGTTGCAGGTGACGGTGGCTACCGCCTGTGGCAGGGGCAGGATGTCGTCCTGCACCAGCCGCATCACCGCGCTCAGCAGGCTGCCGGGCACGTAGTCGGACGAGAGAATGTCCAAAAGCCCCCTGCGCGCCAGGTCGGCCGCCGCCACGTTGCCCGAATGCGAGCCACCGCGCACCACATTGGGCCCGCCCATCACGGTGAGCAAGCCACGTTCATGCGCAGCCTGGGCTGCAGCCAGCGTGGTGGGGAACTCCGACATCGCAGCTCCTTCGGCATGGGCTTGCTCAACATGGGCCACCGTGGTGTCGTCGTGGCTCGCCAGCGAGATGCCGTGCGTACGGCAGTAGTCCACGAAATACGCGCGGTGCGGCTCGGCGTACTGCGCCTGCAGCGTGGCAGCGTGCGCCACCTGGCGCTCGAATTTTTCGGCGCTCCAGCCCTTTTTCCCGGTGTAGTAGGTACGCGCCTGCTCGATGTTTTCCCACTGCCGCTGGCCCGGGGTGTGGTCCATCAGCGAGATCAGCGACAGGCGCGGGTGGCCGCGGAACGGCTCGAACAGGTCGATGGTATTGGGCGCGGGCAGCTCGCAGCGCACATGCAGGTGGTGGTCGGCACGCAGCAGGTTGCGCTCGGTGCAGGTGTCGATGGTGTCGAGCACGCGGTTCCAGGCGCTGCCGCGCAGGCTGTCCACGTCGGCCTCGCCCACGCCCAGCGCGTCCAGCACGGTGGTGATGCCAGCAGCGGCAATCTCCGCATCGTGCGCCAGCAGTGCGGGCATCTCGGCCCACTGCACCTTGGGGCGCGGCATGAGGTGGCGTTCGAAGTTGTCGGTATGGATTTCCACCAGCCCAGGCAGCAGGTAGTCACCCCCCAGGTCGATGCCCTGCAGGGCCGATGTGCCACCACCGTCCACCGACGCGATGCGCCCAGTATCCACATGCAGACTGCCCAACACCACTTCGCCCGGCAGCACCATGCGGGCGTTCTTGAACACGGTCGCGGTCATGCCGAAGCTCCCCGAAAATCGCCTACGTTCACGCGGCGCGTGGCAACAGCAGCACCCACCTGCGCGTCGTGAAAGATGCCCACCAGGGCCGCGCCGCGCGCCACGGCCTCGCGGATCATGGCGATCACCGTTTCGGTGTTGGCGGCGTCGAGCGATGCGGTGGGCTCGTCCAGCAGCAACAGCGGCTTGGGCTTGATCATGTTGCGGGCGATGTTGATGCGCTGCTGCTCGCCGCCGGAGAAGGTGGCAGGCGGCAGGTGCCACAGCCGCTCGGGGATGCGCAGGCGCGTCAGCCACTGGCGAGCGGCCTCGCGGGCGGCCTCGATGCCCGTACGGTCGTCGCCCGCGTCTTCGGCCAGTGGCTCGGCCACCACGTCCAGCGCCGACACGCGCGGAATGACCCGCAGGAACTGGCTCACATACCCCACAGTGTCGCGCCGCAACTGCACCAGCGCGCGCGGCGTGGCTTGCGTCACATCCACCACGGCGCCATCGGCCGAGCGCACGGTGATGCGGCCGGCATTGGCCCGGTAGTTGGCGTAGATCATCTTGAGCAGCGTGCTCTTGCCCATGCCCGAGGGGCCGTCCAGCACCACACATTCACCGGGCTGCACGGCCAGGTCCACGTGGGCAAGCACGGGCAGTTCGATGCCGTTCTGGTGGTGCAGGGTGAAGCGCTTGGCCACTCCTTGCATCTGGAGAATGGGCGCAATGGAAGGCTGGTTCATGGCTGCAGTACCGAAGAAACGAGGAGCTGGGTGTAGGGGTGTTGCGGGTCGTCGAGCACCTGGTCGGTCAGGCCCTCCTCCACCACGCGGCCGCGTTGCATGACCACCATGCGGTGGGCCAGCAGGCGTGCCACGGCCAGGTCGTGCGTGACCACAATGGCCGCCAACTGCATCTGCCGCGTGAGCTGGCGCAGCAGGTCCAGCAGGCGCGCCTGCACCGACACATCGAGGCCCGAGGTGGGTTCGTCCATGAACACCAGGCGAGGCTGGGTGACGAGGTTGCGCGCAATCTGCAGGCGCTGGCGCATGCCGCCCGAAAACGTGCGTGGTGCATCGTCGATGCGCGCGGCATCGATCTCCACACGCTGCAGCCATTCCGTGGCCGTGGCGCGCAGGCGGCCGTAGTGGCGCTCGCCCAGGCCCATCAGGCGCTCGCCCACGTTGGCACCGGCCGACACATCCATGCGCAGACCGTCCGCCGCGTTCTGGTGCACAAAGCCCCAGTCGGTGCGGGCCAGCAGGCGCTGCTGGGCTTCGGTCATGGCATAGATGTCCTGCAGCTCGCCACTGCGCTGGCGAAACTGCACCGCGCCTTCATCGGGGGCGCTGCGCGCCGCAATGGCGTTGAGCAGGGTGGACTTGCCGGAGCCCGACTCGCCCACCACGGCCAGTACCTCGCCGGGCCACAGGTCAAAGGACGCGCCTTGCAGCGCTACGCGGTCGCCATAGCTCTTGCTGACGTTGCGCACGCTGAGCAGCGGCGCAGAAGGTTCGGGGTGATTCATGTGAGGGTCTCGACAACAAAGCTCAGGCCATGCTGCGCAAAGCCCAGGGATTCATAAAAAGCGTGCGCGCCCTTGCGGCGGGCATTGGACGAGAGCGCGAGCTTGTAGCAGCCCGCGTCGCGCGCCTGCTGCATGGCGTGGGCCATCATCTGGCGGCCAATGCCTCGTCCCTGCTGGTCCTGTGCCACCACCACGTCTTCGACGATGGCCGAGGGCGTGCCCCGGTGCGCCAGGTTGTGCATGACGAGCAGCGCATAGGTGCCCACCACAGCGCCGTGCTGCGCGGGGTCGCAGGCCACCCACAGGCGGTAGCTGGGGTAGCGCGCAAACTGGGCCCACACGGCCTGGGCTTCTTCCAGGGTCAGCACGTCGGCCTGGCTGTCTTCAATGGCGGCATACAGCACCAGCACGCTCTCCAGGTCAGACTGCCGGGCTTCGCGGATGTGCACGGTGCTCATGCGGCATCACCCTTGGTCATCGCTGGTTCAAGCTGCTGCGCCTGGCGTTCCTGGCAGTAATCCGAGTCAGAGCACACATGCATGCGCCCGCCCTGGTCGTCGGTGATGACCTCGTCCAGAAAGCTGTCGGTGGCGCCACACAGCGCGCAGGCAGCATCCCAGCGTTGCACCTCGAACGGATGGTCCTCAAACCCCAGGCTCTCCACCGGCGTGTAGGGCGGCACGGCGTAGATGCGCTTTTCGCGGCCCGCGCCGAACAGCTGCAGCGCGGGGTTCATGTGCATCTTGGGGTTATCGAACTTGGGGATGGGCGACGGTGCCATCACATAGCGGCCATTGACCAGCACGGGGTAGTCGTAGGTGGTGGCGATGTGGCCATAGCGCGCGATGTCTTCGTAGAGCTTGACGTGCATGAGCCCGTACTCAGCCAGGCCGTGCAGGGTGCGCGTTTCGGTCTCGCGCGGCTCCAGGCGTTGCATGGGCTCGGGCACAGGCACCTGGTAGACGATGACCTGGCCTTCGGCCAGCGGCGTCTCGGGGATGCGGTGGCGCGTCTGGATCAGCGTGGCCTCCCGCGTGCGGGTGGTGGTGGCTACGGCCGTGGTGCGCTCGAAGAAGCGGCGGATGTTGACGGCGTTGACCGTGTCGTCCGAGCCCTGGTCGATGACCTTGAGGCAGTCCTGAGGTCCGATGATGGACGCCGTGACCTGGATGCCGCCTGTGCCCCAGCCATAGGGCAGCGGCATCTCGCGCGAGCCAAACGGCACCTGGTAGCCAGGGATGGCGACGGCCTTGAGGATGGCGCGGCGGATCATGCGCTTGGTGCGCTCGTCCAGGTAGGCAAAGTTGAAGTGGCCGTCCACCGGCGCGGCGTCGGCGGGCAGGCCCATCACGGCAGGTTCCATGGGGGCGTTCATGCGGCGTCCTCCTCGGCGGGGGTGGTGGGGTGGGCGGCAGCGGCGCGCATCTTGCGTACCAGCTCCAGCTCAGACTGAAAGTCCACGTAGTGCGGCAGCTTCAGGTGCTGCACAAAGCCCGAGGCTTCGAGGCTGTCGCTATGGCCCAGCACAAACTCCTGCATCTGTGCGGGCGACTCCACCGGTTCACCCAGCTCATCGGCACGCAGGGCTCGGTCCACCAGGCTCATGGCCATCGCCTTGCGCTCGCTGTGGCCAAACGCCAGGCCGTAGCCACGCGTGAACTGCGGGGGCTGGCTCTTGCTGCCTGCAAACTGGTTCACCATCTCGCATTCGGTGATTTCGATGTCGCCGATGTCGATGGCAAAGCCCAGCTCTTCCGTTTCGATCTCCACCGCCACCGTGCCCAGGCGCACCTCGCCCACAAAGGGGTGCGAGTGCGAATAGCCGCGCTGCGTGGAATACGCCATGGCGAGCAAGAAGCCCTCATCCCCGCGCGCAAGGTTTTGCAGTCGTGTGGCCCGGCTGGCGGGGAAGCGCAGTGGCTCGCGGGTCAGGTCCATGGGCGCAGGGTCGCCCGGTGGGACGGGGCGGGTCTCGATCAGGCCTTCGTGGTTGAGCAGGTCCACCACACGCGGCGTGGGGCTTGGCGGTGTTGCGGATGGCGCTGCGGCAGTGCCCGCAGACTCCATCCCAGGGCCCTCGGCCAGCAGTTTGAAGTCGAGCAGGCGCTGCGTGTAGTCGTACGTGGGGCCCAGCACCTGGCCGCCCGGCAGGTCCTTGAACGTGGCGGAGATGCGCCGGTCCAGCGCCATGCAGCTGGTGTCCAGCGGGCAGGTGGCGCCCAGGCGTGGCAGCGTGGCGCGGTAGGCGCGCAGCAAAAAGATGGCTTCCACCAGGTCGCCCGCCGCCTGCTTGATGGCCAGGGCCGCGAGTTCGGGGTCGTACACCGATCCCTCAGTCATGACGCGGTCCACCGCTAGCTTGAG
Organism: uncultured Gammaproteobacteria bacterium; assembly: GCA_947085645.1. Lineage (GTDB taxonomy): Bacteria > Pseudomonadota > Gammaproteobacteria > Burkholderiales > Burkholderiaceae_C > Acidovorax. Next base: position 5,304 of record CAMTXG010000009.1, read on the forward strand.
CTGCTGGCGGATCTGCGCCACCGACAGTTCAGGCTGTGCGGTATCGCCCCGGCGCTGGCGGGCCAGCAACTGGTAGCTGTTGAGAATGGCGGCTTCTCCGCCCTTGACGGCAACGTACATGCTCAGACCTCCTGAAGGGCGGCGGCACCGCGCGTCGCCCGCGTTGTGCGCGGCAATCCCACGATGTGGCCCGCCGAGCCCAACAACACATCCACACCACACGGAAACACTGCGTGGTTGGCCGCCCACTGGGTCTCGAAGTCGTCGGGCAAACCGTCCACCTGCAAAGCCGCCACGTCCTGGATGCCAGGTCCGCGCAACTGCCATGCCCCAGGGGCGTCTACCGTGGTTGCGGCGATACGTGCCACGTCCACCACACAGGTCGCCGACTGGTCGGGGTAGATGTCACTGCCCTGGGCCAGGCTGCGCAGCGCAGGCAGGGCGTCGCCCTGCGCCACCCACACAAATCGGGCCAGCGCAGCGTCGGCCACCAAGGTACCGCCCGTGTGGAAGCGCAGCCACGCCCCCGCATCGCTGGCCGCCAGGCGGGGCGAGAGCCACAAGGTGCAGTCACTGTCGAGCAGCGCCAGCAGCACGGCAGCCGATGCGGCATGCCCCACAGCCGGGGTCTGCGCGTCGTGCTCTACCGCCACAGTGCGGCCGGGGAGCGACAGCGCCTGCAGCACGGCGCGGAACACGGCCTGGCTGCCAAAGGCTTCATTCGAAAATCCGGCACCCAGTGATGCCAAAGCGGTCGTGCTCATTCGGTCTCTTCCTCGTTGTCGGAACCGCTCTCGCGCGCCACGGTGAAAAAATCCACCTTGGTGCTGGCGGCACGCGCATGGCGCTCGGCCTGGGTGTGGCGCAGGTGGGTGCGGATCGGCCCCAGCAATTGAGCGTCCAGCACCGGTTGCTGTGCAGGGTCTTGCAGCAGCGCATCGGCCAGTGCCGCCAACTGCACCTGGCGGTGCGAGCGGCCCAGCACATAGGCCACGCCCACGGTGGCCTCGGCGGTGTCCAATGAATTCGCCACACGCAGCGCACACCGGGTCACGGTGACCTCGCCCAGGTTGAAGCGCTCGCCCGTGCCACCGGCGCGGCCCTGCACCATCATCAGACCGGTCTCGGGTGCACGCAGCCAACGCGCAGGACGGGTGGCATGCTCTTGCAACGCGGATTCGAGCAGCCCCAGCGGCGCCCTGGCCAGCAGCGCCATCCACTGCGCGCGGCCCAGGGGGCGATCTGGCCCCGGGTTGTCAAAGGCTTGAAACATGGAAGTGGTACCCTGAAAGTTGTATAGACAAATTGAACAACTGGCGCCAGCTTAAAGAGCGCGCATGTAGGTTTCATGACAGCCAGCACCACCTCCCTCTCGACCTCCTTGCAGGCCCCAACCGCGCCGCCGTTGCGCCCTGCGCGCGACAGCTTCTGGACACGTATCGCCACTGAACTGGCAGAGGCCATTGGCAGCGGCATCTACGCCCCGGGCCAGCGACTTCCTTCGGAACACGCGCTGGCCGAGCAGTTCGGCGTGAACCGCCACACCATCCGCCGCTCTCTCGCCAGCCTGTGCAGCCAGGGGCTGGTGCGCATCACGCAGGGAAGTGGCACGTATGTGGAAGACTTCGCCGTGGACTTGGTGCTGGGCAAACGCACGCGCCACCAGCAGGGCCTGGCCCAGGCGGGGTTGCGCGGCAGCCTGGTGGTGCTCGGAGAACAGACGGTGCGCGCCACTGCCGCCTTGGCCAAGGCCCTGCAGGTGCCCGCACGCAGCCCGCTACTGGCGCTGCACGTGATGGGCGAGGCCGAGGGCCAGCCCCTGCACCTGAGCGAGCGCTACTTTCCCCTGACCCGCTTCGCCGGACTGGCGGACGTGGTGCGCAATACCGGCTCCATCACCGCCGGGTTTGCCGCCCACGGCGTGGCCGACTACACGCGCCGCGAAAGCCGCATCACCGCCGAGCTGCCCAGTGCCGAAGTGGCAGCCCAACTGCGCCAGCCCACGTCACGCCCCGTGCTGCAGGTGGAAAGCCTGAACGTGGACCTGGCGGGCACGCCCATCGAATGGGCGCGCGCCTGGTTTGCGGGCGACCGCGTGAAACTGACCATTGACCACGATGAACACGCCTGAAATGCCACCCACACACCACCGCTATGCGGTCTATTTCGCACCCAACCCGGGCAGTCTGGGCTGGCTGGCGGGTAGCCACTGGCTGGGGCGCTGCGCCGCGCTGCTACAGCCCCTGCAGCAACTCGCCATCGAAGGCGTCGCCGCGGACGACCTGCACCGGCTGACCGCTGCGCCCCGCCGCTATGGCTGGCACGCCACGCTCAAGGCACCTTTTGCGCTGGCACCGGGCACCGACTGGATCACGCTGCACCAGGCCGTGCAGACCGTGGCGCGCGGGCTGCAGCCCTTTGTGCTACCGCCCCTGCAGGTGCAACGCATTGATGACTTCCTGGCGCTGGTGCCCCCGGCGTTGCACCCGGCCAATGCGCAGATCCAGGAGACCGCTGCCACCTGCGTGACGGCGCTGCAGCCCTTGGCAGCGCCACTGTCCGACGCCGACCTCGCCCGGCGCCGCGCGGCCGGGCTCACCGCCCGGCAGGACGCGCTGCTGCAGCAATGGGGCTATCCGTTTGTGCTGGACGAGTTCCGCTTTCACATGTCGCTCACAGGCAGCCTCGCGCAGGTGGACGCGCAGACACAAGCCCTGGTGCTGGATGCCGCGCAAGAGTTCTTCTCGGACCTGCCAACCCTCAAATTCAACAGCCTGGCCCTGTTCGCAGAGCCCACGCCCGGCGCCGACTTTGTGCTGTTGGACCACCTGGAGATGGGCGCATGACACCAGGCCGCCTGATCTACTGCATGGGGCCCTCGGGTGCGGGCAAGGACAGCCTGCTGGACTGGTTGCGGGCGCACCTGCCCCAGCCCTGCCCCGTGCACTGGGCACAGCGCACCATCAGCCGTGCAGCAGCGCCTGGCGGCGAAGCCCATGAAAGCGTGTCGCCCGAAGCGTTTATTGGGTTGCGCCACGAACAGGCCTTTGCCCTGCACTGGGAGGCCAATGGCCTGGGCTACGGCGTGCGGCATGCGCAACTGGCACCGCTGGCACAAGGCCACTGGGTGCTGCTCAACGGCTCGCGCGCCTACCTTCCTGAGGCCCTGGCGCGCTTCCCGGACCTCGTTGCGGTGCACATCACCGCCAGCCCCCAGGTGCTGCGCCAGCGACTACTGTCGCGGGGCCGCGAGACTCCTGAGCAAGTGGAGGCCCGCGTGCAACGGGCCATGGCCTACACACCGCCCCCAGGCTCTGCCAGCCTGGAGGTGCACAACGACGGCGCGCTGAGCGATGCAGGCCAGCAGTTGCTGAACGCGCTGGAGCAGTTACCAGGCTGGCCCCTGCACAGTGGCAAACTTTCACGCCAGCAACCCGCCTATTCGCAACCCCGCGTAACCCACGCAATCCCTTCAGCCATCCACAGCGCCCCATGACCGTCATCACCATCTATCACAACCCCAAATGCGGTACATCCCGCAACGCGCTGGCCTTGATCCGCAACAGCGGCGTGGAGCCCGAGGTCATTGAATACCTTAAAACCCCACCCGACCGTGCCACGCTGGTGGCGCTGATTGCAGCCACGGGCGAGCCGGTGATCAACGCCGTGCGCGCCAAGGAGGCCGTGTTTACCGAGCTGCAACTGGGCGCCCCGAGCGTGACGGACGAGCAGCTCATCAACGCCATGCTGGCCCACCCCATCCTTATCAACCGCCCCATCGTGGTCACGCCGCTGGGCACGCGGCTGTGCCGCCCGTCGGAGGTGGTGCTGGACATCCTGCCCACACCCCAGCAAGGCGCCTTCACCAAGGAAGATGGCGAGGTGGTCGTCAACGCAAAGGGCGAACGTGTCTGAGGCCGCCGCTACCCACCCCCCGCACCTTGCGGACCTGCCGCAGCTGCAAGCCGACCTGTTCCGCGTGCCTGCCATGGCACAGCTGCAGCCACCGCAGCCCAGCACCCATGCGCCGCGCTTCTTACTGCTGTATGGATCGCTGCGCGCGCGTTCGTTCAGCCGCCTGGTGACCGAAGAGGCCGCGCGCCTGCTGACGGCCATGGGTGGCGAGGTGCGCATCTTCAACCCCAGCGGCCTGCCGCTGGCCGACGACGCGCCCGACACCCACCCCAAGGTGCAGGAGCTGCGCCACCTGGCCCAGTGGGCCGAGGGCATGGTGTGGTGCTCGCCCGAGCGCCACGGCGCCATGACCGGCATCATGAAGACGCAGATCGACTGGATACCGCTGGCCGTGGGCGCCGTGCGGCCCACGCAAGGCAAGACGCTGGCGGTGATGCAGGTCAGCGGCGGCTCGCAGTCGTTCAACGCCGTCAACCAGATGCGCGTGCTGGGCCGGTGGATGCGCATGCTCACCATCCCCAACCAATCGTCGGTGGCCAAGGCGTTTCAGGAGTTTGGCGACGACGACCGCATGAAACCGTCGGCTTACTACGACCGCGTGGTGGATGTAACGGAAGAGCTCTTCAAGTTCACTTTGCTCACGCGCGACGTAGCACCCTACCTGGTGGACCGCTACAGCGAGCGCAAGGAGAGCGCCGAGGAGCTGGCGCGCCGGGTGAACCAGCCCAAGGCGGTGTAGTGCGGACGCATTGGGCCATGGCACCCACCACCGTTCGGGCTGAGCCTGTCGAAGCCTGCGCGCTGTGTGAGCGGCCCGCGCCATTACCCGCATGACAGCCCCCTCCCAACGCTGGGCCGTGGCACGCCTGGGTACTGCCCAGACGCTGGCCTGGGCCTCGTCGTACTACCTGCCCGCCATGCTGGCGGTGCCCATGGCGCGCGACCTGGGGGTGACCACGCCCACGGTGTTTGCAGCCTTCTCGGTGGCGCTCATCGTGTCTGCGCTGCTCGGGCCGCTGGCGGGCCGGGCCATCGACCAGCATGGCGGGCGGCCGGTGCTGGTGGGCACCAATCTGCTGTTTGCAGCGGCGCTGGCGGGCATGGGGCTGGCGCAAGGGCCAGTGGCCCTGTTTGCCGCCTGGGTGCTGATGGGCGTGGCCATGGGATCGGGCCTGTACGAAGCGGCCTTTGCCACGCTGGTGCGGCTGTACGGCCAGGGCGCGCGCGGAGCCATCACCGGCATCACACTGATTGCGGGCTTTGCCAGCACGGTGGGCTGGCCGCTGTCGGCCTGGATGGAGGTGCAATGGGGCTGGCGCGGCGCGTGTTTTGGGTGGGCGGTGCTGCACCTGTTGTTGGGCGTGCCGCTCAATGGCTGGCTGCCGCGTGTGCAACCGCCTGTGCAGCACGATGCTCCAGATGCCGCACTGCAAGCCGCATCGGGATCGGCATCCGCCGCCAACAATTCAACAACACCACCGCCCAGCACCTTGCGCGCCACCGTGCTGCTGTCATTTGTGTTTGCGGTGACCTGGTTCACCAGCACAGCCATGGCCGCGCACCTGCCACGCCTGCTGCAAGCCAGTGGCACATCGCTGCAAGCGGCGGTGGCCATTGCGGCGCTGGTGGGCCCCGCGCAAGTGGTGGCGCGCCTGCTGGAGTTTGGCCTGCTGCGCCGTGTGCACCCGCTGCTATCGGCCCAGCTGGCCGCAGCCGCCCACCCGGTGGGCGCCGCCATCCTGATGGTGGTGGGCGCGCCCGCCGCCGCCGTGTTTACCGTGCTGCACGGCGCGGGCAACGGCATTCTGACCATTGCCAAGGGCACGCTGCCGCTGGTGCTGTTTGGCCCGGCAGGCTACGGCGCGCGCCAGGGGCTGATGATGGTGCCCGCCCGTGTGGCGCAGGCGTTTGCACCCGTGTTGTTTGGCATGCTGCTCGACGGCGTAGGGGCAGCGGCCGTGTGGCTGACAACGCTGCTGGGCGTGGCCGCGCTGATCGCACTGTGGGCGCTGCGGCCCGTGGCGCGGGCGTAAGAACGTGTTTACGAATCAGCTGCGCGGCACCACAAAATCGGCCCGCGCCTTCAAAGCCAACGCGCGCGAGTGGCAACCCTCCAGGTGGTCGTTGACCAAGCCCATCGCCTGCATGAAGGCATATACCGTCGTGGGGCCCACAAAGCTCCAGCCACGCTTTTTCAGGTCTTTGGACATGGCAATCGACGCGGGCGATGTGGACAGCATGCGCGCCACCTCGCGCGTGATGCGCTCGGGCCGGTCGGCGGCAGCGGGTTCATACCGCCACACGTAGTGCGCCAGCGATCCAAACTCGCGCTTGAGCTCCAGCACACGCTGTGCGTTGTTGATGGTGGACGTTATCTTGCCCCGGTGGCGCACGATGGCCGCGTCCTGCACCAGGCGCTCCACGTCGTGCTCATCGAACGCAGCCACCTTCTCGGCATCGAAGTTGGCAAACGCGGCGCGAAAGCCCTCGCGCTTGTTCAGGATGGTGAGCCAGCTCAGGCCCGACTGAAAGCCTTCCAGGCAGACCTTCTCGAACAACCTGCGGTCGTCCGCCACCGGGAAGCCCCATTCGTTGTCGTGGTACTGACGGTAAAAAGGTGTGGCCTGACACCAGGTGCAGCGTGGGCAACCGGCCTCGTCGGCAAACAGACCTTCGGACAAGGACTGCGGTTGGGGGTTGGGTTCAGCGGTCATGCGCTGCATTCTAGAAACCGCACCGGCCACACTGCTGACACCCCATCAAACGCACCGCGCGATCTGCCCATAAACTGCCCGCATGCGCCAGCTTCTCCCCCATCTGCGAGCCGTATCCCCCCTCATGCTCAGCCTTGCCCTGGCGGGCTGCGCCAGCACCACCGGCCCCACCAGCATGCTGGGCTATTACTGGCAGTCGGTGCAGGGGCACATGCAGATCATGCAGGCGGCCGAGCCCATCGACCGCTGGATCGCCCGCCCCGACATCTCACCCGCCCTGCGCGAGCGGCTGCAACTGGCGCAGCGCGCCCGCGCCTTTGCCGTGGCCGAGCTGGGCCTGCCTGACAACGCCAGCTACCGCCGCTATGCGGACCTGAAGCGCCCTGCCGCCGTGTGGAACGTAGTGGCCGCGCCGCCGTACTCCCTAACGCTGCACACCTGGTGCTTCCCGGTGACGGGTTGCATTGGCTACCGGGGCTACTTCACCGAGGCTGCCGCGCAGGCCGAGGCGGCAGAGCTGGCCGCACAGGGCCTGGAGGTGGAGGTGTATGGCGTGCCCGCGTATTCCACGTTGGGCTACATGAACTGGGCGGGCGGCGATCCGTTGCTGTCCACCTTTGTCGCCTGGCCCGAGGGCGACTTTGTGCGCCTGCTGTTTCATGAGCTGGCGCACCAGGTCGTCTATGCCAAGAACGACACCTTGTTCAACGAATCGTTTGCCACGGCGGTGGAGCGCATCGGCGTTGCGCAGTGGCTGACAACCCAGTCCACCCCCGAGGCGCGGGCGGCGTTTGCGACCAGCGAGGCGCGGCGCAGCGCCTTTCGCGCGCTGACGCGCGCCACCCGGGCACGGCTGGCCGCAGTTTATGAGAAAAAAGAGGCTCTAGCGCTTGATGGTAAAGCGCTGACAGCTATGAAAACAGAAGCAATGCAGCAGTTTCATGCCGACTACGCCACGCTGCGCGCGCACTGGCTGGCCGCGCCCCCGGGTGTGGCGCCGCTGGCCACCACCGCCCAGGTGGCGGGCTACGACCGCTGGGTGGCCAAGGCCAACAACGCCAGCTTTGCAGCCCAGGCCGCCTACGACGAACTGGTGCCAGCGTTTGAGGCGCTGTTCGAACGCGAGGGCCGCAACTGGCCCCGGTTTTATGATGCGGTGCGACAGCTGACGCAGACACCACTGCCGCAGCGCCACGACAGCCTGCGCGCACTGCTGCCAACCGCCGACAAAGCCCCTTAACACGCACCAAGGAGACGCCCCGTGCCAGACATCCACATCCACCGCGACCACCAACTGGGCTTCAAGGAAGCCCGCAAAGTAGCCTTTTCGTGGGCCGAGAAAGCCGAAGAGAAGTTCGACATGGAGTGCGTCTACGAGGAGGGCGAGACGGAGGACTTGCTGACCTTCACCCGCTCGGGCGTCAAGGGCACGCTGCTGGTGGACGCCACGCAGTTTGAAATGAAGGCACAACTCGGCTTTCTGTTTGGCGCGTTCAAGGACCGCATCGAATCCGAGATTGGCGAGCAGCTGGACGCGCTGTTGAACGCCCCCCACCCTGCCGCCAAAAAGACCGCTGGGGCCAGTGCAGGCAAGAAGAAAGACAAGGCGGAAAAAGTGGCAGGTGCCGAGTCTAAGAAGGCGGCGGCCAAGCCCGCTGCCAAGGCCAAGGCCAAGGCCAAGAAAGCCTAGAGGTAGCACCCAGCATGGCCACTTCGGACACAACGCCTAACCCCTCTGCGCAGGCAGCAGCGGCGACGGCCACCGCATCAGACCATGCCGCAGGCAGCAACGCCTTCCAGACGCTGTCGGACCTGCTCCACACCCGCTACAGCTGCCGCGCGTTTCTGCCCAACGCCCTGCCTCGCGCAACCATCGACCGCATGCTGGCCACCGCGCAGCGCACGGCATCGTGGTGCAACGCGCAGCCCTGGCAGCTGCACATCGCCAGCGGCAGCACCCTGGAACGCCTGCGCAGCACGCTGCAGGCGCATGTAGCCACCGCTGCACACAGCCCCGACCTGCCCTGGCCGCGCGAATACCGCGGCGTGTACCAGGATCGGCGGCGCGAATGTGGCTGGGGGTTGTACGAAGCGCTGGGCATTGCAAAGGGCGACCGCGAGGCCTCAGCCCACCAGGCCGCGCAGAACTTCACCATGTTTGGCGCGCCGCATGTGGCCATCGTTAGCAGCGACGAGGCGCTGGGCGTGTATGGCGCGGTGGACTGCGGTGCGTATGTCAGCAGCTTCATGCTGGCCGCGCACAGCCTGGGCGTGGGCTCCATCGCACAGGCTGCGCTGGCGGCGTACCCGGGCGTGTTGCGCGAGGTGCTGGGCATTGGTGACGACCGCAGCATTGTGTGTGGCATCTCGTTTGGCCTGCCCGACCTGGCGCACGCAGCCAACCAGTTTCGGACCACGCGGGCGGATGTGGCGAGCAGCGTGGTGTGGAAGGACTGACCCCATGAGCGCAAGTGCCATGTCTTCGCCGCCTGACGCCGTGCTTATCAGCGAGGTCGGCCCGCGCGACGGGCTGCAGTCGGTGAAGGCGACCATGCCCACGGCCGAAAAGCTGCGCTGGATTGACGCGCTGGTGGCCGCTGGTCTGCGCGAGATTGAAGTGGGCTCGTTTGTGCCCGCTCGCCTGTTGCCACAGATGGCCGACGTGGCCGACGTCGTACGCCATGCGCTCACCCACCCGGGCGTCACGGTGATGGCGCTGGCCCCCAATCTGCGCGGCGCCGAAGCGGCCATTGCAGCCGGGGTGCACAAGGTAACGCTGCCAGTGTCTGCCAGCGCTGCCCACTCGATGGCCAACGTGCGCAAGACCCGCGAGGCCATGGTGGACGAGGTGCGGGCCGTGGCCCGATTGCGCGACGCGCATGCGCCGGGCGTACTGGTGGAGGTGGGGCTGTCCACCGCCTTTGGCTGCACGCTGCAGGGCCTGGTGCCCGAGGACGATGTGATCTGGCTGGCCGGCCTGTGCGCCGAGGCGGGGGCCAACGAGGTGGGGCTGTCCGACACCACCGGCATGGCCAACCCGGCGCAGGTGCGCCACCTGTTCACACGCCTGCACGCCGAGCTGGGCGACAAGGCGGGGGCGGCCCACATGCACAACACGCGCGGCCTGGGGCTGGCCAATTGCCTGGCAGCCTATGACGTGGGTGTACGCACGTTCGATGCATCGCTGGGTGGCCTGGGCGGCTGCCCGTATGCGCCGGGTGCATCTGGCAACGTGGTGACCGAAGACCTGGTGTTCATGTTTGAAGCCATGGGTATCACCACGGGGGTAGATCTCACCCGGCTGATGGCGGCGCGCCAGCCGCTGCAGGCGGGGCTGCCGGGCGAACCGATTTATGGCATGACCCCGGAGGCGGGGCTGCCCCAGGGATGGGCCCAGGGTTAGCATCTCCAAAGCCCAAAGAAAAAGGCGACCGAGGTCGCCTCTTTCTTTGGGGGTCAGCGCCGTATCAGCTCAGCGACTGGATCAGGTCCACATACTGCTGCTTGGCCTCGTCAGCGCCCGTGCCCTTGAGCTTTTCCCAGGCGTCCCACTTGGCGCGGCCCACCATGTCGGAGAAGCTGGGCTTCTTCTCGGTGTTGTCGCCTGCGGTGGCCTGCTTGTACAGCGCATAGATCTTGAGCAGCGTGGCGTTGTCGGGACGCTCGCTGAGGTTCTTGGAATTGGCCACAGCGGCTTCGAAGGTGGCGTTCAGATCGGCCATGTCGGTTGCTCCTTGGATGGAAAACGAAAAGATGGGGGAGGGAAAGAACGGTGTCGGCAAGGGATTGCTGCGTTGTATCTTACGGGCTGCGCGCCACGCCAAGTGGCGCCATCCATAGAGGCAAGCCCCCAAAAACAACCACAACAGGTGTACATCTGATGGTGACCCGCATTTCCTACCCCTCTGCCACCGCCGCCGAGGGCGCCGCACCCACGTTGCGCAATATCCGCGCGCAAGCTCCCGACATGGCGCGCCGAGCCGCAAACGCACTGCCCCCCGCAGCCCGCAATGCCGCAAGCGTGGTGCAGAAGAATGTGCGCCGCGCCGCCACCGGCATGCTGGGCCTGTCGGGCGAACGCATGAGCAAGGTCGATACCGCCTGGCTGCGCATGGATTCGCACAGCAACCTGATGATGATCAACGGGGTGTGGACCCTGTCACCCGGCATTACCTGGGAGGCGCTGTGCGAACGCGTGCAGCAGCGCCTGCTGCAATACCCGCGCTTTCGCCAGCGCGTGGTGGAAGACGCTGCAGGCGCCACCTGGGTGGAGGACCGCAACTTCGACATCGCCGCGCATGTGCTGCGCGAGACCCTGCCGCGCAGGGAGGGCCACAGTATGCAGCGCGCGCTGCAGGACCGCGTGGGCGAACTCGCCATGCAGCCGCTCGACACCCGCCGCCCGCTGTGGCAGATGCACCTGATCGAAGACTTTTTGGGCGACGACGGCCAGCCTGGCAGCGCGCTGATTGTGCGCATCCACCACTGCATTGCCGACGGCATTGCGCTGATCTCGGTAACCATGTCTATCGTGGACGGCGGTGCCGAGCCACCCAAGCGCACCCGCAAGGAGCGCGAGCAGGCCGCCACGGCCGAGGACTGGATTGCGGACGCGCTCATCAAGCCCTTTACCGACATGACCGTGAAGGCGCTGGACCTGGCCGGTGACAGCGCCGCCAAGTCGTTCAAGATGTTGGGGAACCCCGAGAAAACCATGCACCACGGGCTGACGGGCACCATGGACATGGCGCGTGTGGCCTACCAGCTGATGGGCGATGCCGCAGCGCTGGCACTCATGCCCGACGACTCCCCCACGCGCCTCAAAGGCCAGCCCGGCAGTGCCAAGCGTGTGGCCTGGTGCCCGCCCATCCCGCTGGAAGAAGTCAAGGCCATCGGCAAGGCACTCAACTGCTCCATCAACGATGTGCTGCTGTCGTGCGTGGCAGGCGCGATTGGCGGCTACCTGCGCAGCCAGGGCGACGACCCCACGGGCCAGGAGATCCGCGCGATGATCCCGGTCAACCTGCGCCCCATGGAAGAAGCGTGGAAGCTGGGCAACCGCTTTGGCCTGGTGCCGCTGGTGTTACCCATTGGCATGGCCAACCCGGTGGAGCGGGTGTACGAGGTGCGCAAACGCATGAACGCGCTCAAGGGAAGCACCCAGCCCATCCTGGCGTTTGCCATGCTGGCGGTGGCGGGCCTGATGATCAAGCCCGCACAGGACGCCCTGCTCAACCTTTTTGGCCGCAAGACTACCGCCGTGATGACCAACGTGCCTGGCCCCAAGGAGCAGCTCACGCTGTGCGGCGCGCGCGTCACGCAGTGCATGTTCTGGGTGCCGCAGTCGGGCGACATTGGCCTGGGCGTGTCCATCCTCAGCTACGGCGGCGGCGTGCAGTTTGGCGTGATCACCGACACCACGCTGTGCCCCGAGCCGCAGCAGATCATCGACGCTTTTGCGCCAGAGTTCGACCAGCTGTCGTTGCTGACGCTCATGCTGCCTTGGGGTGAATGAGGCACGCGGCCGTTGCATGCCAGCCTTGTCGGCTAGTGTGGTGTTTCACGCTTGATGGCACAAACAAAAAGAGATGAATTTTTGGCTCTGGCAAGGCGCAAACCGGGGCGATACCGGGTGTATCGCGAGGACTTGCAACGTCGCCAGGGGCGAAAAGACGCCTTTTTATGTGCCAGGTAGCGTGAAACACTGCACTAGCCTCACGGTCTGCCTGCCCACCCGGCTGGCTATCTGTCTGGTCGCGTTGGGATGCGCCGCTGTGGCCCAGGCCGCAGTCACCGAGGAAAACATCCAGCAGCCCTACACGGTGCGCATCCAGCCAGACCAGAGCTTGCGGCAGGCGCTGAACGCAGCCACGCCGATTGCAGTGGATGACCAGCGCTTTCACGGCTACACGCGCTGGAACGTGCGCTGGGCCTTTCGCTGGTGGCGCGAGGCCTCGGGCCGCTGCACCATTACTGAAGTCACTACCCGGCTGCGCATTGAGATGCAGTTGCCAGAGCTGCGCAGCGCCACACCGGCCCAACAAGCGCTGTTCGACCGGTATTTGCGCGCGCTGTCACGCCACGAGCAAGGCCATGCGCAGTTCGGCCGCGACGCCGCCCACGCTATTGACCGGGGCATTGCCAACCTGCCCGCCGCCCCCGACTGCGCCACGCTGGATCGCGAAGCCAATGCACTGGGCCGCCGCTTGATCGGCGAGCATGTCGAGCGCGAAAAGCAGTACGACCGTGACACCGGCCACGGTGCGACCCAAGGCGCCAAACTGGAGTAATTACCGCGAGTTACCCACCGGGCGTTACACCGGTCCGGTGTACTCACCGCGCGCGGGGTAGTCCTTGGCCACCGCGAAATCAATGGCGCCCAAAAGGTCTTGAAACTGGGGGCGGGCAAAAGGCATTGTCTGCACTGCGCCGTAGTACAGCGTTCCATCCGGGCGAACAATAAAGACCGCCGGCTCCGAGAAGAGCGCGGGCTCTTCAATACCGATGGACGTGACGCCGCGCGATGCACTGATGAACAGCCCCCATTCGCGCGCGGCTTTCAGACTCAGGTCGTAGCCAAACAAGACGCCGCCCGCGCCCGCCTTGGAGGCCATTTGCTGACCACGGTCGGCGTTGTCGCTGCTGATGGCAACGACCTGCACACCACGGCTTGTGAATTCGGGGCCGAGGCGCGCCAGTTCCAGCAGGTACTTGGCACAGATGGGGCAATGCAGCCCACGGTAGAACACCAACAAATCAAAGGTCTTGCCGGGGTTGGCCCCCAGCACAAAATGCCCACCCGTAGTGAGCGGCACCCTCAAGGCGGGAACAGGAAAACGGGGCAAGAGGGACTGGGAACGCATGGCAACTCCGGTTGAGCAAAGCCAGAGTATGAAATACGATAGGCAACAGAAAATTCTATTGGTATTGCATTTCGTTCAAGATGAGCGCCATCCTCCCCCACCAGCCCGAAAACCCGCGCCGCCTCGATCGGTTGTCGGCGCTGCTGCAAGCCGTTGCGCCACGCATCATCCTGGGGGTGCCGGACGACCTTGGCCAGATGCTGCGTGTCGAGCTGCTTGCATCCACGGGCGAGCCACCGCACAGCGTGGCGATCTGTCCGGCCCACGAAGTAGCGGCCAACACCCCAAAAACCAGCACGGGGCCAGAGGGTGGTGGTGACACCGCAAACACTGCAGCACTGACCATGCACGTACAGCTGCAGGGGCCAGCGGCACGGGTCGTGTTGCGCGAGTTTGCGCAGCCCATGGTGCTGCCGCTGGCGAACGCGGATGCAGCGCTAGTTCAGGCGGTGCAGTTGCTGTGCTCTGAAATGGCCGCGCCGCGCTGCGGCCAGCCCGCCATGCTGGCCAGCGCAGGGCACATGCTGTTCATCGGCCTGCTGCGGCAACTGGTGGCGCACCCCCGTGATAACCGCGGGTTGTTTGCCGGTTTGAACGACCCCCGCATTGCCGTCAGCCTGGTAGCCATGCATGAGCAACCACAAGGCGCCTGGACCCTGGAATCGCTGGCGGAGCGCGCGGGAATGTCCCGGACTGCGTTTGCCACGCGGTTCAAGAACTCCATGGGCGTATCTCCGGGCAAATACCTTGCGCAGCTGCGCCTGCTGATCGCCCAGCGCGCCGTGCAGGCCGGCAAGGGCCTCAAAAGCGCGGCGCGGGATTCGGGTTATCAGAACGTGTCTGCCCTGTCGCGAGCCTTGGGGCGGGCGCGTGCGGCGGGATGAGGCGGGACCACAACGCGCTCATCTCTAATCGTCAGTGCAGCGCCTGGAGCCCATAAAATCAAAAATGATAGCTTCCAACGCTTACCTATCAAGCGCTAGAGCCAATTTTTATCGCTAATTCAAAGTCTCAGCAAGTCAGCCCATCCACCGCCTGGAACATCGACTGTCGCGCCTGGCTCACGATCTGGCCTTTCCATTCATCGGTGTCGATAAAGAACGCAGCCAACATCTGCGCCTTGATCTGCGCAGCCAGTTCGGTGGATGCCTCGGGGTGGAGATTGAGCCATTGTTCTGCGCGCACGGCGTTCATGACATCGAGCACCGGCACCGTGCCGTATTCCATCGCGATGCCGGTGGTTTCGGCATGCGGGCATTCGTCATAGATGGCGCCCCACATCAGCCCCGTGAGAAATGCCGAGGTGGACGATCCGTCATAGATTGAGGTGACGGGCGTAGCCCCGCCGCCATCCCACCACGCACGGGCGCGGGCGATGGACACCGGGTCGTCCTCGCCAGCGTAGATGCGCTCACCGTGGCCGCTGGGGCCCAAGCCCGTGTGCAGGTCGATCCACGCAATGCTGCGGGCGCTGGCGCCATGCTTGCGCAGCACACTGCGAAGCGTGAGGTTGCTCCAGGTGGGCTCGGTGCCACCAAAAAAGATGCCGTCTGCAAACTCGTGCTGGCCCTGCGAGATAGCGGCCTGCCAAGCGGCCTCACCCTTGGTCGCGATGTACTGCATCACAGCGGCCTGGTTATCCGCCGACGGAGGCCATTCTTCGGGCAGCAACAAGGGATGCACCTCGCGGTACGCCTCGTTCACCGGCAGAGGTTTGGAAAAGTCCTGGAAGTTGCGGTTCAGGTCCACGTTCTCGTGGGTGAAGCGGCGCACATGCGAGAAGCCATAGGGGTTGAGCGCGTGGATGTACAGCGTGGCCACACCGGCGCCACGCGCCTTGGCGCGCCATTCTGCGTCGTGCAGCGCAAACACCTGCACGCCACTGCCGCAGTAGCCTTCCACACCGTGGCAGGCGCTGCTCACGATAAGCAGCTTGTCGGCGTCCGTCGGGCCGTCAAGCACCACATCCATCGCCAGGTCTTCACCGTCGCGGCCCTTGAGCGGGTGGGCGTGCGACTCGATGGGCAGGCCCGCGCTGGCGGCAGCCTCCAGGAACTTCTTGCGGGCCTGTGCGTAACTGGGCGAGAAGGCGTCAACGATTCCGGTCATGGGCGGGGCTTTCAGGATTCAAAGAGAGGGCAAAGAAGAAGAAAACCCGGGCACGCGCACGGTGCGCCCGGGGCTGTGGCTGTGCTGTGGCTGGCAGGTGTCAACCGTCAGGCGACTTGCGTGGGCTGTGCCAACCACTCTTCGGCCAGCTTGACCCAGTACGTTGCGCCCAGTGGGATCAGGTCGTCGTTGAAGTCGTAGCTGGGGTTGTGCAGCATGCAGGGGCCGCCGCCATGGCCCATTTCGCGGTGGGCCCCGTCGCCGTTGGCGATGAAGCAGTACGCACCGGGCTTGGCTTGCAGCATGTAGGCAAAGTCTTCTGCGCCCATGGTGGGCTCTTGTGCCAGCACGCGGTCTTCGCCCACGATGGTGGCCATGACCTTGCGCGCAAATTCGGCCTCGGCGGGCGAGTTGATGGTGGGCGGGTAATTGCGCACAAACTCGAACTCGCAGGTGGCGTCGTGTGCGGCGCAGGTGTGCTCAGCCACCTGGCGCATGCGCTTTTCGATCAGGTCCAGCACCTCCACCGTGAAGGTGCGCACGGTGCCTTGCAGCTCGACGCTGTCGGGCACCACGTTGGTGGCTTCGCCCGCATGGATCATGGTGACCGAGATCACGCCCGCATCTACGGGCTTCTTGTTGCGGCTGATGATGGTCTGGAAGGTCTGCACCATCTGGCAGGCAATCGGCACCGGGTCGATGCCGGTGTGCGGCAGCGCGGCATGCCCGCCCTTGCCGCGCAGGGTGATCTTGAATTCGCTGGTCGAAGCCATCACCGGGCCGGGGCTCACGGCAAAGGTGCCCACCGGCATGCCGGGCCAGTTGTGCATACCGTACACCGCCTGCATGGGGAACTGCTCGAACAGGCCGTCTTCGATCATCACGCGGGCGCCGCCGCCGCCCTCTTCAGCGGGCTGGAAGATCAGGTACACGGTGCCGTCAAAGTTGCGGTGCTTTGCAAAGTGCTGCGCCGCCGCCAGCAGCATGGCCACGTGGCCGTCGTGGCCGCAGGCGTGCATCTTGCCCTTGTGGACGCTGGCGTGTGCGAAAGTGTTGAACTCCTGCATGGGCAAGGCGTCCATGTCCGCACGCAGCCCGATGGCCCGGCCGCTGGCGCCGCCATCGCGGCCCTTGACGATGCCCACCACGCCCGTTTTTCCCAGGCCGCGGTGGATCGGAATGCCCCATTCGGTGAGCTTTTGCGCCACCACGTCGGCGGTGCGCACTTCTTCGAAGCACAGTTCGGGGTGGGCGTGAATGTCCCGGCGCACTGCTGCAATACTGGCCGCCTGGGTGACGATGGAGTCGATAACGTTCATGATATGTATCCTTACTATTCGCACAGTCTAGCCCGCAGCCCTGCCCTGCGCCACCCCAGGTTTATTTGCACTGCAACATGACACTCTCGCCCTACGCCCTCGAACTCGCGCAAACCCTGGTGCGCATGAACACCGTCAGCCACCACTCCAACCTGGAGCTGATCCATTTCATCCGCGACATCCTGGCCAAACTGGGCGTGAAAAGTCGGCTGACGTTCAACGCCGAAAAAACCAAGGCCAACCTGTTTGCCACGCTGGGCGAAGGCAAGCCCTCGGGCATCATCCTCTCAGGCCATACCGACACGGTGCCCTGGGATGGGCAGGACTGGAGCATGGACCCGCTGAGCGCCCTGATCAAAGACGGCCCCGAGGGCCCGAGCCTGTACGGCCGCGGCAGTGCCGACATGAAGGCTTTCATCGGCATTGCGGTCTCGCACGCTGAGCAGTTCCTGAACAGCGATGCGCCCTTTGCCATCCACTATGCGTTCAGCTACGAAGAAGAGATCGGATGCTTTGGCGTGAAGGAGCTGATCGCCGACCTGCGCGACGAAGGCATCAGGCCGCTGGCCTGCATCGTCGGCGAGCCCACCAGCATGGTGCCCGCCATCGCCCACAAGGGCGTGTACCGCTACAAGTGCTGCGTGCGCGGCAAGGAGGCGCATTCGTCGCTCACTCCCCAGTCGGTCAACGCCATCGAGATGGCTGCGCGCGTGGTCAGCAGGGTGCGCGACATGGGTGAGGATTTCGAGAAGAACGAGCCGCGCTTCGAAGGCTTTGACGTGCCCTTCTCGACCACCAGCGTGGGCCAGTTCCACGGTGGCATTGCCGACAACGTGGTGCCGCGCGACGCGGAATTCCGCTACGAGTTTCGCGACCTTCCCACGGCCAACGCCGCACAGATGCAGGCCGACGTGGTGGCCTACGCGCGGTCGCTGGAGCCCCGCATGAAGGCGGTGGCACCAGCCGCAGGGTTCGGCTTTGAAACCATCTGCGAGATACCGAGCTTTCTGGGCAGCAAGGATGACCCGGTGACACGGCTGGCGCAGGCGCTGAGCGGAGAAAAAGACACCACGCTGGTGGCCTTTGGCACCGAGGCGGGGCTGTTCAAGAACGCGGGCATCTCCACGGTGGTGTGTGGCCCCGGCAGCATTCAGCAGGCGCACCAACCGGATGAATACGTGAGCCTGGAGCAGTTGGGCCGCTGCGAGGCATTCATGCAGGGGTTGGCGCGCACCACATCCATCGACTAACCTGCGTCCAGCAAGCAATCAGAGCAACTGGAGCCTGCGAGCGCTGCAACCCGCGCGACCCATGCCAGCGCCACCGTGGAACTGGCTTTGCCAGGCCACCGGTGGCGTCCCCCTGAGGGGGAAGGCGCGAAGCGACACAGGGGGCTACGTTCTTACGCGGCCATCGCCCGTCAGCATCGACATTTCCACAAACTTGGATGCCGCGTGGCTGGTAGAGCTGTACGACACCGGAAAGCCCGAAATCACCTGGTTGCCGATGGACTCGATGCCGGTGATGAGGCTGTCGCGCGTGAGCTTGCCGCTGCCCTGGGCCTGGCGCAGGCCTTCGGTGAACACGCGTGCCGCCAGGAAGCCTTCCATGCTGGAGTAGTTGGCCTGCACCTTGTCGCCACCCTTCTTGATGGCCTCCAGAAACTCGCGCGTGATCTGGCGCGACGGCTGGTAGGGCGAGGGCACCACCTGCGACACCACCACGCCCGCGCCGTCTTTGCCCAGTTCGTCGGCCAGCGCCTGCGTGCCCACAAACGACACGTTGTAGAACGTGCCGCCGAAACTGGCCTTGCGCGCGGCACGCACGAAGGCAGCTGCCGACGCATAGGCCGTGATCTGCACAATGGCGTCGGGCATGGCGGGCACCAGCTTTTCAACGGCGGCTTTGACGTCGGTCGAATTGCGCTCGACCGTAGCGGTTGCCACCGGTGCCAGCTTTAGCTCGGTCAGTGCCCTGGTCACCCCGTCGAGGCCCGCCTTGCCGTACGCGTCGTTCTGATAGAACACCGCGATCTTCTTGAGGCCCAGGTTGGTGAGCTGGCGCACGATGAGCGCGGTTTCGTCGTAGTACGAAGCGCGCACATGAAAGATCAACCGATTGAACGGCTGGCGCAGCGCCTCCGCACCGGTGAAGGGCCCAAAAAACGGTACCCGCTCTTTGGTGAAGATAGGAAGCGCTGCGAGGCTGGTGGGCGTACCAATGTAGCCAAACAGCGCAAATACATCGTCTGCAAGCAGCTTGCGGGTGTTTTCGGCACAACGGTCGGGCTCGTAGCCGTCGTCCATGGTGCGGATTTCTACCAAGCGCTTGCCCACGCCGCCCTGGGCGTTGATCTGGTCAAAAAACAGCTTGGCACCCAGGTTGAACTGCACGCCCAGCTGCGCTGCAGGGCCAGTAAACGCGGCGGACTGGCCCAGCACGATCCGGCCTTCACTCTGTGCCTGTGCCAGATTGAAGCCCCCCAGCGCTGCGGCTCCCAAGCCCACGGAAAACTGCCTACGTCCCAATACCGCTTGGTTCATGGTGAAATCTCTGCTCTTGTGAATCGAGGGCGATCCCTCTGCGCTGCCGGTAGGCAGCCTCATGGGATGGAAGGGTGAGTAGATGTGCACACCCGTTTCAGCCCTGGTTGCCAGTTTAACGATCAACCTACCAAATGCCCACGTCTTCTGCTGCAAATACCCATCCATCGGTGCCGATTCAGGTGCGCGGAGCCTGCCCCCACGACTGCCCCGACACCTGCGCCCTGCTAACCACGGTAGCAGACGGCGTGGCCACCCGCGTACAGGGCAACCCCGCGCACCCGCACACCGACGGCGTGTTGTGCGCCAAGGTGAGCAAGTACACCGAGCGCAGCTACCATCCCGAACGCATCCTCACGCCGCTCAAGCGGACCGGACCCAAGGGCAGCGGCCAGTTCGCCCCGGTCAGCTGGGACGAAGCCCTGGCCGACATCGCGCAGCGCCTGCAGACCATCGCCGCGCGCTCGCCAGAAGCCGTGTTGCCCTACAGCTACGCGGGCACCATGGGCATGGTGCAGGGCGAGAGCATGGACCGCCGCTTTTTCCACAGGCTGGGCGCATCGCAGCTGGACCGCACCATCTGCGCGTCGGCCGGGGCCGAGGCGCTGGTGCAGACCCTGGGCGGCAAGGTGGGCATGAAGGTGGAGTTCTTTGCCGAATCAAAGCTCATCATCATCTGGGGCAGCAACTCGATTGGCAGCAATCTGCACTTCTGGCGCTACGCCCAGCAGGCCAAGCGTGAAGGCGCAAGGCTCGTGTGCATTGACCCGCGCAAGAGCGAGACGGCCGACAAGTGCCACGAGCACATTGCCCTGCGCCCCGGCACCGACGCCGCGCTGGCCCTGGCGCTGATGCACGAGCTGATTGCCCACGACTGGCTGGACCACGACTACATCGCCCGCCACACGCTGGGCTGGGAGCAACTGCGCGAGCGCGCCCTGCAATGGCCGCCGGAGCGCGCGGCCGAGGTCTGCGGTGTTCCGGTCGAGCAGATTCGCCAGCTGGCCAAGGACTACGGCACCACAAAACCCGCCGCCATCCGGTTGAACTACGGCATGCAGCGCGTGCGCGGCGGCGGCAATGCAGTGCGTGCCGTGGCCTGCCTGCCAGCGCTCACCGGCGCCTGGCGCCACCGCGCGGGCGGCATGCTGCTGTCCAGTTCAGGGCAGTTTCCGGCGCAGCGTGCAGTTCTGCAGCGGCCCGACCTGATGCCCGCAAAGGCTCCGCGCACCATCAATATGTCCACCATCGGCGACGACCTGCTGCGCGAGGCATCGCCAGCCTTCGGGCCCAAGGTGGAGGCCATCGTGGTTTACAACAGCAACCCCGTGGCCGTGGCGCCGGATTCTGGCAAGGTCGTGCAGGGCTTTGCGCGCGAGGATCTGTTCACCGTGGTGCTGGAGCATTTTCAGACCGACACGGCCGACTACGCGGACTACATCCTGCCCGCCACCACGCAGCTCGAAGCCTGGGACATCCACCTGTCCTACGGCCACACCGACGTGCTGCTCAACCGCCCCGCCATTGCGCCGCTGGGCCAGGCGCGCAGCAACGCCCAGATCTTCCGCGACCTGGCAGCGCGCGTGGGATTTACCGACCCCTGCTTTTCAGACACCGACGAGGCGCTATGCCGCCAGGCCTTTGGCGATGCGGTGGACTACGCGCGGCTTGAATCGCAAGGCTTTGCCACGCTGGCCATCCCCGATGCGCTGTTTGCCGAGGGCAACTTCCCGTCGCCCTCGGGCAAGTGCGAGTTCTACAGCGCCCGTCTGGCCGCGCAGGGCATGGACGGCTTACCCGACCACCTGCCCAACTACGAGCTGCAAGGCACGGATGCGCGCTATCCGCTGGCCATGATCTCGCCCCCCGCGCGCAACTTCTTGAACTCCACGTTTGTGAACGTGACGAGCCTGCGCAACATCGAAGGCCGCCCGCTGCTAGAGATTCACCCCGACGACGCCGAAGCACGTGGCATTGCCAACGACGCCGTGGTGTGCGTGTTCAACGACCGGGGCAGCTATGAATGCCACGCCACCGTCTCGCGCCGCGCCCGCCCCGGCGTGGTCAACGGCCTGGGCATCTGGTGGCGCAAGCTGGGGCTTAACGGCACCAACGTGAATGAAGTGACCAGCCAGGCGCTGACGGACCTGGGGCGTGCGCCCACGTTTTACGACTGCCTGGTGGAGGTGGTATTGAGCGAGACATCGACCGCAGAGGCAACGGCAACGGCAACTGAAACGACCTGATGCCAGAGATTTGCGCAGCACACAGACACTACTATTTTTATAGCTTCCAGCGCTTTACCATCAAGCGCTAGAGGCCATTTTGGCTTGAATTTTTAGCCCAAAGACTGCGCGACATTGCCAAAGAACAAAGGGCCGAAGCCCCTTGTGTTTTTGGATGTCCGCACTCAGAGGCTGAGAGTTTTTTTGCCGAGCCCGAAAGGCGCGCATGGATAAAAGACTCTCAGCCTCTCAGCCTCTCAACCCAGCAGCTTGAGCATCGCGTGCGCACCTGGCTCCGACGAGGCCGGGTTTTGGCCGGTGATCAGCGTGCCATCGGTCAGCACATAGGGCGCCCAGTCGGCCCCCTTGGAATAGTTGCCGCCGTTGGCTTTGAGCATGTCTTCCACCAAGAACGGTACGACCTTGGTCAGCTGCACAGCCTCTTCTTCGGTGTTGGTGAAACCCGTGACTTTTTTGCCCTTGACCAGTGGCGACCCGTCGGGCGCCTTGGTGTGGCGCAGCACGCCAGGCGCGTGGCACACCAAGGCCAGCGGTTTGCCTGCGGCAAAGGTCTTTTCGATCAACGCGATGGACTGGGCGTCTTCCGCCAAATCCCACAGCGGGCCGTGGCCGCCGGGGTAGAAAACGGCGTCGAAGTCATCGGCCTTCACGCTCGACAGCAAGGCGGTGTTGGCCAACTGCTTTTGTGCATCGGCATCGGCCTTGAAGCGGCGGGTCGCGTCGGTCTGTGAATCGGGCTCGTCGCTTTTCGGGTCCAGCGGCGGCTGGCCGCCTTGGGGCGATGCGATGGTGATATCAGCGCCCGCGTCTTTAAAGACGTAATAAGGTGCGGCGAATTCTTCCAGCCAGAAGCCGGTCTTTTTGCCTGTGTCGCCCAGTTGGTCGTGCGAGGTGAGAACCATGAGGATGCGTGCCATACAAGTTGCTTTCTTTGATCAATAAATGGGGAGTGCTTCACCGTAACAGTGATCCAGCCCGCGCAAAACAGCGGCCGGGCAGATCGCGGTCTTGGCTTACAGCGCGGCTTCCAGAATGCGACGGCTGACTGCGGGGGTGATCTCGCGCTGCTCGCCCAGCTTCACCATGCCGTGTGCTTCGAGCTGGGCCACCACGGTGTCCACCACCTCGGCGCCCAGGCCGTAGCCAGACAGGCGCGTGGCGATGCCCATGCTTTCAAAAAACGCGCGCGTGCGCTCGATAGCGGCGGTGATGCGCTCGTCGTCGGTGCCCGTGGTGATGCCCCACACCCGCTCGCCGTATTGCAGCAACTTGGCGCCCTTGGGGCCACGGCGTTCGTTCAGCAGTGCGGGCAACACGATGGCCAGCGTGCGCGCATGGTCGATGTTGTGCAGTGCCGTGAGTTCGTGGCCAATCATGTGGGTGGCCCAGTCTTGCGGCACGCCCGCGCCGATGAGTCCGTTAAGTGCCATGGTGGCCGTCCACATCAGGTTGGCGCGGTCGTCATACACCGGCTCGGGTGCGGTCAGCAGACGCGGGCCGATCTCGATCAGCGTCTGCAAAATGCCTTCGGCAAAGCGGTCTTGCACGGGTGCGTTGACCGGGTAGGTCAGGTACTGCTCCACCGTGTGCACAAAGGCATCGACCACACCATTGGCCAGTTGTTGCGGGGGCAAGGTGTAGGTTTTGGTGGGGTCGAGCACCGAGAACACCGGGTAAGTGTGCTTGCTGCCAAACGCCAGCTTGGCGCCCTTGGCGCGGTTCGTGATCACGCCACCGTTGTTCATTTCTGACCCGGTGGCAGGCAGCGTGAGCACCGTGCCAAAAGGCAGCGCGCCCGTGATGTTGCGGCCGTTCTTTTCCAGAATCGCCCAGGGGTCGCTGCCCTCGAAGTTAACGGCCGCCGCAATGAACTTGACCGCATCGATGACCGAACCACCGCCCACAGCCAGCAAAAAGTCGAACCCGCCCTCGCGGATCTGCGCCACGGCCTTCATCGAGGTTTCGTAACTCGGGTTGGGCTCGATGCCACTGAAAGTGTCGTGCTGGCGGTCGCCCAGCGCGGTGCGCACTTCGGCCAGCGTGCCGGTCTTTTCGGCGCTGGCGCCGCCGATCAGGATCAGCACCTTGGCCGCTGCGGGCACCAGCTTGGCCAAGTCGGCAATGCGGCCCTTGCCAAAAACAATGTGGGTGGGGTTGTGGAAGTCGAAGTTCAGCATGGTTGTCTTTCGTGGGGGGTTGGTTGTGGGCCGTTTGAGGGGCGAAAAGCGGTGGCGGCCAACGCTGCGCAGAGGGAGTGATCCGTGCTTTTGCGGGCGATGCCCCGCTTCATGCGGCTCGCGCAGGTGCCAAGGCACAGGGAGAGACAGGAGGTGCCATGCCCAACCACTGGTGTGTGGTGTGCAGGGCATGCTCCAGCGCAGAGCCATCGCGTCGCAGCTTGGACAGCAGGCTCGCGCCCAGCCACATCTGATACAGGCTGAGCGCGGTGGCGGCGGGCGCTATCGTCTGCGGCACCGAGCCTTCGGCCACGCAGGCCTGCAGACACTGGGCCAGGCGCTGCACGATGTCGTCGGTGCCCTGGCGCAAAGCCCTCCGCATCGGTTCAGACATGTCGGCCACCTCGGCACTGAGCTTGACCACCAGACACTTGGAGCCCGCAGCCTCGTGGCTCACATCACCAGTGTCGCCCTGGTGCGAGCCACATTGCGACACGTTCCAGTACGACCAATAGCGCATCAGCCGATCGCGTGCGGGGGTGCCTTGCGCGTCAGGGGCCAACAGGGCGTCCATCTGCGCAAGATAGCGCTCCAGGTACTGCGCCAGCAGCGCTTCGCCAAAACGTTCCTTGCTGCCGAAGTAGTGATAGAACGAGCCTTTGGGCACACCTGCCTCGGCAAGGATCTCTGTCAGGCCGACGCCCACAAAACCTTTGGCGGCGATCAAACGCTCGCCGCAACGCAGGATGTGGGTCTTGGTGGGTGGGGGTTGGGTGTCTGAAGTCACGCAGGCATTGTGCGCCCATTAGACCGGTCGTCTAGTCAGTAAAAATCAAGACCCTTGAGGGGATACAGGTATCGCGCCCTGCCCGGCGCCGTCAGATTCTGCGACGTGGTGGAAGACTGCGATGCCACAGGCGTGGCATAGGCGTGGCGCAGGCCGGGCTCGCGTGTCTATTTTTGTGGCCGCTTGCTCACACTGCCGCGAAACCGGCGTTCTTTTGCCCGGCACCCAGCCGCTCCTAAAAAAATAGCTGCTAGCGCTTACCCATCAAGCGATAGCAGCCTTTTTAACCGAAAACTGCGGCAACCGACACTGCGGCCGGGCGCATTACGGGCGGGGGATCAATCCAGCTTCACCCCTGCGGCTTTGATGATCTCGCCCCAGCGCTTGGACTCAGCGCGCGCCATCGCGCGGAATTGCTCGGGCGTGCCGGGCAGGGGCTCCATGCCGAAGTCTGTCATGCGCTTGACAACAGCGGGGTTGGCCAGCGCCTTGTTCAGGTCGCCGTTCAGCCGCGCCGAGAGGGCGGCAGGCAGACCGGCCGGGGCCAGGATGCCCTGGAAAGCATAGACCTCGGTGTTGGGCACACCGGCTTCGGCCAGCGTGGGCACGTCGGGCAGTGCGGCGATGCGCTTGGCGGAGCCGATGGCCAGGGCACGCACCTTGCCGGACTGGATCACGGGCAGGCCTGCGGCCAGGTCCAGGAACATGCAGGGCACCTGGCCGCCCATCACGTCCTGCATGGCAGGCGCTGCGCCGCGGTAGGGGATGTGCGTGAGGAAGGTGCTGGTGCGGTTCTTGAACATCTCCATCGCCAGGTGGTGCGGCGAGCCGTTGCCGGGCGATGCGTAGTTGAGCTTGCCAGGGTTGGCACGGGCGTAGGCCAGGAATTCCTTCACCGTCTTGGCTTCAAACGATGGGTGCACGACCAGCGCCAGCGGGAACCGGCTGATGCCGCCCACGTAGGTAAAGTCCTTTTCGGGGCTGAACGGCAGCTTGGTGAACAGGTGTTCGTTGAAGGCCAGGATGGCGTTGTCGGCCGACATGAAGGTGTAGCCGTCGGGCTTGGCGGTGGCCACGGCCTGGCCACCGATGTTGGTGGCGGCGCCGGGGCGGTTGTCCACCACGATCTGCTGGCCCAGCGTCTGGCGCATGGCTTCGGCCACGGTGCGGGCCAGCACGTCGGTTCCGCCCCCGGCGGGGTAGGGCACGACCCAGCGCAGGGGCTGGTCGGGCCAGGCCGCTTGCTGGGCCAGGACCCAAGGGGCGGCGGTGGTGGCGCCTGCGGCGGCCAGGGCGGACAAGAGGGTTCTGCGTTGCATGGGGTTGTCTCCTATATGGAACTATTTAATTGATAGCTGATAGCGCTTACCCAATAAGCGCTAGAGCCTGTTTTTGCTTGATTTTTTGCCTGCGAAAGCCTGCGCACCGCACTGCCAGGCTTCGACAGGCTCAGCCCGAACGAATGGGGTGGCGCGGGCAGGTTGGGGGCAGCCGCAGTACGGTGCAGCGGCACAGCAGTTCAGCGGCCCCACAACGGCCTGAGGCATCAGGCTTCGGGTGCGGCGATGCTCTGGTCAATGGCACCGAAGATGCTGGCGCCATCCTTGCCCTTGACCTCGATGCGGATGGTGTCGCCAAACTTCATGAAATCGGTGCTGGGCTTGCCGTCCTGGATGGTCTCGATGCAGCGCTTTTCGGCGATGCAGCTGTAGCCCTTTGGCCATTCGGTGCGGCCGTTGGCGTCGGTCACGCCCTTGTTGCTCACGGTGCCGCTGCCGATGATGGAACCGGCGCGCAGGTTGCGCGTCTTGGCCACGTGGGCGATCAGCTGGCCGAAGTGGAAGGTCATCTCGGGGCCGGCGTCGCACATGCCGACCTTGCGGCCGTTCCATGTGGACTGCACGGTGAGGTTCACACGGCCGTGGTCCCAGGCGTCGCCCAGCTCGTCCAGCGTCACGGCCACGGGGCCGAAGGCGGTGGCGGGCTTGGATTGGAAGAAGCCAAAGCCCTTCGCCAGTTCGGCGGGGATCAGGTTGCGCAGGCTCACGTCGTTGGCAATCATCACCAGGCGGATGCCGTCCAGCGCCTGGTCGGCGGTGGTGCCCATCTTTACGTCACCGGTGATGACGGCGATCTCGGCCTCAAAGTCGATGCCCATGGCTTCGCTGGGTACGACCACGTCGTCGCAGGGGCCGATGAAGTCGTCGCTGCCGCCCTGGTACATCAGCGGGTCGGTGTAGAAGCTCTCAGGCACTTCGGAGTTGCGCGCCTTTCGCACCAGTTCGACGTGGTTGATGTACGCCGAACCGTCAGCCCACTGGTAGGCGCGGGGCAGCGGGGCCATGCACTGTTTGGGGTCGAACGGGAAGGCGTGGCGTGCGCGGCCGCTGTTGAGCTGGTCGTACAGGTCCTGCAGCTGGGGCGACAGGAAGCCCCAGTCGTCCAGCACCTGCTGCATCTTGCTGGCAATGCCGGTCGCATAATGGGCCGTGCCCAGGTCGCGGGAGACGACAACCAGTTGGCCGTCGCGCGAGCCGTCTTTGTAGGTAGCGAGTTTCATGGTGGCAGGACCTTTGTCTCAAGGGGTTGATGAAGGCTCACCCAACACGAATTACGCTTGGGTAAATTGATTTAACTAAACAAAACTCCCAAATTTTAGTGCACATGGACAAAGAACGTGCAGGAATTCAATCGGTCGAGGTGGGCTTTGCCCTGCTGGAGGGCCTGACTCGCTCGCGCGGGCCGCTGATGCTCAAGGATGTGGCGGCCTCTGCCGGCATGAGCGCAGCCAAGGCCCACCGGTATCTGGTGAGCTTTCAGCGCCTGGGCCTGGTCACGCAGGACCCGCGCAACGCGCGCTACGACCTGGGCCCGGCGGCCCTCAAGCTGGGGCTGGCGTCGCTGGCGCGGCTGGATGCCGTGCGCCTTGCGCGCGAGCGCATGCCCGAGCTGATGGAAAGCATCGGCCACACGCTGGCGCTGGCCGTGTGGGGCAACCACGGCCCCACCATCGTGCACTGGGAGGAGTCGCAGCAGGCCGTGACCGCCAATTTGCGGCTGGGCGACGTGATGCCGTTGCTGTCGTCCGCCACGGGCCGTTGCTTTGCAGCGCACATGGCGCCTGATGTGGTGGCGCCGTTGCTCAAGGACGAGCTGGCACGGGCCGTGAAGATGCGGCGCACCGACCTGCCCTCGACCATGGCCGAGGTCAACGCCCTGCTGGCCGAGGTGCGCGAGCGCGGGGCCGCCCGGGTGGTAGACACGCTGCTGCCCGGCATCGTGGCGTTCTGCGCGCCGGTGTTTGATTCGGACGGCCACCTGGAGCTCGGCATCACCACGCTGGGCTCCATTGCCACCTTCGACCCTGAGTGGGGCGGCGCCATCGATGCCCCGCTGCGCGCTGCGGCCGCTCAGTTGTCAAGCGACCTGGGCGCAGGCAGCACATGACGACGGCCCCGGTACGCAGGTAGATGCCACGGCGCGCGCTTTTTTTGATCACCGCGCTGGTGCTGGCCCTGCACTGGCTGGTGCTGAGCGGCGTGCCGCTGAGCTGGGACAGCCCCGCCGAGCCCTCGGGGCGGGTGTTCAGCACCCGCAGCATTGCTGCAGCGCCGCCACCGGCGCCCGCTGCGGCGGCATCGCCCAGGCCACCCGCCCGCCCCAAGTCACCTGCCAGGTCACAGCCCAAGGCGCCGACGCCGGATACGCCCGGTCCCGCTACAGGCACCTTCGAACAGGCAGACGCGGGGATCACCGCAGACACCGAGGTCGCCCTGGCGTCCCTCGCTGATGCAGCGGCCCCGCAGGACAAGGACAGCACGGCAACCGCCGGCGACTCTGTAGCTTCGGCCCCTGAAGCCCCGGCATCGTCGGCATGGGCACCACCTACGCCAGAACCAGCCGCAGGTGTGGACATCACCCCGCCGGGCGCCGGAACGGGCCAGGCACACAGCACAACGCCACCACCCGTGCGCCTTCCGCCGCCCACCCGGCTGGCGTTCGACGTCAACGGGCAGGCCAAAAAGTTCGCGTACCAAGCGCGCGCAGAACTGCTGTGGCAACACGACGGCAGCCGCTACGAGGCACGCCAGGAACTCAGCGTCTTTCTGATCGGCTCGCGCGCGCAGCGCAGCGTGGGCGCCCTCACCGCCCAGGGGCTGCTGCCCGAGCGGTTTTCAGACCGGTCCCGCAGCGAACAGGCCGCCCACTTTGACTACGCCAAGGGCCGCGTCACCTTCAGCGCCAACACGCCCGAAGCGCCCATGGGCCCCGGCGCGCAGGACCGGCTGAGCGTTTTCATCCAGCTCGGCGCCCTGCTGGCAGCCGACCCGGACCGTTTTGTGCCCGGCACCCAGGTCACACTGACCACCGTGAGCGCCCGCAGCGCGGACCGCTGGACCTTTAGCGTCGAAGCACCCGAAACACTGGACCTGCCCGTCGGGTCCACGCCCACCCTCAAGCTGCAGCGCCTGCCCCGCAAGGACTACGACCAGAAGGCCGAGCTGTGGGTGGCCCCCGCGCTGGGGTATTTGCCCGTGCGCATACGGATCACGCAGGCCAATGGCGACTTTGCAGACCTGCAATTGCGAAGCAGCAGCGTGCCTTGACGGCCGGGATGACTTGTAAAGACGTGTTGCGCAGGAGCACCGCCCAGGCGACAAAAAACCCGTCAACCTGGCGCACTTGGGTTTTCATGAAATACTGCACCGGCAGGGGCACAAACGCCACAGGCTTTGCCGGTGGCTCTTGAACTCCGCGCACCCGCTGTCATCTGACATCAATATCGACAAGGGGAACACGATGCACATGCTCTACGACTCAGAATCCTTTGTGGTGGTCCACATGCTGCCCGACGCCGTGGAGAAAAAGAGCACCCAGGTGCTCAACGACACCGCCCCCGCCATTCCCCAGCTGGCTCGCCACGGTTTTGAAATCGTGGACAAACGCTCTGGCAAAGAGGTGTATCTGGACGGCTCGTGGGCCGAAATGTTTCAGGAGCAAATCCTGGCCTGGCAGCGCGACACGCCCACCCAGGAAGAAGTGGAAGATGCGCTGGACCGGTATGCAGGTTTGGCTCAGAACCCGGTGGTGGTGCATTAATCCCCCCCTGAGCGCTGCGCGCCTGCTTCACGCGCAACACGAGCCGATCAAAGTTATGCCGAGCGCCCGGTTGGCGGGTAGATCCGCCGGTACATCGGCTCCACCAGCATCAGCACCGCAATCAGCCTGCACACCTGAAACGCCGTGACCACCGGCACGCCCAATTGCAGCACCTTGGCGGTGATGGCCATTTCGGTGATGCCGCCGGGTGATGTGCCCAGCAGCAGCGTGACCCAGGGCAGGCCGGTGGCCCAGGCCAGCAGCGCCGCGAACAGCGCACAGATACCCATCAGCCCCAGCGTGCCCACGGCCACCGACGCCAGCCAGCGTGGTGCGGTGTGCAAGAACTCTTTGCGAAAGCGCACGCCCAGGCTCACGCCGATCACAAGCTGAGCGGCATTTACCAGCCACTGCGGCACGGCAGACAGGCTGTACCCGGCCATGGTGATGCCCATCGACACCAGCATGGCACCCATGAACCAGGGGTTGGCGCGGCCCAGTCGGTCCATCAGCAACGCGCCTGCCCCGGTCAGCACCGCCATCAACGCCAGGCCCGGCCAGCTCACCGCCCGCACGGTGGGGGGCAAGATATCCAGGCCGTGCAGGCCGCTCCACTGCAGCGCAAATGGAATCGTTACCGTGACGATGAGCAGGCGCAGGCTGTGGCTGGCGGCCACGAGGTCGGTGCGGGCGTTTTCGCGCTCGGACAGCAGCGTCATCTCGGACGCCGCGCCAATGGCGCCAGAGAAGTAACTCGTCGCGCGCATCATGGGTGCGGGCACGCCATGCATGCGAGGCGCGTGCACGCGGTACAGCCAGGCGCCAAACAGCCAGCCCAGTAGCAGCGCCCACACAATGCCCAGCGCAATGGCCCACCACAGCCCGCCAATCAACCCCACCACCTGCGGCGTGAAGTACAGGCCCAGCGCGGCGCCAATGGTCCACTGCCCGGCGTTGCGCAGCGGGCCCCAGCTCTCGGTGGGGCCGCCAGCGATGGATACCAGCGAGGTGGCCAGCAGCGGGCCGATCATCCAGGGCAAGGGGGTGTTCAACGCCACACAGGCGGCAGCGGCCGCCCAGGCCAGGGCGAGTGTGGCGAGGGTACGGAAGGCGAAAGTCAGGCGCATGCGCTGTGAGAGGGGACGGGGGACATCAAAGAAGGCACAGGGCAAAGAGAGACTGGCGGACCTACCCTGCCAAGTATCGCGCCCCAGCCACGCGGTCGCCGCAGGAGGGGCTTGGCGGCCTTGCCCTGATGGCATGGCAGACATCGCCAGTGAGAAGCGGCTGCGGCGCTGGGGACTACTCGCTCTCCCGCAAGGAGCGAGGGTGTGAAAGCGATCCGAGACTGGCAAAAAATCAAGCCAAATTAGCCTCTAGCGCTTATTCAACAAGCGTTAAGAGCTACTCAATTAATAGCACCACTCCCTACACCCCGCCGAGCCGCCATCTCGCGCCCCATGTCAGCCAGGGCGGTCGGTGGCAGCAGCTGCATCGCCGCCGGGTAGGCCAAGCCCTCCTCCGCCGCGATGTGGTCGCCATAGCGGGAGGCAAAGCGGTCCAGCGCGGCGATGTCTTGCGGGCTGAAGAAGAATGGCGGCGCAGCGCCATCCGCACCCTCTGCATGGTCCACCAGCGCCTGCAGGGGTGCGCGTGCCGCGGCCCAGTCAGCGGTCATGCAGACATGGTCTTGCTGCAGCCGACGCACCAGCGCCTGCAGCTCAGCATCAGCAGGCGCATTGGCCCGCAGCAGCGCAAACACGTGCAGTTCTTCGTCCTGGTGGTGCAGCGGCGCGGCGATGTCGAAATAGCGCAGCACGTCGCGCGCGGCGTGGCGGGCATCGCCGTCCGCCCCGTGCTGCAGTACGTGCGCGCGCAACCGCGCCAGCAGGGTCAGCGTGCGCTGCACCCGCTCGTGGCAGGCCTGCAGCATGGCGAAGGGGTCTTCAAACCCCACGCCAGGCGCGTTGAAGCCGGGGATATGACGGGCCGAGCCGGAAATTGCCACTGCCACGGTCTGCCTCAACCAAAACGCACGGGATGGCCTTGGCGGTCAAACGGGATGTAGGCGCCATGGGCGCCGCCCTTGATCGCGTCCACCATGCGCTGCAAGGGTGCTTCGGCATCGGCACTGCTGGGCGCGTTGTTCAGCGTGCCCGACAGTGCCGCCGCAAACACCATGGACCAGTCATGCCCGGGGGCGGTGAACTGGCGCGCATCGTCCACCAGCGCGGCAAACGAGGGCAGCTCCTGCGGTGTCTTGTCCACACACATCAGCGGCACCAGCGCACCGCCTTGCCCGGCTTCAAACGCGGCGCGTTGCGCGGGAGTGGCGTCGTCGGGCAATTCGACCGCAGCAAACACAAACAGCAGCCGCTGGGGTTCAGGCTGCATGCGTGCAGCCTGCAAAAGATCGTCAAAACTGGAGATATCCATCGCGTGAAACCCGGTTGAATGGGGAGAAAAAGGAAAGCAAAAAGCGCAGACGCCGGATGCCCCGCCGATCAGAAGCCGGGAACAACGCCGCGCTCAGCATCCAGCGTGCTCACATAGTCCTGCGCGGCGGGGCGGGGGCGCGCCGCCTTGCGGGACAAGACGGTGCCGATGCTCAAAAAGCACAGCGCCAGCTCAGACGGCGCCAGACCAAACAACCCGCGCAGCGCCTGTGCCTTGAGCGCCCTGCCGCTGGTCAAGGCCGAACCAAAGCCCTGCGCGGTGGCCATGAGCAGCATGTTCTGCACCGCACAGCCAGCGGAGGCCAGGCGCTCGTGCAAGTCGATCTCCGGGTCGCCGCGCTCGCCATCCACCACGACGAGCAACAGCAGCGGGGCGCGGTAGGCCTTCTCGCGCGCCTGGGTCTGTTGGGCTTCGGTGGCGGCGCTGTCGCGCTCACGCAGCGCGGCGGCAAACACATCCGCCAGCTGGGGCCGCGACGCCTCGGGCACCAGCACAAACCGCCACGGCAGCAACTGGCCGTGGTCGGGCGCATGCGCGGCCGCATGGAGGATGTGCGCCAGCTGCGCGGGGTCGGGCCCCGGCGCGCCCAGCCGCTTGGGCAAAATCGTCTGGCGCGACTCGATGAGCGTGGCCGCCATGTCGGCCAGCTCGTCCACCGTGCTGGGCGCCGAGGCCGCCGCGGGACGCCGCGACCCCACCTGAGCGGTGTTGCCCACGGCACGGATCTTGAGTGGCCAGGGGATCACGGTCATGGCATGGGGCTCCTTGAGTCAGTACGCGGTGGTGGTTACAGCGGATGGGTGCAGGTGCGCAGCGCGTCAGCCGCACGTGCCCAGGTGGCCACACTGCGTGCAGTAGTCGCAGCCATCCTTGCGGATCACCGCATGGGCGCCACACTCGCTGCACTTTTTGCCTGCCATGGCCTGTGGCACCGCCGCCGATAGTTGCGCGGGCTCGTCCAGCGGCAGTTGCTGCTGCACCGGGTCGGCCACGCGGCGCGCCAGGATGTTCTGAATGGCATAGGCCATGGCCGCCACCTCGGAGTCATGCCACATGGGCACCAGCGTGCCGTCGTCCTTGCGGTGATGCCCCAGGCGCACAGGGCCGCGGTCCCAGGCCACCTTGCGCATGTCGCTCAGTGCCCGCTCCAGAAAACCGCCACGCGCCGCCAACGAAAGCATGCGCATGCTGGAGGTGATCCACTGCTGCGACTCGCCGCTTTGGCCCACGGGCATGAAGAACTCGATGGCGCGGTCTACCGTGCCGCTGCCCACGCCGGTAGGCACGGGCAGGAACGAGACGATGAGGTACAGCGTCTTGTGGCCCTCCTGGGTCCAGTATTCGAGCTTTTCCGCTACTGCGGAGAGGCCGCCTTGCGGGCGGCTTTCGATGACGGTGCGCATGGGGTCGATGGGCTGCGCGGCGGGCGCCACGGGCATCAAGGTGGCCGGTGTGGCGGCCACTTCCGGCGCCGTGTGGACCTCCAGCACCGACCCAAGAATGGCGTTGGGCCGGTACGTGGCCAGGCCCTTGAGCTTGGCACGCCAGGCCTGCAGGTACAGGTCCTTGAAATCTTCGTAAGGGTAGTCGGCCGGAATGTTCACCGTCTTGGAAATGGCGGTGTCTACAAACGGCTGCACGGCCTCCATCATGGCGATGTGGCCCTCGGCGGGCATGGCCAGCGCCGACACGAAATACGCGGGCAACGCGTTCACATCGCCACCGAGCTCACGGTACATGCGCCATGCATGGTCCTCCACCGCGTATTCACTGGTGCTGCCATCCGACTCGCGCTTCTTGCGCTTGTACATCCACGAAAACGGCGGCTCGATGCCGTTGGAGGCGTTGTCGGCAAAGGCCAGGCTGACCGTGCCCGTAGGGGCGATGGAGAGCAGATGGCTGTTGCGAATGCCGTGCTGGTGGATGGCGGCCTTGAGCGACTCGGGCAGGCGGCTGGCAAAGGTGCCCTCGGCCAGATAGCCCCTGCTGTCGAACTTGGGAAATGCTCCCTTCTCCTGCGCCAGCTCCACCGACGCCGCATACGCGGCATCGCGCATGCATTCGGCAATGCGTGCAGCCATGGTGCGGCCTTCGGGCAGGTCGTAGCGCACACGCAGCATGGCCAGCGTGTTGCCCATGCCGGTAAATCCCACGCCGATGCGCCGCTTGGCCATGGCCTCGTCGCGCTGCTGCGGCAGGGGCCAAAAGGTCACGTCGAGTACGTTGTCGAGCGCACGCACCTGCAGCGCCACAGCTTTGGTAAAGGCGTCAAAGTCGAACGCGGCCTCGCCGCCCACACCAAACGGGTGCCGCACAAAGCGGGTCAGGATGATGGGACCGAGGTCGCAGCAGCCGTAGGAGGGCAAGGGCTGCTCGCCGCATTGCCCCGTGACCAGTCCATTGAAGATGACGGTATTGCAGTCCGCCTGGGTCGTATCGAACACGGCCTCCTTGCCTGCATGCGCAATCTCCACGACCCGACTGGTGAACCGCTGGGTCTTTCTCAGGACCTTGTCGGCCACCCATTCGCGGTACCGGGCTGTCTTGTAGTCAAGCAGAAAGCCGACCTCATCCATGAATCGCTCGCGGGATTCGCCATCGATGATGAGTTCGTACTGCTCCTTGTAGGCGTACTCAGCCTGCCCGCCTTTTCCATCAGGCATGTTCTTGACCCCGGCCTCCCGACGCAGGCGCACGCGGCTGAAAACACCCAAGTTGACCAACAGCACCTGCACATCCTTGAGCAGTTGCGGGTAACTGGAGCTCAGGCGGATGGAGCAGCTCTCGCTGGCGCCGGAAATATTGACCGTGCCGTCGGTCTGAAAAAGTGCCCGCAGATAGGCCCTGACGCAGGCTTCGCTGCCTTGCCAGATCACCTCCGGCACCCGGAGCTTGGTGGCACGCGTGAAGCCCCAGCTTGCCAAGGCACGCGCCAACAGCACGGAGCGAATGAAGACATGATTGCGCTCTGCCACGGCCACGGGTGCCACTTGATAGCGCCTTGGCGTGCGCGCCAGGCCCGCAATCATGCTATTGACTGTGATGGCCACCCGATCAGCAAGCTCGCGCTCCTGATTCCAAAGGTTGACGCAAACGACTTCCTGGCCTTTTCCCCGGTGGGTGAAATGGCCGTCCCCGGTGATCAGCCCCAGCAAAACACCCAGCTCTTCGCTGCCCTGCTGGCCAAACTGCCCCTTGCCCGACTGCACCCACAGTTCGTCGCCCACCTTCAATTCCGACAGCTTGATCTTGCCGCGCGGCGTGTAGAAATCGTGCCATGCCGTGGCTTTGATTTCGTATCCGTCCTCCGTGGTGACCTTGAACACATCGGCTTCGCGGGCCGTCATGAACGCAGCCTTCGCTGGACGGACCTCAACGCCCCGGCCGTCCTGCCCCAACGCACGGCGGTCTACCGTGACCTCAAGCGGCACCCGGCGAGAGCACAGGTCCCCGATGTGAACCAACCCATACTGGGTAGCCAATCGGGTGTCCGCTGTCACGCACGGGTTGGTTGCCGCGATCTCCTCGCAGTAATGCAAGTTGTTGTCTTCGTTGATGCGGCCCAAAAACAAGATGCCCGGCTCCGCAAAGTCATAGGCCGACTTCATGATCGTGTCCCACAGCTCGCGTGCGGACACGGTGGCGTACACCCACTGCCCGTCTGCACGCTGGCGGGCGCCCTGGGCCAGCAGGGCTTCGCCGGGTTGCGCCTTGTGCACCAGCTCCCACTGCGCGTTGTTCTGCACGGCGTGAATGAACTCATCCGACACACCGACTGATACGTTGAAGTTGTTCCAGCGGCCCGGCGTGCGCTTGGCGGTGATGAATTCGTGCACATCAGGGTGGTCGATGCGCAGCACGCCCATCTGCGCGCCCCGGCGTGCGCCTGCGCTCTCTACCGTGGAGCACGACTGGTCGAACACGTTCATGTAGCTGCACGGGCCAGACGCCATTGACGCGGTGGCCTTGACCCGCGCACCCTTGGGGCGGATGCGGGAGAAGTCGTAGCCCACGCCACCGCCGCGGCGCATGGTTTCGGCGGCCTCGCGCAGGGCCTCGTAGATGCCCGGGAAACCTTCGTCGTCCACGCCCTGGATGCAGTCGCCCACGGGCTGCACAAAACAGTTGATCAGGGTGGCCTGGATGTCGGTGCCCGCAGCGCTCATGATGCGGCCCGCACCGATGGCGCCCGCCTGCAGGTTGGCCAGGAACAGCGCTTCGTATTTGGCGCGCAGCTCCGGCTTTTCGACCGACGCAAGGGCCCGCGCCACGCGCTGGTAGAGCTGCTCCACCGTGGTTTCGCCGGGTTTGAGGTATTTCTCGCGCAGCACGTCCAGGCTGATGGGCTGGACGGCAGTGGCGGGAGACAAGGGGGAGTGAGGTTCGCGCTTCATGGGTTCCGATGATTTGGTGTCCACGGGGTGGATGCCTTGCGCCCGGTCAAGAGTGGTTCATCAAAGCCCGCCCGAAAGTACCTGGCCATCATGCTCCACATAGGGCTGGTAGGGGCCTGTGCCGCTGTGGCAGGCCGCAGATGCCGACACAAAACGGCCGTCCTCGACGTCAAACACATGAACCTCGCCCTCCTCGATCACATAGTGCCAGCCATGCAGGCTGATCGGTCCGGACTGCACCCGGCTACGTACCATGGGGCACTCCATGAAGCGCTCCAGTTGCAACACCACAGCGCGCTGCTCGGTACGCCGCAGCCCCCGGGACCCGCCTCAATAGGCAGCTGGGCTTCGCTCCCGAGGTCCAGCCAGCGGTTCAGATTGGGGGCATCGGGCGATATCTCACCATACATCGCCTTGATAGCCCCACAGTGACTGTGGCCGCACACCACGACGCGACTGACTTGCACATTGAGCACCGCAAGTTCGATGGCCGCCGTGGTGCCGTGATCGTCATGCGATCCGTCGTGTGGCGGTACAAAGGCTCTCACGTTGCACACCAGAGACAGCTCGCCCGGGCCAGCCGCGTTCAGCGGATAGGGCATCAGGCGCGAGTCGGAACAGCCGATGAGCATGGTGGCAGGGTGCTGCCGCTCGTCCACCCGCGTCTGGAACTGTTCGCGGTACTGGGGAAGGGCGCCGTCGTGAAAACGACGCAGGCGATCAAGCAGCTCGTCGGGCATGGTGCAATCAGATGGCATGCAATGCAGCTACTGCACAAGCGGTGATTCGGCCGCGTCCAGTGCCACGCCCTCCACCACGGCAGCGCCCGCCAGCAATTGCAGGTACTGCCTCAGTGCGTTCACCCAGGCCTGCTGGCGCAGCGTGAGGGCGATGGCCTGGCGTACCTCTTCGAAAGAAGGCTGCTGCCCCGGATCGCGCGCCACTACCTCCACCACATGCAGGCCAAACCGGCTGTGCACCAGGCGCGCCAGCACACCGATCTCGGCGCTGCCAAACACTTCGCGGGCGAACTCGGGGGCGCAGTCCGCGCGGGTCAGCCAACCCAGATCTCCGCCCTGCTGGCCGCTCGGACAATTGGACCACTGCGCCGCTGCTTCGGCGAACTTTAAGCCCCCATCGTCCGCACAGCGCAGTTCAATCAGCATGGCCTCTGCTCGCAGGCGCAGTTGCTTCACATCCACGCCGGGCGTCACGGCAAACAGCACATGGCGCAACTGAGCTCGCTCGCCCTGCGCATGCGCAGCAGGATGGGCTTCGTAGTAGCGGCGGCAGGCTTCTTGCGAGGGCTCCGGAACCGGCAGCTCGCGGTCCAACAGCTGCTCAATGGCGTGGGAGGCACCGGTGCTGATCGCACCTTGAACGCCGGGCACATCATCCGCAGAAAGCAAGCCCGCCTGCTGGGCAGCCTGCCGCAGCAGTTCGGTGCAGGCACGCTGGCGCAAGGCTTCGTCATCCAGCCACTCGGCCGTTGAGTTCAATGCCACGCCGTTGACGCGTGCCACCGGGGCCAACCCCGTGGACTGAGGGATTGTCATGGCGGGCGCATCTGCCATGACAGTCGCACCTACCGTGGCAGACAGCGCCTCGTAGGCAGCCGCCTGCTCAGAAGAGAGCAGGCTTTGGGGCGCGCCCTGGCTGGTGCTGGCGCTGGTGCCGCTGCAACCGCAGCTACTGGTTCCACATCCGCTCATGGTGTGCTCCTTATGCGATACGAAATCAAACACCACGGCGGTCTTGCGACTGCGTGTGGCCTGCTGGCAGGTTCAGGCGGCGTGCGCGCACCACCTGGTAGGGGCGCAGCAAATAGGCCAGCGTGCCAAAGCCGCTCCAGACATGCACCAGGCGGGTGAACGGGAAGACCAGGAAAAGCGTCATGCCGAGGAACATGTGCGCCTTGAAGATCCAGCCGGCTTCGGCCAGCAGCTCGACGCCTCCGCTGCGGAAGGTGACCACGCGCTGGCCCCATTCGGCCAGCTTCATCATCATGGAGCCGTCCAGGTGCTGGGCCGACAGCGGAATGGTGGCCAGGCCCAGGGCCAGTTGCAGCCACAGCAACACCAGGATCAGGATGTCACTGGTCTTGGAGGTGACGCGAATGCGCTCATCTGTCAGGCGGCGGTGCAGCAGGATGGACAGGCCTATGAAGGCCAGCACCCCCGCAATGCCGCCCGTCACCATCGCCATGATCTGCTTGGCGCCTGCGGTCATGAAGCCTTCATACAGGAAGTGGGGCGTGAGCATGCCTACCGTGTGGCCGAAGAACAGGAACAGCACGCCGACATGGAACAGGTTGCTGCCCCAGCGCAGGCTGCCGGTGCGCAGCAGCTGCGAAGAATCGCTCTTCCAGGTGTACTGGTCGCGGTCAAACCGCGCCCAGCTGCC
The DNA here is from genome assembly GCA_947085645.1 of uncultured Gammaproteobacteria bacterium. Classification (GTDB taxonomy): domain Bacteria; phylum Pseudomonadota; class Gammaproteobacteria; order Burkholderiales; family Burkholderiaceae_C; genus Acidovorax. Next base: position 44,331 of record CAMTXG010000009.1, read on the forward strand.
AATGAAGAAAACGGCGAGGCAAATATACGGATAGATGCCGAACAACAGGGTGTCAATCCAGGTGGTCATAGCGAGACTCCTTCTGGTGCCCGCTCTGCGCGGGGGGTACGAACAAAATGCATCGGTTGCGGCTGGTCAGGCTTGGCCTGGCCCTGGGTGCTGCAACCACCAAACGCTTCGGGCTCTGCCCAGGCCTCGTCCATGGGCGGCTCGGGCGTGAGCGCCACCGACTGCACGCGCTGGCCCGACACTTCGAGCACGGCGGCGATCACGCTGGCGTAAGGGCTGCTGCGGGCCACCAGCGCGCTGAACAGCGCGTTGAGGATGTGCGCCATCTCGCCCAAGAACTCCTTCGCCACTTCAGGCGGCTGGGTGGAGGCGAACTCCAGCACCACCGGCAGGTGATCGGGGAGCTCTTCGGCGTCGAACTGGAGGCCTGCCTTTTCGTAGGTCTGCATCAGGTCGATGAGGGCCGGGCCGCGGTCACGCGAGTCGCCGTGTACATGCTCGAACAGGTGCAGCGATGTCTGGCGGCCCCGGTCGAAATTGTCCACGTAGCGGGCTTCGGCTTCCAGCGGGTCGAGTGCAGCCAGGTGCTCGCACACTGCCTTCAGCTCATCCATGCGATCAGCCGCAAGGGCTTGCTCGGCCTGCAGCGCGTCGAGAAGCTGCGGCATCACGCTGCGCAACTGCGTATCGGGGTAGCTCAGCAGGTAGCCCAGAGCGCGCAAGGTCAGGCGCACGGAGGTCGGGTTCTTCTTGAACATGGTGATTCCTTCCGTTGCACTCAAACAGTGGCTTTGATGGGGATCGTGCGGGGCTTCTTGCCGCCGAACATGCTGGTCTCGGTGGCGCCGTCGGAACACCCGTTGCCAAACGAGAAACCGCAACCACCCCGAATGTCGAAGGCGTTCTCGGCGTACTCGCGATGGGCCGACGGGATGACAAAGCGGTCCTCGTAGTTGGCGATCGCCATCACGTGGTACATCTCCTCCACCTCGGCCATCGACAGGCCAGCCTGCTTGAGCACTGCCAGGTTCTGGCGCTGCTCCACATGCTTGTCGCGCTGGTAGGTGCGCATGGCCAGCATGCGTTCCAGGGCCCGCACCACGGGGCCGGTATCGCCAGCGGTCAGCAGGTTGGCCAGGTACTGCACGGGAATGCGCAGTTGCGACACATCCGGGATGTCGCCATTCACGCCCACGTGGCCTGCGTTGGCAGCGGCCGTGATGGGCGAGAGCGGTGGCACATACCAGACCATGGGCAGCGTGCGGTACTCGGGGTGCAGCGGCAGGGCCACCTTCCACTGCACTGCCATCTTGTAGACGGGGCTGTTGCGCGCAGCATCCATCCAGCTGTCGGGAATGCCGTCGATGCGGGCCTGCCTGATCACGTCCGGATCGTTCGGGTCCAGGAAGATGTCGAGCTGGGCCTGGTACAGGTCGCGGTCGCGTTCCACGCTGGCCGCTTCCTGGATGCGGTCTGCGTCATACAGCAGCACGCCCAGGTAGCGGATGCGGCCCACGCAGGTTTCGGAGCACACGGTGGGCTGGCCGGCCTCGATGCGGGGGTAGCAGAAGATGCATTTTTCGGCCTTGCCCGACTGCCAGTTGTAGTAGATCTTCTTGTAGGGGCAGCCGCTCACGCACATGCGCCAGCCGCGGCACTTGTCCTGGTCGATCAGCACGATGCCGTCTTCCTCGCGCTTGTAGATCGAGCCCGAGGGGCACGATGCGACACAGGTCGGGTTCAGGCAGTGCTCGCACAGGCGCGGCAGGTACATCATGAAGGTGTTTTCGAACTGGCCGTAGATGTCCTTTTGCACATCGTCGAAGTTCTTGTCCTTGCTGCGCTTGCTGAACTCGCCGCCCAGGATTTCTTCCCAGTTCGGGCCCCAGACGATCTTCTCCATGCGCTTGCCGGTGATCAGGCTGCGCGGGCGGGCGGTGGGTGCAGCCTTGGTTTCAGGCGCGGACTGCAGGTGGTCGTAGTCGAACGTGAAGGGCTCGTAGTAGTCGTCGATCTGCGGCAGGTTGGGGTTGGCGAAGATGCGCATGAGCAGCTTCCACTTGCCGCCCTGGCGGGGGGCAATAGAGCCGTCCGGGCTGCGCACCCAGCCGCCGTTCCACTTATCCTGGTTTTCCCATTCCTTGGGATAGCCGATGCCGGGCTTGCTTTCCACGTTGTTGAACCAGGCGTACTCCATGCCGGGGCGGCTGGTCCAGACGTTCTTGCAGGTGACGGAACAGGTGTGGCAACCAATGCACTTGTCCAGGTTCAGCACCATGGCGATTTGTGCGCGAATTTTCATCGTGTTTCTCCTTGTCGTCGGCTTCAGGCGTGCGTGGCCGTGGTGGCGGCTGGCTCGTCATCGAGCCAGTCCACGCGGTCCATCTTGCGAACCAGCACGAACTCGTCGCGGTTGGTGCCGATGGTTCCGTAGTAGTTAAAGCCGTAGCTCAGCTGCGCATAGCCGCCGATCATGTGCGTGGGCTTGAGCACGATGCGGGTGACCGAGTTGTGGATGCCGCCGCGCGTGCCAGTGATCTCGGAGCCGGGGGTGTTGATGATCTTTTCTTGCGAGTGGTACATCATCACCATGCCCGGGTTCACACGCTGGCTCACGACCGCGCGGGCCGCAATGGCGCCGTTGGCATTGAACAGTTCGACCCAGTCGTTGTCTTCGATGCCGGCGCTCTTGGCGTCGTCTTCGCTCAGCCACACCACCGAGCCACCACGGTTCAGCGTCAGCATCATCAGGTTGTCGCTGTACGTGCTGTGGATGCCCCACTTCTGGTGCGGCGTGATGAAGTTCAGCGCGATTTCGCGGTTGCCGTTGGGCTTCTTGCCCTCGACTTCTTCCAGCGTCTTGAGGTGCACCGGTGGGCGGTAGCTCACGAAGCCTTCGCCAAAGTCACGCATCCAGGGATGGTCCTGGTAGAACTGCTGGCGGCCCGTGAGGGTGCGCCATGGGATGTACTCGTGCACATTGGTGTAGCCGGCGTTGTAGCTGACCTTCTCGCTCTCCAGGCCCGACCAGGTGGGCGAGCTGATGATCTTGCGCGGCTGCGCCTGGATGTCGCGAAAGCGGATCTTCTCGTCCTCGCGGTGCAGCGCCAGGTGCACGTGGTCGCGGCCGGTCTGTTTGCTCAACGCATCCCACGCCTTGCAGGCGACATGGCCGTTGGTTTCGGGTGCGAGCATCAGCACCACTTCGGTCGCGTCGATGTCGGTAACGATGCGGGGCATGCCTTGCGTCACGCCCTCTTCCTTCACGCGGCCGTTCAGATCGCCCAGCTGGCCGACTTCGGTTTGCGTGTTCCAGCCAATGCCCTTGCCGCCGTTGCCGGCCTTTTCCATCAGCGGGCCGAGGGCGGTGAAGCGCTTGTAGAGGTTCGGGTAGTCGCGCTCGACCACGGTGACCTGTGGTGCCGTCTTGCCGGGGATGAGTTCGCACTCGCCCTTCTTCCAGTCGCGCACGCCGTAGGGCTGGGCCATTTCGCCCGCTGTGTCGTGCATGATCGGCGTGAGCACCACATCCTTTTCCACGCCCAGGTGTCCCACGCTGACCTCGCTCACGGCCTTGGCGAAACCCTTGTAGATCTCCCAGTCGCTCTTGGCCTGCCAGGCAGGGTCCACCGCCGTGGACAGCGGGTGGATGAAGGGGTGCATGTCGCTGGTGTTGAGGTCGTTCTTCTCATACCAGGTGGCTGTGGGCAGCACGATGTCCGAGTACAGGCAGGTGGTGCTCATGCGGAAGTCGAGCGTGACCAGCAGGTCGAGCTTGCCTTCGGGCGCGTTGGTGTGCCACTGCACTTCCTCGGGCTTGGCCTCGTCCTTGCCCAAGTCCTTGCCCTGTACGCCATGGGTGGTGCCCAGCAGGTGCTTGAGGAAGTATTCATGCCCCTTGCCCGACGAGCCCAGGATGTTGGAGCGCCACACGAACATGTTGCGCGGCCAGTTGGCAGGGTGGTCGGGGTCTTCGCAGCTCATCTCAAGGCTGCCGTCCTTCAGGGACTTGACGACGTAGTCCTTGGCGTCCATGCCTGCCGCAGCGGCATCCTTGGCCACCTGCATGGGATTGGTCTTGAGCTGGGGGGCAGAAGGCAGCCAGCCCATGCGCTCGGCGCGCACGTTGTAGTCGATCTGCGCGCCGTGGTAGGCGCGGGCGTCGGCCAGGGGCGAGAGGATTTCTTCCATGCCCAGCTTCTCGTAGCGCCACTGGTCGGTGTGGGCGTAGAAGAAGCTGGTGCTGTTCATCTGCCGGGGTGGGCGGATCCAGTCCAACGCGAAGGCCAGCGCCGTCCAGCCGGTCTGTGGGCGCAGCTTTTCCTGGCCCACGTAATGCGCCCAGCCGCCACCGCTTTGGCCGATACAGCCGCACAGCATCAGCATGTTGATGATGCCGCGGTAGTTCATGTCACTGTGGTACCAGTGGTTCATGGCCGCGCCGATGATCACCATGGACTTGCCATGCGTCTTGTCGGCGTTGTCGGCAAACTGGCGCGCCACGGCAATGATCTGCTCGCGCGGCACACCGGTGATCTTTTCCTGCCATGCGGGCGTGAAGGGGCGGTCGGCGTCGTAGCTGCCACCGGGCTCTTCACCCGGCAGGCCGCGGTCGATACCGTAGTTGCCGGCCAGCAAGTCAAACACCGTGGCCACCATCACGCGGCCCTGGGCTTCATGGCCGTCCAGGTCGAGGTGGGTCACGGGCACGCGGCGCACCATCACATCACCGCCCTGGTCGTTGGCGGTGAAGTTGGGGGCGTGCACGCCGCCAAAGTACGGGAAGGCGACATCGGCCACGTCGTGCGGCTGCTCGCCGTCTTCGATCACCGACAGCTTGAGCTTGATGTCATTGCCGGTGCGGGCATCCTTGTTTTCCAGGTTCCACAGGCCCTGGTCGGCACGGCCGTCGGCACCCCAGCGAAAGCCAATGGAGCCATTGGGCAGCGTGACCTGGCCCAGCGCGTCGTAGCCCACGGTCTTCCAGTCGGGGTTGTTCGACTGGTCGAGCTTGCTCGGGAAGTCGCTGGCGCGCACATAGCGGTCGGGCACCATGACTGTGCGGCCATCGGGCAGTGTTTTTTCCTTCAGCACCACCAGCAGCGGAAGGTCGGTGTAGCGGCGGGCGTAGTCGTCAAAGTAGCTGCTCCGGCCCTTGCCGCCGTCCTTGAAGTAGAACTCCTTCAGGATCACGTGGCCCATGGCCATGGCCACGGCTGCGTCGGTGCCCTGCTTGGGGTGCATCCACAGGTCGCCCAGCTTGGCCACTTCGGAATAGTCGGGCGTGATGGACACGACCTTGGTGCCCTTGTAGCGCACCTCGGTCAGAAAGTGCGCGTCAGGCGTGCGTGTCTGGGGCACGTTGGAGCCCCAGGCAATGATGTAAGAGCTGTTGTACCAGTCGGCCGACTCGGGCACGTCGGTCTGCTCGCCCCAGGTCTGCGGGCTGCTGGGGGGCAAGTCGCAGTACCAGTCGTAAAAGCTCATGCACACGCCGCCCATCAGGCTCAGGTAGCGCGAGCCAGCGGCGTACGAGATCATCGACATCGCCGGAATGGGCGAAAAACCGATGATGCGGTCGGGGCCGTGCTTCTTGATCGTGTACACGTTGGCCGCAGCGATCATCTGGTTGACTTCGTCCCAGGTGCTGCGCACGAAGCCGCCCAGGCCGCGCTGCTTTTGCCATTCGCTCTTGGCGGCATCGTTCTCGACGATGCTGGCCCAGGCGTCCACCGGGCTCTTGGCCAGCAGCAGTGCGGCGCGCCAGTGCTTGAGCAGACGGCCGCGCACCATGGGGTACTTCACGCGGTTGGCACTGTACAGGTACCAGCTGTAGCTGGCGCCGCGCGCGCAGCCACGGGGCTCGTGGTTGGGCAGGTCGGGGCGGGTGCGGGGGTAGTCGGTCTGCTGGGTTTCCCAGGTGACGATGCCGCCCTTGACGTAGATTTTCCACGAGCAGCTGCCCGTGCAGTTCACGCCGTGGGTACTGCGCACGATCTTGTCGTGCGCCCAGCGGTCGCGGTAGGCGTCTTCCCAGGTGCGGTCTTCACCGTTGGTTTCGCCATGGCCCTGGGCAAATGTCTCGCGGGGTTGCGAGAAGTAGGAAAGGCGGTCGAGAAAGTGACTCATCGTGGGTCTCCGGAATAGGGGTGTTCGCGTTCAGGCGGTGCGCATTCAGGGGTTGCGGATCTCGGCGCCCTTGCGCAGGTAGAACCACCAGTTGATGACCAGGCAGATCGCGTAGAACACCGCAAAGCCGTACATCGCGTATTCGGGCGAGCCGGCCTTGATCTGCTGGCCGATCACCACGGGGGCGATGAACGAGCCGTACGCGCCGATGGCCGATGTCCAGCCCAGCACAGGGCCGGCCTGCTGGCGATCGAAGATCACGCCGATGGTGCGGAAGGTCGAGCCGTTGCCGATGCCGCTGGCAGCAAACAACACCACGAACAGCGCCATGAAGAGGAAGAAGTACTGCTCAGGCGTTTGCGACTGGTAGGCCAGCAGCATGACGTAGCCCACGGCGGCCGATGCGAACACCATCACAGCAGAGATGACCTGCGTGACGATGGAGCCACCCACTTTGTCCGACACCCAGCCGCCCAGGGGACGGATCAGCGCGCCGACGAAGGGGCCGATCCAGGCGTAGGTCAGTGCCGATGGTGCATTGGGATTCTTCAGGGTGTGGGTCCACGCGCCGGTGCTGGGGTCCAGCACATGCTGGAAGCCGAAGATCACGGTGATGGACAGGGGCAGCGCCATCGAGAAGCCGATGAACGAACCGAAGGTGACGATGTACAGAGCCGTCATCGACCACGTGTGCTTGTTCGAGAAGATAGCGTACTGCTTGGCGATGCCGGCCTTCATCTCGCCAAAGGCTGCCAGCTTCATCAGCAGCACGGTCACCACCACGATCAGCGGCAGAGCCAGCCACATGTTCAGCAGGCCCAGGCCCGTGGGCGCTGGCAGGTACAGGTACAGACCGACCACGCCGACGATGGAGGTCAGGCCCCACAGGTAGAGGATCTTGCCGAAGGCTGCCAGCGTGCCGCCGTAGTTGGGCGACAAAGGCAGCAGGTTGTTCATGCCGAACCAGGCGGCCACGACCAGTGGCACCAGGATGGCAGCCCAGATAAAGCCGGCGTTCTGGATATAGGTTTCGGTGCCCGCGACGATCTTGCCCAGCAGCCAGCCAGAGTCCTTGGTCAGCGTCATGGAGCCGCCGGCGAAAGCGCCAAACACCGCGATCGTCATGGCCAACGGGATCAGGATCTGCATCGTGGTCACGCCGAAGTTGCCGAGACCGGCATTGAGGCCCAGCGCCGTGCCTTGCTGGCTCTTGGGATAAAAGCCGCTGATGTTGGACATGGAGCAGGCGAAGTTGCCGCCGCCGATGCCCGACAGGAACGCGCACAGCTGGAACACCCACAGCGGGGTGGCCTTGTCCTGCAGCGCCATGCCGGTGATGAATGCCGGGATGATCAGCAGCGCACTGGTCAGGAAGATGGTGTTGCGGCCACCGGCCAGGCGAATGAAAAACGATGCGGGAATGCGGAACGTGGCGCCCATCAGGCCCGCGATGGCGGTGAGCGTGAAAAGCTCGGCCTGGGTGAAGGGAAAGCCCAGGTTCAGCATCTGCACCGTGATGATCCCCCACATCAACCACACGGCGAAGCCGATCAGCAGGTTGGGAATGGAGATCCACAGGTTGCGGGTGGCAATTGCCTTGCCGGTGGTAGCCCAGAAGCGCTCATCTTCCGGACGCCAGTCCGCGATGTCGGCGCCCGAATAGGTCTTCTCCGTGGCCGTCTGGGCGTGGGCGGCGCGAAGTTTGTTGGTGCTCATGTGAAGCTCTCCAGGTGGGAAACAGGTGCTTGGCCACCCCCCTGATGTCGGGCAGGCAGCACAGGCTCCAATGTGCTTTCCGGGGCCTCACCTGAACATCCCCCAGACGAACACGCCCGCCGGTCTGAAAGACCGACCCCCCCGGGGAAGCCCATCGTCCGAAAGGACTACTACCCCCGCGCTACCGCCTTGCGCTGGACCACGTCGGTGCGTCGCATTTCTGCCCAGTACATCCAGATCAGGGACAGCCACACCCAGGCGTACAGCACCATGAAGGCGCTGCTGCGGATGCCGGTCGCGTCCAGCAGCATCCCGAACAGCACTGGCAGCACGAAACCCGCCAGCCCGCCGACCATGCTCACCACGCCGCTCACCGCGCCGATGGAGTCCGGGTAGTCCTCGCTGATGTACTTGAACACGCTGGCGCGGCCAAACGACCATGCAATGCCCAGCACCATGACCAGCACGGTGAACCAGTGCACGCCCAGCCCCAGCTGCAAGGACAGGCCGCCCCCATCGGTGTGGATGACAAGGTCCGTGGGCGGGTAGGACAGCAGGAACAGGCAGATCCAGCTCACCCACAACACCCACCAGGTCACGCTGTGCGCACCGTAGCGGTCAGCGAGCACGCCCCCCACGCCCCGCATAAGGCCGCCGGGTAAGGTGGACAGCACGGCCAGCAAAGCGGCGTTGCGGATGTTCAACCCGTACTCGCCCACGTAGTGCTGCACCAGCCACAGGGCCAGCGCCACGAAGCCGCCGAACACGACGCTGTAGTACTGGCAATAGCGCAGCACCCTGGGCTCGAGCAGCAGCCGGGCCTGACGCCGCCAGGTCATGGCATGGGCCGCCGCGGGCACCGGCGCGGGCGATGGGTAGCTCAACGCCCAGAACAACAGCAACGTCAGCGCCATCAATGCCGCATACATCTGCGGCACCAGGACCCAGCCAAAACCCACCAACAGCACCGGCGCCACGAGCTGATTGAGCGCAGCGCCCACGTTGCCCGCACCGAACACCCCCATGGCCATGCCTTGCTCGCTGCGGTCAAACCAGTGCGCTACATAGGGCGTGCCTATTGCAAAAACCCCGCCCACCAGGCCTACCACCCCTCCTGCGAGCAGAAAGTGCCAATACGCGGTGGCGAAGGTCAGTGACCACAGCGCAGGAATTGCCAGCGCCAGCATGCACATCATCAGCCGGCGCCCGTCGCCGCGGTCGGCCCACAGCCCCAGCGGCATCCGCACCAGCGACCCGGTGAGGATGGGCAACGCCATCATGAGACCCACCTCGGTCGCACTGAGCTCCAGCAGCCGCCCCACCGGGATGCTGATGACGCCGAACATCATCCAGACCATGAAACACACGGTGAACGCCAGCGTGCTCGCAATGAGCACCAGCCAGGCCTGGCGTCGATGGCGCAGTTTGGAGGGCATGGCGGTCAGGTGGAAAAGGTTGTCTGCACGGTCGATGGAGTCGATGGAGTCTCATGAACGAGAGGCCGTGACGGGCACGGCCTCTCAGCGAAATCCGCAGGTCGATGGCGGACTGTCTTTCAGGTCACCGGCTGATCAAGCCGTGCTTTTCGAAGCGCTGCATCAGGGTGCGCAACTCCTCTGCACTGCGGAACCGGGCGGTGACCATGAAGCCGTCGCCCTTGTCCGCCAACTCGACCTTCTCGCTGCCCTTGAAGACCATGGCCAGCTGGGCCTGGGCTTCGCGCTTTTGGCGCGCTTCCTCAGCGATGGCCTGGTCCACGGACGAGATCACGTACTCGTCGCCAAAGCCGCCCTCGGGCTCCTTGAGCCACACCAGGCAGACGATCCAGCTGATGAGCGCCCCTGCGGCGATGATGAGAAAGAACTGCGAGGGGGTGACAAACATGAACACGAACAGGTAGAAAACTGCGCCCACGTTGCCATAGGCACCCGCCATGCCCGAGATCTGGCCTGTCAGCCGGCGCTTGATCGAGGGGATGATGCCGAAGGTCGCACCCTCTGCACCCTGCACGAAGAACGAGCAGCCCACGGTGATGGCCACGGCGATGACAAGCGGCCATTTGCTGTTCATCAGACCCATGAGCGCAAAGCCCACGGCAATGCCCAGCATGTAGGCGAGCATGACGAAGCGCCGGTTGCCGAAGCGGTCTGACACCAGCCCGCCCATGGGCCGGGCGAACAGGTTCACGAAGGCAAAGGTCGCGGCGATCATGCCCGCAGCAGCCGCCGTGAGGCCCCAGGTTTCCTCGAAGAACATGGGCAGCATCGAGACCACAGCCAGCTCCGCGCCAAAGTTGGCGAAGTAGGTGGTGTTGAGCGCCGCCACGGAACTGAAGGGGTAGCGGTCATCGGCAGGAATGCCCTTTTTCAGGATGGGCAGGTTCACACGGAACACCTGCACCAGCTGGTACAGGATGACCACCGCGATCGCCAGGTAGCACGCCCACGCCGTGATGTCATCGATGTAGCCCGTACGCTGCACGCGCCATACCAGCACCGCCAGGATGCCGACCATGGGCACGGTCATGACGGACAGCATGATCAGGTCGCGGTAGCTGGAGACTTCCAGCGCTGCGGCCTTGCGGGGCTTCTTGTGGGTGTCTGCGGTGGGCCCGTCGGTGATGGCGAACCAGTAGAAAACGCCATACACCCCCATGACCAGACCCGACAGGGCCACGGCATAGCGCCAGCCTTCGGGGCCACCAAACATCGTCAAAGCGATGGTGGGCAGCGTCATGGCGGCAGCAGCCGATCCAAAGTTGCCCCACCCTGCATAGAACCCCTCGGCAAAGCCGATGTCACGGGGCTTGAACCACAGGGCCGTCATGTGGATACCGACCACGAAGCTGGCACCGACCGAGCTGAGGATCAGACGCGATACGAAGAGCTGCTCTTTGGTGTCGCCCAGCGCAAAGAACAGCGTGGGGACGGCCATGAGCACCATCAGGATCGAGAAGACGCGGCGCGGACCGAACCGGTCCAGCGCCATGCCCACAATGATGCGGGCCGGGATGGTGAGCGCCACGTTCGCGATGGCGAACAGGCGGATGTCGTCCTTGGTCAGCCAGCCCACGGTCTTGAGCATGGACGACGCCAGCGGCGCCATGTTGAACCAGACGTAGAAACAGATGAAAAACGCAATCCACGTGAGGTGGAGTGCCTTGATTTCCCGGTTCTTGAACCGGAAGAGATCACTGACTTGCATGGTGGGATCCGGGTTGGGGGTTGTTGGCCCTCACTCCGCGTGGGTGGGGATGATGAGCAAAGGGCACTGCACTCTCCGCGCCAGGAAGGCGCTGACCGAGCCGAACGTCATGTGGTCGAACTCCTCGACCAGGGCGTCGAGCCGGCGGGTGATGAAGTTGCCGTCGGGCTTGTAGGAATGGCGGGCCATGACCAGCACGTCGGGGTTGCGCTCCTGGGTGGCGCGCAGGATCATCTTGCGGGCGTCCCCCTCGGCCACCAGCACCTTGGCACTGAAGCCGGCCGCTACCAGCTCGGCAGCGGCTTTCTCGGCGCCCAGCTTTTGCTCCTGGTACTGGGTTTCAAACATTTCATCGCCCGCGCTGGTGTTGCTGCCCGGCTCTTCGATCACCGAAATCAGGGTGACCGTGGGCAGCTCCTTGGCGAATAATTGTTTGACAGCCTCCAGCGCGATGCGTGAATTTCGCGAGTGGTCGTACGCGAGCATGACTTCCATGTTTTTCTCCAGTTCGCTGTGGCCACACTTGGGCCAGAGTCAGTACGAACTGTGAAACCAGGGGCGCCGATTGCCCATCCTTCCAAGGAAGGCCTTCGGCGTTCCGTAAGGAGGACGCGAGGGCGCCGCCCATCGCCCGAAAGAACTATGCGGTACGGGCGTCAGGCAGCCCCGGGGTGCTCAGCGCCCCTCGGGCAACGGTGCGTGACACGAGACAGGATTGACTGCAGGCGCCGATGTGAGGGCCGGCCGGGCTATCGCGATGGGTTCGGGCGGCGCATTGTGTCGCGCCGGACGCGGACGCGATCAGCCAATACCGTTGTTGGCGGCCAGCACTGCGGCCTGCACCCGGGACGTCAGCCCCAGCTTGCGCAGGATGTGCTGCACATGGATCTTGACGGTCGTCTCCGCGATGTCCAGCGTGCGGCCTATCGCCTTGTTGCTGTCGCCACGGGCGATCAGCAGCAAGATCTCGCGCTCCCGGGGGGAGAGCAGTTCCAGCCCCTGGGGTGGCGCCTCGACAGGCGCAGGCGGTGGCGCGGGGGCTGCCGCCACCGCCTGTGCGGGAGCAAGCGGGGCAGGTGCCGCCGGAGGCCGCTGGCGGAATGCGGACACCAGCTTGGTGAGCATTTCGGGGCTGATGACCGAATCGCCTGTCATCACCTTCTCGATGGTCTCGGCCAGCTGCTCGGACTCCATGGTCTTGAGCAGGTAGCCATCAGCGCCGCCCTGCAGTGCGGCGGCAAGGTCCTCGGCGTTTTCGCTCACGGTGAGCATCAGTACCCGCACGCCGGGCAAGGCGTCCTTGATCGCCCCGATCCCGTCCACGCCGCGCACACCGGGCAGGTGGTTGTCCAGCAAGACCAGATCGGGCTTGACCTGTGACAGGCCGCGCAGGGCCTCGCCCAGGTCGCCCGCCTCGCCCGCCACCTCAAGGCGGCTGTCCAGAGACAGCAGGGCTTTGAGGCCCCGCCGGAACAGGGTGTGGTCGTCAACCAGCAGGAGGCGGATGGGGCGGTGGGTAGTCATGGCGTGTGGGGGCGAATTGTGGCAGATCGAGCCCCACGGTTGCGACATTGACTGCGGCCACCGGATAAGGCGGCAGCGTGAGCGTCACCGCCGTGCCATCGCCCTTGCGCGACTCCACACGCACCTGTGCGCCGATGCGTTCCGCGCGCTCGCGCATGATCTTGCTGCCCACATGCGTTTCGCCGTGCTCAACGCTGGTGTCGAACCCCACACCGTTGTCCCGCACGGTGAACTGCCAGCGCGCGCCCTTTTGCACATCCAGACTGACGTGGCTGGCGTCAGCGTGCTTGCGCACATTGGACAAGGCCTCCTGCATGACATGCAGCACCTGCACCTGCACGTCAGCGGGCAGTGGCAGGCCCTCGCCCTTGACCTCCAGGCGCGTGGGCAGGCCGGTCTGGTGCTGGAACTTCTGCAGCGTCTCCTGCAGCGCGGCCTCGATGTCATCGCTATTGGTGCGGGTGCGAAAGTGCACCAGCAATTCGCGCACGTCGTTGATGCTCTCACGCAGCCCCTCGTCCAGCTCATCCATGGTGCGCTGCACAGCGTCGGGCTGTGATCGCTCCAGCGCAGTGCGCAGCAGTTGCACCTGGATCTTCAAGAACACCAGCGACTGCGCAATGGAGTCATGCAGCTCGCGCGCCAGCAGCGCCCGCTCTTCGCTCACCGCAGCCTCGCGCTCCAGCGCTGCCGCGCGCAGGCCTTCGAGCCCGCTTGCCAGATGGCTGGCCAGCGCGTCCAGCAATTCCGCCTCCTCCACGCTCAGGTGCACCTCGCTGCGAAAGAACAGATCAATCTCGCCCAGCATGCGCTGCTGTAGCCGCACGGGCACGCTCACCAAGTTCTGGTAGCCAGCGCGTGCGCAGTGGCGGATGGGCGCAGCCTCATGGTGGTGGATGGGGATCACACGGGTGCGGGCATCGGGGCGCAGATTGCCACAGGCACAGGCGCCTGCCAGCAGGCTGCGCTCGTCCTCCTGCATCTCTGCCGGAAAACAGTTGGACGCCAGCATCAGGTAGCGCTGGTTCACCTCGTCGGACCAGCGCACCACGACGGCGTCGGCTTTCATCACCAGGCGCACTCGCTGCGAAAACCCGTGGGCCATCTCTTCTATCGTGCTGGCACGGGCGAGGAAGGCGCTGACCTCATACAGCGCCTCCAGCCGGGCCCGCTGCGCTTCAATCCGCCGGGTTTTCTCGGTCACTTTTGCTTCCAGCCCTTCGTACATGGACTGCAACTTGAGCGCCATGTGGTTAAAGCCAGCGGCCACCTGGCCAAACTCGTCCTGCGTATCGACATTCACGCGGGTACCGAAGGCCCCGGACTCCAGCCTGCGCAAGCCCTGGCGCAGGTAGTCCAGCGGGTGGATCACATACATGTAGCCTGTGTACACCATCACGACGGCGCCAATGATGGCCAGCGCCATCATCGAAAACTGAAACAGGTTGAGCAGGGCGGTCAGGCTCGAGAGTTGCTGTTCGATCGCCATCACGAAACGGTCGATCGCTTCGACAAACTCCAGCGCGGCCACTTGTGCAGCCCGGCCGCGTTCCGGGCCATCGCCGGACCAGACGGGCCGCTGCGCCGACCACAGCGCCTCCACCTCCACATAGCGGCGCGTCACCTCGGCATCCCATGGCACGAACAGCGGGCGCGTGGCATCACCCTCGCGCAGCAGCACCAGGCTCTGGTCAAACGTGCTGATGAGCGCCTGGACCTCCTGCTGGGGCAGCTGGGCCTGCACCGCACTGCTCAACCGCCAGGCCTGCATGCGCATGCGGCCGGCTTCGTTCACGGCTGCGGCGCCGCCCTCCAGGTTCCACGTCACCCACAGGGTCAGGCCGATGGACGCCATGGCAACCAAGAGGAAACCCGCGCCCAGGGCGAGCAGTTTGGTGGTCAGTGTGGGCTTGTTGCGCATCCGCGCAGTGTAGGGCGAGTGCCCGCCCACTTGCCGCGCATCAAGGCGCTGCGGGTAGCATGCGCCCATGCACCTTACCTTGCCTCCTGCCAAGTCTGCCGTGGCGGCCCGCACGCGGCTGGCTGCGTTGGCGTTGGCCGCACTGCTGAGCGGCTGCGCCGCTGCGCCCTTGGCGTCGGAGGCCCCTTGGCCAGATCGCCTGCAAACGCTTTTGCCTGCCGATGTGCTGCTGCTGGGCGAGCAGCACGACGCGGCCGACCATCAGCGCCTGCAGCGCGAGGCCGTGGTATGGCTTGCAGCGCGCAACCAGCTGGCGGCCGTGGTGATGGAGATGGCTGAGCGCGGGCATAGCACCCAGGGTCTACCGCGTGACGCAACCGAAGCCCAGGTGCAAGCCGCCCTGCAGTGGCAGGACAACGCCTGGCCCTGGAAAGCCTACGGCCCGGTGGTGATGGCCGCCGTGGGCGCCGGTGTGCCGGTGCTGGGTGGCAACCTGCCGCGCAGCCGCATGCGCGCCGCCATGGGCGAAACCGCATGGGACCAGCACCTGCCTACCCCGGCGCTGCAGCGGCAGTACACCGCCCTGCGCGACGGACACTGCGGGCTGCTGCCCGAATCGCAGATTGCTCCGATGGCCCGCATCCAGATCGCACGCGACGCCAGCATGGCGAAGACCGCAGAGGAGGCCCTGCGCACCGGGCAGACGGTGGTGCTGGTGGCCGGGGGCGGCCATGTGCTGCGCAGCCTGGGCGTGCCCACCCACTGGCCGACGAATTTAGTATCAAAAGTGGCTCTAGCGCTTTCTGGACAAGCGTTAGCAGCTATCAAAACAGATGCAGACACGGTGATCCAGACCCCTGCCCTGCCCCCGCGCGATGCGTGTGCGGAGCTGCGTGAGAAATGGCGCCCGGCACCGCGCAACCAGCCGTGAACCCCGGGCTGCGCTACGTTGCAGGAAGATGTGAATGGGGATGTGGCTGCGGTGATGGCTGTGCCCGTAGCAGCGCCGCAAAATCATCGGCAGGCACCGGGCGGCTGCACAAATAGCCCTGGTACGAATCACAACCCCGCTCGCGCAGAAACGCCAGCTGCCCCTCGGTCTCCACGCCCTCGGCCAGCACCGACATGCCCATGCTGTGCCCCATGGCGATGATGGCGGCGCTGATCGCCATGTCGTCCTCGCTCTGCGGAATGTCGCGAATGAAACCCTGGTCGATCTTGAGCACGTCGATGGGAAAACGCTTGAGCTGCGCCAGCGATGAATAGCCGGTGCCAAAGTCGTCCACCGCAATGCGCAGACCCAGCGCCTGCAGGCGCATCAGCACCAGGCGGGCTTCGTCAGTGCGCTCGGCCAGTGCAGATTCGGTGATCTCCAGCTCCAGCCATTCGGCAGGAAACCCGGACTCGGCCAGCGCCGCCGCCGCGCAGCCCGCCAGATCGGTGAGGTGAAACTGCCGCGGCGATACATTGACCGCCAGCGTCAGGTCGGGCAGACCCGCTGCGCGCCACTGCTGGCCCTGACGGCACACTTCATGCACTACCCATTCGCCCAGCGGGCCGATGACCCCGGAGGTCTCGGCCACCGGGATGAAACGCGCGGGCGATATCAGCCCCTCTACCGGGTCGTTCCAGCGCACCAGCGCCTCGGCACCCACGATGCGGCCGGTGGCAATATCTACCTGGGGCTGGTAGTAGATCTGCAGATGGCCTTGGGCCAGCGCCAGGCGCAGACGTGACTCCAGCGCCAGACGCTCGCGCGCGGCCTGCGTCATCGCCTCATGAAAGAAACACCACGCACCCCGCCCGCGCGCCTTGGCGCCATACACCGCAGCATGGGCGCCTTGCAGCAGCAGCTCGGAAGTTTGGGCGTGTTCGGGGTACATGCAGATGCCCACACTCACGCCCGCCATCACTTCAAACCCGTCCGGCGAGCGCCAGGGCTCGGCCACGGCGGTGATGAGGTGGCGGGCCACGGCCGCAGCGCCGTCGGAATGGCGCAGGTTGCGCGCCACCACGGCCAGCTCGTCGCCCGCCAGGCGCCCCAGCACATCGCCTGGCCGCAGGGCGGACTGCATTTGCCGCGCAATGTGCTTGAGCACCAGATCGCCCGTCGCGTGGCCGTAGCTGTCGTTCACATCCTTGAACCGGTCCAGGTTGAGCAGCAGCACGGCAATGTGCTCGCCGCTCACGTGCGCCTCCTGCACCGCGGCTTCCAGCTGCTGGCCGAACCAGATGCGATTGGACAGGCCAGTGAGCGTGTCGTTACGCGCCATGTATTCAAGCTGGCGCTGCCGGGCCTTTTCTTCCGAGATGTCAGTGAACATGCACACGTAGTGCGTGATGTGGCCCGCAGGGTCGCGCACCACCGACATGGACATGTGCTCGGGGAATATCTCGCCATTCTTGCGGCGGTTCCATATCTCCCCTTGCCAGTGGCCCGTCTGCTTCACGGCGCTCCACATCGCCTCGTAAAAGCCCTTGTCGTGACGACCCGACTGAAAGATGCGCGGCGTCTTGCCGAGCAGCTCTTCCTCGGTGTAGCCCAGCAGGCGCGTCACCGCGGCGTTGGCCGACAGGATGCGGCTTTGCGCATCGGTCACCACCACGCCTTCGATGGTGTTGTCCACCACCGTGGCGGCCAGCCGCTGGCGCGCTTCGCTCAGCTCCAGGGCAGCGCGCGCCAAGGTGATTTCGTTGAGGTCCTGCAAAAGGCAGATCAGGTGCACTGGCACGTCCTCTACCTCAGGCACCAGTGTGACTGTGCACAGAACGGGCACCGTGGTCCCGTCGCCGCGCAGGCACACGCGCTGGCTCACGTAGTCGTCAATATCGCCTGCGACAAGGCGTGCGAGCTGGACACGGGCCTTGACGAGATCGTGCAGCGGCATCACATCACGCACCCAAAGCGTCAGCAGGTGCGCGGGGGTCATGGCCAGCAGCTCGCCCATCCGTTCGTTGACCCAGAGGATTTTGCCATCCAGTGCAAGCCGCGCCACCCCGGCCGGCGCATACCGGACAATTTGCGACAGCTCACGCGCCACCGCATGCCGCAGCTTCTCGGAACGCCCGACGCGGCTCAGAAGCCACCAGGCCAGCAGGCTGGTCAGCAATACAAAAATCCAGCCTTTCCACGTCTGGATAGTGGTCAGCAACGCCGGATCGGAAACCGAGCGCGCAAGCAGCGCGTCGCCGACAAACACCCAGCTCACGCCAATCACCAGATACAGCAGCATCCCTTGCCAGGGAGCCATACGTTGGGCTTTGCCCGGATTGGTCATCAAAATCCCCGTTCCTTCGGCGCAAAGGCCATGCTGCGACAATCGCAGCGCTATGACAACCGCCTACATCCTTACCCTGTCTTGCCCCGACCGCCTGGGGCTGGTGCACGCCGTCTCGGGCTTTTTGCTGGAGCATGGCGGCAATATCGAAGAAGCCGCCCAGTACAACGACCACGCCACCGGCCTGTTCTTCATGCGCGTGCAATTCGCGTGCGACCAGCACGACCACGCCACCCTCAAGGCCCGCCTGACCACGTTTGCAGAGCCGCACCAGATGCGCTGGACGCTGCACGCTACAGCGGCTCCGATGAAGACGGTGCTCATGGTCAGCAAAGAGGGCCATTGCCTGAACGACCTGCTGTTCCGCTGGAAGAGTGGCCTGCTGCCCATCGACATCCGCGCCATCATCAGCAACCACCGCGACTTTTATCAGCTGGCGGCCAGCTACAACGTGCCGTTCCACCACATCCCGCTGACGGGCAACACCAAAGCCCAGGCAGAGGCAAAACAGTTTGAGATTATCGAGGGCGAAGGTGCCGAGTTGGTGGTACTAGCCCGTTACATGCAGATACTTTCTCTTGACCTATGTCAAAAGTTAGCGGGACGGGCCATCAACATCCACCACAGCTTCCTGCCCAGCTTCAAGGGTGCCAAGCCTTACTACCAAGCACATGACCGCGGCGTGAAGCTGATTGGCGCTACCGCCCACTACGTAACGGCCGACCTGGACGAAGGTCCGATCATTGAGCAGGACGTTGCCCGTGCCGACCACACCGACACGGTGGAAGACCTCACCGCCCGGGGCCGCGACACCGAAAGCCAGGTGTTGGCCCGCGCCGTGAAGTGGCACAGCGAACACCGCGTGATCCTGAACGGCCACAAGACGGTCGTCTTCAAGTAACACGCTCGTTGCGCATCATGGCCACCGCCGCTCCGTCTTCATCTTTCCTCAGCAGCGCGGCGCGGCGCATCCCGCCCATCCAGTGCCTGCTGACGTTCGAGGCGCTGGCGCGCCTGCGCAGCGTGACGCAAACGGCCGACGAGCTGTGCGTGACGCCCAGCGCGGTGAGCCACCGGGTCAAGCAGCTGGAGCAGATCCTGGGCGTGCGGCTGTTTGGCCGGGCCGATTTTTCGCTGACCACCGAAGGCAGCGCCTACCTGGCCCATGTGCGCGAGGGGCTGGGCGCGCTGCAGCGGTTCCCGGGCCAGGCCACGGCGCCCGGGCGCCGGCGGCTCAAGCTGGCGGTGACACCCACCTTTGCGCGCACCATCCTCATCCCCCGCCTGCGCCAGTTCACCGAGGCCTACCCCGAGATCGACCTGGCCCTGCAGGTCTCCATTCCGCTGCTGGACGTGGTAGCAGAAGACGCGGACCTGATGGTGCGCTTTGGCCCTGGCCACTATGCCGACGTGGAGCATGTGGAGCTGGCGCGGGACGTGGTCACACCCCTGGCTTCGCCCGCCTTCGTGCGCGAACACGGCCCGTTCGACAGGCCGGAAGACCTGGAAGGCGTGCCCTTGCTGCGCAGCCCGCTGGAGCCCTGGCGCACCTGGTTTGCCGCCACGGGCCTGGACTGGGCCGAACCCAGCGAAGGCTCGCAGTTCAACGACATCGGCCTGATGTGCGACGGCGCCGCTGCAGGCATGGGCGTGGCGCTGGTGCGCCTCAAACTCGGAGCGCCATGGCTCGAAAACGGCACGCTGGTACGCCTGTATCCGCAGGATGTCGCCAGCCCGCACGCGCACTACCTGTGCTGGCGCACTGGGGTGATGGAACGCTGGGAATGCGCAGCATTTTGCCAGTGGCTCAAGTCCGTCCTATAGGCCACCAGTGTCCTGAGCTGGAAGTTCGTTGAGGAAAGAAATCTGCCGAAATCGCTGCCAAGCTAGGCGCAATGCGGAGACATGCCGGGCGGCATGGCGAGTATTTGCAACGACGCATGGCGGGGATTGTCGGTAGATTTATTCAACGAATTTTCAACTCGGGACACTAGTGTGGTGTCTCAGAAGTAAGCATCAAATAATAGAACTGGCCGCCCGGGCCACAGATGCCAGGATGGTGTCGGCGCTTTTGCGCCACACAAAGGGCTTGGGGTCCTGATTGTGGCGATCTATGTAGTCCCGTATG
>CAMTXG010000010.1:0-70092 GCA_947085645.1 uncultured Gammaproteobacteria bacterium
GACTTGGAACGTTGAAAGCGAAACGGCCTCCAGTGCAGTGCTTCACGCTTGATGGCACAAATAAAAAGGATGGATTTTTTGCACTGGCAAGGCGCAAACCGGAGCGATACCGGGTGTATCGCGAGGATTTGCAACGCCGCCAGGGGCGAAAAGACGCCTTTTTATGTGCCAGATAGCGTGAAACACAGCACTAGCAAGTACAGCTGTTTGCCGGGCATGCAGCACCATACCCGAGCTATGAGGCAAAAAGACGGTGGAAGATGGACTGCTGCGCCCAACTTGCAGCTGACGCTTTCCAAGTCCAACAGGCCCCTGGCGCCTTGGCGCGCCAGCGCTGCGGCTTTGCATGTGTAAAAGTTTGATGTGTAAAAGTTTGCACCCTCGGCAGTTGCCTGGGGTGTCGCTTCCCTGGGTCCTTTGACCTGTTTTCAACTTGAAGGAGTAAAGCCCATGAACCATGCCCAATTCCCAACGCATCGAGTGCGGGGGGCTGTGATGGTCGCTATAGCCGCTGCCACCCTGGCACTGGCCGGATGTGCCAGCACACTCAACACACCGGAGGCGCAGGTCGCGCAGCTGGCCAATCAGCGCTGGGGCCATTTGATCGCGGGCGACTGGCAAAAGGCCTACGACATGCTCACACCCGGCTACCGCAACCTGCACGACGTACGCGAATACCAAGCCCAGTTCAAGGGCGCCGTGCAGTGGAAGAAGGCTGAGGTGGCCAGCACCACCTGCGAGCCCGAAAAGTGCGAGGTCCGCATCGGGCTCACTGTCGCTTCTCCCTTCGGGCGTGGCAAAGGCGACACAATCAGCACCTTCTTTAACGAAACTTGGTTGAAGGAGGGTGACCGCTGGTACTATTACGAGAAGCCCTGACGCTCAGGCGGCAGTGGTGGGATGTGCAACAACTGTTGCCAAAGGTTCGGTAGATACCGGGCAAGTGGTGGTAGGTTTGCATGCTCTGCTGGGCTTGATCTGTGTGTCAGCACCAGTTCATTGGGAAGGGAGACTGTCCTATCGAGTGACTGTTTTTTTAAGCTTGTGGGGCCGCCTGTTGCTTTTTATTGACAACTACTGGCGGCCGGTAGGCTCCATAGCCTAATTCCAAAGACCCTGTGCTAACATTTCGAAGCGTAAACAATCCTGGTAGTTGCGCTTACCAACTTTCTCAACGGAGTTTTGAATGAAAAAAAGTATTCTCTCTGCAAGCATTGCTGCCATGATTGGTGGTCTTGGCTTGGCTGGTGTTGCCAATGCTGGCGTGCACGCAACCACGGCTGAAGCCGCTGCTGCTGGTATTCCTGTGATCGTCGGTGGTGATATCGCCGCTGGGCTGGCAATCAACGAGGCTGGTACTGGTCACATCCTGGTGGTGCCTTACTTCACCACGCAAGGCTCGAACGCTACGCTGCTGAACATCACCAACACCGATACCGTTAACGGTAAGCTGGTCAAGGTTCGTTTCCGCGGTGCTTCGAACTCCGACGATATTTTTGACTTTACGCTCGCGTTGTCCCCAGGCGACGTGTGGGCAGCCAAGGTCAGCCAAGGTGCTGACGGCCGTTCGCAACTGGAAACCGGCGACAAGTCGTGCACGCTGCCATCCATCGTGGCAACGCAGCGCAACTCGTTCCCTACAGGCCGTCTGCCAGCATCGTTCACCGATGCTCAAAAGGCTAACGAAACCCGCGAAGGCTACATTGAAATCCTGACCATGGCTGACATTGCCAAGGCTGGTAACAATGATCAAGGCGCTTCTCTGGCTTCCATTCCTGCTACGAACCCACTGTTCGCCGCAGTTAAGCACGTGAACGGCGTTGCTCCTTGCACGGCCGCTACGCTCGACCTGCTGAAGACCAACTCTACTGCCTACCGCGCTACGGCTGCTGGCGCTGCTGCTGTCGTTACCACGTCCGCTCAGGGTAAGGGTCTGAGCTATCCTTCGGGCAAGCTGATGGCCAACTGGACCATCATCGACACCGTGAAGACTGCTACGTTTGCAGGTGCTGCAACTGCAGTGCGCGCCGGTGATAACACCGCTACTCTGGCAAACGTTGTGTTCTTCCCTCAGTCTGACGACGCTGCTGGTAACGTTGACGCGCTGACCGCTGATCCGTTGCTGCGTACTACCCAGCTGTGGAAGTCCAACCCCACGACCGGCGGCATCGCAGGTTATGGTGTGGTGAATGCTGGTGGCGGTGCTGTGGCTCCTGCTGCAGCTAGCGCATCTGCGATCATCGCAGCTTCGTTCTACGACCTGCCTGACCTGTCCACTCCTTACACTGCTGCAAACGCTGTTGCGACATTCCCTCCAATCGCTCAGGCTAAGGCTCTGACTGTTGCCCTGGCTGCCAAGTCGGTGACCAACGAGTACCTGACGACCACGAGCATCGGTGCTACGACCGACTGGGTGTTCTCTTCGCCCACACGTCGTTACAACGTGGCAATGAACTACGGCTACACCAGCCCCGTTGGTGGCGATGGTCGCGTGTACAGTGACTGGCACAATGCTGCAGCTACGCTGGGTCTGAACATCACGTCCACAACCGATGCTGATAACTTCTTCAACGTTGCCAACACTTCGGTGGCTTCCGGCAAGATCTGCGTTGCAGCTGATACCGGTTCTAATGGCGTAAACCAGTGGGACCGTGAAGAAACGACGACTTCGTCGCAATTCGTTATCTCCCCTGGTACCGTGTCGAACGTTCGTTTCTGCGGCGAAACCTCGGTTCTGGCAATCAACAACGGCACTAACACTTCGTCCGGTTCGTTGTCTGCCAACCTTGCTCTGCAAAACCTGAATGTGAACGCCAACGAAGGTTGGATCAGCCTGGGTACCTCCGGTCTGGGTGCTAAGGGTCTCCCAGTTCTGGGTGCGGCATTCGCCAAGTCCAGCGCTTTCGGTGCCATGTGGCCCCACCGCTACACCCGTTAATTCGGTTGGTTAGCGCATAACGAGCCGCTCCGGCGGCTCATTAAAAAAGGCGGGAACTTCCCGCCTTTTTTTTTGATCTAGCGCGAGCCGTGGTAGGTTGGTCTCTTTAAGATCTATTCGCCTGATTTAACTGCTGGCGTCCCCCACTACTCTGGCGCTGCTCTCTTTTAGTTCCATCACAGTCACTACTTTTCTGCCCATGCCTCTTGCATACCGCCTGCCCAAGTTCGTGAATGTTGCCGCTCTATCGCTGGTTTCGCTGACGTTGTCGACCGCCGTGATTGCCGCAGACCCGCCTGCTCGCCTTGGGGCCGTGATCGTAGAGGCGGATGGTGTGGCCATTACTGCGCAAGATCTTGAGGCAGAACTGATGAAGGCTCCACCGGATGTCCGCAACAGCCTTTTCTTTCGCAAG
Source organism: uncultured Gammaproteobacteria bacterium (assembly GCA_947085645.1). Taxonomy (GTDB): domain Bacteria; phylum Pseudomonadota; class Gammaproteobacteria; order Burkholderiales; family Burkholderiaceae_C; genus Acidovorax. The sequence continues at coordinate 3,354 of CAMTXG010000010.1, forward strand.
GACGGGCTTGCACAGCTGGCCTCCAACCTGTTGATGCGACGTGTGCTGGGCAAACAGGCCGAAGCGGCAGGTGTCGCGGAAAGCCCGGTATTCCGTTCGGCCCTGCAGTTGGCGCGTGACCGTGTGTTGTCCGATGTACAACTCGCTCGCCTCGACCAGATCAATAAGCCCAGCGAAGCGGCGCTGGAACAACGCGCGCGTGAAATCTACCGCGCGGACACAACGCGCTTCGAAGTCGTCGAAGAGGTGCAGGCCAGCCACATCCTCGTTCTGTCGACCGACACGGACGCCGAACAAAAGGCTGCACAAATCCTGGCCGATTTAAAGGCTGGCAAGGATTTCGCTGAACTGGCCAAGGCTAAATCACAAGACCCGGGCAGCGGCTCCAAGGGCGGCGATCTCGGCTTTTTCAAACGAGGCCGCATGGTCAAGGAATTTGAAGATGCCGCCTTCAAGATGAAAGTGGGCGACGTTAGCGATGTTATCAAGAGTCAGTTTGGCTTCCACATCATCAAGGTGACGGACCGTAAGGAGCCGGGCAAGCAGCCTTTCGAACAAGTGCGCGAGTCGCTGATTGCCGAAGCTGGTCAGAAGATCCTCACAGAGGGCCGCATCAAGGCAGGTGAGGCCATCATGAGCCGAGCGAAGGCGAACCCCGAGGCGCTCGACGCCTATGTAGCAAGTCAGCCCAAGGCGGCGAACTGACTGCTGGACACCTCCGCCCGCTGAACCGTTCCCCCATAGGTTACCGATAAGCCATGTGGCAAGACTTGCGCTCGGCATGGGCGATGCGTTCCCTGCTTGGTGTGATGGTGTGGCGCGAACTGGCTGCTCGCCACTCGGGCACCGCAGGTGGGCTGGTGTGGGTGTACGCGCAGCCGCTGCTCACTGTGGCGGCATACTACCTGGTGTTTGACGTGGTGTTTGCCATGCGCCTGGGCGATGCCGCGCCCACCAAGGCGGTGGGTACCTTTTTGATTGTGGGCATGTTGCCATGGCAGGCCTTTTGTGAGGCGCTGGGCCGTGGCACCAGTAGCCTGCTCGACGCGGGCCACCTGCTGCAAAAAAACGCACTACCGCCCGTGCTGATGGTGCTGCGCACCGTGCTGGCCAGCGCAGCGGTTTACATGCCGCTGCTGGTGTTGCTGGCACTGGCTTATACGCCCCTGCACCGCGGCGCACCGGCACTGCTCAGCCTGCCGCTGCTGCTGGCCACGCAGTTTGCGCTGGCCTTTGTGCTGGCGTATGCGCTGGCCATCATGGCGGCGGCCCTGCGCGACACGGTGCAGTTGGTCACGTTTGCGCTGTCGGTGGGCGTGTTCTTGTCGCCCATCCTCTTTCCTGTGACTTTGTTCCCCGAAGACTGGCGCTGGCTGCTGTGGCTTAACCCCATGACGGCCTGGGTGCTGGCCTATCAAAACGTGCTGCTGCAGGGCCTGTGGCCCAGTTGGCAGTCATGCGTGGGCATGGCGGCCTGGCTGGCAGGCGCTTGCGCGGTGCTGTCGCCCCTGCTGCGCCGCAGCCGCGATGAACTGGTGGACTGGCTATGAACCACCCACCGTCAGCAACCGCCAACGCAGCCGCCATGCCGCTGGGCGGGCCTGCGGCGCCCGCGCCAGTACTGGATGTGCGGGGCTTGGGCAAGGGCTACAAGCTGTACGACCACCCGCGCAAGCGCCTGCGCGCGCTGATCACCGGCGCCGCATTGCACCGCAGCCATTGGGCCCTGCGCGACGTAAGCTTTCAGTTGCACCCCGGCCAATGCCTGGGCGTGGTGGGCAACAACGGCGCGGGTAAAAGCACTTTGCTCAAACTGCTGGCGGGTACGCTGCAGCCCACCGAGGGAGGGGCGCAGTGCCGCGGGCGCGTCACGGCCATTCTGGAGCTAGGGGCGGGATTTCACCCCGACTTTTCCGGGCGCGACAACCTGCGGTTTGCGGGCGGCCTGATCGGGCTGGATGCCGACACCATCGCCAAGCTCGAGCCCGAAATCATCGCGTTTTCGGAGCTGGGCGACGCCATTGACCGGGCGGTCAAGACGTATTCATCGGGCATGGTGGTGCGCCTGGCGTTTGCGCTGGTTACCGCCGTGCAGCCCGAGCTGCTGATCGTGGACGAGGCCCTGGCCGTGGGCGACCAGAACTTCCAGAAAAAGTGCGTGGAGCGCATCGAGGAATTCCGGCGCAACGGATGCACCATTTTGTTTTGCTCGCACAGCCTGTATCACGTGCGCCAGCTGTGCGACGTGGCGCTGTGGATGGAGCACGGTCAGGTGCGCCAATTTGGCGACACTGAGGCAGTGCTGGCCTCGTACGAGGCCAGCCTGCGAAAGCAGACCCAGCTGCAAGCGAACGCCGCAGGGCCAACGCAATTGCAGGGTAGCCAGCACAACCTGCCCGAGCCAGGTGGGGGCCCCCAGGCAGCTGGCCCGGCGCAAGGTATGGCAGAAGCGCACGAACCCGCTTTGCCCGGCAGTACCGGCCACACCCATGCCGCTGGGGCTGCAGCAGCTGCCAGCCACAGCGTGGGTAGCAGCGATGGACACGGCGGCGCAAGCAAGCCTGCTGACGCAGCTGCCGCGGTATCCGCGCACATCGTGGCGGTGGAGGTGGCCAACCTCGACACGTCCACTCCCCCGCTGTTGCGCGCCACCGACCTTGCGGTAACCGTGCGCGCACGCACTGCAGCCGGTGACGCAGCCCCCAGCATCGGCGTAATGCTGGAGCAATCTCACGGTGTGGGCATTACATCCCTGGCCTCACACGTTGAGGGTGCGGTGCCGCGCCAGCTGGCCGATGGTTTGTGGGAGATCACGCTCACCTTTCCGGACCTGCCGCTGCACACGGGCGAGTACGTGGTCAGCGCCTACCTGTTTGACGCCAAGGGGCTTGTGGTGTGCGACGAGTGGAAGGCGTGCACCACCTTTACATTCGTGTATCCCACCCAGACCCCGGGCCTGGTGCGGCTGCCCCACTTCTGGAGCTGAGGCGCATGGGCCTGCACATCAGGCGCCGCCTGCGCCGCCTGCGTACCGAATGCAAGGACGCCGTGGAACTGGTGGCGCTGCCCGCCCTGGCCGCTGTGCTGCCCTGGCCCATGGCCTATCGGGTGGCGCGGCGCATTCTGGCCTTGTTGCCCGCTTACCGCGGCGCAGCCGTGCAGGCGCTGGCCGAGTACAAGGCGCGGTGTGCCGTGGCAGACGAGCGTGCTTGGCTGATGCACCGCCGCATGGTCACCTGGACGGACCATGCAGACCACTACCTCGCCCGCACCCAGCCAGATGCCTGGATGGACAAGCACCTGCATGTGCAGGGCGCGTGGCCCCCCGCAGGCCAGTCGGCCTTGCTGTTCACGTTTCACTGGGGTGCGGGCATGTGGGGCCTGCGCCACGCCGCACGGGCCGGCCTGCTGCCGCGCGCGCTGGTGGCGTCCACCCAAGGCGCTCCATTTCTGGGCCGGGCCGTACTGGGCTGGTACGCCCGCGCGCGTACGGCCACGGTAAAGGCAGCGTTGGGCTGCGAGCCACTGGACGTATCAGGCAGCCTGCGCCCGGCCATCAAGGCATTGCGGGCCGATGGGCAGGTGCTGGCCGCGATTGACGTACCCGCAGACCAGGCAGCCAGTGCCGAGCCCATCACGTTGCTGGGCATGCAGGCCGCAGTGCCGCGCGCATTGCACCGCCTGGCGGTAGATCAGAAAGTGCCGCTGTATGTGTACCTCACGGGGTTTGACGCCGCCACGGGCCAGCGCACGCTCAAGATCGCGTCGCTGGGGGTGCACGACGACGTGACCACGCTGATCGGCGCCGTGTTCGCGCACCTGGAGCAGGCGCTGCACGAAGACCCGGCTGCTTGGCACTTCTGGACCGAGGCCCCGCGCTTTTTCAGGGGCGCCTGAATGGGCGGCTCTGACGCGCTGCCGCGTAGGGCGCCCAAGGCGCGTCTTTTTCAATAAACTTCAGAACACCCGGGTGAACCGAATCGGGTTGTAGGCTGTAATGGCTGGGCAGTTGACGGTGGACGACGAGCCTGCCCCAGAGGACGATGCACCCGTGATGTTCGCCGTGAGCCCCGTGGTGGTGAACGATGCCACCAGCCGCACATTGCACTGGTTGAACAGCAACTGACCCGACAGGGTGGCCGTGTTTCCGCTCAGGGTGCCTTGCAGCAGCTGCCACGTATTGATCTGCCGCGGCATCACCGAACCGAAGGGCGTGGTGAACAACACGCCTGATGCGGGAAGCACTTCGTATTGGGTCACGATCATCTGGTTGCCGTTGGTGTGGACAGAGATATACGAATTGGCAGCACTGTTGTCTGCATAAATGCCGTCATACGGGCCCGCAGCCAGCGCGGGTGCGGCGCAGGCTGCCAGCGCCGCGACGTAGAGCATCGATTTCAGGGGGGACAAAGGGTTCTCCAAAAATGCGGAGGCTTTGCTCCGATTGCCCAATTCTCAGCCCCGTAGCAGGGTGTGTAAAGAAAACTATTGGCGGGCACATTTTGGGTCGCTCAGGTACCCGACGCAGCGGGTCGGCCAAAACCAGCGTGTTTCCGCTTACGCAATTAAAGGCCGTGTCACGGCAACGCATGCGTCCGGTAACGCCGCTGAACCAAGCCAGTGGGCGAGTGTTCTACCTATGTGAACCCGCCTGCATCCCACGGGCTGATGCCCCGGCGCTCCAGGTCGAGCATGCTCTGCTGAAACTCGGGGACCCCGTAGCAAAGCACCCGGTCGGGCAGCTTGATCATGTGCGGCTCGCCGCTGCTTTGGCTATAGGCACGCATTCGTGCTTTCAGATCTTCACTTGGATTGTTGCCCGCAGGCACCAGTACCCAGGCGCGTTTCCCGCGCCACTTGATGGGCACAAAGATCACGCCCAGTTGATCGGGGCGGTAGTCGTCTGGAAGAGGGCTGTCGGGTATCAGCCAGCCACATGAAAAGGTGCGGCAAGGACTGACGGGTCGCAGGGGATATATGGCGCAGCCCTTGGGGCCAAGCTGGGTACAGGGAGTGCCCGGCTGCATGGTGCAGTCAACAACACCTTCAACCACCAAGCGCCCGGACAGCCACCCTTCGCAGCACTTTTGGCAGGAGCCGCAGGTTCTGTTTTCAGACAAAAGCATCAACGCACCAACCAGCTTTTGAGCCGCGTTTGCCAGCGCAACGGAATGGCCCGCGACAGACTTCGCAATCCTGGGGCCGAGCGCAGCCTCAACAGCACATGGAGCGCGACACGACGAGCCCTCAGTGAGGCATCCTCAACGGGAGTTCGGTGCATCCCCGGTAGGTAGTGCGCAAGCCACCCCGCGTCGCCGACGTGGTGCGGAACTGGGGGCGCAACGTACGCAGTCGTTGCCAGATACGCAGGGCCATACTCCCAGTCAGCCATGGTCGGCTGCCAGCCACTCGACGAGTCGGAATATGGTCTGGGCGGAACACCTGTAACCACGTGTTCACGGTGGATGGCGATGAAAAAGTCGAGCCATGCCTGAGGTGTTTGGTTCCACGGGCAAACCCACGACCAGTCTCGGCCAGCGAGCCGCCCAGGAAATGCCCCAAGGTCAGGAGCTACGACGGGCAAACCTGCCGAAAGGCAGGCACTCAGTGTGTAACTGTAGGTTTCGGGCCAAAGTGCGGGAAACCACGCCACATCGGGTTTCAGCCACTCCAGAAGCCTCGCCAAATCCGCCTCGGCGTATTCGCCGTGTACCGTAAGTCGAGCTCGCGGCTGGGTCTTGAGGCTGCGGTACCCGTACCCAATCAAGTGGAACTCAACCGGCGCATTCGCCTGCGCGGACGCGATGGCTACCGCCTCCAGCAGGTCTGCACCTTTGATGGTGCTCAGCGCTCCGATGACGACCACGCGAAGCGGTGTGCCAATTGGGCGCGGTATGGGCGCATTGACGGGTGAACCTCTCATCGCATCATCCATGTCAAGATGCGGCGCGACCCGAACGTCGCAGCCTGGAACGAAACGGTCCATGCGTTGGGCCATGTCTGCGCTTGGAGCCAAAATATGCCGCGCATTGCGCAAAAAAGCCTGGCTGGACTCCCGCCAAGTCACGATGTCGAGACCACCCGGGGCGGGAGATCTGGCCAGGCAGCGCGTGCACTGGTCAATGCCTTGTTCACCGCAATACTGGTTGCGGTAATCGGTGAGCGAAATCTGCGGGCAATAGCTGAAGTGGTCATGCGCAGTGAAGTCGAAATGAACCCCAAGCCGCTGGGGCAGAGTGCGAACCTCCGCTGCGTGGCCCAATAGGTGGTGGTAGTGCACCAGAGAGATTCCCACTTCAGCCAGAACAGCAATCAGGTCATCAAACTGCTCTGCCACGGAGAACTCCAACGCAAATTCCTCGTGGAGATCTGCCATCGAGAGCAGCACCCGCCCGCCTGGGGAAGGCGTCAGCATTAACGTATGCGCGTTGGAGCGCAGCGCGTTTGAAAGCTCGCGTACATGCCGCAGCGTGCCACCTGCCCGGTCGTGCACCACACTGAGGATTTTGGGCAATTGGCTCGACTGCAGGCGCGCGATGTCCAGAGCTCGGCGGAAGGGCCGCGCGGGGTCTTGTGCAATGAACTGCATGACCGCAGATTCATAGTGTGGATGCAGGCGGCGCAGGGTCTCCATCGCATCGAGCTCCCGCTGACTTTTGCTGGCGCCGAAGCTGACGCCTCCGGCATGCAGCACAAAGGTGTCCAGCGCATGCAGATTGCGCCAGCCCAAGGCGTGGGCACGACGGCAAAAATCGTTTTCCTCGCCGTAGCCCTTGCCGAAGTTGGGCACGTCGAACAGCCCAACCGCATCGAGGCAGTCGCGGCGGATGTACATGCAAAAGCCGATACCGGTGGGCACTTCCACCGACGCACCCGGGTTGGCAGATGCGACCAGGGCGTCGATTGAGGCGGTAGTGTGACCTTCCACCAAGGTGTTGGGTTCGCAGAACCGAGGGTAGCTGCAGATTGTGGCGTTGTTCGAAAATGGCGTCACCGTCCCATTGCGGGCATGTGCGTACGCTGCCGTACACAGGCGGTCGAGCCAGTCATTGGCCACCTCGGTGTCGCTGTTGAGCAGCAACACGTCAGCCCCGGTCGACAGCGCCATGCCGCGGTTGACGGTGCCCACAAAGCCCAGGTTCTCAGCGTTTTCCAGCAGCAGGATACGCGCCTCAGACGCCGCGATTTCCCGCAGCCACTCGGTAACTTCGGGCTCCGGGCTCGCGTCGTTGATGACGACGAGGCGCCAGGGGGACTTGCACACACTGGCAAGTGCCGAGCGAATGCACCGCTGCGTATCGAACAGACCCTTGTAGACCGGAACGATCACGTCAATCGGGTGCGATAACGCTGGCAAGCGCGGGGTGGGCGCTTCGGTAGTTGCGGGACGCGGTGGGTGCGCGGTCGGGGTTATGAGTCGGTTCAAGGCCATTTTCATACGCACCAGAGGACGTGTCGCCCTAAAGACGGTGGAGTTCTCGATCCACTGCAAGTGGGCGCCCAGTTCGTCCAGTCGGTGCTGGGTGCTGAGCGCAGTGTGTTCCAGCGTTTGCCGGTCTTGTAGAAGCCGTGCCTTCTCTTGCAGCGCTTGCTGAGCACGCTCTTTCCAGAGGATGCGATCACGCTCTATGGCATCGCGGGTTTCGCGCAGATCCTGCATCGCCGACTCCAATGCTCGCGCCTTCTGACTCTCCGCGTCTGCATGCTGGGTTTGTGCTGCAAGCCGTCGATCCAACGCAAGTATGGATTGCGCTGCATGTAAGTAATCTGCGGACATGGGCCAACCGAGCGTCACCTCCAGGCTGCCACCATGGTGAGACAGCATTTGCAATGCCTCATGATCGATGGCAAGTTCGAACCAAGGGTCATCGCCTGTCAACACCAGCAACGGTACGGCTGTCGGAAAACCGGGCTGAGTCCAGTGAATCTGCTGAGAGGTTCTATGGCCTATGAGCGCGGCTAAGTCATCCCCGTTAGCGGCAGACCAGCGCCACAGCGTGTTCCGTGATGCATCCACCAGGCGCAATTCGAACAAATGCAAGAATCCGGGGCGGTCGGCCGGGTCAATGCGTAACCGTTGGTATCCGGGCTCGGCCGCTGACAAGGGAAAGATGATTTGCTGCCGCGTACGTCCGATGACCCCAGCGGCGCAAACCTTGCGACTTTGCCGATAGCCCTCACCGTCATCCCATAGCATTTCAGTGCTGAAATACTGCGTTGCAACCTGCGCTCCAGAGGCGGTGGCAAGTTCGGAGCGGGCGGAAGCGGCAGTGAGGGAGGGCCGCGCCGTGAGGATGAACTGGTAGGTCAGCGCATCCGGCTGGGTCAGCAGGTAACGTGACACGGAGGGTGGTAGCGCATCGAACGGGTGGCGGAACTCGGATTCATGGAGTTCGCGTTGCACGGTGTCCAAGGCCCCCACATCCCAGCCATTGCCCTGGAGGAACTCCAGTACGCCTGCGCGTGTGAAGAAGCGCAAATGGGTGCGGTCTAGCAGACCTTCATCGCGGTAGCGAAACTGGCCGTGCATCAGCTCGGCGACGAGACCCGCGTAGGCTGCGTTGGGAATGGATATGAGCAGCCGACCTGTGGGGTTCAGAAGTGCTTGGCACTGCGTCAGTACCCGCTCAGGGTGCCGGAGATGTTCCAGCACGTCTGCGCAGACGATTACGTCGTACCTCTGGTCTTCGAACTCGGTCTGCAGATTCAAGACTTCCAGGTCGCCGGTGACAACGCGGCGATAGCTTCGACGGGCCGTATCTGCTTCTGATGGGTTGTAGGTGACGCCATCCACAAGGTAAGCCCCGCGATCCGCGAGCCAACGGCCCAGCGCACCAGTGCCACAGCCCAAGTCCAGCACGGTGGCGCCATCGTCAATCCGCGCGGCGATGAGGCTCAGCGAAGTGCGTTCGGTGGACTTAATTTCACGTGCGTACACATGCTGCGGCGTGTCGGAAGGAGGCATGCCCGGATTATGCCGTTGGGGCAGGGCCGATAATGCGGAGGTATCGTGTGTGTGGAGGCGCTCGCCAGGTATGAGCGCATGTCAACGGAGTGGTAATTGAATGAGTGACAGATCCAGTGAATGCGGCAGGCGACCGTTGTGGCACGCATCTGCGGGCGTTGGGCTTGCATTGCTTGTTCTCGTGCTCTTGGTGGTGCAGGGGCTGCGGTTGACACGCGAACTTGCGCCGCAACCCCTGTTGCTGTTGCCTATGATCGGTGCGCTGGATAATTGCCTGCTGTCCCGGAGTGCCGGGCCCAACGTGGAAACCTGCGCAGGAGATGTTGACTCCGCCGCACGCTTGATCGACGGAACGCTGGAATCACTCGGCCCCCGATGGAGTGCAGAGCGCGACTACGAACTGGGATACACCCTGAATGTTCCGCTACTGCGGCTTTTCAATCGATCCTCGGATGGTCGTTGGACGGTTGATCAGGCAGCGGCCCGACGGGTGGCAAACACCATAGAGCGATCACCCCGGTCCATGGTGTTGTATTTGTTCTCCACGCATTTTTCGGTTGGAGGGGCCTTGGAGGCGCAGCTGGGTGCAGACCCTCTGAATCTGGCGGTTGGTCCGACCGGGCGTCCGATGGACAAGGATCGGTACTATCACCTGGACATTTATCCATGGAGTGTGGCGACTCGTGACAATGTCCTCACGCGGATGCGTGAGCAAGCGATGGAGGCGGTTTTGGAGCAGGTGTGCCTGCTGCCGACCGAGGATCTGAGAAAAATCAAGGGTGTCACCGTGTTGGGTGAGTTGCACCATCTGTTTCCTGGTTTTCAAGCTGGAATGGGTGTCTCTACCGACTATGCAGTGTCGGATTACAGTGAGCAGTCAATCCAGGATTTTCAGCGTTTTATACGGGCCCGATTTGAGAGTGTGAACGCATTGAATGCAGCGCTGGGCAGCGAATACGATCGTTTTGATCAGGTGGTGCCTCCTTCCCGGAATATTCGTACCCAGCGCCTGCGCCGTTATGAGGATCACATCGACTCTTACGCTGGCGGCGTGTTGCCCATTGGAGGCTGGGCCCATGTTGCGGGGGCAGAGACGCCGTGGATTCACGTTTTTGTCAACGGTAAACTGGCGGCTCGGACACCCGCCAATCAGAGTCGCCAAGACGTTCTTGAGGCCGTGCCCTCGCTAGGGACTGCCGATGTGGGTTGGCGCTATGACCTCGATTACTCCGGTTTTCCCCCTGGTATGTACCGAATCGATGTCGCTCTAGAGCGTGGCAATGCGCCACTTCAATACCTGACGAGTCGATCTGTCGGGGTGATCGGGCGTGACCAGCAAGCTCCCGCCCCCAAGCCTCAGGCGGCGCTGCCTCCTATGGTGGAGGTTCAGCGTGGAACGAGCTTTTGGGTCGACACACCTCCGGACCAACTGTCCCTGTATTTCAATCCACTGGTGAATCTGTGGCATGAATTTCGGCAAGTGCAGGTCACTCGACACCTAGACCATTTTGCCCGCGTTGTACGGCGTTCCTGTTTGGGGCGTGGGCCTGTTTATACCCATCAAATTGTGCCGTTTGCCAATCCTGGCTGGGATGCCTCCCGGTTCGGTGTTGAGCACTCATTGGGTATCAACACCGGCATGGCCCTGGGCATCAGTCTTTACGGTCGAGCCGCCTATGGGCCAGAGATCGTGAATTGGTTGCAGAGCCGGCGTGAGCAGGTTTTGGGGGCTGGTGCTTTGGCTGGACAGCGCCCGTACGGCATCACGGAGTTTCATCCGCTCAAGGCCATGGGCCCGGAAGAGTTGAGACGGGTGCTTCAGGCCCATCGCAACGAAGGCGCGCAGTTTGTATCGTTTTTCATGGAGCCGCGTGTGCGCGGTCGGCTGATTGAGCCCGGGATGAATCTGTTCTCATTCGACCCGGAAAATCCAGACTATGGCTCTGCTGCGCTCTATCGGTCCATGACACAGATCCTGCGGTTCGGGCGTGCAGACGGTACAGTGCCAAGCCGTACGGAACCCGCAGTGTCTGTGCAGTGAAGCCTTTGACGAACTACGGGTCTATCCCGGCTGTAGTGCCGCCATGTGATGGAGCCCGCGTCGATTCCTTGTGTAAGGTCCCATGATCCTGCTGTCCTTGGTGAGTTTTCTTGTTGCTGCGATATCGGCTGGACTGATCGTCAGGTGGGGACGCGAGCACGCAGCGACCTATGGCCACGGAATGCCACAGCGTTTTCATTTGGGCCATGTGCCCCGACTGGGTGGAGCAGCCTTGCTGTTGGGCATAGGGGGCAGCTGGAGCCTGGGCATGCTCCAAGCCACGCACTGGTGGGGGGATCCTGGCTCGCTGCGGCTTGGGGGCTGGGCGGCCGGGTGGTTTGTCGCCCTGTTGCCAGCAGCCTTGGGGGGGATTGCCGAGGATATGACCCAGCGGTTGTCTGTCCGGTATCGCCTCGCTTTGACAGGTGGCGCAGGCATTTTGGCGGTGTGGTTGCTGGATTTGACGGTGCCACGTGTGGGATTTCCCTGGCTGGATGCACTGCTTGCGACCGCCCCGTGGATCGGCGTTTCCATCGTTGTACTGGCTGTTGCTGGACTGCCTCACGCCTTCAATATCATCGATGGCTACAACGGTCTCGCGGGTATGGTGGCGTTGATAGTTTCCCTGGCGTTGGCCCATGTGGCGCTGCAGGTGGGTGACCGGGCTCTGGCGGCGCTGCTGGTGTCAACGGCGGCTGCAACGGGAGGGTTTCTGATCTGGAACTATCCGCGCGGCATGCTGTTTGCCGGGGATGGCGGAGCTTATGTGTGGGGTGTGGTGATCGCCCTCGCCAGCATTTCGCTGGTGCAGCGCAATTCTGATGTGTCGCCCTGGTTTCCCATGTTGCTGCTGATTTACCCGGTGTGGGAGACGGTGTTTTCCATCTATCGCAAGGCCATCCGTGGCGTGTCGCCGGGCGTGGCGGACGCGCTGCATTTTCACCAGCTGATCTATCGGCGCATTGTGCGGGGTGTGTTCCATGACGACGAGTCTCGCCGTGTGCTGATGCGCAACAACCGCACGTCGCCGTATCTGTGGGGTTTTACCCTGCTCACCGTGGTGCCCGCAGTGCTGTTCTGGAGCAATACACCGCTGCTGATGGCGTTTTGTGCGCTGTTTGTGATCAGCTACGTGATGGCTTATTTCGCCATCGTGCGTTTCAAGGTGCCCCACTGGCTGCGCCACTGAATAGCCAGGCTGCGGCGCTTGCGCAGTTTGATGTGGGAATGCCGCGCGAATGCGGCACAATTTGCGCCTTACAGTTTTCACCGGATGGCACGCCTCCATGACCGACCTTCTTTCGATTGCCCCACGCGACAAGGCTGAAATCCTGGCCCAGGCGCTGCCCTATATCCGCAAGTTCCATGGCAAGACCATGGTCATCAAGTACGGCGGCAATGCCATGACCGACCCTGCGTTGCAGGCAGATTTTGCAGAGGATGTGGTGCTGCTCAAGCTGGTGGGTATGAACCCCGTGGTGGTGCATGGCGGGGGGCCGCAGATCGAAACGGCGTTGAATCGCCTGGGCAAGAAGGGTGAGTTCATTCAGGGCATGCGGGTGACCGATGCCGAGACCATGGAAGTGGTCGAATGGGTGCTGGCGGGCGAGGTGCAGCAGGACATCGTGGGCCTGATCAACCAGGCGGGTGGCAAGGCCGTGGGCCTGACCGGCCGCGACGGCGGCATGATCCGCGCCCAAAAGCTCAAGCTGGTGGACACCAAGGACCCGAGCATCGAGCACGACGTGGGCCAGGTCGGTGACATCGTGTCCATCGACCCGAGCGTGGTCAAGGCGTTGCAGGACGATGCGTTCATCCCCGTGATCAGCCCCATCGGCTTTGGCGAGAACAACGAAAGCTACAACATCAACGCGGACGTGGTCGCCAGCAAGCTGGCGACCGTGCTGCAGGCCGAGAAGCTGATGTTGCTAACCAACACCCCGGGCGTGCTGGACAAGGCGGGCAATCTGCTGACCGACCTGACCGCCCGTGAAATTGACGCGCTGTTTGCCGACGGCACGATTTCGGGCGGCATGTTGCCCAAGATCGCCGGGGCGCTCGATGCCGCCAAGGCGGGTGTGCACGCGGTACACATCATTGACGGACGGGTGCCGCACGCCATGCTGCTGGAAATCCTGACGGATCAGGCCTACGGCACCATGATCCGTAGTCACTGAGATGCCCCCCCTGAGCCGCTTCGCGTCTTCCCCCTCTCTCGCTGCGCGGGAGGGGGACGCACCCAGTGGCCTGGCAGAGCCAGTTCCACGGGTGCACCGGCCTATTGCGCGCCAGTATTCGGGGGTGCGGGGGCTACGCAACGCCGCAGGGAGGCACTGACATGCGCCTGCTATTGGTCGAAGACGACGTCATGGTGGCCAGTGGCATCAAGCTGGGCCTGGCCGATGCGGGCTACGCCGTGGACTGGGTTGGTAGCGGCGAGCGGGCCGAAGAGGTGCTTCGCACCGAGTCGTTTGACGCCGCCATCATCGACATTGGCCTGCCGGCCATGGACGGGCTGGAGCTGACCCGCCGCCTGCGCCGCCCCGACATGGCAAGCCCCGCCATGCCCGTGCTCATCCTGACCGCCCGCGACGCGCTGCACGACCGGGTGCAGGGGCTGGACCTGGGGGCGGACGACTACATGGTCAAGCCGTTCGAGCTGCCCGAGTTGTTGGCGCGCCTGCGTGCTCTGTTGCGCCGCTCGCAGGCCGCCACCACGGCAGTGCTCAGTTTTGGCCCGCTGGAGCTGGACACGGCAGGCCGCCGCGCCAGCATCCGCACGGGCGAGGCTGAGCAGGTGATTGAGCTGGGTCCGCGCGAGTGGACGGTGCTTGAATACCTGCTCATCAACGCTCCCAAGCCTGCCAGCAAAGACAAGCTGCTGCAGGCGCTGACCGGCTGGGACAAGGAGATCACGCCCAACGCGGTCGAGGTGTATGTCTCGCGCCTGCGCGGCAAGCTGGAGCCGCATGGGGTGGCGCTGCGGTCCATCCGCGGGTTTGGATACCGGCTCGAACTGCAGGCGCCCTGATCTGGTGCCCACCCGCAGACCGATTGACTGCCCGCCATGACGCAACCCCGGTCCACCCCTTCGCAGCGGCCCGGGCTGCGCGCCATGACATCCGACCTGCGCAACCGGCTGCTGCTGATGCTGGTGCTGCCGCTGTGTGCGCTGGCGTTTGTGGGCGTGTGGCTGGACTACCGCTCGGCCGACGAGGCTGCGGGGAGACATGATCAGCGCCTGCTGCGACTGTTGCCCGCGCTGGCAGATTCGGTGCTGGCTCCGCCCATCCGTGATAACGAGGCCCCGCTGCTGCTGCTGGCGCCGCCAGTGGACGAATTTTTGCGCCAGAACGCGGGGTTTGCGGGCTTTAGCGTACGAGACGTAAAAGGCAAATTGCTGCTGGGCGATGCCTGGGTGCACAGCGCGGTGCCCACCACCCAGGCGCCCGAGTTTCACAGCGTGGAGTTTGGTGGCGTGACCTACCGGGTGGCGGTGCTGCGCGGGCGCACCGGGGCGGGCGAGCTGGTGGTGGCGCTGGCCGATGGGTCTGACCCGCGCCAGCAGTGGGCCCAGCAACTGCTGCTGCGGGTGCTTCTGCCTAACCTGGTGCTGGTGGCGGCCGCAGCGCTGGCCATCCACTGGGCGGTGCGCCGGGCGTTCAAGCCGCTCGTGGACCTGGCCGAGGCGGTGGAGCACAGGTCGCCGCGCGATCTGAGCCCGATTGACGAGTCCTCGTCGCCCACCGAGGTGCGCCCGCTGGTGCATTCTCTCAACCGCCTGTTTGCGCTGGTCAATGCGCAGGCTGAAGGCCAGCGCCGCTTTGTGGCCGATGCGGCGCACCAGCTGCGCACCCCGCTGGCCGGCCTGCAGGCCCAGGTGGAGGCGTGGGCCATGATGGCCAAGGCGGCCGCACCGCCGCGCGTTTCTTTGCCGGATTTTGATAGAAAAATGCCTCTATCGCTTGATGGTAAAGCGCAAGGTGCTATTGTTTTGGGAGTAGATCAGATTGAGAAGCTGCGCAATGCTACGCGCCGCACATCGCAGCTGGCGCACCAGCTGCTGGCGCTGTCGCGTGCCGATGCGCGCAGCCTGGATGCGCAGCCCCCGCAGCGGGTGGACCTCAAGGACCTTTGCGAGACGCTGCTCGAAACTTTTCTGGACCCCGCCACCGGCAAGGGGCTGGACCTGGGCCTGGATGTGCAGCCCGTGCATGTCACCGGCCATGGCTGGCTGCTGCGCGAACTGCTGTCCAACCTGGTGGACAACGCCATCAAGTACACGCCGCCCGGTGGCATCGTCACCATCCGCTGCGGCATGCGCCAGGGCCGCGCAGGCCCACCGAGGGTTTATGTAGAGGTTGAAGACGATGGGCCTGGCGTGCCTGAGTCCGAACGTGTGCGGGTTATGCAGCGTTTTTACCGCGTGCCTGGCACGGTGGGTGAGGGTACGGGCCTGGGGTTGGCCATTGCCGATGAGATTGCGCGCGTGCACCGGGCGTCGCTCACGCTGGGCTCTGGAGCGCAAGGACGTGGGCTTTTGGTCACGGTGGTGTTCCGGTTGTAGCCCCGCCATCGCTCGCCCGCACCGTGGGTTGGGTGCCACAGGCCCTGTGCGAGAATCATTTCCACACATGATTTACGCCCTGCCGCACACTGGTTTTCGCCCACCCGGCGAGTGACTGGGCCGCAGGGCGCCACCGGCCGCATGGCCCCAACAGAGCCCAGTCCTGCATGTCCGAACTCTCCCCCCTCCCTGAGCCCGCCAGCACCGCAGACGCCATGGACACCCCGGCGGCGCGCAAGCGGCCCAAGCCGGGGGAGCGGCGCGTGCAGATTCTGCAGGCGCTGGCGTTCATGCTGGAGCAGCCCGGGGCCGAGCGCATCACCACCGCTGCATTGGCCGCGCGCCTGGCGGTCAGCGAGGCAGCCCTGTATCGTCACTTCGCCAGCAAGGCGCAGATGTTTGAAGGGCTGATCGACTTCATCGAGCAGACCGTGTTCACCCTGGTGCAGCAGATTACCGGGCGCGACGTGCCAGACCCCGCCCAGGCTGCCGATGTCGGCGCCCGCCAGGCCGCACGCATCATCGCCTTGTTGCTGCAGTTTGGCGAACGCAACCCCGGCATGGTGCGCGTGATGGTGGGCGACGCGCTGGTGTTTGAGCATGACCGCCTGCAGCAGCGTATGAATCAGTTTTTTGACCGTATCGAGTCCACCCTGCGCCAGTGCCTGCGCCCGACCACTGTGGGGTCGGAGACGCCCACCGTGGATGCCCAGGTTGCCGCCAGTGTGCTGACCGCCTTTGCTGTGGGGCGGTTGCAGCGGTACACCCGATCCGGGTTCAAGCGCATGCCGACAGAACATCTGGATGCCAGCCTGGCGCTGATGCTGTAAGAGCCTGTTCAAGATCTTTTCGGAGTCACACGAGTACCTTGCCGGGATGGGGTGCAAGGCGCGGTGCGCAGCCGATAGCGCGTGCACGGCCAAGCGCGGCAACGCCGCAGACCGCCCGGCAAGGTACTTGCCCGAAGGGTTGGAGTGAAATCGGGCGATTGGACGCTCCGGCTGCTTGCATGGGCACGAGCCCATGCGGCGCATCCGAAGCATCCACTCATCCCGATTGCACTCCAATGCGATCCCCGAAAAGATTTTGAACAGGTTCTAAGCCACGCCCAAAGGCTTGGGCGATCTGCCCACGCCTCGGTGGCGCCGCCGCAACAGGGGTTTTTGGCGCACCTCCCTATTTTTCCGTGGGGTTTTTGCCTGGCGGTGAATTTGCTGCAGAATAGAACGAACGTTCGTTTTTATTTGCACCATGCCCGCCACCATTGAATCCCGTCAGGTTACCCGCATTCCGCGCGCTCGCAGCGGCACGGGCCGTGCCTTGCAGAAGGGCCAGCAGACCAAGGCGGCCATTGTCGAAGCGGCGCTGGGCCTGGCGACGCACATCGGGCTGGAGGGATTGTCGATTGGTGCACTGGCCGACGTCACCGGCATGAGCAAGTCGGGGGTGTTTGCCCACTTTGGCTCGCGCGAAGAGCTGCAAATTTCGGTCATCCGCGAGTACCACACCCGCTTCGAGCAGGAAGTGTTCTACCCCGCCATGTCGGCCGCGCGGGGGCTGGCTCGGTTGCGCGCGCTCTATGACAATTGGATGAAGCGCACCTCTATCGAAATCGACTCGGGCTGCATTTACATCAGCGGTGCGGTGGAGTTTGACGACCGCACCGGCCCCGTGCGTGACGCGCTCGCCAGCTCGGTAATGACTTGGCACAGTGCCATGCGCCGCGCCATCGAGCAGTGCAAGGAGCTGGGAGAGCTGCAAGCCGACGTGGATCCCGAGCAGATGCTGTTCGAGATCCACGGCCTCATCCTGGCGCTGCACTACGAAGCCCGCTTTCTGCAAAACCCCGGTTCGCTGGACCGCGCCATCCGGGGCTTTCACAACATTTTGGCGCGTTACAGCGCGCC
Organism: uncultured Gammaproteobacteria bacterium; assembly: GCA_947085645.1. Lineage (GTDB taxonomy): Bacteria > Pseudomonadota > Gammaproteobacteria > Burkholderiales > Burkholderiaceae_C > Acidovorax. Next base: position 20,834 of record CAMTXG010000010.1, read on the forward strand.
CGCCGCGGCGTCTATGGCGGCCAGGGCTACCCCCAAGGTCGCTTCGGTTCCGCGTCGCAAAGTTTTCAACCACACCACCCCATCCAAGGAGTAAAACCCATGCCTACCTATACGCCGCCCCTGCGCGACATGCAATTCGTCATGCACGAAGTGCTCAAGGTCAGCGATGAATTCAAGGCGATGCCGCCCCACGCCGAGGTGGATGTGGACACCATCAACGCCGTGATCGAAGAAGCTGGCAAGTTCGCCGCTGAAGTGACCTTTCCGCTGAACATCAGCGGCGACACCGAAGGTTGCGTGCTGGACAAAGCCACACATGAAGTCAAGCCTCCCTCGGGCTTCAAGGACGCCTACGCCAAGTACGTCGAAGGCGGCTGGGCAGCGCTCTCCTGCGACCCCGCGTACGGCGGCCAGGGCTTGCCTTTTGTGCTGAACCAGTGCCTGTATGAGATGCTGAACTCGGCCAACCAGGCCTGGACGATGTACCCCGGCCTGTCGCATGGCGCGTACGAAGCCCTGCACGCCCATGGCACCGACGAGCAAAAAGCCCTGTACCTGCCCAAGCTGACCAGCGGCGAGTGGACCGGCACCATGTGCCTGACCGAACCCCATTGCGGTACCGACCTGGGCCTGTTGCGCACCAAGGCCGAGCCGCTGCCTGACGGCACCTACAAGCTCACCGGCAACAAGATTTTCATCAGCGCCGGTGAACACGACATGACCGCCAACATCGTGCACTTGGTGCTGGCCCGCCTGCCCGATGCGCCCAAGGGCAGCAAGGGCATCAGCCTGTTCGTCGTGCCCAAGTTCAACATCCAAGCCGACGGCTCGCTGGGCGAGCGCAACCCCATCTACTGCACGGGCCTGGAGCACAAGATGGGCATCCACGGCAACGCCACCGCGCAGATCGCGCTGGACGGCGCCATAGGTTCTCTGGTTGGCCAGCCCAACAAGGGTCTGGCAGCGATGTTCGTGATGATGAACGCCGCCCGCCTGGGCGTGGGCAACCAGTCGCTGGGGCTGACCGAAGTGGCCTACCAGAACGCGCTGGCCTACGCCAAGGACCGCATCCAGATGCGCAGCCTGAGTGGCACCAAGGCGAAGGACAAGGACGCTGACCCGATCATCGTGCACCCCGATGTGCGCAAGATGCTGCTCACCGCCAAGGCGTATGCCGAAGGTGGCCGCGCGCTGCAGATCTTCTGCACGCTGCTGCTGGACAAGGTGCACAGCCACCCCGACGAAAAGGTGCGTGCGGAATCGGAAGAAATGGTGGCCTTGCTCACCCCCATCGTGAAGGCCTTCATCACCGACAACGGCCACATCAGCACCAATGCGTGCATGCAGGTCTTTGGCGGCCACGGCTTCATCAAGGAATGGGGCATGGAGCAGTACGTGCGCGACAACCGCATCAACATGATCTATGAAGGCACCAACACCATCCAGTCGCTGGACCTGCTGGGCCGCAAGGTGCTGGGCAACCAGGGAGCCACGCTCAAAAAGCTGGGCAAGCTGATCGGCCAGTTGGTGGAAGAAGAAGGCGTGAACGAGAAGATGGCCGAGTTCATCAACCCCGTGGCCATGCTGGGCGACCAGATGACCAAGTTCACCACCGAGATTGGCTTCAAGGGCATGCAGAACCCCGACGAAGTGGGCGCCGCCGCCGTGGACTACCTGCGCGTGGCCGGCCACCTGGTGTTTGGCTATCTGTTTGCCCGCATGGCCCAGGTCGCGTTGCGCGAAATTGCCGCTGGCAACACCGACCCGTTCTACGGCGCCAAGCTGCAGACCGCACGTTTCTACTTTGCCAAGCTGTTCCCCGAAACTGCCACGCTGATGCGCACGGCCCGTGCTGGCAGCAAGGTGCTGATGGACACCGATCTGGCCCTGGCCTGATCAATGAATGGTGCGGATTTTTAGTCTTTTTGCCATGGAGCGCTTATGTACAAAGCTGTAGCAGCTATCTTTTTGGTAGCGTGTGCCTTGCCCGCCTGGGCGCAGATGTCGCCTGAGGGCCTGTGGCGCAACGTCGACGACAAGACCGGTGAGGCCAAGGCCGAAATCCGCATCCGTGCGGATGGGGCCGGCACGCTGACGGGCGTGCTGGAAAAGCGCCTTGCCAAAGACGCAAAACCCGACGACCTGTGCAAGGAATGCAGCGATGACCGCAAGGACAAACCGCTGCTCGGCCTGGAGATTATCCGCGGGGCCAAGAAGGCTGACGGCAAGGAGGTGTGGGAAGGCGGCAAGATCCTCGACCCCGAGAATGGCCGCAACTACACCCTGCGCATGACACCCATCGATAGCGGTAAGAAGCTGGAAGTGCGCGGCTCCATGGGCCCCTTCGGTCGCACGCAGACCTGGATCCGCATCCAGTAACTCCCATTCCCGTGGCCGCGCGCACCCCCAGCGGTGCTGCGCAGCGCCCCAACAAGGAACCCAATCCATGTCCCGATTCCAAGTGAAAAAAGTCGCCGTGCTCGGCGCAGGCGTGATGGGCGCGCAGATTGCCGCCCACCTCGTCAATGTGAAGGTGCCCGTGGTGCTGTTCGACCTGCCTGCCAAGGAAGGCCCGAAGAACGGCATCGTCACCAAGGCGGTTGAAGGCCTGAAAAAGCTCAAGCCCTCACCCCTGGGCGTGGCCGATGACGCAGCGCTGATCCAGCAGGCCAACTACGAAGAGCACATGCACCTGCTCAAGGAATGCGACCTGGTGATCGAGGCCATTGCCGAGCGCATGGACTGGAAGCTGGACCTGTACACGAAGATAGCGCCCCACGTGGCCAAGCACGCCATCCTGGCGTCCAACACCTCGGGCCTGTCGATCACCAAATTGAGCGAAGTGCTGCCCGACAGCATCAAGCCCCGCTTCTGCGGCATCCACTTCTTCAACCCCCCGCGCTACATGACGCTGGTGGAGCTGATCAACACGCCCACCACCCAGCCTGAAGTGCTCGACCAGCTCGAAGCCTTTGTCACCAGCGGCCTGGGCAAGGGCGTGGTGCGCGCGCACGACACGCCCAACTTTGTGGCCAACCGCGTCGGCATCGCCGGCATGCTGGCGACCATGAAGGAAGTCGAGAACTTTGGCCTGACCTACGACGTGGTGGACGATCTCACCGGCAAGAAGCTGGGCCGCGCATCGAGTGGCACCTTTCGCACCGCCGACGTGGTGGGCCTGGACACCATGGCCCATGTCATCAAGACGTTGCAGGACAACCTGAGCATCGAAACCGACCCCTTCTACGAAAGCTTTGGCACGCCCGCCGTGCTGAAAAAGTTGCTGGAGCTGGGCAATCTGGGTCAGAAGGCCAAGGCCGGATTTTTCAAGAAGGTCGGTCGCGACGTGCTGCGCTTCGAGCTGGAAAGCGAAGAATACGTGCCCGCTGGTCAGAAGGCCGACGAGGTGTATGGCCGCATGCTCAAGAAGCCTGCCGCCGAGCGTCTGCGCCTGCTGCGCAACGCCGAAGGCGCGCCCGGCCAGTTCCTGTGGGCCATTCTGCGTAACAGTTTTCACTACGCCGCAGTGCACCTGGGCACCATTGCTGACAACGCACGCGACGTGGACCAAGCCATGCGCTGGGGCTTTGGCATGAAGCAGGGCCCCTTCGAGCTCTGGCAAGAAGCGGGCTGGCTTGAAGTCGCCAAGATGATCCAGGAAGACATCGACGCCGGTAAGGCGCTGTGCAAGGCGCCGCTGCCCGAGTGGGTCTTCAAAGGCCCCGTGGCTGAAGCTGGTGGCGTGCACACTGCAGAAGGTTCGTGGAGCGCGTCACAAAACAAGTTTGTGCCCCGCCGCCAACTGCCTGTGTACGAGCGCCAAATTTTTCCCGAGGCGCTGCTGGGCGAATCCAATCTGCCCGACTGGCGCACGGCAGGTACGACCATTGCAGAGTCCAAGGCCCTGCGCACCTGGACGCTCGATGGCCAGGTTCTGATCGCTAGCATCAAGAACAAGATGCACGCCATCAGCCCCGAGGTGATGGAAGCGTTGATGGAAGGCCTGGAGCTGGCCGAGGCCGAGTACCAGGGCATGGTCATCTGGTCCGGTGACGCGCCGTTCAGCGTGGGCGCGGACCTGGAAGCCACGATGCCTGCGTTCATGGTCGGCGGCGCCGATGCGGTTGAAAGCATCGAGCAAGAGCTGCAAAACCTGATGATGCGCATCCGCTATGCCCAGGTGCCTGTGGTGGCTGCCATCCACGGCATGGCGCTGGGCGGTGGTTGCGAGCTGGCCGTGTATTCGGCCAAGCGCGTGGCCCACATGGAAAGTTACATCGGCCTGGTGGAAGTCGGCGTGGGCCTGGTGCCCGGCGCCGGCGGCCTGACCTACATCGCGCGCCGTGCGGCAGAGAACATGGCGGCGTCCACCGGCAAGGACATCCTGCCCTTCCTGACCGAAGGCTTCACCGCTGCGGCCATGGCCAAGGTGGGCACCAGCGCCATCGAGTCGCGCAAGCTGGGCTTCCTTTTGGACAGCGACGTCATCGTCCCGCACAAGGACGAACTGCTGTTCGTCGCCATCAACGAAGCCAAGTCCATGGCCGCCAGCGGCTGGCGTGCTCCGCACAAGCGTCTGTTCCCCGTGGCGGGACGCAGCGGTCTGGCCACCATCAAGGCCCAGCTGGTCAACATGCGTGACGGCGGTTTCATCAGCGCCTACGACTTCAAGATCGGCGCGATGATTGCCGAGGTGGTCTGTGGCGGTGATGTGGATGCGGGCGCGCTGGTGAGCGAGGAATACCTGCTCACGCTGGAGCGCAAGGTGTTTTGCCACCTGATCGCCCAGCCCAAGACGCACGAGCGCATTCTGGGCATGCTCTCGACGGGTAAACCGGTTCGCAACTGAACGGCCCTGCCATGACGGACCACGCCCCCAACAAACTGCAGCGCTCGCTGATGCGTCTGGACGAGGCACCAGCCTTTATGCGCGGCCTCGTGCAGAACATCATCCTGCGCCGTGCCGTGCCCTTTACCGGCACAGCCGGGGTGCGGTTCGTGTCCCTCTCGCCTGAGCGCGTCGAGGTGCACTTGGCCAATGTGCGCCGTGTGCAAAACCACATCGGTGGCGTACATGCCTCGGCCATGAACCTGCTCGCCGAGACGGCCACGGGCATGGTGGTGGGTATGAACGTGCGCGACGACTGCATCCCGCTGGCCAAGGAGCTCTCCATGGCGTTCAAGAAGCGCGCCACCGGCGGCCTCAAGGCCGTGGCCACGCTCACGGCTGAGCAGCGCGCAGCCATGTTGGCCAACGACAAGGGCGAGCTGCAGGTGAAAGTCACCGTGACCGACGAAGCCGGTGTGGAGCCGGTCGAATGTGTATTTACGTGGGCCTGGGTTCCTTCCAGCCGCCCTCCCAAGAATTGAAGGAGTTTCACCATGGCTCAAAAACAAGTCCAGGACGCCTACATCGTCGCTGCCACGCGCACGCCCATCGGGCGCTCGGGCCGCGGCTATTTCAAGAACACCCGGCCTGACGACCTGCTGGTCGCCGCCATCAAGAGCGCCATGCTGCAGGTGCCCACGCTGGACCCCAAGGCGATTGAAGACGCCATCATCGGCTGCTCGTTCCCCGAGGGCGAGCAGGGCATGAACATGGCCCGCATTGCCGTGGGCCTGGCGTTCAACCACCCCGTGGGCGGCGTCACTGTGAACCGCTTTTGCGCATCGGGCATCACCGCGTTGCAGATGGCTGCCGACCGTATCCGCGTGGGCGAGGCCGATGTGCTGATCGCCGGTGGCGCCGAGTCCATGAGCCTCGTGCCCATGGGTGGCAACAAGACTTCGTTCAACCCCGAGGTGTTCGCCCGCGATGAAGATGTAGGCATTGCCTACGGCATGGGCCTGACCGCCGAGAAGGTGGCCCAACAGTGGAAGATCAGCCGCGAGGCGCAGGACGCCTTCGCACTCGAATCCCACCTGCGTGCCATCAAGGCGCAAAAGGCCGGTGAGTTCACCGACGAAATCACGCCCTACGAAATCGTGGAGCGTTCGCCCAACCTCGCCACCGGCGAAGTGGTGGAAAAGCGCCGCACCGTGAGCCTGGACGAAGGCCCCCGCCCCGACACGTCCCTTGAAGGCCTGGCCAAGCTCCGGCCCGTGTTCGCTGCGCGCGGCAGCGTCACGGCGGGCAACAGCTCGCAGACCAGCGATGGTGCGGGTGCCCTCATCGTGGCCAGCGAAAAGGCCGTCAAGCAGTTCGGCCTGACGCCTCTGGCGCGCTTTGTGAGCTACGCCGCGCGTGGTGTGCCGCCTGAGATCATGGGCATCGGTCCCATCGAAGCCATCCCTGCAGCCTTGCGGTATGCGGGCTTGAAGAGTGATGACATTGGCTGGTATGAGCTGAACGAAGCGTTTGCAGCCCAGTCGCTGGCGGTGATCAACACGCTGGGGTTGAACCCTGCGAACGTGAACCCCATGGGTGGTGCCATTGCGTTGGGCCACCCGCTGGGCGCTACGGGTGCGATTCGCGCGGCGACCGTGGTGCATGCACTGCGTCGCCACAAGCTGAAGTACGGCATGGTCACGATGTGTGTAGGTACAGGACAAGGCGCCGCCGGCATCATCGAAGCGCTGTAACTGGCTACTGCGCGGGTCATCTGCGTCGTTGGGTGGTGCTCGGAATCCTCACGTACAGGAAGTACGTTCCGGTTCCTGTGCTCCGTCCGCCTAGCAGCTGATCCCGCTCGCTACGCCCTTGAGGGCGGGGTGTGAAGGCAGGAAGGCAAGGGCGTCACCCCACCCGTTCGGGCTGAGCTTGTCGAAGCTGGGGCGGTTACCCCACCCGTCCAGGCTGAGCCTGTCGAAGCCAGGGCCCTGCACTTTGCAATCGTTTTCTTTTCCAGCCGGCGCAGATCGGTTTCGAAACAAGGAGACAGACATGGACAAGCAAACCTTGCAGGTCAACGGGGCAGTGTCTTTGGCGCTGCGTGTCTACGAACCCGAGGGCGCTCCGCGCGCCAGCGTCGTGATCGGCGGCGCGATGGGGGTGCGGCAGTCTTATTACGAGGCCTTTGCGTTGTGGATGGCGCAGCAGGGGTTTCGGGTCACCACGTTTGACTACCGGGGCCATGGCGATTCGCTGCAGGGCGCCATGCGCGATGTGAAGGCGGATCTGTTTGATTGGGCGCAGGACTACGAGGCGGTGATCTCAGCCGCCAAGGCCGCGCTGCCTGCGCAGCCGCTTTATTTGCTGGGCCACAGCCTGGGCGCGCAATTGCCAGGCTTGCTGAAAAAGCCCGAACAGGTGGCGGGCCTGCTCAGCGTGGCCGCAGGTAGCGGCTACTGGCGTGACAACGCGCCGCAGCTCAAGCGCATCGTTCCGTATTTCTGGTGGGTGCTGGTGCCTTTGGCCACGCGGCTGTGCGGGTACTTTCCGGGGCGCACGCTCAAGAAGGTGGGCGACCTGCCTGCCGGGGTGATCCTGCAGTGGCGGCGCTGGTGTCTGGACCCGGCGTACAGCGTGGGGGCCGAGGGGCCTGCGGTGGCGCAGAGTTATGAGGCGGTGCGTTTCCCCGTGCTGGCGCTGTCGATGTCCGACGACGAGCTGATGACCTTGCGCGGTACGCACAACCTCGTCAACCTGTACGCCAACGCCGAGCGCCGCGTGGAGAGCATCACGCCGGCCGACCTGCAGGTGCGGCGCATTGGCCACTTTGGTTTCTTTCGCGACCAGTTCCGCCAAAGCCTGTGGCCACGCGCGGCGGCGGCATTTTCTGCCCTGGGTGGTGCAGGCTTGGCTCACGGCGAAGTCTCCGGTACGACCGGCTGAGCGGTTGTTTCGCGGCACACTTGCAGCATGACTTCTTCCGCTTCCACTTCGTCGTCTTCGCCCTCCATGCACCCGTTGGACGAGGCGCTGCAGCTGACGGCATCGCCCTCTGCGACGGGCCAGTACGAAGGGCAGACCCACCCCGGTTACTGGAACATGGTGGGCCCGTTCGGCGGTATCACCGCCGCTACGCTGGTGCAGGCCGTTCTGCAGCACCCCGACCGGCTGGGCGACCCGCTGTCGCTGACGGTCAACTACGCAGGCGCGCTGACGTCCGGAGCGTTCACCGTGCAGGCGACGCCTGTGCGCACCAACCGATCTACCCAGCACTGGACGCTGTCCATATTGCAGAACGATGCCGATGGCGCACCGGTTGTCACCACTACCGCCACGGCTGTGACCGCAGTGCGCCGCGAGACCTGGAGCGTGGGGGACATGCCCATGCCCGACGTGCAGCCTCCGGTTGAGCACAAGGCCATCGTTGCGCCGCTGGGCGCTGTGGAATGGCTCAATCGGTACGAGATGCGCCCCGTCACGGGTCTTATCCCACGCACCTGGGACGGCAGCGGCGACCACAGCCTGACGCAGCTGTGGATGCGCGATGCGCCGCCCCGGCCGCTCGACTTTGTGGCACTCGCCGCGCTGGCGGATGTGTTCTTCCCCAGGGTGTGGTTGCGCCGTGCGCGCCATGTGCCAGCAGGCACAGTGTCGATCACCGTGTACTTCCATGCCACGGCAGAGCAGCTGCAGGCCACGGGCACTGGCTTTCTGCTCGGCCAGGCGCGCGGGCAGGAGTTTCGCAACGGGTTCTTCGACCAGACCGTGCAGCTGTGGAACGAAGCGGGCACCATGCTGGCCACCAGCCACCAGATCGTTTACTACAAGGAATAGGCGGTCACGGCCTGTTGCCATCTACCGCCATACCTCTCTTTTCAGCATCCAAATCCCCGGAACCTTCAACACCATGACCGAAGCCACCAACCAAGACATCCTCGTCCACACCGAAGCGGGTGTGACCACCATCACCTTCAACCGCGTGGACAAGAAGAACTCCATCACGCGTGACATGTATGCCGCCATGGCGGATGCGCTGGAAGCCGCCAAGGCCGACGCCAGCGTGCGTGTGGTGGTGTTCCAGGGCGATGTGGCCATCTTCAGCGCGGGCAACGACATTGGCGACTTCCTGCAGCAGCCGCCTGCCACGCAGGACTCGCCGGTGTTCCGCTTTCTGCGCGGCATCGCTACCTTCCCCAAGCCCGTCATTGCATCCGTCTGCGGCCCGGCCGTGGGCATCGGCACCACCATGCTGTTCCATTGCGATCTGGTCTATGCGGGCGACAACGCTGCGTTCTCCATGCCGTTCGTCAACCTGGGCCTGTGCCCCGAGGCCGCATCGAGCCTGCTGGTGCCGCAGATGATGGGCTACCACCGCGCTGCTGAAGCGCTGTTGCTGGGCGAGCCTTTCATGGCCGAGGCTGCGTTGGAAGTGGGCCTGGTGAACCGTGTGGTGCCGCCCACCGAATGCAATGGGGTGGCGCAAGCGCAGGCGAAGAAGCTGGCGGCCAAGCCGTTGTCGTCGCTCATCGAAACCAAGCGGTTGATGAAGGGTGGGCAGACGGCCAAGGTGCTGGAGGTGATGGCGGAAGAGGGAGAGAGCTTTGGGCGTATGTTGCGCGAGCCTGCCGCGCGGGAGGCGTTTTCGGCGTTTATGGCGAAGAGGAAGCCTGATTTCAGCGCAGTCTGAGTTGTATTGGGGACTGGGAGCTTGGCGGCAGTAGGAGCATCGGCTGCAAAGCAGGATAAACCGGGCTCGCGCGATACTGCCTTCTGCGCCCGGGGGCCACGGCAGTGGGCGCAGGTGCCAGCACCAGCGACACCGCAACGGCAAACCCTACCCAGGCCACCCTTCGGCCCTGCCTGGCCCACGGGCGCGGTTGGCCAGCTCTTTCGCCAGGAAAGCGCGGTGTGGGTGATGGCGTCCCAGGTCAACCAGTTGTTGATGGGGAACTGGACCAGAATGTTGTATGCCAGCTCGGTCGGCACCATGGTCAGGGCAGTGGCGGCGAACGGGCGCGGTCATGGCGTTGTGCGCTACAGCAGTCACACGATGAGTACGCGTGTGTGACTCTGAAATGGGGTGATTTACATGTCAGGCATCAGCCAAGATCTCGGTCTCTCAGGTCCCGGGCTGCAATTGGGCTTTTGCCTGCTGCGGGAATTTGGTCATCAGCCACTTGAGCACTTCAAGCTGGTCTGCCGCAGTGGCGCGTCGGACCTGAATCAGGATTTTCTGCAGATCGGGGCGGGTCAAGGTGGCATTGGATGCACCTTCATTGCAGACCGAGCAAATGGCGCGCAAATTCGCGGGGTCATCGGTGCCCCCCATGCTTTTGTCAATGGCGTGCCCGAGGTGCAGGCGCGTTTTGCGCGTGGTGTCATAGGGGTGCGGTTCGCCCGCGACGGCTCCGCACATCTGGCAGGTGAAACCGTTGCGGTCCAGCACAAAGGCGCGTGTTTCTTTAGAAATGGCACGTGCAAACGCAGGTTGTGGCTTGGCGGATTCGAGCAGGTACTGCCCGGGTTTGAGCGCGCTGCGGTCGTTGTGCGTCAGGATCAAGTAGCCCTCTTCTGCGCGTAACTCACGCACCCTGCGGGCCCATTACGATTGATTGTCTGCCACGGCGCGCAGTTCGTCGGAGTCCATCACGCGCCCCAGGTTGGCGAGGAAATGGGCGCGCAGCTTGCCTGGCGCACCGCCCCGGGCGGGTTTGTCTTGCATGGGTCAGGCCCTCTTGAGTTTGGGTTTGGCCGCTGCATTGAGTGCGATGCGAATTTTCTCGCCGACTGCACACGCAACTGGGGGTGGAAAAGCATTGCCGATTTGCCGGTACGCCGCCGTTTTTTTGCCGCTGAATTGCCAGTGGTCTGGAAAGCCTTGTATGCGTGCGGCCATCCGAGTCGTCAATCGTGGCATTCCGACGAAGTCGGGTGCTGGGGCCGCATTGGCAATCCCCATGCCGTCCACACCCAGTGCCGCCCAGGCTTTCTTGGCTCGTGTGGGGCCAAGGTCGGGGCCGCCATGTTTCTTGCTGCCACCCACCAAAGTAGGGGCAATTTCGCATGCCAGCTTTCGCCATTGTTCTGCACCCTGCCATCCATCGGCTTGCATCAAATCCACCAGCGCGTCGCCCACAGTGGGCGGGCGCTGCGAATGGGCTTCGGGTCAGTTGAAATAGGCGGCAGCGTCTTTTTTAAGCGCTACAAACACAACCCGCGGACGCAGTTGTGGCACGCCAAAGTCGCTTGCGTGCAGCAAGCGCCATTCAGCGGTATAGCCCAGCTTTTGCAAGCTTTTGACGATGTTTTCACGGTAGTCGTCGAACACCGCATCCAGCAAGCCCCGCACGTTTTCCAGCATCACTGCTTCGGGCATGCACTCCGACACCAGGCGGATGGCCTCCGGAAAAAGATCGCGCTCATCGTCGATTCCAAGCTGTTTTCCTGCTTTGGAGAACGGGGGCCATGGAACCCCCCCGCCAACAGGGCAACACCGCGCCAGGGATCTGCCTGGTAGTGGCGCACATCGCCTTGGGTGACGTGCCACTGCGGCCGGTTGAAACGCAGTGTTTCGCAGGCTGGGGGCTCGATCTCGACGAGGCTGACGTGCTCAAACCCAGCCTGTTCCAGGCCGAGTGCCTGGCCGCCTGCACCCGCACAAATTTCGATTGAACTCAGCGGCACTGCAAATCCTTGAGGCTAAAAAACTGTTTAAGCATACAGTATTTGGAATGGCGCAGACACCAGCAAAGAGTGCTTATGCAAGGGGCCGCAACATACTTCGCGCTACCGCTTCACCCACCTTGATGCCGTCCACCCCGGCCGACAAAATGCCGCCCGCGTAGCTGGCGCCTTCGCCCGCCGGGTACAGGCCCGGCGTGTTCAGGCTTTGCAGGTTGTCCCCGCGCCCGATCTTGAGCGGCGACGAGGTGCGTGTTTCCACGCCCGTCAGCACCGCATCGTGCATGTCAAACCCTTTGATCTTGCGGCCGAACACCGGCAGCGCCTCGCGCAGGGCCTCGATGGCGTAGCCGGGCAGGGCGGCGTGCAGGTCACCCAGAGCCACGCCCGGCTTGTACGAAGGCTCCACATCGCCCAATTGGGTAGACGGCGTGCCTTTGATGAAGTCGCCCACCAGCTGGCCAGGCGCGCTGTAGTCGCGCCCGCCCAGCACAAAGGCGTTCGATTCGAGCTGGCGCTGCAGCACGCTGCCGGACAGCGGGTGGAACTGCCCGGCGGGCAGTCTTTCTGCGCCGTAGGTCTGGCCCAGGTGCATTTCAAACGCAGCAGGGTCGGTGGGGTAGTCGCGCGGGTCGATGCCCACCACCATGCCTGCGTTGGCGTTGCGCTCGTTGCGCGAATACTGGCTCATGCCGTTGGTTACCACGCGGCCCGGCTCGCTGGTGGCGGCCACCACGGTGCCGCCGGGGCACATGCAGAAGCTGTAGACCGCGCGGCCGTTGGCGGCGTGGTGCACCAGCTTGTAGTCGGCAGCGCCCAGCAGCGGGTGGCCGGCGTGGCGGCCCCAGCGGGCGCGGTCGATCACGCCCTGTGGGTGCTCGATGCGAAAACCGATGGAAAACGGCTTGGCCTCCATGGCTACGCCGCGCTGGTACAGCATGGCAAAGGTGTCGCGCGAGCTGTGGCCCAGGGCCATCACCACATGGTCGGCGCGCAGCTCGGTGGTTTCGCCAGTGGCCTGGTTCAGCACCTTGAGGCCGCGCAGGTGTCGGCTTTCTCCAGCGCCTTCCACGATCACATCCGTCACGCGCTGCTCAAAGCGGATCTCGCCGCCCAGCGCAATGATCTGCTCGCGCAGGTTCTCCACCACTTTCACCAGTTTGAAGGTGCCGATGTGCGGGTGCGCTACGTACAAAATTTCTTCAGGCGCACCGGCTTTGACGAACTCGTTCATCACCTTGCGGCCCAGGTGGCGCGGGTCCTTGATCTGGCTGTAGAGCTTGCCGTCGCTGAAGGTGCCTGCACCGCCTTCGCCAAACTGCACGTTGCTTTCGGCATGCAACTCGCGCTTGCGCCACAGGCCCCAGGTGTCCTTGGTGCGTTCGCGCACGGGCTTGCCGCGCTCCAGCACGATGGGCTTGAAGCCCATTTGCGCCAATACCAGCGCCGCAAAAATGCCGCAGGGGCCAAAGCCCACCACCACGGGGCGCAGGGGCAGGTTGGCAGGCGCCTGGCCCACGGGGTGCCAGGCCATGTCGGGCGTGGGCTGGATGTGCGGGTTGCCCGCAAATTGCGCCAGCAGCTCTGCTTCGCGCGCGCCGTTAGCTGAGGAGGCCAGGGTAACGTCCACGATGTAGACCGCCAGCAGGTCGGCCTTGCGCGCGTCGAAGCTGCGCTTGAAGACGTGCAGGTGGGCGATATCGGTGTCGGCCAGGCCCAGGATCTGGGTGGCAGCGGCGCGCAGGGGCGCCTCGGGGGCTTCGGCCACGGTGAAGGGCAGCCGGATTTCGGAGAGTCGGATCATGTTCTTGCGGGCCCGTGTCGATCGGGCGGGTTGCAATGGCGTGGGGCCGCGATGATACGGGGTGCCCGCCACCCACGGAAGCCCTGGCGTGCAAGGGGCGTGGAGCAGTGTGTCTAAATAACTATCAAATTAATAGCTACCAGCGCTTTATGGATAAGCGCTAGAGGCACTTTTGGCTCATATTTTCTGCGGTGGCGGGGCTCCATCGTCGCTGGCCGACTGCTGGCGCCAGCGCAACTCTGCTACGCCAAAGGCAATGGCCGCCAGCACCAGCGGCCCGAAGTAGTACAGCGCCCGGTAGGCCAGCAGCGCGGCTAGCACTTCTTCTTGCCCCAGCGTCTGGGTGGCCAGCAGCGCCACGCCCACGGCCTCCAGCACACCCAGGCCGGCGGGCACGCGCAGCAACAGCCCGGCCACGGCGCCCAGCAGCACGGTGGCCAACGCGGCGGGGTAGCTGACCTGGCCCTGCAGCACCGTCCACAGCGCGGCACCCATCAGCATCCAGTTGGTGGCCGACACGGCCACTTGCCACAGCGCCACGGGCCAGCGCGGCAGCGGAAACGCATGGCCGCGCAGCGTGAGGGCGCGGCCACTGCGCAGGGCGCACAACGCCACATACGCTACGGGCAGGCAACCCAGCACGGTGCCACCCAGGCGCCATTGCCACGGCGTCACCGTCCATCCCGCCACCGCAGGTGGCTGCCACAGCCACGCCAGCACGCCCGCCAGCAGCAGGTATCCCACCCAGTTCGTCACGATGCTGGTGCCCACCACCTGGCCGATGGTGCCGGGGTCTATGCCACGCCGCGCGTACAGCCGGTAGCGCACGCCCACGCCGCCAATCAGCGAGCCCAGGTTGAGCGTGAACGGGTAGCTGGTCATGGCAATGCCCAGCGTGGTGGCGCGCGTCAACCGGTGGCCGCTGCAATAGCGCCCCACCCAGTCGTAGGTGCCGTAGGTGAAATGGCTGAGCAACGCCAACCCACCCGCCACTGCCAGCGCGGTAGCGGGCAGGTCGCGCAGGGCCTGCAGCACAGCAAGCCAGTCCACGGTGCGCGCCTGCTGAAAGATCAGCCAGGCTACTACCGCAAAAAAAGCGGCTGCAACACCCCGGGTCGCCCACGGCCACCAAGTCTGCTGGGGCCAGTGGCGCCAACCGCTGGGACTACTCACGCGTCCTGATGCATCCGTGGCATCGGTGTCGGGGGCGTCTGGATCGGCGAGCAAGGTGGGGGTGGCCATGATGGGGGTGCTCGCGCGTCGTCAGTCAGGTCTTCAGGCGGCCGGGCTGCTGGCGGGCTCAGCGGTGGCCGTACCCGCCGTGGCAGGGTTGGCCAGCGTGATCGTGGGCTGGTGCTTGGGCAGCCAGCCCGCCCATGCCGGGAACCAGCGCATCAGGTGAAACACCGCGTAGCTGCGCAACAGAGCCAGACCATTCCATCGGCTGGGTGCAGCCGCCTCGATCTGCTTGCAGCTGTGCTCCATCAGGTGCGACAAGCGACGGTGCAGTTGGGCGTTGAACGCACGGTCCTGGATGATCACGTTGGCCTCCAGGTTCAGCGACAGGCTCAGCGGGTCGAGGTTGCTGGAGCCCACGGTGGACCAGTCATCGTCCACCAGCGCCACCTTGCCGTGCAGTGGGCGGTCGCAGTATTCATACACCCGCACGCCCGCACGTTGCAGGTGGTCATACAGCAGGCTGGCCGCCGTCTTCACGATGGGCATATCGGGTTGGCCCTGCAGGATCAGGCGCACATCCACGCCCCGCTTGGCTGCACGACGCATCTCGCGGATGAAGCGGTAGCCGGGGAAGAAATACGCATTGGCAATCACCACCCGGCTGCGGGCCGCGCGCAGTGCCACGCGGTAGTGGCGCTCGATGTCGTTGGTGTGCTGCTGGTTGTCACGCGTCACAAACATGGCGTGGGCTGTGCCCGCGTGTGGCCGCCCGGTCACGCCGGTGGCGCGGTGGCGTTTTTGCTCTGCGCGGTCCAGCACCGCTTCACGCGTGAAATGGTGCATTTGCGCCACGATAGGGCCGCGCACCTGCACGGCATAGTCCTGCTTGGCCTCGGGGCCAAAGTCGGCCACATGGTCGGCCGAATAGTTGATGCCGCCGATAAAGCCCAGCAGTCCGTCCACCACCACAATCTTGCGGTGCATGCGGCGCAGCACGTTCAGGCGCTGCCCCATGAAGCTGCGGCCCGGGTCAAAGATGCGAAAGCGCACGCCTGCTTCCACCAGGCTGCCCACAAATTTGTCTGATAGATCGGGGGAGCCAAAGCCGTCCACCAGCACATGCACCGCCACCCCGCGCTGCGCGGCGGCCAGCAGGGCTGCGTGCAACTGCTGGCCAATCTTGTCATCGAACAGGATGAAGGTCTCCAGCATCACCTCACGCCGGGCATCGGCAATGGCGCTGAAAACGCGGGGGAAGAACTCCTCGCCGTTTTCAAGCAACTCAAAGTGGTTGCCCGGAACCCAGCGGGATGAACGGGGCGCGCGAAAAGAGCGTTTCATAGCAATATCTCCGCAGCCAAGGGCGCGTGGTCCGACAGCTTGTCCCACGGCTTCTTGGGCAGCGCCAGTGGGGAATGAACGGCCGCGTTGCGCACATAAATGCGGTCGAGCGCCAGCAAGGGCATCGATGCTGGAAAGGTGCGCACGGCGCGGCCGAAGGCTTGCACAAACACCTCATGCAGGCCCACTTCGCGGCGCAACACCTCATGCGCGCGGTTGCGCCAGTCGTTGAAGTCGCCAGCCAGCACCACGGGTTCGCCAGCCGGAAAGGTGCGCACCAGCTCACACACCCGCATCAGCTGTTTTTGACGGTGGGCCTCTTGCAACCCCAGATGCACACAAATGGCATGCACCGGCAGGTGGTGCCCCGGCGGCTGTAACACGCAGTGCAGCATGCCGCGCCGTTCAGGCCCGCTGATGGAGATGTCGTGGTTCTCGTAGTGCGTGATCGGAAACTTGGACAGCAGCGCATTGCCATGGTCGCCGTTGTCATACACCGCATTGCGGCCGTAGGCGTACTGCGACCAGATGGTGTCCGCCAGAAACTCGTAGTGCGGCACCTGCGGAAAATTGGCCAGGCGGCTGGCATGGCGGTGGTGGGTGCCTTGCACCTCTTGCAAAAACACCAGGTCTGCCGCGACATCGCGCACGGCGTCCCGCAGCTCATGCAGCATGAAACGCCGGTTGAAGGTGGTGAAACCCTTGTGCACGTTCACGGTGAGCACCTTGAACGCAATGGGCTGGGGATCGGTAGCTGCGGTGGTGGCCATGGGCGGTCAAACAATCTTTGGAGTGGGTCCCCAGCGAAGCCGCCGCGATGGGCGCAAGGGCCACGAGGGGCGGGCCGAGGGATGACTCGATTGTTTGGGCTGCGCTGTGTTGTCGCTGTAGGACGTCTGGCCGTGGTTTTGTGCAGCAGGGGACGAAAAAATGGGGCCTGATGGCCCCATTTCGTTCTGCAAAGTGCTGCACTGGCGGCAGCGGCGCTTACGCTGGCAGGAACCCTTCGACCGACAGGTAACGCTCGCCCGTGTCGTAATTGAAGCCCAGCACCTTGGCGCCCGCAGGCAGCGCGGGCAGCTTTTGTGCAATGGCGGCCAGCGTGGCGCCCGACGAGATACCCACCAGGATGCCCTCTTCGCGCGCAGAGCGGCGTGCGTATTCGCGCGCTGGTTCGGCATCGACCTGGATCACGCCGTCGAGCAGGCTGGTATCCAGGTTCTTCGGGACGAAGCCCGCGCCAATGCCCTGGATGGGGTGGGGCGATGGTGCGCCCCCCGAGATCACGGGCGACGCCGTGGGCTCCACCGCAAACACCTTGAGGTTGGGGAACTTGGCTTTGAGCACCCGTGCCACGCCGGTGATGTGGCCGCCCGTGCCCACGCCTGTGATCAGCACATCGATGCCATCGGGGAAGTCCGCCAGGATCTCCTGCGCCGTAGTGCGCACATGCACATCGATGTTGGCGGGGTTCTCGAACTGCTGGGGAACCCACGCGCCGGGTGTCTGCGCCTGCAGTTCTTGTGCGCGGGCAATGGCGCCCTTCATGCCCTTCTCGCGCGGGGTCAGGTCAAACTGCGCGCCATAGGCCAGCATCAGGCGGCGGCGCTCGATGCTCATGCTGTCGGGCATCACCAGAATCAGGCGATAGCCCTTGACGGCTGCCACCAGCGCCAGGCCGATGCCGGTGTTGCCGCTGGTGGGCTCAATGATGGTGCCACCGGGCTTGAGTGCGCCGGACTTTTCAGCGTCTTCCACCATCGACAGCGCGATGCGGTCCTTGATGGAGCCACCAGGGTTGCTGCGCTCGGACTTCACCCACACGTTGGCGCCAGGGCCAAACAGGCGGTTGATACGCACGTGGGGCGTGTGGCCGATGGTTTGCAGAATGTTGTCAACTTTCATGGCGTCTCCTTTGAGTGGCGAAGAAGGGGGGTGATCCAATCCAGCCCTTCAGAACAAATCCGTTCGGGCTGAGCCTGTAGAAGCCGGCGCGCGACGGCGGGCTCATCGACAAACTCGGGCGAACGGGTTCGCGGGGCTGGCATGGCGGTACCACGCGCATTCTGAACCAGTTGTTCTACTGCCTGGGTGATATGGATATAGCCAAGGTATCGGCCCCGCCACTGCAGCCGGGCTTAGAGCAGTGGGCTGATCTCCACCAGCATGGCTTTGTCCACCGGCGTGATTTGCACCCGTACCGGCAGCCCCAGCGCAATCGTCTGCGCGTTGGTGACTGTGTGCTGTGTCACCTCGGTGCAGGTGTAGCGTGCAGCCTGCCCGCTGCGCCACACCGCCAGGGCCAGCGACAGCATCCACTGGTCGGCCAGGTGCGGGCCCAAGGCGCCCGTGCTGCGCTGGTAGGCGCGCACCTCATCCACCAGCCGCTTGGCGACCTGATCGGCCGACACGCTGCGCTCGCCCAGCTGGCAGAACACCTCGGTGATGTGCTCGTACTCCAGCGTGGCGATCAACGCGTTGCCCGGGCCTTCGTTCTGGCGCGTGGGGGGCTGGCGCAGCTGGCCGGCCTCAAAAGTCCAGCCCATGCGCTGGCCCAGCGCGTCCAGCTCGCGCGTGGCAATGTTGCGCGCCAGGCCTGGCACCAGTGCCTCGCCCCAGGCGTCTTGCAGCGGGCCGCGCTCCAGCACGTCCACAGGCACCAAAGGCTGTGCGGACGGTGTGATGCGAGCAACCAGCTCGCCACCCCCGGCGGGAAAGAACCCGCGCCGCTGCAGTTGCAGATCCAGCCCCACGCTCAGCCGCCGCACCAGCGGCGCAAACGCCCGCTCCAAGAAGTCAAACGGTGGCGCCATCGGGTTGTGGGTGCCGCCCAACAGCTGCACTTGGCTTTCGCCATCGGCCAGCATCAGCGCGGGCAACACCGTTTGCAGCACCAGCAGGCAACTGCCTGCGGTGGCGATCTGAAAGCGGTAGTCGCCTGCGCGCACCGCGCCGGGCGTGAACAACAGCGTTTGGGAGCCCAGCTCGGCGCCGTCAGCCTGCCCGCCACACACAGCAACCGCCGCCTGCACGCAGGCCAGGTGCTGGCGCATCAGCCCCGGCTTGGGCCGCCCGGCGCGAATGCGTGTGATGTGCAGCGGCCGGCCGGTGACCATGGCAAGCGCCAGGCCGGTGCGCAGGATCTGGCCGCCGCCTTCGCCGGTGGAGCCGTCGAGGGTGAGGGGGATCTGCACTGCATGGTCCGGTGGATGACTAACGTGTTTCTCGCTCAACATGACCTCAAATACCTGTTTCGGAAGCGCACGATGCGTGACGCTGGATTGCTATTTCCATGCGCAGCGCTCGTCCGCTAATCCATGGGTTTCGGTTGCTGCATAGGGCTCGCAGCTCTTGCAAAAATGGTTTGTCTGCCACCCTGATGGCCAGCCGACAGTCGTATCGGAAACTGCCCGTGGAAGGACGGCGGACGATGGATCGCAGCAGAGCCTCTCGTGTGTCCGTGCGCTCCCGGTGTTGCAATTCCGCCTGTTTGAGTTTGGTACAAACCACATCGCGCAAATAGCCGGAGCGAAAGAATCTCGGACTGATCTGCAAGTACAGGATCGCTGCGTCACGCCACACCCCGCTTCCAGTCACGATGTCGCGTTGTGCCTGCGCACTCCAAAGTTCCCACAGCGGGCTTTGGTAAGTCCGAAACTCCTCGGCAGCCTGCCGGTACTCCTTGCGCGATTCCGTGTTGGAGCGTTGTCGCATGGCTGCAGCGCGGCAAGCTGCGTGTAGTCGGTTCATTTCCGCCTCAGTTTCATAGATGACGCGGGCGTCGATCATTTGTTTTCACACTGAGTGGTGTACCGCGTGTACCGCGTCATAACGCAACACCGTGTCACGCAGCAGCGCGTCCAACGCGGCATTGCCCGGCACCGGCAAGGCTTGCACAGGCTCGGCCGCGTTGCGCGCCAGCTCGGCCTCGATGAAGGCATGGATGCCCGGCCAGCGCGGGCTGGTGGCGGCTTCGCCTGCGCGCATCTTCACCTCCAGCAGGGCGTTGATCTCATCGACCAGCGCCGCATCGTCCACCGGGTGCAGCGTGTGCTGGGCCAGCTCGGCAAAGCGCATGGGCGGCACGCCGGGTTGCGCGCGTATCCACCGCGCAGCCAGCAGCGGGCGCAGCACGTAGAGGTACTTCTTGTAGCGCACCTCATCGGCCTGCAGGTGCTCGCGGAAGTTCTTCTTCGCCATCGATGCGTAGTGGTGCCAGCCCTTGGCGTTGGAGAACGCCTGCGCCGCCAGCGCGCGGAACTGCGCCATGGTGTCCGCCTCTTCGCGGTACACGATGGGCGAGCCCAGCCATTCGAGCAGCGTGGGGTTCGATTCACGCATCAAGCCCAGCGCCTTGCGCAGGTCCCAGCCGTTCACATCCAGGTCGCCGCTGATCGGCAGCTCGATCACGTCGCGCCCGGGCGCCACCGTGAGGTACCACGGCAACCGGTTCACGTAGATGAAGCGCACGTCGTAATCGCTGTCGGGCGAGGCAAAGCCCCAGCCCCGGCTGCCGGACTCGCAGGCGAAGAGCACGGTCACGTTGTGCGTGGCTTCGATGCGCTGCAAGGCCTCCAGCACTTGCGTGCGCATGTGGGTCTCCACCGGGTGGGCGGAGCGCAGAAGTTCTTTTTGTTGTTCTGATTTGTGCATAAAAATTGGCTTTAGCGCTTATTGGATAAGCGCTGATAGCTATTAAAAATGTAGTGGTTGTCGAAGCCCTTCGCAACTGACGCGGTCCAGGCGAGAGGCGCCAAGCAAGGGCCGCCCCGCAGCGGCTCAGGGGGGTTACCCCTTTACACACACCACCTGCTTGAGCGTGTAAACCACCTCCACCAGGTCCTGCTGCGCCGCCATCACCGCATCGATGTCCTTGTACGCCATCGGAATCTCGTCGATCACGTCGGCGTCCTTTCGGCATTCCACGCCTTCGGTCGCCTTTATCTGGTCTGCGACTGTGTACATCTTCTTGGCCTTGGTGCGGCTCATGGTGCGGCCCGCGCCGTGGCTGCAGCTGTTGAAGCTCTCGGGGTTGCCTTTTCCGCGCACGATGAAGCTCTTGGCTCCCATGCTCCCCGGGATGATCCCCAGCTTGCCTTGCTCGGCACTCACCGCGCCCTTGCGGGTCACGAAAACGTCTTGCCCGAAGTGCGTCTCGCGCTGCACGTAGTTGTGGTGGCAGTTCACGGCTTCCACGTGCGTTTCGAACGGCTTGGTGATCACCGTGCGCAGCGCGGCAATCACGCGGCCCATCATCACTTCGCGGTTGGCGGCGGCAAACTTTTGCGCCCACCCCACGGCCTTCACGTAGTCACCGAAATACTGTGCGCCTTCCTCGAAGTACGCCAGGTCCTTATCGGGCAGGTTGCGCTGGTTCATCTCGGCGTCCTTCTTGGCCAGTTCGATGAAGTGGGTGCCGATGGCGTTCCCCACCCCGCGCGAGCCCGAGTGCAGCATCACCCACACGGACTGGTGTTCGTCCAGGCAGATCTCGATGAAGTGGTTACCCGTTCCCAGCGTTCCCAGGTGCTTGTAGTTGTTGGTGTTCTTGATGCGCGGGTGCGCCTCGCAAATCTCGTCGAACTCGTTCACCAGTCCAGCCCAGGCCCGGTCGGTTTCAGCGGGTGGGGTATCCCAGCTGCCTTTATCGCGGCCCATGCGTTTGGGCGTCATCCCCACCGGCACCGCGCGCTCGATGGCGGCGCGCACACCCGCCAGGTTGTCGGGCAGGTCGCTGGCCGTCAGCGTGGTCTTGCACGCCATCATTCCGCACCCCAGGTCCACCCCTACCGCAGCGGGGATGATGGCCTTGAGGGTGGGCACCACCGAGCCGATGGTCGCGCCGATTCCCAGGTGCACATCGGGCATCACCGCCACGTGCTTGAAGACGATGGGCAGGCGCGCGATGTTGCGCAGCTGGTTACGGGCTTCTTCTTCCACGGGCACGCCGTTGGTCCACATCTTCACGGGCACGCCGCCCGGGAATTCGAGTTGTTCGTAGTTCATGGTTCTTTTCTCGTTGTTTCTTCGTGGTTTTCCGTTATTCGCGGCAGTGTTCGTCATGCGGCCATCGCGTCAAACACCGCGCTGATGCGCTCCGGGAGCGGGTAGCGTTGATGGTCCTTGGCCCCCTCAGGCAGCCAGGAACTGATGGGGCCCACATCCACTAGGCGCATGAGCTTTTCCGCCCAGCGTGCCTTGGTCGCGGGCTTGTTCAGCCATCCCTCCATGGTGCGCTTGTATTCGACTTGATCAGTGGCAAACGCATTGCCCATCTGGTTGGCGTACCACGCATAGTCCCAATAGCATGCGTCCACAAAGTTCAGGATTGATGCGTCGCTTTCGCAGTCCAGCCAGTGCTGCAGCAATGGCTCCAGCGGCACGCGGGCGTAGGCCCACATGAGCAAGATGGAGAAAGCGTTGTCGTCCTGGAAAAGCGAATCGCTGGCTGAAGGCCATTGCTCCAGCCCTTGTGCAAAGTACGCCAGTGCAAAGCCCTGTAGCGCGGCCTGCTCCGTCGCTGAAAACGAGCCAGGATCGCACCGTCCCAACCGGTCCAGGTACAGCTCGGTGGAGTGGTGCAGCCGGGCGCCTTCGGTCAACAGCTCCAGCAGCCGTGGTGCCAGGTACTTGATCTCGCGCGCAGGTTGCACCTGGCTCTTGGCCGAGTCGTTGTACTCGTAGAGGTGTCTCTGGGTCAGTTGACGCAGTGGCAGGCTTCGCATCTCTTGCTCCAGCTTGGCGCTCATGCAGCAGGCAGTACACACGTCCAGCAGGTGATCCGGTGCCTGGTATTGCGCAAAGGCTTTGTAGGCCGCCTGTGTGGCGGCTTCCAGCTTGGTAGCGATAAGCGTTGGTTGTTTCTTCATGGTTCTCTTTAAGCTCCATCTTCACCGGGTCATTTACCCGCACCGGCGGGGCGAACGTTGGTCCTAACCCTGGCCTGTGAGCGGTCACCGCTTGCGCTGGATGTCTTGTCTATTGCCAGATGCGTGCCAGCTTTTGGCTTGTGGCTGGAAATTTTTCAAGTCGTTGATTTGTATAGAAAAATTCTCAAAGGTATCAATGAGGTTCTGCTTGTATGTTTAAATTAACTAGAATGAAAGCTAGTTAAATAGATAGAAAGCATGCGCAAAAACAAGGTCGTGATCGGTTTCCTCGGCACCCAGCTCGACTCCGGCCGGGGCGCAGGGCGGTGGGAGAAGTGGCGCCCGACCGTATCGCTGATGCAGCATGAGGACGTGGTGATCGAGCGGCTGGAGCTGCTTTACACGCCGCCCCACCACGACCTGGCGCAGCAGGTGTGCAAAGACATCGAAACCGCATCGCCGGAAACCACGGTGAACCTGGTGCCCCTGCCCATTGCCGACCCCTGGGACTTTGGCGAGGTGTATGCCAAGCTGTTTGACTGGGCGCAGGGCTACCGCTTTGACACCGAGCGCGAGGAATACTGGACCCACATCACCACCGGCACCCACGTGGCGCAGATCTGCCTGTTCCTGCTGGTGGAGTCGCGCCGCATTCCGGGCGTGCTGGCGCAGACCTCGCCGCCCAAGCGCCAGCAGGCGGGCGACCCGGGCAGCTATGCGCTGATCGACCTGGACCTGTCGCGCTACGACGTGATCGCCCAACGTTTTGGCGCCGAGCAGCGCGATGCGGTGGACTTCCTCAAGAGCGGCATCGCCACGCGCAACGCGCGCTTCAACGCGCTGATCGACGAGGTGGAGCGGGTGGCGGTGCGCTCGCGTGCGCCCATCCTGTTTACCGGGCCCACGGGCGCGGGCAAGTCGCACCTGGCGCGGCGCATGTTCGAGTTGAAAAAATCGCGCCATCAGGTGGAGGGCGAGTTCGTGGAGGTGAACTGCGCCACGCTGCATGGCGACGGCGCTGCGTCCACATTGTTCGGCCACAAGAAGGGCGCCTTCACCGGCGCGGCGGCCGACCGTGCGGGCCTGCTGCGCACGGCGCACAAGGGCGTGCTGTTCCTCGACGAGATTGGCGAGCTGGGCCTGGACGAGCAGGCCATGCTGCTCAAGGCCGTGGAAGAAAAACGCTTCTACCCCATGGGCAGCGACCGCGAGGTGGCCAGCGATTTCGAGCTGATCGCCGGCACCAACCGCGACCTCCGCACCGAGGTGGCGGCAGGGCGCTTTCGCGAAGACCTGTACGCGCGCATCAATCTCTGGAGCTATGTGCTGCCCGGCCTGGCGCAGCGGCCCGAAGACATCGAGCCCAACGTAGATCACCAGCTGGCCCGTGCAGGCGCAGAACTGGGCCGCAGCGTGCGCTTTTCCAACGAGGCGCGCGCGGCCTATCTGCGCTATGCCCAGTCGCCCGAGGCGCTGTGGACCGGCAATTTTCGTGACCTGTCGGCCAGCGTGACACGCCTGGCCACGCTGGCCGACAGCGGCCGCATTAGCCTGCCCCTGGTCGAGGCAGAAATCGCCCGCCTGCGCTGGCTGTGGCAGCCCGCCAGCGATGCGCGCAATGGTCTGGCGTCCACGCCCGGCGCGTTGGGCCGCGACGATCTTGCGGAGCTGTTGGGCGACGAAGCGGTGGAGGCTATGGACCTGTTCGACCAACTGCAACTGGCCGCCGTGCTGCAGGTGTGCCGCCAGGCCCGCACCCTGTCTGACGCAGGGCGCCAGCTGTTCCAGGCCTCGCGCGCGCAGCGCACGGTGGTCAACGACGCGGACCGGCTGCGCAAGTACCTGGCGCGTTTTGGGCTGGGTTGGGATCGGGCGTCAGGCGCTGGGCGATAATCCATCCCGTGAAGCGCGCCAGACCGCCGCTGGTGCAATCTGGGAAACCAGGCACTGGAGGAACGTCCGGACTGCACAGGACAGCGTAGCAGCTAACGGCTGCCCACCGTGAGGTGAGGATCAGAGCAACAGAGACGAGTCGGAGCAGGCACAAGCCACCGAAGGTGTTCTATCGGTTACCCGCGCAAGCGGGTACGGCTGGCGCAAGCCAGACGGTTTGCGGCGCAAGCCGCAAAGACCATAGCCACCCGAAGCGGGCGGCGCCCGCTTCGGGTGAAACGGGCAATCTCTACGCGCAGCAATACCAAGTAGGCCAACGTTGATGTGGTTCCGCAGAGTTGGCGGGTAGGTAGCACCGAGCCGTGGTGGCGACACCCGGCCCAGATTAATGGCGGTCACGCTCGGGTCTTCGCAAGAGGACCCGGGTGCACAGAATCCGGCTTATCGGCGCGCTTCACACTTTTCCTGTCGAGAATTTATCCATCCAGTCCAGCTAAAAACATCGATGGCGCATGGCCTGCAGATTTGCGTACCTGCTCATCGCTTGTAGTTGGGGCAACTGGGGATGAGGGGGGGATCTGCGCATTCCACCGGGATGTTCTCGAAAAGTACGTCGCGGCCAACATACACCTTATTGAATGCCAGCGGAGCATCAAGATGCCAGCCGATCTCGCCGTTGAACAGCAAGTCAACGACTGTGCTTTCGCCCAAAAGTGTTTTGGGCTCGATTCGGTATAGGCGAACGACGTAGGGCATCTTGTATGTCGGGTGCGCCACACGTTGCAAAACGGATGCTTTGTGGAACTCCAGGCGATACACCCGGTGCGGGCTATTTTCAGCATCGACGAAGGTGGGGGTGGCCAAATACCAAGATGCTAGACACAGGGCATTGAGCGAGAGGCACCATGCTATGCAGGGCACCTTTTTGAAGAGAGCCAGTCGCATCACCACTCCAGCCGAACAGGGTTGGCGAGACGCACCCGGTGCACGTCCGACAAGATCATAAAATCCCCGCCGTATCCCTGTTCTTTGCGCCACTGCCGGAAGTGCTTGTTTTGCACCAGATAGTTCTGGCTGCGGAGTTCGGCGGGGTTTCCGTGCACCCACTGGGTGGTTGTGGGAACGTCCAGAGCCAGTTGAGGGCTGCGTTCTACGCCGTTGAAACTCCAGAAGCCCAAAGGCTGCGATAAGAAGGAGTCATCGTTAAAGTCGTAGGAGTCCCGCAAATAAAAGCCCAATTCGTCGATCACGATCGCTGCTTTGCCTGGGCTCTTTGGCGTAACGATGCCCGAAACGGCTACCTTGAGTGTTGCCTCGCCCATTGCGCCATAGAAGTCGTCCATGGGGTCGCTAAAGTGACCGATGCCTTCGAAATTCACTTGGCTCGTTGTGTCGACGAGTTTTGCAGAACTGGCAAGGTTTCCGAATTGCCAACATTGCGTGGATCGTCCCAGCCCCTGCTCTGAGACTCGTCGTTGCAGCTGAGCTATTCCAGCCGGACTTGCCCATTGGGCCTGCAGTTTTGTCATTGCTGTTTTCACTCTGGCATGGCTTAGGGCCCACGCCATCTTCACCGTGTGCTCATCCAGTTGTGCCGGATTGAGTTGGGTTAACTTATGGGGTGGGCGCCCACTTTTCACCGCGTCTGACATTACATAAGCTGGTCCTTTGAACCAGCGATCCATCAGGGCCGCAGCCACTGACCACCCTAAGCGGGAGCGCATTACATTTGGAATGTCATCCAGCCTGAACCGCTGCACCTTCGGCGGCAGCTTCTTCTGAAACTGAGCACGCAACCCATCTGTATCTATATGGATGACATCGTTCACAGGTTCCTCTCCATCTTGTTGATCGTTACTTTTCAAGCAACGAATTCTCCAGGGGGATGGTTGGAAAGCATGTGACGCCGTGCTTTCTTTGGTTACGGTGGGTAACCTGTTGTGCCATCACGGTGTGATGACGCATCGAAGGGAGGATGAGCGCGCCTTGCCGTCGCGCAACTTAAAGAAAATGACCACCGAGGCCACGTCTTCTCCGGCAGCGTGCCGGATCGACACCGTGCACTGCTGCGAGTGCTCGCAGTGGCCCTCGATCACATTGGAACCCGCATGGAGGTAAGCCATGCGCATGGCCAGCAAATTCTTCACCGTGGCAGGATCCGGCTGACCGTAGGCTCCGGAGCAGGACGAGGAGCGGGGGATTGGGTCGTTTGCTGCCGCGAGCAATGCGATGAGCGCTTTGCGAGTGGCTTCGGGGTTGTCCGGGGTGCTGGCTGTTTGAGCCCAGCTCGCAGCACCGCCAACCTGCAGGGCGACCAGCAAAAAAATTGCTGTGCGGTGCGTTAGGTGGGGTGACGATTACATACTTTTACTGTTCACGCTACGAATAGGATCGCGGTGGATGAGGTGCGACAGGTCGTTTGCATCAGTGCCCGCTGCACCCTGGTCACAGTTTGGGGCAATGCGGCGCATGCCCCTTTTCCAGCTCTGTCGCACGCTGAACAGCTTCTGGGTGACTGCTCAGAAGCGACCACACCGCGTGCTCGGGCTCGTCGTTGGCGCCGGGCCTACGTTTGCTGGGGGCGGGCGCTGGGGCGCTGGCGGTGGCTTGGCTGTCTGGCGCTGAGGCGGCTGCGTCTTTCTTGGCCGCCTTCTTGTCCTTTTCTTCCTGCTCCTCGCTCTCTTCGCGTTCTTCTTCGTCGCGCGCAATCGCCAGCAGCAGCTTGCCCATGGGCGCCGTGGGCAGTGCAGCGTGGCCCATGAGGGCGATGGCGAAGCAGTCGGCCTCGCGTTCGTGGCTGCGGCTGTAGGCCAGGCCGGTCAGCACCGATGCGCCGGTGGACACGATGCCCGACACGTCGCCCAGAGCCAACCCCATGCCCATGTTCAGCACGCCTTGCTCCACCACCATGCGGGTGGTGTGGCGGTACACCACATGGCCGATCTCGTGGGCCAGCACGCCCACCAGTGCATCATCGGACAGCCCTTTATCAGCGGCGGCTTTGACGATGCCGTCGGTCATCACCACCTTGCCGCCGGGCAGTGCAAAGGCGTTGGCGCCCATGCCGGAGCGGAACTCGAGCGTGAGCGGTGGCTGGTAGCGGGGGTAGCGGTGCAGCGTGCTGGGGGTTTGTTGCACCAGTGCGTCGAAGCGGGCTTTCAACTGGGCCTGGCGCTCCGGCGGGAGCTTGCTGGGTTTCAGGGTGCCTTCGTCCATCTGCTTCAAGACGTTCTCGGCCACGCTGGTCTCCCAGGCCAGGGGTACAAACCGGGTGATCTGCGTGGCGGCCCACGGGGTGCCATAGCGGTAGAACAGGGTCAGGCCGACGACAGCCGCCACGGCCACGCCCAGCAATACAGGCCAGCGGGTCTGCATGCGCTGGGCAATGCCGGGGCGTTCGCCCGCCGCAGCCAGTGCGGCGCGCCATTCGGCCACCGCGTCGATCTCCAGGCTGCCGTGGTCGCGCAGGTCCACCACCACACGCACCTGCGGGCGGCGCTCGTTCCAGGCCTCGGGCCAGCCCACGTCCTTGTACGCAAAGGTGGCTGGGACAGCCCCCGGCTGCGCGAGCGGGTGCAACACCAGCGAAGGGCCCCGCGAGGTGGGCTGCAGGCTCACCATCACCGGCTGGGCCTTGCTGCTCAGTCCATCAAACCAACGCCCTTGGACCAGCGGGGCGTGCTGCGGTGCGGTCATGCTCAGCCGATAAGGTCGAGGCCCGCTGCATCGGCCAGTGCATCGCCCAGCCCGCCTTGCTGCTGGCGCACCATGGCGCCTGCGACCTGCTCCACACCGCCCTTGACATGCAAGGTGACGGATTCGAGCTTCATGCGGTATTCACTGACCCGCGCAAAAGGCCGGTAGAGACCGAGCGTGATCAGGGTGAGGAACATGTTCTTGATGCGCAGCCACACGTAGCCGCTGGTGGGCAGGTGGCACTTGAAGCGCGCGACATGGCTCACACCAATGTTGTCCCACATGAGCCGGAACATGCGGGCCTCACGGTACGCGCGGGCGGGTGCAGAGGCCAGGAACAGCAGGAAGAACCCGCCCACGATGGCGCCCACGACCAACACGATGATCCACAGCCCCAGGCCCTTGCCTTGACCCTGCACCAGCGCCATGGAACTACCCGCCAGCAGGGTGCCAATGAGCGACAGGGCCACCACGCACAGGATGAACACCAGCACCGTGGCCAGCCAGATCTTCACGAAGTCCATGTACACGGGCTTCCAGCGGCCACGCTCGGCACCCACCTGGGCCTTCAGCACCAGCAGGCTCTTGTAGTTGTATTCAAGGCGGATGAAACACAGCACGGTGAGCACCAGGCCCAGCACGATCAGCGCGCCCATGGCGGGCGTGAATGTGGGCAGCTTGCGCTTGGTCTCTTCTTGCGCCTCCTGCAGCGCGTCGGCCAGTTCGGGCGACAGCATCTGCAGCCCATAGAACACGCCAAACCACACCAGCGCCAGCGCAAACACGGGCCAGCTGGCGACGTAGACCTCTTTCCAGCTGGCCGTGAACTGCAGCCGCAGACCGCGCCACCGCGTGGCCCCCAGCCGAAAGCGCATGGCGCTGCCCCAGATGAACGGCGCAAGCACCGCGCCCGCCAGCAGGAACAGTCCCACGGCCGTGTCCTGCCCTGTGTTGGCGGCCAGTTGATAGGCAATGGTGATCAGCATCAGCAGCACAAAGCCCATCACCATCTTGCGCTGCTGCGCGGTGAATTCGAGGGGGCTGCCCGCTACCAGCGTGTGGCTGTAGAAGTATTGGGCGGTGCGGCGCCGGGCCCAGGGTGTGTAGATGCCCAGCGTGATGATGCTGAGCAACACGTTGACGATCCACACCCGGAAGTATTCGCGCCCGCTGCCGGTGAATTCGAGCGGATACGCATCGATGTTCTGCGGCATGAATGTGGACATCGGCCCCGCCGCGCTGTCTCGGTCTGATGGAACTTGGCTCATGAACTCCCTCCCTGTTTGTCGCGCAGTGTAGCAGCGGATAAGGGAGAAATTATTTAAGTCAAATTGGTCTCTAGCGCTTGACCAATAAGCGCTGACAGCTATGTTTTTAATAGCGATCGTTTCGGCGTGGCTTCTTCTGATCCCGCCGCCAGCAGTGGGCGCGGTACCGCCAGCGCACCCGTGGAACTGGCTTCGCCAGGCCACTGGGTGCGTCCCCCTCAGGGGGATGGCGCCGAAGGCGACTCAGGGGGAATCAGAATTTTTCCCAGGGCTGCAAATACCGCCACTGCCCCTCAGGCACCTTGGCCAGCGGTACGCGGCCGATGCGGATGCGTTTGATGGCCACCACCGACAGGCCCACCGCATCGCACATGGCCGGGATCTGCCCAGGGCGAATGCCCTTGAGCGCAAAGCGCAGTTTGGTCTCGTTCTGCCAGCTGACCTTGATGGGCGGCAGCGCGCGGCCGTTGAAGGTGAGGCCGTGGCTCAGGCGCTGCAGGCCGTTGGGGGCGATGTCCCCCTCGACCTCGACGATGCATTCCTGCTCCAGCGACTCGATGTCTTCGGCCAGCTTGCGCGCGATGCGTTTGTCTTGGGTGTAGACCACGAGGCCGCTGGCTTCGGTGGGCAGGGGTGTAAAGCATTCGAGCTGCTTGAAGTGGCGTTGCAGCACGCGGATGCCCGAGGCGTCTTCTGCCATATGGGACGCGACATCCAGCAGCGAAGTGGCCGGGGTGGCTCCCTGGCTGCGGCTGGCGTGGGCCGCACCACCTTGGGCTGGCTGACCCAGCCCGGCTTCAAAACCAGCAGGCTTGTGCAGCAGCAAGGTGACTGGCGTCAGCTCCAGCAGGCTCGCGTCTTTCGCAACCGTCACAGTCTGGTCCGGGCGCACGCGCGCGCCGGGGGCTTCCACCACTTGGCCGTCCACGCTCACAAACCCGCCTTCCACGAATTGCTCGGCCGTGCTGCGTGAGCAGTTCAGTTGTTCGGCCACCCGTTTGGCCAGTCGGATGTGGGTGGGGTCGGGGTTCTTGTCGGTCATAGGGGGAGGAAGAAAGGCATTTGCCGTGTGGGAATCGAAAGGGCAAATGCGTGATTGTCGGCGGTGCCTTCAAAACGGGCGCTGCTGCATGCCAGTGCCACCGTGGAACCGGCTTCGCCGGGCCACTGGTGGCGTCCCCTTGAGGGGGAAGGTGCGTAGCGCCTCAGGGGGCATCACTCAGGGGGCATCAATTGTTCCCGGGCTGCTGCGAGCGGATGCGCTCGACATGCGCCAGCAGCGAGCGCTGCGCCACGGGCCACATGCGCGGCGGCACGTCGTCATACGCGCGCTGTACCCACTCCTGAATGGTGCCCTGCGGCAGCGCCTGCATGGCGGCCAGCACCTTGGCCTCGCGGGCCAGGCGGTGGGCCTTGAGCTTGGCAATGGCGCTGCGTGCCGTATGCACCGGCCCACCCAGCACATAGCCGTGCGCGGGCAGGATGAACTCCACGCCATGCTCGGCACACACGTCGTCGAGCTTGTCCAGCGAATCCAGGTAGTCGGCCATGTTGCCGTCCGGTGGGTCCACCACGGTGGTGCTGCCGTTCAGGATGTGGTCGCCGCTGAAGAGCAGGGCGTCTTCCACCAGCAGCAGGCACAGATGGTTGGCCGCGTGGCCGGGGGTGTGGATGACCTGCAGGGTGTGGGTGATTTTGCCTTCCGGCGATTGTCCAGTAAGCGTGAGTAGCTCATTATTTTGTAGCGAACGGTCCGGTGTGAACTCGCTGGCTGCGCGCGCGGTGGGGGCGGACGGCAGCCCCAGGATGGGCGGGCTGGCCTTGCCCGCCTGCACACACAGGGCCTGCAGCGGTGCGGCGCCCGGTGCATGGTCAGGGTGCGAATGGGTGCACACGATCATGCGGATGTCTCCACCGGCCGCGCGCCACAGCTTGTCCAGGTGGTCGGCATCGGCGGGGCCGGGGTCGATGGCGATGAAACCGGTGGCCGGGTCGCCCACCAGGTAGCTGTTGGTGCCGGGGCCGGTCATCACGCCGGGGTTGGGGGCGGTCAGGCGCTGCACGTTGCGCAGCAGCGGCACGGGGCGCTCAGTCTGCCAGTCCAGCGTGTGCACGATCTGCCCGTCGGGGCACACCAGGGCCAGCTCGCCAAACGGCATCTCGTCTTCCATGTAGCGCGCTTCCTTGCCCGCCAGCGTGCCCGCGCGCGGGCAGCTCACCCACAGGGGCTGCTCGTGTGCCACGGCGTCCAGCACGGCCTGGGTGTTGGCAAACTTGGCCAGCCGCTGCAGCGTGCGGATGGTGGGGAAGATCATGAAGAACTGCCCCGCCTCGTGCCGCGCCAGTGCATCGGCAGGGCGCACCCACACGGGCTCAAACTGTTCGGACTCATCTGCCACGGGCTCCTGGCCTTCGGGCATGCGGGCGACAAGAAAGGGCACCTCGAAGCGTCGCGCCAGGTCGCGGTCGGCCGTCCAGTGGGCCAGCAAATACACCCCGTCGGCCGCCAGGCGCAGTCCGCGCGCGGCGCACTGCGCGGCAAACGGCTGGTGGCGGTCGATGGCGGCAATGTCCTGCGCATCGGCCATCAAGCCCTTGCGGGGGCCTTCGGCATGGCGCGCCAGCAGCACGCCCAGCTCTTCAAAACTCTCGCGAATGGCGGCAATGGCCTGGGTCAGGTGCACATCGCTTTGCGTGGCGCGGCGGTCGGCGGCGGCGTGTGTGGCGGGATCAGCATCCAGCGCATCGATACCGCCACCGGGGAACACATAGGCGCCGGGGGCAAAACTTGCATGGGGCGAGCGCCGGGTCATCAGCACCTCCAGCGCCCCATCGCCCACGGCATCGCGCAGCAGCAGCACGGTGGCGGCAAGGCGGGTGGCAACGGGTTCGCGGTGGGGGTGGAGTTGTTGGCTGATGCGGGGCATCAGGCCATTATCGGGTTTTGCCTTGCAGCGGTTGGTGCGTGTGCTGTGGTGCGGTGTGGTCTGCCGACCTTGCTTCAATACTTGCCAGATAGCAAAGCGCCCGCGTTGGGCACCCGCGTCTCCAGCCCCAGGCGCTGGAGCATGGCCCAGGTGGTGCAGACCGCAGCCGACACCACGGGCACACCCAGCTGGTCTTGCGCGAGCTGCACCGACGCCAGAGACGGCATCTGCACGCAGGCCGAGATCACCACCACGTCCACTCCACGTGTGTCCAGGCGTTGCACGATCTGGGCGGGGGCCGCAGGGTCCTGCGCGCCCACTTGCAGGTTGTCGGGGATCTCCAGCGACAGGCTGTCGTGCACGGCGATGCCCTCGTGCTCGATGTAGTCCACGACCAGTTGGGTGAGCGGCTTCATGTAGGGCGTGAGTATCGAGACCTTCTTGGCGCCCATGGCCTTGAGCCCCTCGACGAGCGCACCCGCACTCGACACCACGGGTGCGGGCTTGCCGTTGCCCACGGTGACTTCGTGCAGCCGCTTTTCGGACGCGCGATGGTAGCCCAGGCCCATGCTCATGATGGCCACCAGGCAGGCATAGCCCATCACGTCCATCTTGCCGTCCGACAGCTCCAGCGCGCAGCGGTCGGAGTCGCGGTCCATCGCGGCCAGTTCTTCCTTGGTGACCTTTTGCATGCGCATGCGACTGGAGTGAAAACTGAAGCGCTCCGGCAGCACCTGCTCGCGGGCGCGCAGCATGGCAGGGATCTCGGTTTCCATCGTGGTGTTGGAGCTGGGCACGATCTGCCCGATGCGGTAGGTGCGTTGCATGGCGGTCTTTCAGGAAAAAAATGGGCAAAGCGCTGCCCGCCCTGCGCGCACGGCGCCGGGACAGATCACGCAAGGAGGTGGGGGTGGGCTGCGGGTCAGTCGGCCTTGATGCCGGCGCCCTTGATGGTTTTGGCCCAGTAGGTGGTTTCGGTCTTCACCAGGTCACCGAGTGCCTCGGGCGGCAGGTAGCGCAGCTCGATGCCTGCGGCATCCGCGCGCTGGCGGGTTTCTGGCAGCTCCAGGGCCTTCTTGACCTCACCCGTCAGCTTCGTGATGACCGCTGGGGGCGTGGCCGCCGGGGCAAACAAGCCCACCCAGGCTTCGAGCTTGAAGTCCGGCATGCCCGCTTCGGCCACGGTGGGCACATTGGGCAGACCAGGGTGGCGCTTGGTGCCGGTCACAGCAAAGGCCTTGAGCTTGCCGCTCAGCACATGCTGCATGACCGAAGGCGGCGTGGTGATGAACACTTGCACCTGGCCCGCCAGCACATCAGCCACGGCGGGGCCTGATCCGCGGTAGGGAATGTGGGTCATGAAGGTGCCGCTTTGCTGCTTGAAGATCTCGGTGCCGATGTGCGAGAGCGAGCCGTTGCCCTGCGATGCGTAGTTGACCTTGCCGGGGTTGGCCTTGACGTAGGCAATGAACTCCTTGAGGTTGTTGCCCGGCACCGAGGGGTGCACCGCAATCACGTTGGTGGCTACGGTGAGCAGGGCCACGGGCGCAAAGTCCTTGGCCTCCCAGGGCAGGCTGGGCGACAGCGCGGGGTTGCCCACGTGGTAGGCCGAATACGAGATCAGCAGGTTGTAGCCATCGGCCTTTGCGCGGGCCACGGCGCCGTAGGCCACATTGCCGCTGCCGCCGGCCTTGTTGTCGATCACCACGGGCTGGCCCAGAAGGCGTGTCAACGGTTCGTTGAGCAGGCGGGCTGACGTGTCCACCACACCGCCGGGCGGGTTGGGCACGGTGAGGGTGACGGCCTTGCTGGGGTAGTTGTCCTGCGCCGAGGCTAAGCCCGAGAGGGCCAGCGTGGCGGCCAGAAGGCTGTGTTTGATCGTCATGTCTGTCTCCGTTGGAATGTAGTAGTCAGGGTATTGTGGAAACAAGACAATGGGCAGTCCAATATATTGTTGGTCTTGATCCATACCTGAAAAGTATCAATGGAACTGCGGCACCTGCGTTACTTCATTGCCCTGGCAGAAGAGCTGAGCTTCACGCGCGCCGCGCAGCGCCTGCATGTCTCGCAGCCGCCGCTGAGCCTGCAGATTGCGCAGCTGGAGTCCGAGCTGGGCGCCCAGCTGTTCGTGCGCACCAGCCGCCGTGTGGAGCTGACGCTGGCGGGCCAGGCGTATCTGGTGGATGCGCGTGCGGTGCTGGAGCGGCTGGATGCCGCGCGCCAGCGCGTGGGCGCCATCGGCCAGGGGCAGGCGGGGCGCATTGAGGTGGGGCTGTCGGGTTCGCACTTTCTGGGGCCGTTTCCGGCGGCGCTGGCCCGCTACCGGCAAAGCCACCCGGGTGTGGACGTGGTGCTGCATGAGATGCAGCCCTCGCTGCAGCAGGCTGCACTGCGCGACAAGCGCATCGACGTGAGCATCTCTCGCACCGCCGTCAATGACGATCAGCTGTCCAGCACCCTGCTGTGGCCCGACCCGGTGGTGGCCGCGCTGCCGCCCGACCACCGACTGGCGGCGCGCAAGGCCCTGGGCTTGAAGGACCTTCGCAGTGAAGCCTTTGTGATGCTGCGCCGCGATTCGTCGGCCCATGCCGAGCACATCGTGCAGTGCTGCGTGCAAGCGGGTTTTGCGCCCCGGGTGGCGCAGACCACCGTGGAGCTGGCGGCCGTGCTGAGCCTGGTGGCCGCCGGGCTGGGCGTGGCCCTGGTGCCCTCGTCCCTGGGCATGCTGTTCGGGCCCCGCGTCGTGTTCAAGCCCCTGGGCGCCCAGGGGCCGCGTGCAGACGTACATGCCGTGCAGCGGCGCGACGACCTGTTGGGGGTGGTGCCGGCCTTTGTGCGGGTGATGTCGGGCATCTGACACGTGGATCACGCCAGGGGCCGTACCGAATCAATCCCAGGCGGGTGCCAGGCCGTCCGGGTTGACCAAACGGTCGCCCCGGTCCAGCGCTGCGATCTGCGCCATCTCGGCATCCGTCAGCGTCAGTTGCTGCGCCTTCAGGTTGCTGGCCAGATTGTCGCGCTGGGTGGACGATGGAATCACGGCGTAGCCCCGCTGCATGGCCCAGGCGAGCGCCACTTGCGCGGGCGTTGCTCCGTGGGCCTGGGCGATGGCGCCCAGCACAGGGTCGCCCAGTACCTTGCCGTAGGCCAGCGTCATGTACGACGTGGTGTGGATGCCCTGGCTGTGTGCGAACGCGGCCACGGCGCGGTTTTGGAGGTAGGGGTGCAGCTCGATCTGGTTCGTGGCGATGGCACCGGCGCCCACGGCGGCGATGGCCTCGCGCAGCAGGGCGATGGTGAAGTTCGACACACCGATCTGCCGTGTCAGGCCTTGTGCCTTGGCCTCGGCCAGTGCGCCCATGAACTCCGCCACGGGCACCGCGCCGCCGGGCGATGGCCAGTGGATCAGCGCGAGGTCGACATGGTCTGTGCGCAGCTTGGCCAGGCTTTCTTTCAGGCTGGGGATGAGCTTGTCGGCCGCCAGGTTCTCGGTCCAGATCTTGGTGGTGATGAATAGCGCGCTGCGCGGCACACCGCTGTCGGCGATGGCCTGGCCCACCTCGGCTTCGTTGCCGTAGATCTGCGCGGTGTCAATGAGGCGGTAGCCCAGCGCCAGGCCCTGGGTGACCGAGTCGATCACCACCTGGCCTTTGAGGCGGAAGGTGCCCAGGCCGAATGGGGGGATGGGTGAGGAGATGGGCGAGGTGTGAGCTGTCATGGTGTGGAGTCCTTGGTGGGTAAAAAAGTCATTCAATGCACGCCGAAAAAAATCTCAATGGCCCACGGGCACCGGCCCGCTGCTGCGCACAGGGATGCCGCTGCGCTTGTCCAGTACACCGCTCCATTGCGTGAGCGTCAGCGACACCAGCACCACCACTGCGCCAATCCACGGCGTGTGCTGCAGGCCCCAGTGCGTCACGATCAACCCACCAGCCCAGGCCGCGCCTGCAATGCCCAGGTTGAAGGCCGCGATGTTCAGACCCGACGCGACATTCACCGCCTGGGGCGTGAAACGCTCGGCCTGCTTAACTACATACACCTGCAGGCCGGGCACATTGCCAAACGCCACAGCACCCCACAGCAACACGGTGCCCAGCGCCAGCCAGGGGTAGGGCGCGGTGAACTGCAGCAGCAACAACACAGCAGCCAGCAGCGCAAAAATGATGCGCAGCGCCGGGATGGGACCCAGCCGGTCGGCCAGCTTGCCGCCCCAGAGGTTGCCTGCGGCCACCGACACACCGTACACCAGCATGACCCAGCCCACCGCGCTGGCGCTGAAGCCCGAGATGTCGGTGAGGATGGGTGCGAGAAACGTGAACGGGATGAACGTGCCGCCGTAGCCGATGGCCGTCTTGGCATACACAAGCAGCAAACGGGGCTCGGCCAGCACCTTGGCTTGCTGCAGCAGCGAGGCGGGTGGCGTATGGGCGATGTTGCGCGGCACGAAGAGTGCGCTGCCGATGAAGGCGACGACTCCCAGGGCCGACACGGCCAGGAAGGTCTCGCGCCAGCCGAAGTGCTGGCCGATGAAGGTGCCCAGCGGCACCCCGGTGACCAGCGCCACGGTGAGCCCGGTGAACATGATGGCAATGGCGCTGGCGGCCTTCTCGCGCGGCACCAGGCCGGTGGCGATGGTCGAGCCGATGGAGAAGAACACGCCATGTGCCAGCCCGGTAAGGATGCGCGCTGCCACCAGCGTCTCGTAGCTGGGCGCCTGCCAGGCCAGCAGGTTGCCCGCGGTGAACAGCGCCATCAGCGACAGCAGCAGCGCCTTGCGCGGCAGCTTGCCGGTCAGCGCGGTGAGCACAGGGGCGCCGACCGCGACCCCCAGTGCATACAGGCTCACCAGCAGGCCCGCCGAGGGGATGCTGATGGAAAGATCTGCCGCCACGGTGGGCAGCAGGCCAACGATCACGAACTCGGTCGTGCCGATGGCAAAAGCGCTGAGCGTCAGCGCGAGCAGGGCAATGGGCATGGGAAAACTCCTGTGTGGATGCAGGGAAGTGTCGGGTTTGCAGCCTTGCGGAAAAAGAGGGTTTCAAGCCATAGATAATTGATTTGGAATCAACAATCAGCGAGCATTGCGCCCATGAAAACCACCCTGGAAGAGTTGCAGGCCTTCATGGCCGTGGTCGACGGCGGCTCCATCACGGCGGCGGCAGACCAGCTGGGGCAGACCGTCTCGGGCATCAGCCGGGCCCTGGGCCGGCTGGAGAAGAAGCTGGAGACCACGCTGCTGCGCCGCACCACACGCCGCGCCGAGCTGACCGAGGAGGGTCAGGCCTTTTTGGTGCGCACCCGGGACATCCTGGCGTCCATCGACGATGCCGAAGAGCACATGGCCGCTCGTCGCCAGCAACCTGCCGGGCGCCTGCGCGTGAATGCGGCCACGCCCTTCATGCTGCATGCGGTGGTGCCGCTGGTGCCCGCGTTTCGCAAGGCCTATCCGCAGATCACGCTGGAGCTGGACACCGACGAACTCAACATCGACCTGCTGGAGCGCCGCACCGACGTGGCCATCCGCATTGGCCTTTTGCGCGACTCGACCCTGCATGCGCGGCCGCTGTGCACCAGCCGCATCCGCGTGCTGGCCAGCCCTGCCTATCTGCAGGCGCAGGGCAAGCCCCGGTCGGTGCAGGCGTTGTCAGACCCTGCTCGCCACACGCTGCTGGGTTTTGCGCAGCCCGAGTCGCTCAACCGCTGGCCGCTGCGGGGCGCCCATGGCGACGAGTGGCCCGTGGTGCCGCAGATCACGGCGTCGAGCGGCGAAACGCTGCGCCAACTGGCGCTGCAGGGTGTGGGCATCGTGTGCCTGTCGGACTTCATGACCACCGCCGACCGCGCACGCGGCGACTTGGTGCAGGTGCTGGCCAAGGACACGGTGGACGTGCGCCAGCCCATCAGCGCCGTGTACTACCGCAACACGCAACTGGCCGCGCGCATTGCGTGTTTTCTGGACTTTTTGCAGGAGCGCCTGGGCTGATGCCGCAACGCCTGCTTTCAACGCCTGATCAGCCGCGTGCCGGGATGTTCAGGCCCTTGACGACGGCAGGGCGGGCCACAAACACATCCAGCACGCGCTGCACTTCGGTGAACTGGCCAAACTCCACCAGGTCGCCCGCGCCATAAAAGCCGATCAGGTTGCGCACCCACGGCCAGATGGTGATGTCGGCAATGGTGTACTGATCGCCCATCACCCACGGGCGGCCTGCCAGGTGCTGGTTCAGCACGCCCAGCAGTCGTTTGGATTCGGCCACGTAGCGGTCGCGCGGGCGCTTGTCTTCATAGTCCTTGCCCGCAAACTTGTGAAAGAACCCCAGCTGGCCGAACATGGGCCCCAGGCCACCCATCTGCCACATCACCCACTGGATGGTCTCGTAGCGCGCAGCGGCGTCTTGCGGGATCAGCTGGCCGGTCTTGTCGGCCAGGTACAGCAGGATGGCGCCGGATTCGAACAATGCCAGCGGCTGGCCGTTCGGGCCGTTCGGGTCGAGGATGGCGGGGATCTTGTTGTTGGGGTTGAGCGACAGGAACTCGGGCGAGGTCTGGTCGTTGGTCTCAAAGCTCACCAGGTGGGGTTCGTACGCCAGGCCCAGTTCTTCGAGCGCAATCGACACCTTCACGCCGTTGGGCGTGGGCAGCGAATACAGCTGCAGGCGGTCCGGGTGCTGGGCGGGCCATTTGTGGGTGATGGCGAAGGCGGAAAGATCGTGCATTCAAGACTCCTGGCCGGTGGCGGCTTTGTGGCGCGAAAGGGTGCAAGCCTAGTGCGCCAAGGAAACCGGCGCAGTCCGAGGATATTCAGGCACCACCGACGATAATCCGCCGGATGCAGATTCGCTTCACCAAAATGCAGGGCGCGGGCAACGATTTCGTGGTGCTCGACGAAACCCAGGGCCGACTGGGGCTCAGCACCGCCCAATACCGCTTTCTGGCCGATCGCCACTTCGGCGTGGGGGCGGACCAGATCCTGACCGTCCGCCCTTCTCCTGCCGAAGGCATCGACTTCGAATACGTGATCCACAACGCCGACGGCGGCGAGGTGGAGCAGTGTGGCAACGGCGCCCGCTGCTTTGCGCGCTTTGTGCACGACAAGGGCTTGTCGGGCAAGGACACGATCCGCGTCCAGACCAAAGGCGGCGTGATCGCCCCGCGCCTTACGCCCGATGGCCGCGTCACCGTGGACATGGGCCGCCCGCAGTTCGAGCCCGCCGAGGTGCCGTTCGATGCCAGCGGATTGAGTCCCGTGGAGCAAGGTTTAGGGCAAAAATGGCCTCTAGCGCTTGATGGTAAAGCGCTGGCAGCTACTGTTTTAGTAGCAGTTGTCTCCATGGGCAACCCCCATGCCGTGCAGCTGGTTGACGACGTGGACACCGCGCCGGTGCTGGAGACCGGCCCGCTGATTGAAAACCACGTGCGGTTCCCGCAGCGTGTGAACGCAGGCTTTTTACAGATCCTGGACCGCACCCATGTGCGGCTGCGCGTGTTTGAGCGCGGCGTGGGCGAAACCCTGGCCTGCGGCACGGGCGCCTGCGCGGCGGTGGCGGCGGGCATCCGCCTTGGCCTGCTCGACAACGAGGTGCATGTGGACACGCGCGGCGGCCGCCTCACCATTGCCTGGAGCGGTGCCGACACCGATTCCGTATTCATGACCGGCCCCGCCACCACGGTGTTTGAAGGCCAGATCGACATTCCTG
This sequence comes from uncultured Gammaproteobacteria bacterium, assembly GCA_947085645.1. Lineage (GTDB taxonomy): Bacteria > Pseudomonadota > Gammaproteobacteria > Burkholderiales > Burkholderiaceae_C > Acidovorax. The sequence goes on from CAMTXG010000010.1 coordinate 61,020, forward strand.
ACACCACTCTATGACGACCTCCCACATCCCCCCGATCACCGAAGACGACATCGCCCAGTTCCTCACCAACACGCCGGGATTTTTCGAGCGCCATGCCGAGGTGCTGGCCACCGTTCAGATCACCAGCCCCCACGGCGCGCGCGCCGTGAGCCTGCAAGAGCGCCAGGCCGAGATGCTGCGCGAGAAGATCAAGGGCCTGGAGCAGCGCATCATGGAAATGGTGCGCAACAGCACAGAAAACGCCGCCATTGCCAACAAGGTGCACCAGTGGACCGGTAGCCTGCTGCAGGTGCGCGATCCGTTCGACCTGCCCCAGGCCGTGGTCGATGGTGTGCGCACCTTGTTCGACGTGCCCCAGGCAGCGGTGCGTGTGTGGGAAGTGGCCGCGCCATACATCGACGCTGACTTCACCCAGGGCGCCAGCGAAGACGCTCGCGCCTTCGCCTCGTCGCTGACCATGCCTTTCTGCGGCCCCAACCTGGGTTTTGAGCCCGCCGCCTGGCTGGCCAACGAAGCGGGCGCACCCGCCCAGTCGCTGGCCCTGCTGCCGCTGCGCGCAGGCGCCATCGACAGCGCCACGCCCGCGTTTGGCCTGCTGGTGCTGGGCTCGCACGACCCGCAGCGTTTTGACGCCACGATGGGCACCGAATTTCTGTCGCGCATGGCAGAACTCGCCAGTGCCGCGCTGCTGCGGCTGAAGTAGCCCGCGAGGCAGCACCAACACTGCGGCGGCTCGGCCACGGCAAATGTCTGAATCGCCCATCACGCCCACCCCGCTCGACCCGCACGTCCTGCGCTACCTGGAGCATGTGCGTGTTGAAAAGCGCCTGGCGGCGCGCACGCTCATCCTCTACACCCTGGACCTTGAAAAGCTCGCGCAGTTTGCGGCGGGCGTAAATGTGCCGTTGCTGCAACTGCAGACCGCCCACATCCGCCGTTTTGTGGCGCAGATGCACAGTGGCGGGCGCAGCGGGCGGGGCATTGCGCTCATCCTCTCGGGTTGGCGCGGCTTCTTCACGTGGGCGGGGCGGCAGGGGCTGATCCCGCACAACCCCGTGCAGGACGTGCGCGCGCCCAAGGCGCCCAAGCCGCTACCCAAGGCGCTGGGTGTGGACGACGCGGTGAGGCTGGCCGAGTTTGACAACACCGGCGCCGACCCCTGGCTGGAGGCGCGCGACGCGGCCATGGTCGAGCTGCTGTACGGCTGTGGCCTGCGCGTGGGCGAACTCGCGGGGCTCGATGCCATCCCCAATGCCGACACCCAGGGCCTGGGCCGTGGCTGGGTGGACCTGCAGGCCGGTGAGGCCCATGTGTTCGGCAAAGGTAGCAAGCGCCGCAGCGTGCCCGTGGGCAGCGCGGCCACCGCAGCGCTGCAGGCCTGGCTGGCGCTGCGGGCTGCGCCGTTCGGCGGCGAAGGATCAGCGCGGCTCGATACCGCCTTGTTTGTGGGCCAGCGCGGCGCCCGGCTCACCGCCCAGTCCATCTGGCTGCGCCTGCGCCAGCGCAGCCAGCAGGCCGGGCTGACCACGCCCGTGCATCCGCACATGCTGCGCCACTCGTTTGCCAGCCACCTGCTGCAAAGCAGCGGCGACCTGCGTGCGGTGCAAGAGCTGCTGGGCCACGCCAATATCACGACCACGCAGGTCTATACGCGGCTCGATTTCCAGCACCTGGCCAAGGTGTATGACGCGGCGCACCCGCGTGCGCGCAAGAAGCCCTAACGGCTGCGTGAACCACGCCACGTTGCGATTGAGCGTCACCCTCTAGGGGTTGTTTGACATGGTCAACGCCGGGCGCGAGAGGTCGGGGAGCTTGAACGATGCCACCGTGTCCACCAGTTCGCCAGCCTGGGCGCGCAGACCAGCGGCGGCGGCGGCCATTTCTTCCACCATCGCTGCATTTTGCTGGGTGGTCTGATCCATCTGCGTGATAGCGTCGCTGATCTGGTCCACGCCCTGGCTTTGCTCCTGGTTGGCGGCGCTGATCTCCGCCATGATCTCTGTCACTCGGCGGATGGAGTCCACGACCTCGGTCATGGTCTGGCCTGCACGGTCTACCAGCGCCGTACCGGCTTCCACCCGTTGCACGCTGGCGCCTATCAGGCTTCGGATCTCACGCGCTGCCTCGGCGCTGCGCCCGGCCAGGTTCCGCACTTCGGTGGCCACCACTGCAAAGCCTCGGCCCTGGTCGCCCGCCCGGGCCGCCTCCACCGCAGCGTTCAGTGCGAGGATATTGGTCTGGAACGCAATCGAGTCGATCACACCAATGATATCTGCGATTTTGCTGGAGCTTTCATTGATGCCCTTCATCGTGCTTACCACCTGAGCCACCACCGAGCCGCCTTGCTGCGCCACGGTCGACGCGTTATGCGCCAACTGGTTGGCATGGCGCGCGCTGTCAGCGCTCTGGCGCACCGCCGTGTTGAGCTCTTCCATGGACGCTGCAGTTTCCTCCAGCGCGCTGGCTTGCTCCTCGGTGCGGGAGGACAGGCTGTTGTTGCCCTGGGCGATCTGCTCCGAAGCGCTGGCCACATTCACAGAGCTGTGGTGCACCAGGGAAACCATGCCAACCAGGCTCTCCTGCATGCGTTTGAGCTGCGCCATCAGGCTGGTGGTGTCGCCGCTCTTGAGTGCGATGGACACGGTGAGATCGCCCTGCGCCACGCTTCGTGCCAATGCCGCGGCAGTTCCGGGCTCTGTGCCCAGTTGGCGCACGATGCTGCGTGCCACCAAGTAGCCACAACCGACTGCAAAGAGAACGCCGAGCGTGGTTGCTATCGCCATGAACAGCCTGGTGTTTGCGAAAGACTGCTCTGCACGCTGGTACTCCTTGAGCGCCGTGTCAAGCTGCACCTGCACCAGTGCACCCAGTACATCCTGCAGGGGGTCGAGCGCGGGGTACATCTCCTTGGCCGCGTAGGTGGTGAGTGCAGCTACATCATTGCTGCGGATCAGTGTCTCTATAGACCGGACCGCCTCGTCGGCTTTGGGTTGCAGGGTTTTGAATTGCCCGACCAGTCGCGTTTCGTCGGGCACCAGTTCGGTGGCAAGGTAGGCATTCCAATTGTCGTCAATGTCCTTCCTGGCCTTTGCAATGGAGTCCAGGGCCTGTGGCGTCGTCAAAGCCCCATCGCGCACCTTGTGGGCGGTGTCCACCACAAACACGGCGTACGCGTCAGAGACCGTCTTGATCTGCTTGAGGGGAACCACCCGGTCCTGGTAGACCGTGTTGAGGCCCGCATTGGCGCGGTGCATGCCTGTCAGCCCCGCAACGCCGATCACTACGGTGAGCAGGCACAAGACGGCGAGCAGTACGGTGAGGCGGGTGGAGATTTTGAGCTGATTGAAGTGCATCGGGGCGCCTGGAAAGGTTCGAGAATTAGGGTGTCTTGTCTTTACCTTTGTATCGTTATGTTTCAGCTATGAAATAGCAAGCAAACGTTTGCCGCGTTGTCCGCAATAGCTGCGATCGCCTTTTTGGTGTATGCAGGCACGGTCGATGTGTGACCGTATGTCCAAAAAATTCACTCCGACACGACACACACGGAGAGAGGCGCGAAGCGCCCGTGATGCATTGACGAGAACATGGGGTGCGGAGTGCAGGAAATTGGACGCGCGTTGGCCGACAGACACGAGTACGCGGCGATGCTTGGCGCAGCCCGCGCGTTGATTTGTCAGGAAGTGGCGGGGACGCGCATGCCCTGCTCGGGGACAATGCCCTCATGAAAATCCTTCGTCTTCGCCCCGGCAAAGAGCGCTCCCTCTTGCGCCGTCACCCCTGGATCTTTGAATCGGCCATCGCCAAGGGCGGGGGCGACAGCGGCGAGACCGTGCGCGTGGAGTCGCACGAAGGCCAGTTCCTGGCCTGGGCTGCCTACAGCCCTAGCTCGCGCATCCGCGCGCGGGTGTGGAGCTTTGATGAGGCGCAGCGCATTGATGCTCCGTTTTTTATAGCTGCTTGCGCGCGTTCCATCATCGCGAGAGCCCGTTTTGATGTGCAAAGCGATGGTGTGCGCCTGGTGCATGGCGAGTCCGACGGCCTGCCCGGGCTCATCGTGGACCGCTATGGCGACACGCTGGTGGCGCAGTTCACCAGCGCCGGCACCGAGCGGTGGAAAGACGTGATCGCCGACGCCCTGCTGCGCGAGACGGGCCTCGCCAAACTGTATGAGCGCTCGGACGCCAGCGTGCGCGCGCTGGAAGGCCTGGAGCCCGCCACCGGCTGGCTGCGCGGCGGCGCGCCTGCGCAGGCGGGCGATGCACCGCCGCCGCTTGAACTGTCCATCCACGAACACCACTGGCGCTTGACGCTGAACATCGCCGAGGGCCACAAGACCGGGTTCTATCTGGACCAGCGCGACAGCCGCAAGCGCTTTGCCGACTACGCGCAGCGCCTGGGTTTCAAGCACGTGCTCAACTGCTTTTGCTACACCGGTGGCTTCAGTGTGGCGGCGCTGGCGGGCATGCGCGCGGCAGGCACTGTGGCCGATGGTCATGTGACGTCCATCGACTCGTCCGCCCCGGCGCTCGAACGTGCCCGTGCCCACGTGGCGCTCAACGGCTTCGATCTGAACCACGCCAGCTTCATGGATGCCGACGTCAACGCCTCGCTGCGCCAGTTCCTCAAGGAAGGCCAGCGTTTTGACGCCATCGTGCTCGACCCGCCCAAGTTCGCGCCCACCGCAGCGCACGCCGAACGCGCCGCGCGGGCGTACAAAGACATCAACCGCCTTGCGCTGCAGCTGCTGACCCCGGGCGGGGTGTTGTTTACCTTCTCGTGTTCGGGGGGCATCAGTGCCGACCTGTTCCACAAGATCGTGGCCTCGGCGGGCGCCGATGCAGGCGTGGATGGCTACATTCTGGAGCGCCTGGGCGGTGCGCCCGACCACCCCATGACGCTGGAGTTCCCGGAAGGGGAGTATCTCAAGGGACTGGTGGTGATGCGCAAGGGGTGAACCGACCGGCCCCCGGCAGGGGCTTGACAGCCTCGGTACACTGAAAATACGCCCCGCCCTCATGGGGCGCTGCGCTTTGCGGGCCTTGCCCGTTGCGTATGTATTGACCCGATTGAAAGACAGATTTATGGCATTGATCCCCGTCACCATCCTCACCGGCTTTCTGGGCTCTGGCAAAACGACGCTGCTCAAGCGCCTGCTGAGCGAGGCCCATGGCCAGAAGATCGCCGTGATCGAAAACGAATTCGGCGAAGAGAACATCGACAACGAGATTCTGGTGACCGAGACCAAAGAGCAGATCGTGCAGATGAGCAACGGCTGCATCTGCTGCACCATCCGCGAAGACCTGCGCGAAACGTTGCAGCAGCTGGCGGCCAAAAAGCGCAAGGGCCTGCTGGACTTTGAGCGCATCGTGATCGAAACCACCGGCGTAGCCGACCCCGGCCCGGTGGCGCAGACCTTCTTCATGGACGAAGAGATCGCCGAGACGTACCTGATCGACTCCATCATCACGTTGGTGGACGCCAAACATGCGCCGCAGCAACTGAATGACCGCCAGGAAGCGCGCCGCCAGGTGGGTTTTGCGGACCAGATATTCCTGTCCAAGACCGATCTGGTGTCCCAGGAGGAAACCGACGCGTTGATCCACCGCCTCAAGCACATGAACCCGCGCGCGCCTATCAAGGCGGTGCATTTTGGCGAAGTGCCGCTCAAGGAGGTGTTGGACCTGCGGGGCTTCAACCTCAATGCCAAGCTGGACATCGACCCGGACTTCCTCAAGGACGAAGAGGCACACGACCACGCTCATGACCAGGGCCACCAAGATCACGACCATGAACACGGCGAGCACTGCGACCACCCCTCACACAAGCATGGCGATGGCGGCCACGGGCATCACCATCATCACGACGATGACGTCAAGAGCTTTGTCTACCGCTCCGACCGGCCGTTCGACCCCGCCAAGCTCGAAGATTTTCTGGGCGCAATTGTCAACATTTATGGCCCGCGCATGCTGCGCTACAAGGGTGTTCTCCATATGAAGGGCACCGAGCGCAAGGTGATCTTCCAGGGCGTGCACCAGCTCATGGGCAGCGATTTGGGCCCGCAGTGGGCCGAGGGCGAGGTCCGCAACAGTAAGATGGTCTTTATTGGTATTGACCTGCCCAAGGACATCTTCCTGCAGGGGCTGGAACAAAGCCTTGTCTGACGCTCTGGTGCCATCAGACCTGAGGGATAACCAGCTGGTTTGTGTTGTATCTGCAACGTTTCCGTTTGCGTCAGTAGAGGTCGATACAATCGCGCCCCGGCAAGAACCCCGGAAGGCTTACCACCCGCCCTTGGCTGCGAAAGCAGTTGGGGCCCGCCCGTATTGCGAGGAGACCAGGAAGTGAAAGCCGACACCAGCAAACCCAAGGGAGCCACCAAGGCCACCCCTGCCGCGGCGAAAAGCGCCGCCGCCCCAGCGGCACCGAAAGCTGCTGCAAAGGCCACTGCCAAGGTGGCTTCATCACCCAAGGCGGCCGCAACCCCAGCCGTGGCGGCACCCGCCCCGGCCCCTGTCCTGCAAGCAGGCTCGCAGGTACCCGTGCGCACAACCCGGCCTTCTTCCCGACTGGCCCAATTGACCGTACCATCCATGGCCCAGGCAGTGGCTTCGACCGCCGCCAAAGCCAGTTATCAACACACCATGCCCACGACTGCGCAAGTGCACCCGACTTTCACGGCTGCAAAAAAAGACCCCAAGCTGGCGAACAACTGGAAAACCAAGTCCGCCGCTGAGCTGACCGATGCTGAAGTCACGGCCATGCCTGACAGCGAGTACATGAACGAAAAGCAGATGGCGTTTTTCCGCTTGAAGCTTGTTCATCTCAAACAGGAAATCCACAACAGCGCGGGCGAAACGACAGAGCACCTGCGTGAAGACACCGTGGTGGTGCCCGACCCCGCCGACCGCGCCACCATCGAAGAAGAGCACGCCCTGGAGCTGCGCACCCGCGACCGCGAACGCAAGCTGCTCAAAAAGATCGAGCAATCCATAGCCCGCATCGACTCCGGCGACTATGGCTATTGCGACGAAACAGGCGAACCCATTGGTGTGGGCCGTCTCATCGCACGCCCCACGGCCACTTTGTCGCTGGAAGCCCAGCAACGCCGCGAACTCAAGCAAAAGATGTTTGGTGATTGATTGGGTCACCCGGCCTGATTGCACCGCGCACCACTTGCACCCTGAGCCATGAGCAAGGAAGAAACCACCCCCGGAGGCCTGCTGTCGAAGGTGGTTCGGTTCGTGAAGAACCCGACGGTGAACTGGACCGAGCTGGACTCCATCCAGGACGATCGGGAGAGCCAGTACAGCAAGCAGATGCTCAAGGAGATGATCGAGCGCAAGCGCCGCAATGACTTTGTCCGGCGCCGCGAGTTCGATCAGTTGCGCAAGCTGCGCCAGCGCGAGGTGCTGCAGGGCCAGCGGGTGGAAGACGCAGCGGGTCGCCCCTCGTTTTTCCAGAGCAGCATGGCCTCGCCCGACGAGCGCGCCGTCACGCTCAAGAAGATCGACGAGATCGAAGCGCAAATGTCCCAGCAGTGGTGGAAGAGCAAGCAAGGCGCTGAGGCCCCCACCCAGCCCGGCGCGATGCCCGAATCCAGCCCTGAGGGCAGCGAATCAGCGCACGCCCGCGCCTACGCGCCCACGGCACCCGGCAGCCTGCCCGCGCCGCTTGACAACAAACCCGCTGTCCAACCGCTTTTTGCAGACGACAGCATGGCCATTGGCCGGTTTGGCGGCACTGATGCATCAATGAGTGACAGCGGCCCGAATGAAGCATCCTTCAGCCCTGCGGCCCCAGCAGCAGCGTTTGCGCGCGCGCCCGCATTCGAACCGGAGGAATTCGTGCACGAACCCGATCTAGAGGAAGCCGCCATCCGGTTTGCCAATGGTGACCACGCCGGCGCAGAGTCTGGTCTGCTGGACGTGTTGGCCCAGCACCAGCAGGACCCGCCCGAACAGCAGCTCGAAATCTGGATGACGCTGTTTGATCTGTACCGCGCCACGGGGCAGCATGACCGTTTTGACACCCTGGCCATCGATTTTGCAGCCCAGTACAGCCGTTCTGCGCCGCTGTGGTTCTCGATGCCAGAGCAGCTGGGAATGGTGGTGGATGTAACGCCCGCAGCAGGGTCTGGCGCTCCAGCGGGTGCCGTGCGCAAGGACTTCAGTTGGAATGCACCGCCCACGGTGGCCGTGTCTTCTGTGGCGGCGCTGCAGGCTTCGCTGGCGCGCGCGGCATCGCCCTGGACGTTGTCCTGGGCACGCCTTGTTTCCATCGATGAGGCCGCTGTACCGCTGATGGCCGACCAGTTCACCCTGTGGGCGGACCGAGACGGTCAGTTGGTGTTTTCGGGGGTGGAAAAGCTCAATGCCCTGCTGGACGCCAAGGCGCAGTCGGGAGACCGGTCTACCAGCCCCGAATGGTGGCGCCTTCGCATGGCAGCGCTGCGCCTGATGGGCAAGGCGGACGAGTTTGAGCTGGTGGCGCTGGACTACTGCGTGACCTATGAGGTCTCGCCCCCATCGTGGGTGTTACCGCGCTGCGGCTATTCGGACAACGAAGGCGCGACCTCGGGCGCGGCCCCTCTGGCGGCTGACAGCGATTTCGGCCCGTCGGACCTGGGTGATGCGTCTGCGCCGGCCCCGCTGGACTCGGACCCTGCGGCCCAGCTTATGGGCCATATCGACGGCGATGCCACGCCGATGCTGGAGCCTTTCCAGGCGCTGATGCGCCCCGGCGTGCCGCTCACTATCGCGTGCGACAAGCTCATTCGCGTGGATTTTGCGGCAGCGGGTTCGGTGCTCAACTGGGCGGCAGAGCAACAAAGCCATGGCCATGTCATCCAGTTCCACAATCTGCAGCGGCTCGTGGCGATCTTCTTCAACGTGATCGGTATCAACGAGCACGCCTGGGTGGTGCCCCGCAAGAACTAGTGTGGCGTCTCACAAGTAATTTGAATTATTTTGGTGCGTATTAATCCAAGGAGTTTCCCAGCAGGAGACTACGCCGATGGCCCACCCTGGACGCCCCGCCACGAAGCTGCAAATCACTGACGCCGAGCGCGCAGAGC
>CAMTXG010000011.1:0-109950 GCA_947085645.1 uncultured Gammaproteobacteria bacterium
AACGGCGGCACGAACGCCACTCAGAAAGTAGGCGACTACACAGACGAAGGAAAGCTTGCGATTGCGAGTGAAGCAAGAGGGAGAAGTGCGCTGACTATCGCGCAGCGCGTCGGAGTGCAAAGCCGTGATGAACTCTTGCAGTACAGGGTAAACCCGAGGTCATATTTTTAACCTCATAAGTGCATTCATACTATCGAAAACGATATAAGGAACCACTCGGGTTTACCCGCTGGATTCCTTAAGTTGGCAGGATTGGTGGGCGGCCAGGAGACGTTTTTTAATACCTACAACACCATTAATTGAATCAGCGCTGTCCTGCGTCTTTTAAAAATCAGTGGGCAGAGCCAGCTTCTTCTTTGCTTTGGATGAATCAAAAGCACTCTCGGAATAAGGCCACGGAGCGTCGCCGTCGCGCACCCGAGGGCGTTGATCTTCGGGGCAACTGGTGAGTTCGTGTGTGGCGAATCTTATTAACTCATCAGGCGTCGTCAGGTCATCAAAAAGAGCATATTTGTTCGCGTATTTGGCAAATTTCTCTCCTTCCTTTGTTAGTCCTCTGTAATAGATAATAACAAGTTCTGGCCAAGATATCTGCGAGTTTACCAACGTGCAGTAGTGCCATTTTTCGGCAACGGATAGCGGGCTTTCGTCAATCCAGCGGATGAGGTGATAGAGAGTTCTAAATGGTGCATCCAAATATGTTCTATGCAATAAATATTGATTTGTATAGTCTAAGGTTGCACGGAATTGAATGTTGGCAAGCACATCATTCACCTTGCCATCCGGATTGATCTGCTTATAGAACTGATTTGCTTCAAAATCATTCCTTATAAGCGTTGCTGATTTTTGCTCGGAAAATCGAATTGTTTGCAGTGGGGAAAGGTGGTATTCATAGAAGTGCAGCAAGAACTTTCTGCCTTTATGTTGCCCGACTGCAATGTCGCGAATCTGGGAGTGATAATTTTCGAGCCATGCAAATAAGGATTGCTCGAAACTCATGCGTGAAGCAGCTTCGTTTGCTTCCTTCATTTCGTGCAGCGAAGCTCGAAGTTCGCGGCGTTGAATATTTATCGAAAAAATCACTAGAATCACCGTTGCAAGACCGACTGCAGGATTTACTAGGCCTCCAATATAGTCCCCAAAAGCTCCCCAGTCGCCAGGGTTGTTGGAGATTTTGTGGTTATGAAACCATAAAAAATAAAATAATGCTACTCCTAAGGTGAAAAATATTACAGCGCCACCAACCTTTAAAAGCTTTTCGGCAAAGTCTTCATCTGAATAAAGATCTGTTGAAATTTTTTCTTTCATTTTTAATTCCTACTGAGAAAATAAATGATGGATTGCAAAATCGTGCAGTGATTGGAGTGTCAGCATCGCCGTATTTTTGCAGACTAAAAGCCTCTTACTTATCTTTGTCCTAATTTGGGCCTAAGTTAAGCCTTGCTCGGCCAAAGTAGACCGCATAGCATCCCTGTCAACCACCCATCCCCATGAGGTGCTGCACAAAAACATGACAGGAGACAAGCCTTGCCATCCACCCGCTGGAGTCACTGCGGCACTGAAGACCTGAACGTCTTGCAGACCATCTTCTGGTCCGCAGGCGCGTCGCGCAATGCGTTGGCGCAGCGCCTGGCCTATTCCAAGAGCAAGGCCAACGCCATGGTGGCGGCGCTGCTCGATGAAGGCCTGCTCGACGAGGTGGGTTTGCAGGAATCCTCTGGCGGCCGACGGGCCGAAACCCTGCGTTTGAGCGAAACTCTGGGCGTGGTGATTGGCGCCGACCTGGGCGCCACCAGCATGCAAATAGCTGTGATGCGCCCCGACATGACGGTGCTGGCGCGGCACCGCGAGCCGATTGATGTGCGCCAGGGGCCGGGCGTGATCCTGGCGCGGGTGCGGGGGCTGATGCGGGAGCTGCTGGCGCGCTGCGGGCTGGCGCCCAATCAGGTGATTGCCATTGGCATGGGCGTGCCGGGGCCGGTGGATTTTGAAAGTGGGCAGCTCGTCAACCCGCCGCTGATGCCCGACTGGGACGGCTTTTCCATCCGCGACTACCTGCGCGAGGCGTTTGCCGCGCCAGTGTTTGTGGACAACGACGTGAACCTGATGGCGCTGGGCGAGATGTACCGGCTGCAGCGCAATCTGCCCAACTTCCTGGTCATCAAGGTGGGCACGGGGATTGGCTGCGGCATCGTGTGCCACGGGCAGGTGTACCGGGGCGCCAACGGGTCGGCCGGTGACGTGGGCCACATCTGCGTGGACCAGAGCGGGCCGCGCTGCCACTGCGGCAACCAGGGCTGTGTAGAGGCGATGGCCGCAGCGCCCGCCATGGCGCGGATGGCGATGGAGGCTGCGCAGCGTGGCGAAAGCGCGCTGCTGGCCGAGCGGCTGCAAAGCACGGGCACGCTGACCATTGAAGACGTGGCCCAGGCCAGCCGCACGGGCGATGTGGCGGCCAACGCCATCATCCAGCGCGCGGGCAGCCTGGTGGGGCAGATGCTGGCGTCCATCGTGAACTTCTTCAACCCGTCGCATGTGTTCATTGCGGGGCGGGTGACGGACATGGGGCCGCTGTTCCTCGCGTCGGTGCGGCAGAGCGTGTACCACCGTTCGCTGGCGCTTTCTACGCGCCACCTGGAGATTCAATACGCGCCGCTGGCCGACGATGCGGGGGTGGTGGGTGCGGGCGTGCTGGCCATGCAGGAGAGCCTGTCGCGCGCGGGCTCGGTGACGGGTCCGGGCGCTGGAGCAGTTGTAGGAACAGGGGCAGTGCGATGAGCGTAGCCGTCGAGTTTCGCAACGTGACCAAGGAGTTCGGCCCCGTGCGCGTGCTGCACGGGGTGGACTTTGCGCTGCAGCCGGGCCGGGTCTATGGCCTGCTGGGCGAGAACGGCGCGGGCAAGTCCACGCTGATGAAGATTCTGGCGGGGTACGAGAGCCCCACCACTGGCGAGGTGGTGGTGGACGGCGCGGTGCGCGCGCCCGGCGGCGGATCGCGCGCGGCGGAGGCGCAGGGCATTGTGCTGATCCACCAGGAGTTCAACCTGGCGGACGACCTGACGATTGCGCAGAACATCTTCTTGGGCCATGAGATCAAGAAGGGCTTCTTTCTGCCGCCGGGCCGCCCCAAGGCAGAAAGCGGCCCCCTCGGGGGGCAGGGAGCGACACGCAGTGCGCGACCGTGGGGGTCATGGTTTCTGGACGACAAGGCGATGCGCGAGAAAACGCGTGCGGCCGTGGCGCAGGTGGGTTTGCAGCTGGACCCGGACACACGCGTTCGCAAACTCATCGTGGCCGAAAAGCAGCTGGTGGAGATTGCCCGCGCGCTGGCCCGCAATGCGCGCCTGCTCATCATGGACGAGCCCACCGCCACGCTGACCCCCGGCGAGACGGAGCGCCTGTTTGCGCTGATGGCCGAGCTGAAGGCGTCGGGCGTGACCATCATCTACATATCGCACAAGCTCGACGAGGTGGAGCGCACCACCGACGAGGTGATCGTGATGCGCGACGGCCTGCTGGTAGCGCGCGAGCCCACGGCCAGCGTGACGCGCCGGCAGATGGCCAACCTGATGGTGGGGCGCGAGCTGGCCGATTTGTTCCCGCCCAAGTTGCCAGCGCCAGCGGGCGATCCGATCATCAAGGTGAGGGGCCTCACGGTGCCTGGTTGGGCAGAGGACGTGAGTTTTGAAGTGCGGCGTGGCGAGATTCTGGGCTTTGCCGGGTTGGTGGGCGCCGGCCGCACGGAGCTGTTCGAGGGCTTGCTGGGCCTGCGCCCGCGCTCGGCTGGCACGGTGGAGATTGCTGGCAAACCCGTGCAGCTGAAAAGCCCGCGCGATGCGGCGCGCCATGGCCTCACTTACCTGAGCGAAGACCGCAAGGGCAAGGGCCTGCACGTGCACTTTGGCCTGCGCCCCAACCTGACGCTGATGGCGCTGGAGCGCTATGCCAAGCCCTGGCTGAACCCGGCGGCCGAGCAGGCTGCGCTGCGTGATGCCGTCCAGGAGTTTGGCATCCGCACCGGGTCGCTGGAGGTGCGCGCATCGTCGCTGTCGGGCGGCAACCAGCAAAAACTGGCGCTGGCCAAGGTGCTGCACCCCGGCCCTAGCGTGGTGGTGCTCGACGAGCCCACGCGCGGCGTGGACGTGGGCGCCAAGCGCGAGATTTATCACCTGGTGCAGCGCCTGGCAGAGCAGGGGCTTGCTGTTGTGGTGATTTCGTCCGAACTGATGGAGCTGATCGGCCTGTGCCACCGCGTGGCGGTGATGCGCGCCGGGCGGCTGCAGACCACGCTCCAAGAGCCAAATTTGACCGAAGAGGAGTTGATCGCACATGCCACAGGTACCCGCTGAAAACGCAACCACCGCCGTACCTGGTGCAGGCCGCCACGGCGGCGCCACGGCCTGGTGGGGCAAGCTGCACGGGCTGGGCCCGGTCATCGGCCTGGTACTGCTGTGCATTGCGGGCACGCTGCTCAACAGCAACTTCGCCACCTACGACAACGTGATGAACGTGCTCACGCGCACGGCCTTCATCGGCATCATCGCGGTGGGCATGTGCTTTGTGATCATCTCGGGCGGCATCGACTTGTCGGTGGGGTCGATGGCGGCGCTGATCGCGGGCTCGGTCATCTTGTTCATGAACGCCATGGCGCCCGTGCTGGGCTCGCCCATGGCGGCCGTGGTGGTGGGCATGCTGCTGGCGGTGGTGTTGGGCGCGGTGTTCGGGCTGGTGCATGGTCTGCTCATCACCAAGGGGCGCATCGAGCCCTTCATCGTGACGCTGGGCACGCTGGGCATCTTCCGTGCGTGCCTCACGTACTTCTCCAACGGCGGCGCCATCACGCTAGAGAACGACCTGTCGGACATCTACAGCCCGGTGTACTACGCCAACCTGCTGGGCGTGCCCATCCCCGTGTGGATCTTTCTGCTGGTGGCTGTCATCGGCGGCGTGATCCTGAACCGCACGGCCTATGGCCGCTATGTGCAGGCCATCGGCTCCAACGAGCAGGTGGCGCAGTACGCGGCGGTGGATGTGCACAAGATCAAGATCCTGACGTACATGCTGCTAGGCGTGTGTGTGGGCATTGCCACGCTGCTGTATGTGCCGCGTCTGGGGTCCGCATCGCCCACCACGGGTTTGCTGTGGGAGCTGGAGGCGATTGCCGCCGTCATCGTGGGCGGCACAGTTTTGAAGGGCGGGGCGGGCAGCATCACCGGCACGGTGGTGGGGGCGATCCTGCTGTCGGTCATCAGCAATATCTTGAATCTGACCAGCATCATCAGCGTGTATTTGAACGCTGCCGTGCAGGGCTTTGTGATCATTGCGGTGGCGTTCATGCAGCGGGGGCGCAGGTGACGTCCATGTTGCAACTCCATTCCTTTTGTTCGTCCCGCGTGGCAGTTCAACCGCCACCGTTCGGGCTGAGCATGTCGAAGCCAGGGCACACGCGCCCAGTGGTGGAGGCCCTTCGACAGGCTCAGGGCGAACGGGGTTGAAAGAGCGCTCAGCCCCACGCGCAGAGCCTCAATTCCATGACATGAATCCGTACTTCTTGCCCCAAGCCGCTCGGGCTGGGCTTGTCGAAGCCATGGCACACACGCCCCGTGGTTACAGCCCTTCGACAGGCTCAGGCCGAACGGGGTGTGGCGCAGGCCGAAGGGCTTCCGACCCGTTTCTGATTTCCTCAGTGTTCCCCAGTCGGCCAGGCTTTCATGGCCATTTTTCAGCAAAGCAATAGCAACAGGAGACAACGCATCATGAACAGCAGCAAGCTCAATTTCACCCGCCGCCTGGCCCTCTCGGCCGTGGGCGCCGCAGCCGCATTGGCGCTCGCCGGCCCTGCCATGGCGCAAGCCAACAAGACGATCGTGGGTGTGGCCATTCCGTCGGCCACGCACGGCTTTACCGGCGGCATCGTGTACTGGGCCAACCAAGCCAAGAAGGATCTGGAGAAGGCCCACCCCGGCCTGCAGGTCATCGTCAAGACCGCAGGCGGCGCGCCTGAGCAGGCCAACCAGCTGCAAGACTTGGTCACGGTCAACAAGATCAACGCCTTGGTCATCTTCCCGTTTGAATCGGCCGCGCTGACCAAGCCCGTGGCCCAGGTCAAAGCCAAGGGCGTGTACGTGACGGTGGTGGACCGTGGCCTGACCGACACCAGCGCGCAGGACGCGTATGTGGCCGGTGACAACACGGCCTTCGGCAAGATTCCGGCCGAATACATCGCCAAGGCGCTGGGCGGCAAGGGCAACGTGGTGGCCATGCGCGGCATTGCGACCACGCTGGACAACGAGCGCATGGACGCGTTCAACAGCGTGCTGAAGAACCACCCCGGCATCAAGCTGCTGGACGCCAAGTACGCCAACTGGAACCGTGACGACGCCTTCAAGGTCATGCAGGACTACCTCACGCGCTTCCCCAAGATCGACGCCGTGTGGGCGGCCGACGATGACATGGCCGTGGGCGTGCTCAAAGCCATCGAGCAATCGAAGCGCAAAGACATCAAGCTGGTGTTCGGCGGCGCCGGTGCCAAGGGCATGATCAAGACGCTGATGGACGGCAGCAACCCGATGATCCAGGCCAACGTGTCGTACAGCCCCAAGTTCATCTACGACTCGATCAAGCTCACGGCCGAGGCGCGCATCAAGGGCGAGAAGCTGCCCGCCAACACCATCATTCCGTCGGTGCTGATCACCAAGGAAACGGCGAAGGACTTTTACTTTCCCGACTCACCGTTCTGATGGCGTCAATGTGAGTCAAGCTGCCTGATCAGGAACATCGCTCAGATGAGGACATCAGCCCGCGCACCCTCAGCGGCGCAGGGTGTTACTCCCTCTCCCACCAGGGGAGAGGGAGTGGGGGGCGATCTGAGATGTGTGAAAAATCAAGCCAAATTGGCCTCTAGCGCTTATCCAGTAAGCGCTAGCAGCTATTGAAAATATAGCTGCTAGCGGCATCGCACCGTATTCAACCCCTTGGAGCTACCATGCCAAGACCCGTCACCCTCTTCACCGGCCAGTGGGCCGACCTGCCTTTGGCCCAACTCGCGCCCCTGGCGAAAAGCATGGGCTACGACGGCCTGGAGCTGGCCTGCTGGGGCGACCATTTCAATGTGCAGGAGGCGTTGGCCTCTGCGCAATACGTCAAAGACAAACACGCACTGCTGGCCCAGCACGGCCTGCAGTGTTTTGCCATCGGCAACCACCTGGTCGGCCAGGCCGTGTGCGACCTGATCGACGAGCGCCACCAGTCCATCCTGCCGCCCCATGTGTGGGGCAATGGCGAACCCGAAGGCGTGCGCCAGCGGGCAGCGGCCGAGTTGGCCAATACGGCGCGCGCTGCCGCGAAGTTTGGCGTGAAGACGGTGACGGGCTTCACGGGTTCGTCGGTGTGGCATTCGATCTACGCCTTCCCGCCCACCACGCAGGCGTATTGGGACAAGGGCTTTGCTGATTTTGCAAAGCGCTTTGGCCCCATCCTCGATGTGTTCGAGCAGCACGACATCAACTTTGCGCTCGAAGTGCACCCCACCGAGATCGCGTTTGACATTGCTTCGGCAGCGCGCGCGATTGCGGCGGTGGGCGGCAACAAGCGCTTTGGCTTTAACTACGACCCGAGCCACCTGGCCTACCAGGGCGTGGACTACGTGAAGTTCATCCGCCAGTTTGCCGACCGTATCTACAACGCCCACATGAAAGACGTGTGGTGGGGCAAGGGCGATGGCACGGTGGGCACCTTTGGCGGCCACACCAGCTTTGGCGATGCGCGCCGTAACTGGGACTTTCGCAGCGTCGGCCGCGGGATGATCGATTTCGAATCCATCATCGTTGCGCTCAACGACATCGGCTACCAGGGCCCGCTCTCGGTGGAATGGGAAGACAGCCGCATGGACCGCGTGCACGGCGCCACGGAGAGCGCGGCGTTCTGCAAGCGGCTCGATTTCAAGCCCGCTGCAGGAGCGTTTGACGCGGTATTTTCTCGGGACAAGCAGAACGTGTGATCGCTCACCCGCCATCGCCACCATTCAACCGCCGCCCACCCCAACCGTTCAGGCTGAGCCTGTCGAAGCCAGGGCACGGTGGATGACAGCCCTTCGACAAGCTCAGGGCGAACGGCGGGTTGGTGACGACAGCGAACAAAGAACAACAATCAAAGGCCTTCCCAATGACCAGTGAAAGAAAGCTCCGCTACGCCATGGTGGGCGGCGGCAACGGCGCCTTCATCGGCGCAGTGCACCGCAGGGCGATGGCGCTCGACGGCCGGTTTGAACTGGTGGCGGGCGCGCTGTCTTCCTCACCCGAACGTGCCCGCGCATCCGGCGCCGAACTGGGCCTGGCGGCTGACCGCAACCACGGCAGCTGGCAGGACCTGCTGGCCGACGAGCTGCGCCGCCCCGCACATGAGCGCATCGACCTGGTCAGCATCGTCACCCCCAATCACGTGCACCACCCGGTGGCGCTGGCGTTTGTGCAGGCGGGCTTCCATGTGGTGTGCGACAAGCCGCTGGTGCACACCCGCGCGCAGGCCGATGAGTTGGTGGCTGCCGTGAAGAAGGCAGGCACCGTGTTCGGCGTGACCTACAACTACACGGGCTACCCCATGGTGCGCGAGGCCCGCCACCTGGTGCAAAGCGGCGCTTTAGGCGTGATCCGCAAGATCACCGTCGAATACAACCAGGGCTGGCTGGCCACGGCGGTGGAAGAGGGCGGCGGCAACAAACAAGCCGACTGGCGCCTGGACCCCGCGCGCAGTGGCAGTGCGGGCACCATGGGCGACATCGGGTCGCACGCCGAAAACCTGGCCGCCACTGTCACTGGCCAGCGCCCCGCATTTGTGTGCGCCGACCTTACGGCCTTTGGCGCGGGGCGGCGGCTGGACGACGATGCCCAGCTGCTGCTGCGCTATGACAGCGGCGCACGCGGCTTCATCGTGGCATCGCAAGTGGCAGCCGGGCTGGAGAACGACTTGCGCCTGCAGGTCTCGGGCACGCTGGGCACCATCATCTGGCGGCAGGAAGAGCCGAACCAGCTGGTGCATTCGCCGGTGGATGGCCCGCGCCGCATCCTCACGCGCGGCTCGCCGTGGCTGTGCGAATCGGCGCGGCGCGCTGGGCGCATCCCTGCGGGGCACCCCGAGGCGTTCATCGAAGCCTTTGCCAACATCTACCTGGGTGTGGCGGCCGACATCCGCGCGCGTGCCGATGGTCGCGCGGCCGACCCTTTGGCGGCCGACTATCCGCGCGTGGAAGATGGTGCCGAAGGGGTGCGCTTTATCGAAAAGGTGGTGGAGTCCGCTGCGAGCGAGCACAAGTGGACCGCATTGGCCGACTCTGCTGGCCTGAATGGTTGAGTCAGATTGGCCCGTAGCGCTTGTCAGGAAAGCGCAGAGAGCTATCTATTTGTGAGCGTTTGACGGGCCGTCGGCAGCCGTTGGTCAGTTGCCTGCCAGCTGAAACCGCTGGTCAAAGTTCATCTTGCCCAGCACACGCAGTGCCGCCGTGCGGGTGGCGTTGTCCACCTTGCTGATGCCCAGGCTGTAGCGCTTGGCGGTGGATGCCACGTCCACGCCTTTGGGGTCCCACTGCACAGCGACCGACCAGCAGGGCGGGCGCTGGCCCGCTTCGGCAACCACCGACACACCGCGCTGCCCGGGCCGCAGCATGAACTCCAGCCGGGGGGCGCACCAGAGTGAGGCGATCTGTGCCGAGGTCGGGAGAGCCCGAGGTTGGGCGCATCCAACGCGATGGTGGCGTGGCCAGGCTGGTGCAAGATGGTGTGGGGCTGGCTTTGCGCTCGCTCAGGCTGTCTTGAACGGGCTGCGCTCGTTCAGTTCGCTCAGGTACTCGGCCACCCCGGCGCCTTCGCGCTGCAGGAACCGCTCCACCGCGTCGGCAAAAGCCGGGTGCGCCAGCCAGTGGGCGCTGGTGGCCTGCACGGGGAGCAGGGCGCGGGCCATCTTGTGTTCGCCCTGGGCGCCGCCTTCAAAGCGGGCCACGCCATGGTCGATACACCACTGAAGCGGCTGGTAATAGCAGGCTTCAAAGTGCAGGCAGTCCACGCGCTCCAGCGCGCCCCAATACCGGCCGTAGGCCACCAAATTTTGGTCATTTTGGCCGCTAGCGCTTGATGGTAAATCGCTGATAGCTATCAAACTACTAGCAATGGGTTTGCCGTCGCGCTCGGCCACAAACAGCAGCCACGCCTCGGGCATGTGCGCCGCCATGCGGGCGAAGAAGTCCCGCGTGAGGTAGGGTGGGTTGCCGTGTTCGAGGTAGGTGCGTTCGTAGCAGCGGTAGAAAAAATCCCAGTCGGCTGCGCTGATGTCCGCCCCGCGCGACCAGCGGAAGCTGACCCCGGCATCCGCCACGCGGCGGCGCTCCTGGCGGATCTTCTTGCGCTTGTCCTGGGCGAGGCTGGCCAGGAATTGGTCGAAGTCTGTGTATTGAGCATTCTTCCAGTGGAATTGCACGGTGTGCCGCAGCATCAGGTCTTGCTGCGCCCCGGTGAGCACGTCGTCGTCGCTGGCAAAAAGGATGTGCACGGACGACACATTCTCGTCCTCGCACCACTGGCACACCGCCTGCACCAGCAGGGCGCGTGCAGCATCATCGCGGGCCATCAGACGGGTGCCTGGCACGGGGGTGAAAGGCACGGCGATCACGGCCTTGGGGTAGTAGGGCACGCCGTGCTGCTCGTAGGCGCTGGCCCAGGCCCAGTCGAACACGTACTCGCCGTAGGAGTGGTTCTTGAGGTACAGGGGGCAGGCGGCGATCAGGGTGTCGCCCTCCCACAGCGTCATGAAGCGCGGCGCCCAGCCAGTGCGCGGGGTGGCGCTGTCGCTGGTCTCCAGGGCCGCCAGGTACTCGTGGCGCATGAAGGGCGTGGGGTGGCTTTGCTGGGCCAGCAGGGTGTTCCAGGCCGCAGCATCCACGTCCAGCGCAGTGGCAAGTACGCGGGCGATAATGGCAGATTCAGCCATGCACACCCCGGTTTTGTTTTGCAAGCTGCGGGCCCGTGTGGGCGGTGTTCAACCTGGCCGCAGGGGCCGATTCCAGTTCCATGACGCTCTCCATTTGCACTGCGCAGCTCAACTTTGTTGTGGGCGACATGCCCGGCAACTCCCAGAAGATCATTGCGGCGGCCCACGAGGCTTATGCCCAGGGCGCCCGCTTGCTGCTGACGCCTGAGCTGGCGATTTGCGGCTATGCGGCCGAAGACCTGTTCCTGCGCCCCGCCTTCATTGCGGCCTGCGATGATGCCGTGAAAACCGTGGCCCGCGAGACTGCGGGGTTGAAAGGCCTGGCCATCGTGCTGGGCCACCCGCAGGCGCTGTCGCCCGATGCGCCCGCGTTCAGCGCCTGTTTCAACGCTGCCAGCGTGCTGCGCAACGGGCAGATCGAGCAGACCTATGCCAAGCGCGAGCTGCCCAACTACCAGGTGTTTGACGAGCGCCGCTACTTCGTGGCGGGCGACAAGCCTTGCATCTTCGAGGTGGAAGGCGTGAAGGTCGGCATCCTGGTGTGCGAGGACGCCTGGTTTGCCGCGCCCGCACGCGATACCGCAGCCGCCGGTGCGCAGCTGCTGGTGGTCATCAATGCATCCCCGTTTCACCTGGGCAAGAGCGCCGAGCGCGAAGCCACCATGCGTGGGCGTGTGGCCGAGACGGGCTTGCCGCTGGTGTACGCGCACCTGGTCGGTGGCCAGGATGAGGTGGTTTTTGAAGGGCGCTCGTTCGCATTGAACGTCGATGGATCGGTGGCGTGTCGGGGCCCAGGATTCGAGGAAAAACTGGTGTTTGCGCAGGTCCATCAAGCGCAAGCAGCTATCAAAATTGAAGCAGAGGTGTCCGCAGAGAAAAGCCTGGAAGCCGATCTGTGGGACGCCCTGGTGCTGGGCGTGCGCGACTACTTGGGCAAAAATGGTTTCCCCGGCGCGCTGCTCGGCCTGTCGGGCGGCATCGACTCGGCCCTGGTGCTGGCAATTGCGGTGGATGCACTGGGCGCCGACAAGGTGCGCACGGTGATGATGCCGTCGCCCTACACAGCCGACATCAGCTGGATCGACGCGCGCGACATGGCCGAGCGCCTGGGCGTGCGCTATGACGAGATTTCGATCAAGCCCCAGTTCGAGGCCTTCAAGGCCGCGCTGGCCCGCGACTTTGCGGGGCTGGCCGAAGACACGACCGAAGAAAACCTGCAGGCGCGCATCCGGGGCACGCTGCTCATGGCGCTGTCCAACAAGTTCGGCGCCATCGTGCTCACCACGGGCAACAAGAGCGAGATGTCCACGGGCTACTGCACGCTGTACGGTGACATGGCAGGGGGCTTTGCGGTGATTAAAGATGTGGCTAAAACGCGCGTGTTCGACCTGGCCCGCTGGCGCAACGCCAACGACCCGTATGGCACGGGCGCCAGTCCGATTCCAGAGCGCATCATCACGCGCCCGCCCAGCGCCGAGCTGCGGCCCGACCAGAAAGACCAGGACAGCCTGCCGCCGTATGAAGTTCTGGACGCCATCGTCGAGCGCTACATGGAAAACGACGAGCCCATCGAGTCCATCATTGCCAGCGGCTTTGCGCGTGCAGATGTGGAGCGCGTCACGCGCCTCATCAAGCTCAACGAATACAAGCGTCGGCAGGCGCCTGTGGGGATTCGGGTGACGCGCCGCAGCTTTGGCAAGGACTGGCGTTACCCTATCACCAGCAAATTCAGGGCGTGACGCTTCGGCGCATCGTCCTCAGCCCCCATTTTTTCTCACATCCTCCAGGAGACCCGCCATGAAAATGATCACCGCCGTCATCAAGCCCTTCAAGCTAGAAGAAGTCCGCGAAGCCCTGGCCGAATGTGGCGTGACCGGCCTCACCGTGACCGAAGTGAAGGGTTTTGGCCGCCAGAAGGGCCATACCGAGCTGTACCGTGGCGCGGAGTACGTGGTGGACTTTTTGCCCAAGGTCAAGGTCGAGGTGGTGGTGCGCACCGAAGACGTGGACCGCTGCGTGGACGCCATCGTGAACGTGGCGCGTACCGGTAAGATCGGTGACGGCAAGATTTTTGTGACTGCGGTGGAGCGCACGGTGCGCATCCGCACGGGGGATCTGGACGACGCGGCTGTATAGGCTCCCCCTGAGTCGCTACGCGCCTTTCCCCTGAGGGGGACGCCACCGGTGGCCTGGCAAAGCCAATTCCACGGTGGCTCTGGCTTTGCGCCGCCCCAGTTTTTTGCGGGCCGTTAAATCACCGAGCGCAGCGGGACGGGCGCCTGATCGGGCCCGGCGTCTTGCACCAGCGTGCGCAGCAGGGCCTCGGCGTCGGTGGATGCGTGCAGCAGGCCCATCTGCCATTCGCCCATGAAGCCGCTGGCCACGCTGGTCTGCAGAAAGCCCAGCAGGCCGTCGTAGTAGCCGGCCACATTGAGCAGGCCCAGGGGCTTGTCGTGGTAGCCCAGCTGGCGCCACGTCCAGACTTCAAACAATTCCTCGAACGTGCCAATGCCCCCGGGCAAAGCCAAAAAGGCGTCGCTGCGTTCGGCCATCATGGCTTTGCGTTCGTGCATGGTCTGCACGATGTGCAGCTCGTCACACTGGCGGTTGGCCAGTTCCTTGTCGACCAGTGCCTGCGGAATCACGCCGACCACGCGCCCACCTGCAAGGCGCGTGGCCTCGGCCACCGTGCCCATCAGGCCGCTGCGGCCGCCGCCGTACACCAGCTGGCCGCCGTGGGACCCAATCCATTGGCCCACGGCCTTGGCGGCCTGGGCAAAGGCGGCGTCCTCGCCGGGGCGTGAGCCGCAGTACACACACACAGAAAAAGTGGGCTCAGCCATGGGGAATCCTCTGAAAAATTGCCGCTGCCCAGGTGCCCATGCACAACAGCAGCGCCAGCAAAACAGCAGCGCTGCCCATGTCCTTGGCGCGCTTGGACAGGTCATGCCACTCGGGTCCGATGCGGTCGATGGCGGTCTCGATGCCGGTGTTGAGCAGTTCCACAATCATCACGATGACCACCGACCCCGCCAGCAAGACGACCTCCACCCAGCTTTGCCCCAGCCACAGTGATGCGGGCAGCAGCACCATGGCGGCAATAGCCTCCTGGCGAAAAGCTTTCTCGTTCCAGCCTGCGCGCAGGCCCTCTATGGAGTACCCCGCCGCGTGCCAGACGCGGTTCAGTCCGGACCGTGCCTTTTGGGGGTTGACGGGCGGTGTGGGTTCGGTGGGCGATGGGGGCATGGAGTCGTTGTCTTGCACGCGTTGCCTGGCTGTGGTGCTGCGCGTGGACCGGGATTATTTCTTGGGGAGCTCGAAATGCACCAGTCGGGTGCCCGCCAGGGCGTCGTGCCAGAACTGCCGCTCGGGGTGAAACCGGCTGAAAATGGCCCAGATCGCTACCCAGCCAAACGTCAGCACCAGCACCTCCACGGCACCCACACCAAACGAATAGGCAGCGAGCGGCGGGATGAACCAGACCCAGCTGAGCACATACCGCAGCAGTGCGCGAGCCTGGGTGATGGGCTGCCCGGCTTTGTCGACCACCCGGATGTGCCAAGTCTTTTGTGCCAGGGTCTGGCCCTTGGCCCAGAACCAGGTGAAGTAAATGCCGAACACCACGAACAGAAAGGCCTGCAAGGCGTGGCGGTTGTCCATGGCGTTGCGGGTTTGGCTGAGGGTGCCGAAGAGGTATCCGGCGATGAAGACCACACCGAACATCAGCATGCCCTCGTACAGCCAGCAGGCCATGCGACGCCACAGGTTGGGCGTCGCGCCGAGGGAGTGACGGGGCGACGCCTCAGGGGCGTCGACTTGCGGCGTGCGGGCGGGAGGAGAAGCGGGCATTCCGGAAAAACCGCGCAGGGCGGTGTCAGGCTGAAAACTACTGAGGATACAGGCCTGTTGTGTCGGGTGTCACCAAAACGGGGTTTGCCGATGGCTGCTCGTCGGACGAACTGGCACCCAGCGGTGGCAGCGCGGAAGGTACCGCCACAGGAACCGAAACCGGCGCGGTCTCCACCACCGTGGGTTCGCTGTGCGAGGCGGGAGGGCCTGCGCTGGGGGGGGCGGCTGGTGTGACCGGGGCGGCCACCCGGGGCGACTGGTCAATGACTGGCGGGATCTTGGGGGCGTTGGGACGGTTGGGGTTGGCCTGTGTTGCCGCAGGAACCTGCGCCAGCTTCTGGGGCGACACCGGGCGCAGCGCCGTGGCTGCACCAGTTGGTTTGGGTGCCGCCTTTGCTGCCAATGCCATTCTTTCTTCGTCAGACAGCGCCTGATAGGCTTCCCACTGGGCGCGCTTGTCGTCAGGAGCCAACTTGTTGGTCACCGCATAGTTCAGTCGTGCCTGATTGCGCTGCTGCGCGCTCAGGCTGGCCCAGTCCGCCATCCGGTCATGAAATTTGTCCTGCTCTTCCGGCGGAAGGGCGGAAAAATTGGTGGACAGCGACAGCCATCGGCGCTTTTGCGATTCGCTGATGAGCGCCCAGCGCTCGGCCAGGGGGTACAGGGCCAGTTTCTGCGGAGTCGTCAGTGTTTCCCAGCCGGGGCCGGGCTGGACCGAGGGCGTGAGTGCGAAGCCGTTCGAAGCTGCAGGCCGCACATTGGTGGGCTCGGCGATGGCTGCCTCGGCACCTGCAGTCAGCAGCGTGCCAGGGGCCATGCCCATCTGTATCCATACCCGTCCACCCACCACAGCAAGCACGCCCAGAAGCACCAACGCCAGCACAAAGGCTGGCAGGGAGAGGGGGGCGTCGATGGGACGTGGGTGCATGCAGTCCGGAGTCAGTCTGTTCAGTTCGACTGTGCGGAAGTTTTGAGAAATTGTACGAAGCCCGGGTCCGCGTAAGCGGCCGGTGGCAGATCATCGGTCAGCAGGGCGGCGTCCACTTCGGCGAGATCGTTTGCACTATTTTGGTCCTGAGCGATGTTGATCACCACGAGACCCACCACCAACGCCATCAAAGGAACAGCGGAGACCAGTGCGCCCCACCAGCCACCACCTTCGCCGCCACGCCCCAAGGTGGCGCTGCCACCGCCGTTGACGATCACCGGGGCAGCGATGCGTGCGGGGGTAGCCACCTTTTTGCGCTTGGCCAGGGCCTGCATGCGTGAGGCACGAAGCCGCTCGGCGATGTCATAGGGCAATTCGTCTGCGCCGCTGGACAACCGCGTGGCAACGCGCAGCGCAAAGCGTTCTGCCGCAGCTTCTGCATGTGCTGATGGTGTCTGTACAGTGTTCATGGCTCGATTCCTTTGGCCTTCAGTGCCTTGCTGAGGGTTTGTATGGCCCGAAAACAGTGCGTTTTCACGCTGCCTTCAGAGCAGCCCATGGCGGCTGCCGTTTCTGCTACATCCATTTCTTCCCAGTAACGCATGAGGAACGCTTCCCGTTGACGTGGCGGCAATTCGGCGATCTCGGCTTCGATGCCGTGAAAAATCTGTGCCCGGCGGGTCAGATCCTCGGCGCTTTCTGCGCGTTCCCCGTTCTCGGGTCCCGAGTATGCTTCCAGCAGATCAAAATCCATGCCATCTTCGCCGGGCCCTTCGAAGTCGCTCATGCTCGAAAACAGTGCATTGCGGGTTTTCTGGCGGCGAAACCAGTCCAGCGTGCAGTTGGACAGGATGCGCTGGTAGAGCATGGGCAGCTCATTGGCGGGCTTGTCACCGTAGTGTTCCGCCAGCTTGAGCATGCTGTCCTGAACAATGTCGAGCGCCGCTTCCTCGTTGCGAACGTGATAGACCGAGCGCTTGAAAGCGCGCTTTTCTACACTTTTGAGGAAGTCGGAGAGTTCTTGTTCGGTTGCCAAGACGGGTCAGCCCGGGAAGGGTCGGCGTTGATAGGCAACAACAATGTGGCTATCTGGCACGATGAAGCCGCTGATTATCGCATCTGGCGTTGAATTTTTTGTCGGCCGTGCGTTTTGGTTGTGTTGCAGTGCGATAATCGTGGTTGCAATTCAAAAGGCAAACGGGTCACGGTCCGGCGGGCAATCATCCCGCTCATGTCCTTGGCCTCAAGTTCCAAGCTGGCTTCACAAGAGCGCGTGCAAGGGGCACCCAAGGTTTTTCGTCAGAGAAATTCACAAAGGTTGATCGATTATGGAAATCTCCAAGGCTGAAATCACTTCAGCGGCCGCTGCTGCGCAGGGCAACACCTCCCCCGCTTCCGGAACTCAGGACCTCATGGGGGCCGAGATTCTCATCAAGTCGCTGCAGGCTGAGAACGTCCAGTACATCTGGGGCTATCCCGGCGGAGCGGTTCTCTACATCTACGACGCGCTCTACAAGCAAGACACTATCCAGCACGTGCTGGTGCGCCACGAACAGGCAGCTGTGCATGCGGCTGACGGCTACGCACGCGCCACGGGCGAAGTCGGTGTGGCGCTCGTCACATCGGGCCCGGGCCTGACGAATGCCGTCACCGGTATCGCCACGGCGTACATGGACAGCATTCCGATGGTGATCATCTCCGGCCAGGTGCCCACGCCCGCCATCGGGCTGGATGCCTTCCAGGAGTGCGACACGGTCGGTATTACCCGCCCCATCGTCAAACACAATTTCCTCGTCAAGGACCCGCGCGATCTGGCCATGACGATGAAAAAGGCCTTCCACATCGCCCGCACCGGCCGTCCTGGCCCCGTGGTGGTGGATGTGCCCAAGGACGTCTCCTTCAAGAAGGTTCCCTACAGCGGCTACCCACAAACCGTGGAAATGCGCTCGTACAACCCCGTGCGCAAGGGCCATGGCGGCCAGATTCGCAAGGCGCTGCAGCTGCTGCTGACGGCAAAGCGTCCCTACATCTACACCGGTGGTGGCGTGCTTCTTGGCAACGCAACCGCCGAGCTGCGCACGCTGGTAGACATGCTGGGCTACCCGGTCACCAACACGCTGATGGGCTTGGGCGCCTACCCCGCATCGGACCGCAAGTTCCTGGGCATGCTGGGCATGCACGGCACCATTGAAGCCAACAACGCCATGCAGAACTGCGATGTGCTGTTGGCCGTGGGCGCGCGTTTTGATGACCGCGTGATCGGCAACCCCAAGCACTTTGCACAGAACGATCGCAAGATCATTCACATCGATATCGACCCGTCCTCCATCTCCAAGCGCGTGAAGGTCGATATACCGATCGTCGGCGATGTGAAGGATGTGCTGACCGAGCTGATCTCCATGATCCGCGAAACCGGCACGCGCCCAGAAGTTGGAGCCCTGTCGGCGTGGTGGGACACCATCGAAGGCTGGCGCAAGCGCGACTGCCTCAAGTACAGCATGGGCAGCCCCGACGTCATCAAGCCGCAGTACGTGGTCGAGACGCTGTGGAACATGACCAAGGATGCCGACACCTACATCACGTCCGACGTGGGTCAGCACCAGATGTGGGCCGCGCAGTACTACCGCTTTGATGAGCCGCGCCGCTGGATCAACTCTGGCGGCCTGGGCACCATGGGCGTGGGCATTCCGTACGCCATGGGCATCAAGCTCGCCAAGCCCGAGTCGGAAGTGTTCTGCATCACAGGCGAAGGCTCGGTGCAGATGAATATCCAGGAGTTGTCCACCTGTCTGCAGTACAACACGCCGATCAAGATTTGCTCGCTGAACAACCGTTACCTGGGCATGGTGCGCCAGTGGCAGGAGATCGAGTACTCCGGCCGCTACAGCCACAGCTACATGGACGCGCTGCCCAACTTCGTGAAGCTGGCAGAGGCCTATGGCCACGTGGGCATGCTGATCGAGCGCCCTCAAGATGTGGAGCCCGCTCTGCGTGAAGCCCGCAAGCTCAAGGACCGCACGGTGTTCATGGACTTCCGCACCGACCCCACCGAGAACGTGTTCCCGATGGTGCAGGCCGGCAAGGGCATTACCGAGATGCTGCTGGGGTCGGAAGACCTGTAATTCAGCATCAAATTGGCCTTTAGCGCTTGTCCATCAAGCGCTACCAGCTATCGAATAGATAGCATTCACTTTTTGACGAATCTATTGCCTGCCAAGCCCGTGCATTACCGTGCACGGGGGAGGGCAGCAAAAAGAGGAATCTAGCCTTATGAAACACATCATTGCTGTCTTGCTGGAAAACGAGCCTGGTGCTCTTTCCCGCGTCGTGGGCCTTTTCTCAGCCCGTGGCTACAACATCGAATCGCTCACCGTGGCGCCCACCGAAGATCCGTCGCTCTCGCGCATGACGATCCAGACCACGGGCTCCGACGATGTGATCGAGCAGATCACCAAGCACCTGAACCGCCTCATTGAGGTTGTGAAGGTGGTGGACCTCACCGAAGGCGCCTACACCGAGCGCGAGCTCATGATGGTGAAGGTGCGCGCCGTGGGCAAGGAGCGCGAGGAGATGAAGCGCATGGCCGACATCTTCCGGGGCCGCATCATCGACGTAACCGAGAAAAGCTACACCATCGAGCTGACCGGCGACCAGTCGAAGAACGACGCGTTCCTGCAGGCCATTGACCGCACGGCCATCCTGGAAACGGTGCGTACCGGTGCCAGCGGCATCGGCCGCGGTGAACGCATTCTGCGCGTGTAAGACAATTTACCCCGTTTTTCTGATTTCAACCCCCAACAACGTATTTCTACCGGAGCGACCCATGAAAGTTTTCTACGACAAAGACACCGACCTGAGCCTGATCAAAGGCAAGACCGTGGCCATCATCGGCTACGGCTCGCAGGGCCATGCCCACGCACAAAACCTGAACGACAGTGGCGTGAAGGTCGTGGTCGGCCTGCGCAAGGGCGGTGCATCGTGGGACAAGGTCGGCAAGGCTGGCCTCACGGTTCTGGAAGTCAACGAAGCGGTCAAATCTGCTGACGTGGTCATGATCCTGCTGCCCGATGAAGACATCGCAGCGGTTTACAAGAACAACGTCGAACCGAATATCAAGCAAGGCGCCTCGCTGGCTTTTGCCCACGGCTTCAACGTGCACTACAACCAGGTCGTGCCCCGCGCTGACCTGGACGTGTGGATGGTGGCCCCCAAGGCTCCTGGCCACACCGTGCGCAACACCTACACCCAGGGTGGCGGCGTGCCCCACCTGGTCGCCGTGCACCAAGACAAGTCCGGCAAGGCCCGTGACCTGGCCCTGAGCTACGCTGCAGCCAACGGCGGCGGTAAGGCCGGCATCATTGAAACCAACTTCAAGGAAGAAACCGAGACCGACCTGTTCGGCGAACAGGCCGTGCTTTGCGGTGGTGCGGTTGAGCTGATCAAGATGGGTTACGAAACCCTGGTCGAGGCGGGCTACGCTCCTGAAATGGCCTACTTCGAATGCCTGCACGAGCTCAAGCTCATTGTGGACCTTATCTACGAAGGCGGCATCGCCAACATGAACTACTCGATCTCGAACAACGCCGAATACGGCGAGTACGTGACCGGCCCTGAAGTCATCAACGAGCAATCGCGTGCCGCCATGCGCAATGCGTTGAAGCGCATTCAAAATGGCGACTACGCCAAGATGTTCATCCAGGAAGGTCGCCTGAATTACCCCAGCATGACGGCCCGCCGCCGCAACACTGCCGACCACCAGATCGAAGTGGTGGGTGCCCAGCTGCGCGCCATGATGCCCTGGATCGCCAAGAACAAGCTGGTGGACCAGACCCGCAACTGATGCTTTACTGCTAAGACATCCCAAGGCCACTTCGGTGGCCTTTTTCATTGGCGTGGCGCGTTGCTTGCAGGCGCTACACTGCGGCCTTCGCCTTGGGTGTGTGCGATGGTTTGCTGGCCCACCGGGCGGTTCTCAGATACTATAAATTTAATAGCTTCTTGCGCTTAGCAGGCAAGCGTTGGAGGTCTTTTTGATGCATGACGGCAATGAATCCACCGAAGGCGCCGAGGTCATGGTGCGCAAGCGCCGCAAGGGCATCTACATCCTGCCCAATCTTTTCACGCTGGCGGCGCTGTTCGGAGGGTTCTATTCCATCGTGATGGCCATGAATGGCCGCTTTGATCTGGCGGCCGTGGGCGTGTTCTGCGCCATGGTGCTTGACAGCCTGGATGGCCGCGTTGCGCGCATGACCAACACCCAGAGCGCGTTTGGTGAGCAGATGGATTCGCTGTCGGACATGGTGTCTTTTGGCGCCGCACCAGCCCTGATTGCGTACGAATGGTCGCTCCGTGGTCTGGGGCGTTGGGGCTGGATTGCGGCTTTCGTCTATTGCGCCTGCGCTGCGCTGCGCCTTGCGCGTTTCAACGTCAATACTGGTGTGGTGGACAAGCGCTACTTTCAGGGTTTGCCGTCGCCCGCTGCAGCCGCTTTGGTGGCAGGCTTCATCTGGCTGATGACTGAACTGGGAGTGCGCCGCGGCGAAGATCTCTGGCTCACCTGGAACCAAGTCACCTGGATCATGTTCGCGTTCACACTGTATTCGGGTCTCACCATGGTGACCAACGTGCCGTTCTACAGCTTCAAAGACATACAGATGAAAAAGAGCGTGCCTTTTGCTGCCATCGTGCTGATAGCTTTGGGTATCGCCGTCATCAACATCCACCCGCCCATCGTGTTGTTCGGTGTGTTCGTTCTGTACGGTGTCAGCGGCTATGGTGTTTACGCGTGGCGCAAGGCGAAGGGCCAGCACAGTAGCGTGATCAGCACATCGACTGACGAGCCGGACGAACGCGGACTGCACAAGTGACTGTTACGGCGCTGCGCCACTTGTGCTACATTGCAACGCATGAACACGTTTGCTCTGGCACTACTGCTACCTCCCCACGGGCGGAGACAGTAGGCGCACGCGCACACTTTTCCACAAAGGCCCGTATGCACCCGCAACGGGCCTTTTGTTTTGGGCGCCATATTTTCAGTGTTGCGGGTGAACCCCACTCCCTCCCTCAACTTCATTAGATTAGATCCAGGAGAAACGACATGACTGACAAACTCATCATTTTCGACACCACCTTGCGCGACGGCGAGCAGTCTCCTGGCGCATCCATGACCAAGGATGAAAAGCTGCGCATTGCGCGCCAGCTGGAGCGCCTGAAGGTGGACGTGATCGAGGCCGGTTTTGCCGCCAGCTCCAATGGGGATTTTGAAGCAGTGCAGGCGATTGCCAATGCGATCAGGGAATCCACCATCTGCTCGCTCTCCCGCGCGAATGATCGCGATATTTCGCGCGCTGCAGAGGCCCTCAAGGGCGCAGCCAGTGCCCGCATTCACACCTTCATTGCCACGTCGGCCCTGCACATGGAGAAGAAACTGCGCATGACGCCCGACCAGGTGCTGGAGCAGGCCAAGCAGTCCGTGCGCTTCGCGCGCAATTTGGTGGGCGACATCGAGTTCAGTCCTGAAGACGGCTATCGCAGCGACCCAGACTTTTTGTGCCGCGTGCTGGAGGCGGTCATCGACGAGGGCGCCACCACTATCAACGTTCCCGACACCGTGGGCTACGCCATCCCCGAGCTGTACGGCAATTTCATCAAGACGCTGCGCGAACGCATCCCCAACAGTGACAAGGCCATCTGGTCGGTGCATTGCCACAACGATCTGGGCATGGCGGTGGCCAACTCTTTGGCAGGCGTGAAGATTGGGGGCGCGCGCCAGGTCGAGTGCACCATCAACGGTCTGGGCGAGCGTGCAGGCAACTGCTCGCTGGAAGAGGTGGTCATGGCGGTCAAGACGCGCCGCGACTATTTCAATCTCGATCTGAACATCGACACCAAGCACATCGTGGCGGCCAGTCGCATGGTCAGCCAGACCACGGGTTTTGTGGTGCAGCCCAACAAGGCTGTGGTGGGTGCCAATGCGTTTGCCCACGCCAGCGGCATTCACCAGGACGGCGTGCTGAAGGCCCGCGATACCTATGAAATCATGCGCGCCGAAGATGTGGGCTGGAGCGCCAACAAAATCGTGCTGGGCAAGCTCAGCGGTCGCAACGCGTTCAAGCAGCGCCTGCAGGAGCTGGGTGTGAGTTTGGAGAGTGAAACCGAAGTCAACACCGCTTTCGCCCGTTTCAAAGAGCTGGCGGACCGCAAGAGCGAAATTTTTGACGAGGACATCCTTGCGTTGGTGAGCGACGAGAGCGTGACCAGCGAAAAGGAGCAATACGGGTTTGTGTCGCTTTTTCAGCAGAGCGAAACTGGCGAGCAACCCCGCGCGCGCATTGTGTTTACGGTGGATGGGCATGAAGTGCGAGGCGAGTCCGATGGCAATGGACCTGTCGACGCATCGCTCAAGGCCATTGAGTCGCATGTGAAGAGCGGAGCGGAAATGGTGCTTTATTCCGTCAACGCCATCAGCGGCTCTACCGAGAGCCAGGGCGAGGTGACTGTGCGTCTGCAAAACAGCGGCCGCGTGGTCAATGGCGTGGGTGCAGACCCGGACATCGTCGTCGCCTCTGCCAAGGCCTATCTCAGTGCGCTGAACAAGTTACAAAGTAAAGCTGATCGGGTGGCGGCACAAGGCTGAGTGTTGATTTTATAATTTCACTCACTTTCTGGGAAAGTCGCGCAAGTTATTGATCTTGCGCGACTTTTTTTGATTCTGTACACTGCATCACTCTTTTTACCGTTTGGAGCACTTTGATGCACCATGCCCACCGCACCGCAGTGAGTCGATTTATCAAGCTTTTGGGCTTTTTTTGTGTGAGCGCGGCGCTGGTTGCGCCCACTGCCCATGCAGGCGAGCGAAAAAAGACACCCGCGAAAAAAGAGCAGGCTAGCTCCGTCGCATCCAAACGTGCCGTGGCTCCCCGTAAGACGGCAGCCAGCACCAAGCCGGTTCGCGTCACGGCCAAAATGGCAAAGGCGCCCACGCGTGTTGCGTACATCCCGACCAAGCCATCGTTCGGGCAAATGGCCGGGCTGCATGAAATCACCGATCCGCTGGATCTGAAATCAAGCGTGGCGCTAGTGATTGATCAGGACACCCATGAGGTGCTGCTGAGCAAGAACGATCATGCCGTGTTACCTATCGCCTCGCTGACCAAGTTGATGACCGGCATGATCATCTCGCAGGCCAACTTGTCCATGGATGAGCCCATCACCATCACGCAGGACGATGTCGACACCGAAAAAGGCAGCCGTTCACGGCTGACGGTGGGCACCACGCTCACGCGCGGCGAAATGTTGCATCTGGCGTTGATGTCCAGTGAAAACCGTGCGGCCCACGCCTTGGGCCGCACGTATCCTGGCGGTCTTGGTGTTTTTGTGACCCAGATGAACACCAAGGCGCGTCTTTTGGGCATGACCGATACCCGCTACGTGGAGCCCACTGGGCTGTCCAGCCGCAACCAGTCCAGCGCCCGCGACCTAGCGACGCTGGTGAATGTTGCGCACGGAGATCCCTTGCTGCGTGAGTTGTCCACGTCGCCGGGCTACGAAGTCGCTGTGGGTCAAAAAACCCTGCAATACAACAATACCAACGGTCTGGTGAAGAACCCGTCCTGGGAAATAGGTCTGCAGAAAACGGGCTACATCTCTGAGGCGGGACGTTGCCTGGTCATGCAGACGCAGGTGGCAGGGCGCAAGATCATCATGGTCTTCCTGGACTCTGCAGGGAAATTCAGTCGCCTGGGGGATGCTGAGCGTGTGCGCCAGTGGGTCGAGACCTTGCCAGCACTGCCCTTGCTGCCTGCAACGCCGCTGCAGGCGGTTCGGCCCAACAACGGCTGATAGTCAATTATTGGTGCCGACGAAGCCTTTCTTCGTCATATTGGCTGCGGAGAGGTTAGGGCTCTTTCTTTGCTCTTGATTAGCGCACCAAGCTTCGCGCCGTACTCGTTGTCAGGTCGCTGGGAATTTCTGTAGTGGCGATATAGCCCAGGGCAACAGATATTTCACTGGCGGTGGCCTGTAATTTGGAAAGCCAACCTTCATCCAGCCGGTCCGCGGGGGCAGAAATGGACAGACCCGCTACCAGTTTGCCTTGATCGTCATACACGCCTGCTGCCATGCAGCGCACGCCCAGTTCTAACTCTTCGTTGTCGCGGGCAATGCCATATTGCCTTGCTTTGGCCAGTTCCCGCTCAAGGATGGGCAGCTGGGTGATGCTGTTGCGAGTCTGGCCTGACAGGCCCGTCCGGGTGGCGTAGGCGCGTACGCGCTGGGGGTCGTCCAGAGCCAGAAACAGTTTGCCGGTCGACGTGAGGTGCAACGGAGCACGCCCACCGATGGCGCGGACCACCTGCATGCCGGAGCGCTCGCTGTAAGCACGCTCAACATACACAATTTCATCGCCCTGGCGCATGCTCAGATTGACCGGCTGCTGGATCAGCTTGTGCAGGTTGCGCATGGGGGTCAAGGCGGCATCGCGGACGCTCAGGCGTGCTTTGACCAGATTGCCCAGCTCCAGCAGCCGCATGCCCAGGCGATAGCTGCCGGATTCCGGGCGGTCCACAAAGCGGCCGATGGTCAAATCGTTCAGGATGCGGTGGGTAGTGGAAGGGTGCAGACCCGTCTTTTCGCTGATCTCTTTGAGCGATATCGCCTCTTCGCGGGACGCCAGAACATCTATCAGCGTAAACATGCGTTCAAGCACTTGAACGCTGGGTTTCACGGGGATGCTGGGGTCAATTTTTTTCATGGGCGGCGATAAGGCAAAAGCCGCTGCATCTTACCTTGTGAAATGCCACCCCGCTTTGCGACGGCCTCAGTCGCTCGGGGGCCGCACTGCGCTCGCGCGCTGCCACTCGCCGCCCGTGCGAGTTTCATGGGGATGAAAGCGCGCCTTGTAATTCATCTTGGGGCTGGCTGCTATCCAGTACCCCAGGTACACATGGGGCAGCCCAAGCGATTTGGCCTGCGCAATCTGCCACATCACGTTGTAGGTGCCGTAACTGCAGTGGGGCTCTGGTTCATAAAAGGTGTAGACCGCTGAGAGGCCGTCGTCCAGCACGTCCAGGATGGACACCATCTTCAAAGTACCCGGCTCGCCTGATTCATTGGTTTCGCGGAACTCCACCAGCCGTGAGTTCACGCGGCTTTGCAGCAAAAACTGGGTGTATTGATCGATGCTGTCATGGTCCATGCCACCACCCGCATGGCGCCCGTTCTGGTAGCGCAGGTACAACTGGTAGTGCTCTGGCACAAAACACAGGCGCAGCACCCGTGCCTGCAGATTGCCATGCCGTACGGTCGATCGTCTCTGGCTGCGGTCGGGTTTGAACTCGTTGACCAGCACACGCAGCGGTGTGCAGGCCTGGCAACCATCACAGTACGGTCGGTAGGTGAACATGCCGCTGCGGCGAAACCCCTTGGCGACCAGGTCTGAATAGACATCGCTTTGGATGAGATGGCTGGGCGTAGCAACCTGCGACCGGGCCTGCCTGTCCGGCAGGTAACTGCAGGGGTAGGGTGCTGTCGCGTAAAACTGCAGGGTCTGCAGTGGAAGGTCGTTGAGTTGCGTCATGCCTCGGGCGATGTGGATGGCAGCAGCTGGTTCCAGTATACGGGCTCAAACGTCCACAGTGGTGCGGGCTGTTTGCGGGCGTGGTCTACCTCCGTCAGGAACTGCGCGCGGGATATTTCGCGCCCACCCAGCGAGGCAAGGTGTTGCGTGTTCTGCTGGCAGTCGATCATCTTTATGCTGTGGTGGCGGCACAGGCATACCAGCGCTGACAGGGCAATTTTGGAGGCATCGGTGGCATGCGCAAACATCGATTCGCCAAAAACAGCTCGGCCCAGCGCCACGAAGTACAACCCCCCCACCAACCTTCCGTTCACCCAGGTTTCGATGCTGTGTGCGTGGCCCGACGCATGAAGGGCCGTGTACGCGGCAACCATGTCAGGCACGATCCATGTGCCTGCCTGTCCGTCGCGCTCCGTGGTGGCGCAGGCAGTGATGACGTCGTGAAAAACGCTGTCTACGCGGATCTCGCAATCGGCACAGTTGCGAAACGCCTGCAGCGTCTTGCGCAAGGAGCGGCGCAAGCGAAATTCGGAAACCGGCAGCACCATGCGCGGGTCGGGTGCCCACCACAAAATCGGTTGACCGGGGCCATACCAGGGGAAGGTGCCTTGGGCGTAGGCTGCGCACAGGTTGCGTGCGCTGAGCCTCCCTCCGGCAGCAAGCAAACCCGGTGCGGGGTCGTTCGACCCCCATGCGCCGCTGGGGTGGGGAAACGGGTCTTCGGGCTCCAGCCAGGGCAATTGCGAGGGCATCGGGTGGTGGGTCAAAGAGCGCTATTGTCCCGCATGCCTGTGGCGGGAGTGCGAATCAGACCCGCAACAAAAAAGCCCTGCACCGGTGGGTGCAGGGCTTTTGAATGGCTCCTCGACCTGGGCTCGAACCAGGGACCTACGGATTAACAGTCCGGCGCTCTACCGACTGAGCTATCGAGGAACAAGACCACGATTATATACACAAAATGTGAGCGTTTTCCAGAAAGCTGGGGTGCGATGTGTTGGTCGTATGCGCCCCAGCGCGGTAGCTTGGCTCGCGGTATGCTGCGCGAGCCCTGCAAGCCGGTTCAAAACGCTCGCTGGTCTGTTCAGTCGTTCAGCCATTCAGGGCGTTTGTCATCTCCCGTTCCTGCACTTTTCAACACCCCATGACCATCCACACCATCTTGAAAATGGGAGACCCGCGCCTGCTGCGGGTGGCCCAGCCGGTGACAGCCTTTGACACCGACGAATTGCACCTCCTGGTGCGCGACATGTTCGACACCATGCGGTCAGTCAACGGCGCAGGGTTGGCGGCGCCGCAGATTGGTGTGGACTTGCAACTGGTCATCTTCGGGTCGGATGAGCGCAATCCGCGCTACCCCGACCGGCCCATGGTGCCGCCGACCGTGCTGCTCAACCCGGTGATCACTCCCCTGGGAACGCAGGAAGAAGAGGACTGGGAAGGATGCCTGTCGGTGCCCGGGCTGCGAGGCAAGGTGCCTCGGTGGTCGCGTATCCGGTATACGGGCGTGGACCCCTTCGGCGACCCGATTGATCGCACGGTGGATGGGTTCCATGCCCGCGTTGTGCAGCACGAGTGCGATCACCTTGTTGGCAAGCTCTACCCGATGCGGGTGCGTGACTTCACGCAGTTCGGCTTTACCGAGGTGCTGTTCCCGGACATCAGCGCCACCGAAGACGATTGAAGCGCGCAGTCATTGCCGCATTGATGGCTTTTGGATTTCTCCGAAAGGTTTGTTCAAAAAGCGAATGAAATATGCATATAGCGCTTGATGGGTAAGCGCTGACAGCTATCAATACAGGAGCTTCGTTCGGGGTGGCGGCCTGCTATGCCGACAGCTCGCGCAGCAACTCCGTCTCAATCTGGATCTGGCGGGCGTTGTTCTGCAACTCGGGTCCTTGCACCAGGAAGGTGTCTTCCACACGCTCCCCCAGCGTGCTGACCTTCGCCAGTTGCACGCTCAGGTGGTGTTGTGCCAGCACGCGGGCCACCAGGTACAGCAGGCCGGCGCGGTCACTGGCCGAGATGGCCAGCAGCCAGCGCTGGGCTTTTTCGTCGGGCCGCAGGGTGACGCGCGGCGCGACGGGAAAGCTCTTGACCCGGCGTGACACGCGTTTGCGTGCGGGCTCGGGCAGGGGGCCGCCTTCTTCGATCACACGCACCAGATCGCTCTCCACCATGTGGGTCAGCTCGCGGTAATGGCCTGCCTGGTCAGAGGCCACGACCTGAAAAGTGTCCAGCGCATGCCGATTGTTCGCGGTATGCACCCGTGCATCCAGAATGCTGAAGCCCGCGCGGTCAAAGTAGCCGCAGATGCGGGCGAACAGGTCTTCCTGGTCTGGCGCATAGACCATCACTTGCAGTCCATCTCCGGCCAGCGACTGGCGTGCTCGCACTACGGGGCGAGGAGCGCCCACATGACGCGACAGATGGCGCGTGTGCCAGGCAATGTCCGCTGCCTCGTGGCGCATGAAATAGCTCACATCCAGCGTGGCCCACAGGGCTTTGTGGGCCTCAAAGGGCAGGGCGCTCAGCGCCAGCAGCACCAGCGCCTCGCGCTTGCGCGCCTCGATTTCGGCGGCGGCATCAGGAGCGCGCCCGCCCAGGGTGCGCAGCGTGGCGCGGTACAAGTCCTCCAGCAGCTTGCCCTTCCAGGCGTTCCACACCTTGGGGCTGGTCCCGCGTATGTCGGCCACCGTCAGCAAATACAGCGCAGTCAGGTAGCGCTCGTTGCCTACCCGGAGTGCAAACGCGGCGATCACGTCGGGGTCGCTCAGGTCTTCCTTTTGCGCGATGCGGCTCATGCACAGGTGTTCGCTCACCAGAAACTCGATGAGCTTGGCGTCTTCGCGGTCCACGCCGTGCTGGCGGCAAAAGCGGCGCACTTCCACGGCGCCAATCTGCGAGTGGTCTCCGCCACGGCCCTTGCCGATGTCATGGAACAGCGCTGCGATGTACAAAATCCAGGGCTTGTCCCAGCCGCCTGCCAGCTGCGAGCAAAACGGGTATTCGTGCGCATGCTCGGCCATGAAGAAGCGGCGCACGTTGCGCAGCACCATCAGGATGTGCTGGTCCACCGTGTACACATGGAACAGGTCATGCTGCATCTGCCCCACGATGCCGCGAAACACCCACAGGTACCGCCCCAGCACCGAGGTCTGGTTCATCAGCCGCATGGCATGCGTGATGCCTGCGGGCTGCTTGAGGATGCGCATGAACGCGTCGCGGTTGACCGGGTCACTGCGAAACGCGCTGTCCATCACGCCGCGCGCGTTGTACAGCGCGCGCAGCGTGCGCGCCGATAGGTCTTTGAGGCCCACCGTGGTCTGGTAGAGCAAAAACGTTTCGAGGATGGCGTGCGGGTCGCGCACATACAGGTCGTCGCTCGCCACTTCGATGAGCCCGGCCTTTTCAAAAAACCGCTCGTTGATGGGGCGCGGCTCATGGGTGGACGGGTTCAGCCGCTCCTCGATGTTGAGCAGCAGAATCTGGCTGAGCTGCGACACCGCCTTGGCCGCCCAGTAGTAGCGGCGCATCAGGCTTTCGCTGGCCCGCATGGGCAGGCGTGACCCGTCCGGCGCCTGCGAGCGGTAGCCAAACGATTCGGCCACGGCGGTCTGCAGGTCAAACACCAGCCGGTCTTCGTGTCGCCCGGCGGCGGCATGCAGGCGCGCACGGATCAGGCATAAAAGCGCTTCATTGCGCTCGATCTGGCGCACCTCGAACGCGGTGGCCATGCCACTTGCCGCCAGCTCTTTCCAGTTGCGGCCCAGCCCCGCCGCCTGGGACACCCACAGAATCATCTGCAGGTCGCGCAGCCCGCCGGGAGATTCCTTGCAGTTGGGCTCCAGCGAGTAGGGCGTGTTTTCGTATTTGTTGTGCCGCTGGCGCATCTCCAGCGTCTTGGCCACCAAAAACGCCTGCGGGTTCATCTGCTTGCGGTACTGGCGCTGAAACTCCCCAAACAATTCGGCGTTGCCGCAGACCAGGCGCGATTCGAGCAGCGAGGTCTGCACGGTGACATCGCCCGCGCTCTCGGCCAGGCACTCGGCCACGGTGCGCACACTCGATCCAATCTCCAGCCCCGCGTCCCAGCAGCTGCCGATAAAACTTTCGAGCTGCGAGCGCAGCGCGCTTCCCGCTTCGGGCGCCGTGCCATCAGGCAGCAGCAGCAGCACATCCACGTCGGAATGGGGGAACAGCTGGTCGCGCCCAAACCCGCCCACCGCCACCAGCGCCAGGTTATCCGGCAGTTCGGCGCGCTGCCACAGCGTCTGCAGCAGCTGGCCAGCCAAGGTGGAGATCTTGCGCAGCAGCACGCGGATGCCGCGTGTGGACGCCCCGGTGGCCTGCATAGCGGCAAGGAGTGCGGCTTTGTCGCTGCGGTAGGCGTCCCGCAGGGCATGGATTTCAGTCATGGTCGGAATGTGCTCAGTTGGAGGGCCATGAAAATGCCATGCAAGAGTTGTGCGAACCGTGGCGTCGTCACCCCAGTGCGGCTGACAGGGGCAGGGTGAGGGCTTGCGGTTTTGCTCAGGTGGCGGTTGCCGTCACAAACGCTGGCAGCGGCGGCGAGCCTGCGGACAGCGTCATCACCTCGTACCCCGTCTCGGTGACCAGCACCGTGTGCTCCCACTGTGCCGACAGGCTGTGGTCCTTGGTCACGATGGTCCAGCCGTCGTTACCAAAGTCTTTTACCTCGCGGCGGCCGGCGTTGATCATGGGCTCGATGGTGAACACCATGCCGGGCACCAGTTCTTCCAGCGTACCGGGCCGGCCGTAGTGCAGCACCTGGGGTTCTTCGTGAAACTTCTTGCCAATGCCGTGGCCACAGAACTCGCGCACGATAGAAAAACCCTGGCCTTCGGCAAACTTCTGGATCGCGTGGCCGATGTCGCCCAGATGGGCGCCGGGCTTGACTTGCACGATGCCGTGCCACATGGCCTCAAACGTCAGTGCCGACAGGCGCTTGGCCGCGATCGAGCACTCTCCTATCAGGAACATGCGGCTGTTGTCGCCATACCAGCCGTCCTTGGTGATGACGGTGACGTCCACATTGACGATGTCGCCCTTCTTGAGCGGCTTGTCATTGGGGATGCCGTGGCACACCACATGGTTGACCGAGGTGCACAGAGATGCAGGGTAGGGCGGGTAGCCCGGCGGCTGGTAACCCACGGTGGCCGAGATGGTGCCCTGCCGGGCCATGCACTCGGCGCCCAGACGGTCGATTTCCTTGGTGGTGATGCCGGGTTTGATGTGGGGGGTGATGTAGTCCAGCACTTCGGAGGCGAGGCGGCAGGCCAGGCGCATGCCCTCAATGTCTTCAGCGCTTTTGATGGTGATGCTCATGCTGCAATTATCCCATCGCCCCCGCGCGGCCGCCGGGGGGCGGTGGCACGCCCGTTAAAATGCCCGGCTGTCCACCCGTTCGGGCCCACCGGCCCGTGCTTTGGGTCGGCGCCTCTACCGTACCCCTCACACCCCCAACAGGCCGCTACCGTGACCTTGCACATGACCACGCTGGCGGGCGGCAACGCCCTCAGCTCCTTCCGCGCCCAGCAACTTCAACCCGCCCTGGAGGCGATCCACCCCAAGATCACGGGCATTGCGGCGCGCTTCGTGCACCTGGTGGCCACCGATGCGGCGCCCACTGCGGCAGAGCAAGAGCGCCTGGCCGCGCTGCTGACCTACGGCGACCCCTACGCGGGCCCTGAAGATGGCGCCGTGCTCATCGTCACACCCCGCCTGGGCACGCTGTCGCCCTGGGCCTCCAAGGCCACCGACATTGCCCGCAACTGCGGCATCACCATTCGCCGGGTCGAGCGCATTACCGAATTCCGCATCAGCCTCAAATCGGGTCTGCTGGGCAAAACCCCAGAGCTGACGGCCGAGCAACTGGCCCAGGTTGCCGCCTTGCTGCACGACCGCATGACCGAGTCGGTGGTGGCCGACCGCAGCGCTGCTGCCGCATTGTTCACCGAACTGCAACCCGCGCCTATGGAGCATGTCGATGTGCTGGCCGGTGGCCGCGCAGCTCTGGAAGCCGCCAACACCCGTTTCGGTCTGGCGCTGGCCGACGATGAAATCGACTACCTCGTCAACGCCTTCACGGGCCTGGCCCGCAACCCCACCGACGTGGAGCTGATGATGTTTGCGCAGGCCAACAGCGAGCACTGCCGCCACAAGATCTTCAACGCCGAGTTCACCATCGACGGCGTGGCTCAAGCGAAGAGCCTGTTCGGCATGATCCGCAACACGCACCAGCTGGCGCCCCAGCACACGGTGATCGCGTATTCGGACAACGCCTCCGTCATGGAAGGCCATCAGGTTGAGCGTTTTGTAGCCAAAATGGGCTCTAGCGCTTATCCATCAAGCGCCAATAGCTATCAAAAGAGTAGCGCCACGCAGCATGTGCTGATGAAGGTGGAAACGCACAACCACCCCACGGCCATTTCACCGTTCCCTGGCGCATCCACTGGTGCAGGCGGCGAGATTCGCGACGAAGGCGCCACGGGTCGAGGCTCCAAGCCCAAGGCGGGCCTGACGGGCTTCACCGTCTCCAAGCTCTGGGGCAGCACCGTGGGCAAGCCTGAGCACATTGCAAGCCCGCTGCAGATCATGGTCGAAGGCCCCCTGGGCGGCGCGGCGTTCAACAACGAATTCGGCCGGCCCAACCTGAACGGCTACTTCCGCGAGTACGAGCAAGAAGTCGGCGGCGTGCAGCGCGGCTACCACAAGCCCATCATGATCGCGGGCGGTGTGGGCGTGATCGATGCCGAGCTGACGAAGAAGATTGAGTTTCCCGCCGGTTCGCTGTTGATCCAGCTGGGTGGCCCCGGCATGCGCATCGGCATGGGCGGCAGCGCTGCCAGCTCCATGGCCACGGGCACCAATGCGGCCGAGTTGGACTTTGACTCGGTACAGCGTGGCAACCCCGAGATCGAGCGCCGTGCGCAAGAGGTCATCAACCACTGCTGGGCGCAGGGCGCGGCCAACCCCATCCTGGCCATCCACGACGTGGGCGCGGG
The DNA here is from genome assembly GCA_947085645.1 of uncultured Gammaproteobacteria bacterium. GTDB lineage: Bacteria > Pseudomonadota > Gammaproteobacteria > Burkholderiales > Burkholderiaceae_C > Acidovorax. The sequence continues at coordinate 33,356 of CAMTXG010000011.1, forward strand.
CGGCCTCTCGAACGCCTTCCCCGAGCTGACCAACGACGCAGGCCGTGGCGCACGCTTTGACCTGCGCGCCGTGCAGCTCGAAGAGTCGGGCATGGCGCCCAAGGAAATCTGGAGCAACGAATCGCAAGAGCGTTATGTGCTGGCCATCGCGCCCGGGTCGCTGGAACAGTTCAAGGCCTTCTGCGAGCGCGAGCGCTGCCCCTTTGCCGTGATCGGCACCGCCACCGAAGAGCGCCAGCTGGTGCTGCACGACCCCGCCGCCAAGGCCGATGACCAGAAGCTGCCCGTGGACATGCCCATGAACGTGCTGCTGGGCAAGCCGCCCAAGATGCACCGTGACGTGAAAACCTTGGTTCGCGAATTCGCACCGATGGACTTGACCGGTGTGCCGCTGCAGAAGGCCGTGATCGACGTGCTGGCCCACCCCACGGTGGCGTCCAAGCGCTTCCTCATCACCATCGGCGACCGCACCGTGGGTGGCCTGAGCCACCGCGACCAGATGGTGGGCCCTTGGCAAGTGCCTGTGGCCGATTGCGCCGTGACTTTGGCCGACTACAAAGGCTTTGCAGGCGAGGCCATGAGCATGGGCGAGCGCACGCCGCTGGCGGCCATCAACGCCCCCGCCTCGGGCCGCATGGCGGTGGCAGAAGCCATCACCAACCTGCTGGCTGCACCGATTGAGCTGCCCCGCGTAAAGCTGTCGGCCAACTGGATGGCCGCGTGTGGCGAGCCCGGCGAAGATGCCGCGCTGTACGAGACCGTGAAGGCCGTGGGCATGGAGCTGTGCCCCGCGCTGGGCATCAGCATTCCCGTGGGCAAGGATTCGTTGTCCATGCGCACGCAGTGGAACGAAGGTTCGGACAAGAAAAAGGTCACATCACCCGTCAGCCTGATCGTGAGCGCTTTCGCGTCGCTGTCTGACGTGCGCGGCACGCTCACGCCCCAGCTCAATGCCACCGAAGCCGACACCACCCTGGTGCTCATCGATCTGGGCAAGGGCCAGAACCGCATGGGCGGCAGCATTCTGGGCCAGACGCTGGACCAAAGCGGCGATGTGGTGCCCGATGTGGACGACCCGCAAGACCTGGTCAACCTGGTCAACGCCGTGAACGCATTGCGCGCCAAGGGACAGATCCTCGCTTACCACGACCGCAGTGACGGTGGTCTGCTGGCGGCCGCCGCCGAAATGGCGTTTGCGGGCCATGTGGGCGTGGCGCTCAATGTTGACCTGCTGATCACCGAAGGCGACGGCATCAGCGACAGCCGCATGGACACCGGCGACGCCAAGAACTGGGCGGGCCAGGTGGGCGCGCGCCGTGAGGAGCTGACCCTCAAGGCGCTGTTCAACGAAGAGCTGGGCGTGTTGCTGCAGGTGCGCACCGCTGAGCGCAACGACGTGATGCAGACCCTGCGCGAGCATGGCCTGTCCAAGTTCAGCCACTTCGTTGGCAAGACGCGCCCTGCGTCGTCTGAAATTGCCGCTGGCAAGGGCGAGCTGCAGGTCTGGCGCGATGCCAAGGCCGTGTTCAGCGCACCCCTGGCCGACCTGCACCAGGTGTGGGACGCCGTGAGCTGGAAGATCTGCCAGCAGCGCGACAACCCTGCCAACGCCGATGCCGAACACGCCGCAGCGGGCGAGCCCACCGACCCCGGCATGCACGTGCACCTCACGTTCGATGCGTCGGAAAACGTGGCGGCGCCGTACTTGAACCTCGCCAAACCCAAGGTCGCCATCCTGCGCGAGCAGGGCGTGAACTCGCACATCGAAATGGCCTACGCCTTCACCGAAGCGGGCTTTGAAGCGTACGACGTACACATGACCGACCTGCAGACCGGCCGCGTCAAGCTCGAAGACTTCAAGGGCGTGGTGGCCTGCGGCGGCTTCAGCTACGGCGACACGCTGGGTGCGGGCATTGGCTGGGCGCGTTCCATCACCTTCAACCCGGTGCTGGCAGCGCAGTTCCAGGGCTTCTTCGGCCGTACGGACACGTTTGGCCTGGGCGTTTGCAACGGCTGCCAGATGTTTGCCGAGCTGGCGGACATCATCCCTGGCGCGCAAGACTGGCCTCGCTTCACCACCAACCAGAGCGAGCGTTTCGAGGCCCGCCTGTCAATGGTGGAAGTGCTCGAGTCGCCCAGCCTGTTCCTGCAGGGCATGGCGGGCAGCCGCCTGCCGATTGCCGTAGCGCATGGCGAGGGGTATGCCAACTTCAAGTACCGGGGCGATGCAGCCAAGGCAATTGCCGCCATGCGCTTTGTGGACAACCACGGCACAGCGACGGAGCAGTACCCGTTCAACCCCAACGGCAGCGCAGGCGGCTTGACGGCGGTGACGACGGCGGACGGGCGTTTTACGGCCATGATGCCGCACCCCGAGCGCGTGTTCCGCAACGTACAGATGAGCTGGACGAGCGAGGACAAGGCGGATTACAGCGCGTGGATGCGTATCTGGCGCAATGCACGCAAGTGGGTCGCGTAAAGATTTGAAGAACTGAACGCACGCCACCAAGGCGCGTGGATGCAAGACCAAAAAGGCTGGACTTACCCGGGTCCAGCCTTTTTTCGCTCGTGCTCAGACCCGCACAGGCCGCTCGTACACCATCAGGCGGCCTTTGTAGGCAGACACGTTGCGAAGGGCCGGGTGGTCCAGGCGTTCTTCCATCACCTCAAACCGGTGTACGGCCATCTGTTTGTGGAACGTGGTGCGGTTGCCCCGGTTCGGGTCGACGATCCAGATTTGTGCGCTGGGGGCGGCGTGGTGGTCCAGAAAACTGGCGAGCGACGCCCGGGCATCGCGCTCGTACAGCACGTCACTCCCCAGGATCAGATCGAACTGCCCCTGCACTGATCCGTCCTGGCCTTGCGTTTCTGCGCCCCATTGGCCTGTTCGGTATTTGAGTGGTGCCATACCGTTCAGGCGCACGTTCTCTTGCAAAAACGATTCGGCCAGCGGGTGGCAGTCGCTGGCGGTTATGTCCATCCCCCGGCGGTGGCACACCAGACTGGCCAGGCCCAGGCCACAGCCAATCTCCAGCACCCGCTCCCCGGTGCGCAGGGGGCGGCTGGCCATGCGCTGCGCCAGTTGAGCTGCCGATGGCCACAACAGCCCGAACAGTGGCCAGGACGCTGATGAGATGCCCAGCGCTTCGGCAGCGCCCAGCGGGTCAGAGAACTGCTGCTTGTCCAGCAGCGAGCGGATGATGAGATCGGCTGCGCCGACGACGGCGACGTCTTCTTGTTTGGTGAGGTAGCCAGGCATGGCTTGGGCATGAAGCCCGTCCAAGCGCTGTCTCTTGGGACCCCGGTGTGATGGGAGAAGGCGCGAGTATGCGCCCTGCGAAGCTCCTTGCCCTACTGCACGCCAAGACAACAGGCAGACGCGCGCCGATGGTCAGCACGGGTGGGCAGTTTTGCTGTTGTACGTATTGCTATAGTCGCGCGCACCCCGGGCAGCTTTCCGCAGTGCCACCCCCATCAACCCCTAGGAAACCCCATGGCCTCTGGCAGTCTGCTTGCCCTGTTGGACGATATCGCCACCATCCTCGATGACGTGGCCCTCATGACCAAGGTCGCGGCCAAAAAGAGTGCTGCGATGGCCGACGATGTGTCGGTCATGACCAAGGTCGCTGCACAGAAGACTGCCGGTGTGCTGGGGGACGACCTGGCGCTCAATGCACAGCAGGTTTCGGGTGTGCGCGCAGACCGCGAAATCCCCGTGGTGTGGGCCGTGTGCAAGGGCTCGTTTGTCAACAAGCTCATTTTGGTGCCTGCGGCTTTGCTCATCGGCACCTTTGCGCCCTGGGCTGTCACGCCGCTGTTGATGGTGGGCGGCGCATTCCTGTGCTTTGAAGGCTTTGAAAAAATCGCCCACAAGTTTTTGCATGCGCAGCACCAGGTGGAGGCCGCGCACGAGAGCCGCGTTTTGGCCAATGCCAACCCGGCCGTGGACCTGGTGGCTTTCGAAAAAGACAAGATCAAGGGGGCTGTCCGCACCGACTTCATCCTGTCGGCAGAAATCATTGCCATCACCCTGGGCACCGTGGCCGCCGCGCCCTTTGCGCAGCAGGTGGCGGTGTTGTCGGGCATCGCGCTCATCATGACCGTGGGTGTGTATGGACTGGTGGCCGGTATCGTCAAGCTGGACGACCTGGGCCTGTGGCTCAACAACAAGGCCAGCAGTGTGGCCCGCACGATTGGTTCGGGCATCTTGCGGGCGGCGCCCTGGTTGATGAAGGGCTTGTCGATTGCAGGCACCGCAGCGATGTTCCTGGTGGGCGGCGGAATTTTGGTGCACGGTGTGCCGGTCGTGCATCACTGGGTTGAGGCCGCAGGTGCTGCATCGGTCCAGTGGCCGGTGGGCCCGCTGTGGGAAGTGCTGGTGCCCAATCTTCTCAATGCCGTGGTGGGCATCGTGGCGGGCGGCGTGGTGCTGGCCGGTGTGAAACTGGTGCAACGCTTGCGGGGTAAGACGGGCGCGCATTGATGCAAAGTTAAGGGTAAACACTGAGGGTTTGAGCTAGGGCAAGGTGCGCTTGGTGCGGCAGCGGTTCAATGCATGCACGGGGGTCGTCCCCGTCCAACCGATGCGAAATCACCATGAAAAAAAACCTGCTGGCTATCGCCGTACTGTGTGCCCTTACCTCGGGCGCTGCCCTGGCCCAACAGGCGGAAGGCCCCTGGATGGTCCGTGCACGTGTGGTGCATCTCGATAGCGCCAACAAGGACAGCACGCCGCTGGGCCTGTCCATCAACAACAAGACGCTTCCTGAAGTCGACATCACGTACTTCTTCAACAAGAACGTGGCAGCCGAGCTGATCCTGACCGTGCCGCAAAAGCAGACGCTGAGTGCTGCGGGCGCCGCCATCGGCACGCTCAAGCACTTGCCACCCGCGCTGCTGTTGCAGTACCACTTTGACGCGCCGGGCTTCAAGCCGTATGTGGGCGCAGGCCTGAACTACACGCGCTTTTCCAGCGTGAAGCTGCCTGCGGGCGTGGACATTGACCGCAATAGCTTCGGTCCTGCGCTGCAGGTGGGCGTGGACATCCCGCTGCAAAAAAACCTGTATCTGAACTTTGATGTGAAGAAGGTCTATATCAAGACCGACGTCACGGCTGGCGGTGCCAAGCTGGGCACTTTCAAGGTAGACCCCGTTCTGGTGGGCGTGGGTCTGGGCTGGCGGTTTTGATCCGGGTGCGGGGCCGCATAGGCCCTGGTTGACCGGTAGTGAGAGTTCTCCAAGTAAAAAGGGCTGGCGTTTGCGCCAGCCCTTTTTTTAATTGACGAATCGCCTGTTTGCCTGTCGCCCTGGCAGAGCCGTTTATGCCTCTCACAGGCTCACATCCCGCCCCCACATGCGCTGCCACAGCCAGGGCAGGGCGGTGGCCAGGTCTGGCCGCTGCCACTGCTGGGTGGTGAGGTGCGTGCCCGCCGCCACCAGTGCCGACGGGCCCAGATTGAAATGGAAGGTGTAGGTCGGCTCGTTGCCCATGCGCAGGTCGGTGATGAAAACCTCGCCGTCCGCCTCGGTCATCTTGAAGAATCCGTGGCTGAATCGCGCCACGCGGTTGACCAGCGGGCTGCCTTGGTGCTTCGCATACAGGTCTGCGCCGCGGGGATATTGCGTCCAGCGCACCGGGCGGCCCTCATCCAGCAGCGATGTATAGCCCTCGTAGTAGTGGGTGGGCGTGATGGCCACAGCGCGCCACAGCAGGGTGTTGAAAGGCGCTGCCGTGACCAGAATTTGGTTCGATGGCAGGTTCGGTTCTGGCGGTGACGCCATGATCTGGTTCACCGCCTGGAGCTGCGCCAGCACGCTCCACGCGAGGTAGGCGGTGCTGACCAACAGCCCAGACCGGGCCCAGACCAGACCGCGCCCCTGGCGCATGAGCAGTGCCCCCACCACGCCCACTAACAGCGGCACGGTGTACATCGGGTCGATGATGAACACGCTGCCCACCGCGTACGGATAGCTGGTGAAAGGCAGCAGCAACTGCGTGCCGTACACCGTCATCCAGTCCAGCAGCGGGTGTGTGATGAGCGCCAGCCACAACGCCAGCCACCACCGACCAAACAGTGCGGGCTCCTTGTGCAGGCGCGACACCGCCCACGCCAGCGGCGCTGACAGCGCGGTGAGGTAGAACAGCGAATGGCTCTCTGACCGGTGCAGCACCATGTTCAAGATCGCGTCCCCGTGGTCGATGAGCGCGTCCAGGTCGGGCAGCGTGCCCGCAATGCCGCCCCACAGGGCCGCCTTCCAGACGGCGGTGCGGCGGCCCATAGTAGAGATCACAACGGCTGCGCCGAGGACGAGTTGGCTGACGGAATCCATGGATAGAGTCGGAGTGAGGGTGAAGAAAACGACAGCAAAAAGCCGCAGCGCAAGGCTTCCGCCGCCGCGTTAAAGATGCCTTGCATAGCCTTCGCAAGTCGGTGCCATCACAGGCTGTAGGAGGTTGCAGGCCATCCTTAAACCTGCACTACCAACGCAAACTCTGCCTTGGCTCCGTCGCTGGTGGGGGTAAACGGCACCGTGAGTGCGGCACGCCCGGCTTCGCTCAGGTTGTTCCACAAAAAATCGCGCGCGTTGCCCGGATCGCCCGCCACATACATCTGTGTGGTCAGCAGCTCGCGCTGCGGCAGGCGCGCCTTGAAGTGGATGTGGGGCGTGCGGCCCGTGTAGGGTGCCGGGCGGATGGTGCGAAACCGGTAGCGGCCATCGCGGCCCAGGGTCACCCGGCCAAAGCCCTGAAAAGCGGGCGCCGCCTTGTCCCCGTCGCCCGGATGGTGGTAGCGGCCTGCCGCGTCGCACTGCCAGATCTCCACCACGCCACCGGCCAGCGGCACGCCCGCGGTGTCGGTGACCCGGCCCTCCACCCACACGGGTTGGCCCTGGGCGTATTGAAGGCTGCCATTGCGCAGCAGGTCGCCGTCGCTGTCGGCGGGCAGGGCAACAGGGTAGAAGGGGCCCTCGGTCTGGCGCGGAGTGGGCTGCAGCCGCCCCTGTGCCAGCACCGGGTGAACCAGGGCGGGCGCTGCCACCCACGCTGCTGTCCATGCGGTGCGTTGCAGCAGGGCGCGCCGTGTGGCCTTTTCTGGCCCGCTCGCCCCGGCAGTTGTGTGCGTGGGACTGGATCGGGTTGGGGGCGTGAGGGGTTGGGACATCTCTTTCATTCCTGCAAAGCCGGGTTGGAGCACGCGGGCGACACAAAGTGCCACCGGATCGCCTGCGCAGGGTGTGTGGGTGAGGCGAACACCGTAGAGCGCGGCGGCCATGATCGCACCACGGCGCCTGGCGCAGCAGCGGTTGAGCAAACAGTCGGCAGCGGCAAGGGGGCTTTGCACTGCATTTGAGGGGCATTGGGAATTGACCTACACACACCCACCCCCGGTCGCCGCACAATGGCCCGGTGGCTGCGGGGCAAGGTGCCCATGCCTGAACCAGCGGCCAACCTGCCGCGCACGACGTTTCACCGACCCATGCCCCTGACCCGCCCTTCCGACCACGCCGACATCACATGGGGGCTGAACCAACGGCCCGCACGCATTTCCCCCAAATACTTTTACGATCAGCATGGCTCGCGCCTGTTTGAGGCCATTACCCAGCTGCCCGAGTACTACCCCACCCGCACTGAAAACGCGCTCATGCACCAGCATGCCGCTGATATTGCCCGCACGGTGGGCACAGGCCGCACGCTGATCGAGCTGGGCGCGGGCAGTTGCCAGAAAGCCCGCACCCTGTGCCAGCTGGTGCAGCCTGCCTGTTTTGTGGGGGTGGACATTTCGGCCGAATTCTTGCAAGACGCCGTGGCGGCGATGAGCAACGACCTGCCCTGGCTGGATGCCCGCGCCGTGGGCGGCGACATGACGCAGGGCGTGAATCTGCCCGATGACATCCCGCGCACCGGCCGCCTGGTGTTCTACCCGGGCTCATCCATCGGCAACTTTGACCCGCCGCATGCGCTACAGCTGTTGGCCCATATGCGCGAGTTGATCGATGACGATGGCGGCCTGCTCATCGGCATTGACCTGCCCAAGGACGTGACCGTGCTCGAAGCCGCTTACGACGACGCAGCCGGTGTGACGGCCGAGTTCAACCGCAATGTGCTGCGCCACGTCAACCGCCTGATTGGCAGCGACTTTGATGTGGCGCAGTGGCAGCACCGGGCGTTCTTCAACACCGACGAATCGCGCATTGAGATGCACCTGGAGGCCATGTCCGATTCGCAGGTGTGCTGGCCCGGGGGTGAGCGCGCTTTTGAACAGGGCGAGCGCATTCATACAGAAAACAGCTACAAATACCCGCTGCACGTATTCACCGACATGCTGGCGCGCGCCGGTTTTGCGCAGGCCCAGGCATGGACCGATGAGCGCGGCTGGTTTGCGGTCGTGCATGCCCGTCCCTGAACACACCTGCCCATGACCGATTCCCGCCTTGACCTGCTGTCTCGCTACACGACCGTACGCAACCGGTCGGTGGCGCTCGTCGCCCCGCTGTCGGCAGAGGACTGTGGCGCCCAGTCCATGCCCGACGCCAGCCCGGCCAAATGGCATCTGGCCCACACCACCTGGTTTTTTGAGACCTTTGTGCTGGATGCGCACGAACCGGGCTTTGTGCCGTTTCAGCCTGCATTCCGGGTGCTCTTCAACTCCTACTACAACGGCGTGGGCGCCAAACACCCGCGTCCGCAGCGTGGCTTGCTGACCCGCCCGCCGTTGTCGGAGGTGCTGGCCTACCGCGCGAATGTGGACGCGCGCATGGCAGCGCTGCTGCCCGATGTGGCGCACAACGCCGCGTTGTGTGCGCTGATCGAACTGGGCCTGCAGCACGAGCAGCAGCACCAGGAGTTGCTGGTGACCGATGTCAAACACCTGCTGTCTTGCAACCCCCTGTGGCCCGCCTACCAGCCCACCGCCGTGGTGCTGCCACCAGCGGCCCCTGCGCTCGCTTGGCAGTCGTTTGAAGGGGGCTTGACCGACATAGGCCATGCAGGGGGCGGCTTTGCGTTTGACAACGAAAGCCCGCGGCACCGGGTGTATCTGCACCCGTACGCGCTGGCGTCGCGCCTGGTCACCAACGCAGAATTTGCGGCGTTTGTGGAAGGCGGCGGTTACCAGAACCCCGCCCTGTGGCTGGCCGAGGGCTGGGACTGGCGCACCGCGCAGGGGCTGGAACACCCCTTGTACTGGCAACGCCTGGAAGGCGGTTGGCACAGCTTCACGCTGACCGGCTTGCAGCCGCTGGAGGGTGCTCAGCCTGCGGTGCACCTGTCGTACTACGAGGCCGATGCCTACGCCCGCTGGATGGGCGCACGCCTGCCGACGGAGGCGGAGTGGGAACACGCGGCACAGCAGGCAATGGACAGGAAGCGCCCCCAGGCTCTGGGTGCGCCCCACGATGACTGTGCGGACTGGGACGCCGATGCCCCGCAGCCCGCACAGTGGTTTGGTGCGGCCTGGCAGTGGACGCAGTCCAGCTACGCGCCGTACCCCGGCTTCAAAGTGGCCGATGGGGCGGTGGGCGAATACAACGGCAAGTTCATGGTCAACCAGTACGTGCTACGCGGCAGCTCCAGCGCCACGCCGCCGGGGCACGCGCGCACTACCTACCGCAACTTCTTTCCGGCCACGGCGCGCTGGCAGTTCACGGGGCTTCGGCTGGCGCGGGATCTGTGAGCCGGAACTTGAAAGGCTGCTCGAACCACTGCGACACGGGTTGGCCCCGGCGCGCCATCGGCGCAAACTGCCACTGGCGGATCGCGGCCAGCGCAATGCGGGCAAGGGGTTCTTGTGTCTCGCCGACTACAAAGGCGGGCCCCACCGTGCCGTCGTGCTGCACCTGAAACCGCACACGCACCGTGCCTTCCAGTCTGGCGCGGCGCAACGCGGCCGGATAGCCGGGTAGCGGCGCTGCCAGCAACCGTACCGGGCCGTCGAGTGGGGGCGTGACCTGGCGCTCCAGCACCTGTTCAATCAGCGAGTGCTGGGCAGCGGGCTCTGGCCGGGCAATGGCGTCGTGCCCGACGACATAGCGCGGTGCCTTTGGGGCGACACAACCTGCAGCCCAAAGACACAACCCGAGCAGAACAAGACGGTATGCACTGCGCGGGCCAGCAGTGCAGGACGACAGGGTTGGACGGGACGGCATGCGACCGATGTTAGTCGGGTGCATGGCGCCATCACCGTTCAGCACCCGTGTGGATGAATATCAAAATTCATAGCTGCCAGCGCTTGATGGACAAGCGCTAGAGGCCAAAAAGTCTTGAAATTTAATGGATCATCACACTTTGTCGAGCGCCTGTGCCAGGTCATGCTGCAGGTCGTCGATGTGTTCGATGCCCACCGACAGTCGCACCATGCCCTCGCTCACGCCGGCCTTGGCCAGCTCTTCGGGGTTGAGCTGGCGGTGCGTCGTCGATGCGGGATGTGTGGCCAGCGACTTCGCATCGCCAATGTTGACCAGCCGCGTGAAGAGCTGCAGCGCATCCAGGAACCGCGCCCCGGCCGCACGCGGGTCCGCGTCGCTGTTCTTCACGCCAAAGCTCAGGATGCCCGAGGCCTTGCCGCCCGACTGGCGCTGCACCAGCGCGTGGTCCGGGTGGTCAGGCAAACCGGCGTAGCGCACCCATTCCACCTTGGGGTGGGCCTGCAGGTACTTGGCGAGGGCCAGCGTGTTGTCGCAGATGCGGTCCATACGCAGCGCCAGCGTTTCGATGCCTTGCAGGATGAGGAAGGCGTTGAGCGGTGCCAGCGCTGCACCCGTGTTGCGCAGTGGCACCACGCGCGCGCGGCCGATGAAGGCGGCGGGGCCCAGGGCTTCGGTGTAGACCACGCCGTGGTAGCTCACATCGGGCTCGTTCAGGCGCGGGAAGCGCGCCTTGTGCTCGGCCCACGGGAACTTGCCGCTGTCCACAATTGCGCCGCCCACGCTGTTGCCGTGTCCGCCCAGGTACTTGGTTAGTGAGTGCACCACGATGTCGGCGCCGTGCTCAATGGGGCGCAGCAGGTAGGGGCTGGGCACGGTGTTGTCCACGATCAAGGGAATGCCATGCGCATGGGCCACGTCGGCCAGCGCGCGGATGTCAGTCACGTTGCCCAGCGGGTTGCCGATGGACTCTATGAAGATCGCCTTGGTGCGCGCGTCGATGTGCTGCGCAAAACTGGCTGGGTCGCGCGGGTCGGCAAAGCGGGTGGTGATGCCCTGCTGCGGCAGCGTGTGGGCAAACAGGTTGTAGGTGCCGCCATACAGCGTGCTGGCCGACACGATGTTGTCGCCCGCCTCGGCAATGGTCTGGATGGCGTAGGTGATGGCCGCCATGCCCGAGGCCACGGCCAGCGCGGCGATGCCACCTTCGAGCGCCGCGACGCGCTTTTCGAGCACGTCAGTGGTGGGGTTCATGATGCGGGTGTAGATGTTGCCCGCCACCTTCAAGTCAAACAGGTCCGCGCCATGCTGGGCACTGTCAAACGCATAGGCCACCGTCTGGTAAATGGGCACGGCTGCGGCCCGGGTGGTGGGGTCGGGGCTGTAGCCTGCGTGTACGGCCAGGGTTTCGATCTGCATGGATGTTGTCTCTTTCCTTTGGGGTATCTGTAGGGGTAGCGCGCCGGCCAGCGGTTCGGCCAGGCCGTGTGCTGCGTGACGCAGCAGGGCGCGTGGGGCATTTTTGCACTGCTACTGACCGAGGTGGAAGCCCGTTGATCGAATCGTTTGCTATGTGCTTATGGCGGGGAGTGCAGGTTTGCGCTGCCCAGGGTGGCTAGGAAGCGCGCCCGTCTACTGCGGTGTCTGCCGTGGTCGCTGGCTGGGAGCTTGCCCTGCGCCCACGGCGCCAGGCCTTTTCGATTTCTACCACCACCAGCACCACCAACGCCGCTGCAATACAAATGCCCAGTTCGCCCAGGCTCAGCGGTGCAGTCTTGAAGATGGGGTTGAGCCAGGGCACGTAGATGGTGGCCATTTGCAGGGTAAAGGTCAGCGCCACGGCGGCCAACAGGGGGCGGTTGCTGAGAAGGCCCAGGCGCCAGATGGGTTCGGATTCGGAGCGGATGGCAATGACGTGCGCCATCTGCGCCAGCGTGAGCACGGTGAACACCATGGTCTGCCAATGCGCGTGGCCGGTGTGTATTGCCCAGGCCTGCACGCCCAGGCACAGCCCGCCAATGAGCAGGCCCACGCCCAGGATGTGTTGCCACATGCCCCCGGCAAACATGCTCTCGGTGGGTGCGCGCGGCGGGCGCTGCATGATGCCGCGCTCGGCGGGCTCGGCTGCCAGCGCCAGACCGGGCAGGCCGTCGGTCACCAGGTTGACCCACAGGATGTGGATGGGCAGCAGCGGAATGGGCAAGAGCAGCAGTGGGGCCAGAAAGATCGTCCAGATCTCGCCCGAGTTGCTGGTCATGGTGTAGCGCACAAACTTGCGGATGTTGTCGTAGATGCGGCGGCCCTCACGCACCGCCGCAACGATGGTGGCGAAGTTGTCGTCCAGCAGCACCAGGCTCGATGCCTCGCGCGCCACATCGGTGCCGCCCTTGCCCATGGCAATGCCAATGTCGGCACGTTTGAGCGCCGGGGCGTCGTTCACGCCGTCGCCCGTCATGGCCACAAAGTGGCCCTGGGCCTGCAGCGCCTCAACGATACGGATCTTTTGCGCGGGGTCCACGCGGGCATAGACGTGGACTTGCTCCACCCGTGCGCGCAGCGCGGCTGCGTCCAGCGTGGCCAGGTCGGCGCCGGTCAGCACGGGCGCGTCGGTGCTGGTGACGATGCCCAGGCGCAGCGCGATGGCGCGTGCGGTGGCGGGGTGGTCGCCGGTGATCATGACGGGGGTGATGCCCGCGCTGATGCAGTCGCGCACGGCGGCCTGGGCCTCGGCCCGGGGTGGGTCGATGAGGGCGATCAGGCCCAGCAGCTCCAGCTGGTTTTCTACCGCGTCGATGTCGTTGGTGTCGGGCAATCGCGTGTGGCTGCGGCGGGCCAAGGCCAGCACACGCAGGCCCTGGGCGGCCAGGGTGTTGGCGGTGGCAAGCACGGCGGCCGGGTCAAGTGCTGCGGTGCCCTCGGGGCTCCAGTACCCGGTGCAGCGCGGCAACACGGATTCTGGTGCGCCCTTGGTGTAGGCCACAAAGCTCTTGCCATCGTGGTGAAACGTGGTCATGCGCTTGCGGTCGGAGTCAAACGGCTGCTCCTGTACGCGGGGCTGGGCGGCATCGAGCTGCGTCTTGTCCAGCCCGCCCGCATGCGCTGCCAGCACCAGCGCGGTCTCGGTGGGGTCGCCCTGCCAATGGGTGCCAGGGTTCGCGGCGTCGGCGCTGGCTTGCAGGGTGGCGTCGTTGCACAGCGCGGCGGCGCGCAGGGCCTCGGCATGGGCCGGGCCAGGCAGCGGGTCGCCGGGCACCCAGCGCACGCCATGGGCGATCAGCAGTTCGGCGTGCATGCGGTTCTGGGTGAGGGTGCCCGTCTTGTCCGAGCAGATGGTGGTGACCGAGCCCAGCGTTTCGACCGATGGCAGGCGCCGCACCAGCGCATTCACCGCCACCATGCGGCGAGCGCCCAGGGCCAGCAACACCGTCACCACCGCAGGCAACGCCTCGGGAATGGCGGCCACGGCCAGGCTGATGGCGGTCAGGGCCATCAGCAGCGGCGATTCGCCGCAGAACACACCCACCGCAAAAATCACCACACAGATGCCCAGCACGGCAATGGCCAGGCGCTTGCCAAAGGCCGCCAGGCGCAGTTGCAGCGGGGTGCTGCGGTCGCTGGTGTCCAGCAGCGAGGCCACCTTGCCCAGCTCGGTGTGCATGCCGGTGGCCACCACCAGGCCCCGCGCCCTGCCGTGCGTGGCGGTAGTGCCCTTGAAGGCCATGTTGGTCTGGTCGCCCAAGGCGCCTACGTCGGGCGCGGCCAGGGCCTCGGTCTGCTTGGCCACCGTGACGGACTCGCCGGTGAGGGCTGATTCATCCACCTGCAGCTGCGCGATCTCGATCAGCCGCAGGTCGGCCGGGATCTGGTTGCCCGCTTCCAGCAGCACGATGTCGCCCGGCACCAGCACGCTGGCGGGCACCACCTGCACCTCGCCGTTGCGCAGCACCGTGGCCTGTGCCGCCGCCAGCTGGCGCAGCGCGGCCATGGCTTTGTCGGCGCGCCAGGCCTGCACGAACCCGATGACCGCGTTCAGCACCACGATGACCAGGATCACGATCGTGTCTGTCGGCTCGCCCACCAGGCCTGACACCACGGCTGCGCCCAGCAGCACCAACACCATGAAGTCCTTGAACTGTTCGGCCAGCAGGTGCCACCAGGTGCGGCTTTGGGTGGCGACGAGGTCATTGGCACCATGGGTGGCGCTGCGGCGCAGGGCCTCGTCGGCTTGCAGGCCGTCATCGGGGTTGACGCCGTGGGCCTGCGCGACCGCGTCGGCGGGGTGCAGGTGGGGCTGGTTGACTGGGGACATGCGGCAATCCGTGTGGCGACGGCCGCATGCGGCGTCAATGGGCGCTGTGCGGCCGGGCTTTGTAGAAGGTCAGGGGGATGTCTTTGGCCTGGTTCAGCACCTGGCGCTTGATCTTGCCCACCACATGCATTTCACAGGGCTTGCAATCAAAGCGCAAGGTCAGCTTCTCCTTGCCATTGATCAACATCAAGGGTTCGGCTTTGATCGTGCCCTGAACGCCCGTCACGCCCTTGGCCTGTTTGGGGCACAGGCTCATCGAAAAGCGCACGCAGTGCTTGGTGATCATGAGGCTGACTTCGCCTTCTTCCTCGTGCGCCTCGTAGGCCGCGTCAATCACCTTGACACCGTGGCGCACGTAGAAGTCGTGCGCCTTGTGGTTGAACACGTTGCCCAGAAAGCTCAGCGTGTCGTCGGGGTATGGGGCAGGGGGCTCGACGGGCGTCGCGCGCTGCAGTCGCTCGAAGTTGCGGGCGCGGCTGGCCTCCAGGTCGGCCACGGCATCGCGGCGCAGCGCATTGAGCACCGAGGCGGGCACAAACCAGGGCTGCGACAGCTGCAGCGCAATGTCATGGACCGCAAACACGGTGGCGCCGAAGCGGCCGAGCTGCTCGCGCAGGCTGGCTTCGGCCTTGGCCGCATCGGTGGCGCTCTGGTGCGGCTGTTGTACATCGGCCCGGCCGACGTTGCCGTCCTCGTCGGTCAGCATCAGGCTGAAGCCGGTGGGCGTTTCGCTCAGGTGCGCCCAGAGGCCGATGCGGCGGTCGCTCGATTTTTTCTCCAGCGTGCGCACCCAGTCCATGTCACGGTTGCGGTTGACCTCAGTGCCCTTGCGCAGGTCTTTGAAGCCCTCCATCGGGTCCTTGGGGTACACGCGCCATTGCCCCACGCTGCGCGCGGACACGGGCTCGGCCACGTTGATCGCCATGCCGATCAGTTCCTTGTGCAGGTCGTAGTAGCACAGGCCGTCGCCGTTGTGCAGCACCGTGCTGGGGTCGCTCACTTCCAGCTCGACAAAGTCCGGCCCCACCTTGTTCACCCAGCCAATGGCCTGGCCGGGGTTTTTGGGCGTGTCGAAGGCGCCGATGTCTTCCTTGCGGCCGGTCACGAAATAGTCGGTGAACTCGCGGTTGAAGTTCTGCAACGGGTCGGGCGTGAAGGTGAAGGTGGTGCGCCCGCTGGACGAGCGCGAGAGCGGCCGGCCCTGGGCCTCGCGCTCTTCGATGATTTCGTCGAGCAGCGTGCGGTAGTGGGCCGTGATGTTCTTCACGTAGCCCATGTCCTTGTAGCGTCCCTCGATCTTGAAGCTGCGCACGCCCGCGTCGATGAGGGCGCGCAGGTTGTCGCTCTGGTTGTTGTCCTTCATGCTCAGCACGTGCTTGTCGTGCGCGATGAAGCGGCCCTGCGCATCCGTCACCTGGTAGGGCAGGCGGCAGGCCTGGCTGCAGTCGCCGCGGTTGGCGCTGCGGCCCGTCTGTGCATGGCTGATGTTGCACTGGCCGCTGTAGGCCACGCACAGTGCGCCGTGGATGAAGAACTCGATGTTGGCGCGGCCCGGCACATCGACCGGGCCCAGCGCCTTGTGTACCGCAGCGATCTGCTGCACGGTCAGCTCCCGCGCCAGCACGATCTGCGACAGTCCGGCGTCTTGCAAAAACCGCGCTTTCTCGGGCGTTCGGATATCGGTCTGGGTGCTGGCGTGCAACTGGATGGGCGGCAGGTCGATTTCCAAGAGGCCCATGTCCTGGATGATCAGCGCGTCCGCGCCCGCTTCGTACACCTGCCAGGCCATCTGGCGCGCGGCCTCCAGCTCGTCGTCCCGCAGGATGGTGTTCAGGGTGATGAAGATGCGGCTGTTGAAGCGGTGCGCGTGTTTCACCAGGCGCTCGATGTCCCGGATGTCGTTGCCCGCGCTGGCGCGTGCGCCAAACGCGGGGCCGCCGATGTAGACGGCGTCAGCGCCGTGGTTGATGGCTTCGATGCCAATGTCTGCGTCGCGCGCGGGCGAGAGCAGTTCGAGCTGGTGGGGCAGGAGAGACATGGGGCAGGATTATCCCAGCGTGCTTCATCGCGTGGGCGCAATCCGCGATGTAGCCAGTCCCGTCAGCCGCATTAGCCGCGTTAATGACCTGGCAAATTGCTAAGTTTGCATAGCAACGGGTGAATTTTGGCGACCGCAATGGCTAGGATGCGGGCCTCGCAACGCCCCATTTTGGTGCGATGTAGAGCTGCTTTTTACAGTATCTGGAGACTTTCACCGTGTTGCGTTCTTCTTTGTCATTCCGTTTTTCTCTGTCAACTGCTGCTGTTTTGGCCGTCTGTTCGCTGGCCGCTGCCAGTGCCGCCGCGCAGGACGTGCAAACCGTGAAGATCGCCCACGCAGGCCCCGTGTCGGGCGGCATTGCCCACATCGGCAAGGACACCGAAAACGGTGTGCGCCTGGCGATTGACGACCTCAATGCCCAAAACCTGGTGATCGGCGGCAAGAAGATCAAGTTTGAAATTGCGGCCGAAGACGATGCAGGCGATCCGCGCCAGGCCACCGCCGTTGCACAAAAGCTGTGCGACCAGAAGGTGGCGGGCGTGGTGGGGCATCTGCAGTCGGGCACCTCCATCCCGGCATCGGCCATTTATGCCAAGTGCGATCTGCCGCACATCACGGCCTCGGCCTCCAACCCCGACCTGACCCGGCCCGGCCACAAGACCACTTTCCGACTGATCGCCAACGACAACGCGCTGGGCGCGGCGCTGGCGCTGTTTGGTGCCGACCATCAGAAGCTCAAAAGTGTGGCCATCATTGATGACCGCACGGCGTATGGCCAGGGTGTTGCGTCGGTCTTCAAGGCCACTGCGCAACAAAAGGGCCTGAAGGTGGTGGCCGAGGAATTCACCAACGACAAGGCCACCGATTTCATGGCCATCCTCACGGCCATCAAGAGCAAGAAGCCTGACGCGATCTTCTACGGCGGCCTGGATGCCCAGGCCGGCCCCATGCTGCGACAGATGGAGCAATTGGGCTTGGGGCAGGTGAAATATTTTGGTGGCGATGCGCTGTGCACCGAAAAGCTGCCCGAACTGTCGGGCAAGACCCCGGCCTTGAAGAATGTGACCTGCGCCACCGGCGGCGCGTCGGTGGACAAGATGCAGGGCGGCGCTGACTGGAAGAAGCGCTACGACGCCAAGTTCCCGGGCCAGTTCCAGATCTACAGTCCCTATGCCTACGACGCTGCGATGGTGTTGGCCGACGCGATGAAGCGCGCCAACTCAGTGGACCCTAAAGTGTTTGGCCCCTTGATTGCCAAAACCGAATACAAGGGCGTGACCGCCAACATCGCCTTCACGGCCAAGGGTGAGCTCACGACGCCTGCTGTGACGCTGTACACCTTCAAGGACGGCAGCCGCGTGGCGCTGAACTGACGCTGTCGCTGCTACGGTGCTTTCGACGGCCGCCTTGGGCGGCCGTTTTCATTGATACAGTCGGCCCGTAGCAACTGGGCCGTGGTGCCCGGCAAGGAGCAAAAACATGCGTGCAATGTTTGGTTTGGTCGGGCTGGTGGTGGCGCTGGCCGTGGTGGGCATGCTGGTGAAAAAGCAGATGTCTGCCACGCGCACTGCGGTGCCTGCACTGCAGACGGCCCCTGGCGCTGCCGCTCCCGCTTCAGTACCCACGGGTTCGGTCCGTGACCAGAGCCAGCAGGTGCAGCAGCAGGTCAAGCAGCAGGTGGACGCCTTGATGCTGCAAGCACGCCCCATGCCGGAAGAAGGCAAGTAAATAGTGGTCAAAATGGCCTCTGGCGCTTGTCTATAAAGCGCTGACAGCTATCAATAGTGTAGTAATGACCGCTGACGACGATACGCATTGGATGCGCCTGGCCGTGGCAGAGGCGCAAGCGGCCGCCAGCGCAGGTGAGGTGCCCGTGGGGGCCATCGTGGTCAAGGACGGCCAGGTCATCGCCACGGGTCGCAATGCCCCGGTGGAGGGCCACGACCCCACGGCCCATGCCGAGATCGTTGCGCTGCGCGCAGCAGCGCAGCGGCTGGGCAACTACCGGCTGGATGGCTGCAGCCTGTACGTCACGCTGGAGCCCTGCGCCATGTGCAGCGGCGCCATGCTGCATGCGCGGCTGGCGCGCGTGGTGTACGGCGCGGCAGACCCCAAGACGGGCGCTGCGGGCTCAGTGCTCAACCTGTTTGGGCATGCTGAGTTGAACCACCAGACCCAGGTGCAGGGCGGGGTGCTGGCCGAAGAATGTGGTGGTCTGCTCAGCGGATTTTTCCGCCAGCGCCGCCGCCAACAACGCGCCGAGGCACTGGCCCGCCACCCCCTGCGCGACGACGCGTTGCGCACGCCCGATGCGGTGTTTGCCAATCTGCCTGGTTACCCCTGGGCGCCCCACTACATCAGCGACTTGTCCAGCCTGGCGGGTTTGCGGTTGCACACCCTCGATGAAGGCCCCCGGGATGCTTCACGCACGTGGCTGTGTCTGCACGGCAATCCAGCCTGGAGCTATTTGTACCGCCGCATGCTGCCCCCGCTTTTGGCGGCGGGTGACCGGGTGGTGGCGCCCGACCTGATCGGCTTCGGCAAAAGCGACAAGCCCAAGAAAGAGGGCGTGCACCAGTTCGACTGGCACCGGCAGGTACTGCTGGAGCTTATCGAGCGACTGGACTTACGCAACGTGGTGCTGGTAGTGCAGGACTGGGGCGGGATTCTGGGCTTGACCTTGCCCATGGCGATGCCAGAGCGGTTTGAGGGTTTGATGGTGATGAATACGTTGCTGGCAACGGGCGATACGCCCTTGCCCGCAGGGTTTGTTGACTGGCGTGCGATGTGCCGTGACAAGCCCTTGTATGGCGTTGGCCGCTTGCTGGGCCGTGGCAACCCGCATTTGACGCCTGCGGAGTGCGCCGCCTACGATGCGCCGTTCCCGGACAAAGGCTATCGCGCCGCGTTGCGGGCCTTTCCTGAGCGCGTGCCCGCCGCTGTCGATGACCCAGGCGCCGCCGTGTCGCGCGCAGCGCGTGATTTCTGGCAACACCAGTGGCAGGGCCGCAGCCTGATGGTGGTGGGCGCGCAAGACCCGGTGCTGGGACTGCCTACGATGCGCGCGCTGCAGCAGGTGATCCGCGGCTGTCCGGAGCCGGTGGTGCTGCCGCAGGCGGGCCACTTTGTGCAGGAGCATGGCGAGGCAATCGCAGCGCAGGCTGTGGAATACTTCGCCCACTGACACGACCTGCCCGCTGGTGCCATCCGGCGCCCGGCATTCCCCCTGTTTACGGAGCAGGCCTTCTGCGGGCCTGATCGCTTTGCAAAACCACCACGACCCTTCCGATTACGACCACGACCACGGTCCCAAACACATCTACATCTACTCCCCCTCCAGCGCGGTGCGCGACAAGGCGGCCTTCAAGCGCGGCATTGCCCGGCTCAAGTCCCTGGGCCATGAGGTGGAAGTGGATGAGGACGCCCTGGCCACCCACACCCGTTTTGCGGGCGACGACGCCACCCGCCTTGCCGCCATCCACCGCGCTGCGGCCAGCGGGGCGGATGTGGCGCTGATCTCGCGCGGGGGCTACGGCCTGTCACGCATCCTGCCGGGCATCCGCTATAAGGCGGTGGCAAAGGCCATCGAAAAGGGCATGCACTTTGTGGGCGTGAGCGACTTCACTGCCTTTCAGCTGGCTGTGCTGACCAAGACCGGCGCCACCACCTGGGCGGGCCCGTCGCTGGGGGCAGACTTTGGCGTAGCGGGAGAGCCGGACGACATCATGGAAGCCTGCTTTGACGACCTGCTGACCGGCCACGGCGAAGGTACCGGCTGGCGCATGAACAAGGAACAACCCAACACTGCCACAGGCAAGCCTGCCGTGCCTAATGTGTATGTGAAAAGCGCCACGCTGTGGGGCGGCAACCTGGCGGTGCTGGCATCGCTGGTGGGCACGCCGTACTTGCCGCAGATCAAGGGCGGCGTGCTGTTCATCGAAGACGTGCACGAGCACCCGTACCGCATCGAACGCATGCTGACCCAATTGCTGCATGCCGGTGTACTGGCTCAGCAGAAGGCCGTGGTGCTGGGTCAGTTCACCAACTACAAGCTGGCGCCGCACGACAAGGGCTACAAGCTGCAGTCGGTGGTGGACTGGCTGCGCACCCAGATCAAGGCACCGGTGCTGACCAACCTGCCGTTTGGTCATGTGGAGACCAAGGTGCTGCTGCCGGTGGGTGCAACCGTGTCTTTGTCGGTGGAAGAGCGCGATGCGCTGATTTACTGGGGGCATCAGCACTGAGAAGCGGAAAAGCTCTCAGCCTCCGACCCGTCACCCGGGGTGAGCAGGACTCACAGGGGCATGTGCTGCATCAGCGGCGCACGCAGCGAGCGGGGCAACTGGCCCTGGAACAGCGGGGTCACATGGTCCAGCACCCGCTGTGCATCGGCCTGGCCGCGCAGGGGAATCAGCGTGTTGAACAGGTCAGCGCGCAGGTACCACAGGGCTTCGATGTCGCCTGCGTAGCGCAGCCGCATGTTCATGCGTGCCACCTCACACCCGGACACGCCCGCCAAGCACTGCAGCATGGCGCGGCGAATGTCCTCGAGCCCCTGGTCGCGCACCCAGGCCGTCGAAGACGGCTTGTCACGGCCTAGCAGGTCGTGCAGGCTGTTGCGGATGTTGGGCTTGTTCCAGCGCATGGGTGCGGTGCTGTGCGGAATTTGTAACAGGGTCGGCCAAGTTACGCGGGAGCGAGGATCGGCACAAGGGGAGCGCTCCTGTTTTTGCGTAAAGACAACATGCCAAGGCCGTTTGTTGCCAAGTTTTACGTGTTTGGGGCAAAACTTCGAGTAGGCAAAAACTCAATGCCGTGTCAGACAGGATGCACCGCAAGTGCAATCTGACAGGCCCCATGCGATGGCTTTGATGCCGAACTGCGGCGCCAAGAATTGTTGACGCTTTAGTGTGTGCGTCTTCATTCGGCTTGCACTAAACTGGTTCACATGATGTTACCCACAGGTCCCCGTTCATGAGCGTGTTGTCAACGGTGGTCTTTGCGGACATTTCGGGCAGCACGTCCTTGTATGAAACGCTGGGCAACGAACGTGCCACCGAGGCGGTCACGCAGGTCACCCAGTGGATCGGGGGTTCCTTTGAGTCCCATGGCGGCCGGGTGGTCAAGAAACTGGGCGATGGCGTGCTTGGCATATTTGGCGACGCCTCCAGCGCGGTGACCGCTATGACGGCCATGCTGAGACAGCACCAGGCCCGTCTGGGCCGGTGGCCCCAACCGCTGCGCATGGACATTCGTGTAGGCGTGGCCAGTGGCGAGGTGGTGGATGTGGACGGTGATTGTTACGGCGACGCCGTCAATGTGGCTTCGCGCCTGTGCGAGCGCGCTGGCCCGGCCGAGATCTGGGCCACCGAAACCGCCGTGCTGCTGGCGGGCGCTGCGCCCGATGCCTGGTACCGCAAGCTCGGCATGATGGAGATTCGCGGTAAAACGGAACTGCTGATGCTCTACCAGGTGGAATGGCGCGAGAACGAAGCGCCTGACTCGCTCACCATGCAGGCGGCGCTGGTCAGCAGCTTTGCGCCCGCAGATTCCATTCTGGGTCAGATCCAGTTTTCATGGCATGGCGTCGACATGTCGTTCACCTCTACCGACGCGCCCGTGCACATTGGCCGTGCGACGGACGTGCAGCTATGCATCAACGACCCCCGCGTGTCCCGGCTGCACGCGCGCATCGACTGGCGCAACAGCGGTTTTGTGCTGACCGATATGAGCAGCTTTGGCACCTGGGTGCGGTTTGACGGTAGCGATTCGCCGGTGCGGCTGCGGCGGGACACCTGCATTCTGCATGGCACAGGTCAGATCGCACTGGGTGTGTCGTTCAACGAGCCCAGCGCCCCGGTGATGAATTTTCAGGTGCAGGGCAGCAGCGTGCACCTGGGCTGATGCGGCAGGCGCATCGCGCCAGAGCCGCTTGCGATGCCCGGGCAGCAAACGCCTGAACCGTACAACACAACAAACAGGAGACACAAGACATGGCATGGATGAAGCGGACAGCCGTCGGGCTGGTGGTGGCGGTGCTGCTGGCAGGCACAGGCGCAGCGGTGTACGTGCAGCGCAGCTTTGCGGTGGTGGATGGCAAGCTCAGCGTGACCGGGCTGCGTGACGCAGTGCGGGTGCAGCGTGACGCGGCGGATGTGACCCACATCCACGCACAATCGCCGCAAGACGCCTGGTTTGCCATGGGTTTTGTGCACGCGCAGGAGCGCACCTGGCAGCTGGAGTTCAACCGCCGCGTCATGCACGGGCAGTTGTCGGAAGTGTTTGGTGAAGCCACGCTGGAGACCGACAAGCTCATGCGCTCGCTGGACATCATGGGCACGGCCCGCCGCCAGTACGACGGCTTGCCGCTGTATGCCAAGGAAGCCCTGCAGGCCTACAGCCAGGGCATCCACGCGTTTCACAAAGACCGCCCGCAGGCGCTGTCGCCCGAGTTCCATGTGCTGGGCGTCAAGCCCGGTGGCGACGCGGGAGCAGTGTGGGAGCCCGAAGACAGCGTGGGTTGGGCGCTGATGATGGCGCTGGACCTGGGCGGCAACTGGGGCAACGAGTTTGCGCGCCTGTCGGTGGCCAAAACGCTGGACACCGACCGCCTATGGCAACTGATGCCGCCGTACCCCGGCGAACCCCCTGCGGCATCTGCCGACCTGGCCGCGTTGTACCGCCAACTGGGCGTGTACCGCGCAGGCGGCGCTGCACCATCTGCCATGGCACCCGGCGCCACAGGCCAACCCATTGCTGCCACCGCAGAGGCGGGCAGCCGCCAGGGTCTGCTGTCCCGCCAGATCAGCGCCGGCATGCTGGCGTGGTCTGGCGAGCTGACGCGCAACGCGGGCACCAACGAAGGCAAGGGCAGCAACAACTGGGTGCTGGCGGGCACTCGCACTGTCAGCGGCAAGCCACTGCTCGCCAACGACCCGCATCTGGGCCTGTCTGCACCTGCCATCTGGTACTTTGCCGGCATGCAGTCGCCCGCAGGCAAGGCGTCTGACGGGACGCCCATCGGCGCCATCGACGCGGTGGGCGCCACGTTGCCCGGCCTGCCGTTTGTGGTGCTGGGCCGCACCGACCGCGTAGCCTGGGGCTTTACCAACACCGGCCCCGACGTGCAGGACCTGTACCTGGAGCAGATCAACCCCGCCGACGCCTCGCAATACCGCACACCAGATGGCTGGGCCCCGTTCACGGTGCGGAGCGAAACCATTCGGGTCAAAGGCACTGCCGACGTGGCAATCCAGCTGCGCAGCACCCGCCACGGCCCGGTGCTGAGCGATGCGCAGAAGGTGCATGCCGACGTGCTGGACCTGAACAAGTACGTGCTGGCGCTGCGCTGGAGCGCGCTGGATGCCGACAACCAGACGGTGCTGGCAGGTCTGCAAACCAACCAGGCCAAGTCGGTCGATGAACTGTTCCAGGCCCTGTCGCACTACCACTCGCCCATGCAGAGCGTGGTGGCGGCTGATGACCAGGGCAACATTCGCTTCAAGGCTGTGGGCCGTGTGCCGCTGCGCGATGCTGCCAACGACATTCGCGGCGTGGCACCCTCGCCCGGCTGGGAGGCGCGCTACGACTGGCAGGGCTGGCTGCCGTATGAGCAGACCCCTGAGGACAACGGAGCCCGGGGCTGGATCGCCACGGCCAACCAGCGCATCACGGCGCCTGGCTACACGCACTACCTCACGCAGGACTGGGCGCTGCCCTACCGCTATGAGCGCATTGCGCAGCTCATCGAGGCCACCGAAAAACACGATGCGCAGAGCATGCAGGCGATCCACAGCGATGTGACATCGCTCGCCACGCGCCGCCTGTTGCCGCATCTGCTGCAGGCGCAGTCAACCCACTCGCTCGCCGCGGCAGCACAGGCGCAGCTCAAGGGTTTTGACGGCGTGATGGACGCGGACGCCGCTGCACCGCTGGTGTTTGCAGCCTGGACGGATGAGCTGGCCCGTGGCCTGATCATTCCGCGCATTGGCGAAGAGCGGTTCACGGCCACCTACGGCAAACGCGACTACCGCGCCGGCATTGAAGGCATGCTGGACCGCAACGACGCTTGGTGGTGCCAGCCCAGTACCTGCGCCGAGCAATCTGCCGCAGCCCTGGGCCGCGCGCTGGACCGGCTCCAGGCAGCCTACGGCGGCGACCCGGCACAGTGGCGCTGGGGTGCGGCCCACCCGGCGCTCAGCGCGCACCGGCCTTTTGGCAACGTGGCCGCGCTGGCCCGGTTTTTCGATGTGAGCGTGCCATCGCACGGTGACTCGTACACCGTCAACGTGGGGCAGTACAACGCGGGCGAGGCCAAAGGCCCGTTTGTGAATCGGCACGCTGCATCGCTGCGCGCGGTGTATGACCTGGCGGACCTGGAGCAGTCGCGTTTCATTTACCAGACCGGGCAGAGTGGCCTGGTGTTCTCGCCCCGTTACCGCGACATGAGCGCCACGTGGGCCCAGACCGGATACCGCGCCCTGCAGCGCAAGCCTGCGGGCTGGGTGCATCAGCTGACACTGGCGCCCGCCGCAAAATAAAACGCCACGCTCGATTTTCAGAACCTGTATGCAGTTCGTTCCATTGATTGAAGTGACCCGCGGCGACCTGGCCGAGTGCCAGCACTGGGGTGCAGTCGCCGTTGCCAACCGCACCGGACGGGTGCTGGCCCAAGTGGGGGACCCGTATGCGGTCACGTTCACGCGCTCCACCATCAAGGCGTTCCAGGCGTTGCCGTTCATGCAGTCGGGCGGCGCCCGGGCGCTGGGCTGGGGCCCGGCAGACCTTGCATTGCTGTGCGCCAGCCACAACGGCGAGCCCATGCATGTGCAGCAGGTGGACCACATGCTGGGCACCGTGGACCTGACCTACAAGGCCCTGCGCTGCGGCTGCCATGTGCCTATGTTTGCTGCCATGGGCCTACCCGGGTTGGAGCTGCCTGCGGGGTTTGTGCCCGACGAGCGCCACAACAACTGCAGCGGCAAACACGCGGGTTTTGCAGCGTATTGCGTGCTGCAGGATTTGCCGCTGGACGACCACCTTGCGCCCGGCCACCCCTTGCAGGTCGCCATCCGCGCGCGGGTGGCGCAGGCCGTGGGTCTGCAGCCGGAGCAGTTGGCGGCGGGCACCGACGGATGTTCCGCACCCAACTACGCCATGCCGCTGGCCCATCTGGCTCGGGGCTACGCGCGCCTGGCAGGCGGCGCGCCAGATACCGATCTGGATGAGAGCCTGACCGCGCTGGCCGATGCCATGGTGGCGCGGCCCGAACTAGGATCGGGTACTGGTCGGCACGATCAGGACTTCATCCGTGCGGGGCGTGGCGACTGGGTGTCCAAGACCGGCGCCGACGGCGTGCAGGTGGTGGGCAGCCGCGGCCGGGGCGAGGCCTTTGCGCTCAAGATCATGGACGGCAACATGGTGGCGCAGGTGGCGGCCGCCGTGGAGGTGATGGACCAACTGGGCTGGCTGGATGATTCACAGCGCGAGGCGCTTGCGCACCGCCGCGCCTCGAACATCATCAACGCGCGCGGTGTGCGGGTGGGCGGGCGCCGACCTGTGTTCAACCTGGCACGTGCCAGCGCGTGATGTGCGCACTACCCGCGTTGTGCCTGTGGCATGTGCACATTGGCGCGGTCGCAAAAAAATATTGGTAAAAAGTGCCTCCAGCGCTTTACTGGTAAGCGCTAGCAGCTACAAATACAGAAGCAAATGGCTCGGTGTCTGGCAGTACATACACCACACCGGGCCCTTTGCCCAGCACAGGTGCAATGAACTGGTTGTAAAACGCCTCGGGTGCGTTCACGCAACCGTAGCTGATGCGCTTGTCGCGCGCACCCGGGCTGGCAAGGCGCTGCAGGCGGCGCTCTGCGGCACTGATGCTGCGCACCCGGTGCAGCGATACGGCCGAGTCGTAGTCAATCCACACAATGTCATCGCCACGCAGGTTGCGACCGGGCTCGGTCACAAAGCGGCCCGCGGGCGTGGTGCGTTCATCCGGTCGAATCTGCGACAAAGGACGCGTGCCAATGTCCGGCGCCGACCGGTCGCCAAGAGCGGCGCCCAGCAACACCGGGGCGCTTCCCATCCAGTGTCCTTGGGCCGAAAACACGTGGATGCGTGCCGCGGGCTTGTCGATCACGGCAAACGGCATGTTCTGGTAGTCTGCCGTGTCTGTGGCCCAGCGCACCAAGCGTTGGGCGTTGGCCGATGCATCGGCGGGCCAGTGTTGTGCTGTCAGGGGCGTGGCCATGGCAGCGGGTGCCAGCAACACGCTGCACACCGTGGCGGCGGCACGGACCATCAGGCGACGGCGCAGCGGAGTGAACGGCGCGGGCGGCGGGGAAGGGTGGAGGTTGCGGGTCACAGGCATGCGAAGGAGATCGGCGAAGGGAGACATCGTACCGGTTTGCCGTGGCGGCCAATGCCCACAATAATGCTCGTACCCGCGACTACGGCGGAGCGCCTCGCTCCGAACCCGCCATGCTTGACCGCCTCCGCAAAGCACTTCATTCGTCGGGCGGCTCGTCCGCAGGCAAACCGGTCTCCAACCAGGAGGTAGCGCGCTGGGCCGCCACGCAGCGCCTGGCTATAGTGGCGCAACCCACTGAAGGGCATTTTGATCTGGGCGGTGAGTTGAGTGGCCACCCCTGGCGGCTGGAGTGTGGTGTGTCCACGCGCGACTACGTGCGGGGCCTGGAACTGCGTGGCCGTGCCGATGTAGGCGCCGACCCCGACGCCGCTGTGATGGTGCTCAACCGCCCTCTGCAGGAGGCTCTGGAGGGCAACGCCTACAGCGCCATCACAGACACCCTGCAGACCACTGTGAACGCCAGCATGCCCGAGGAAATGCGTTGGCTGGCGATGTTTGAAGAAGTGGCTTGGCCGGAGCTCCCGACATCGTTCAGACGGCACTTTGCGGTGGTGGCTGAGCACATCGAAACCGCTCAGCGCTGGATCCACGCGCCCGTGGTGTCGCAACTGCTCAACATCGTGGAAGGTGAGGGCGGCGCAGCGCGGGCCGAGTCGCCGCTCCTGCTGATGCTGGTCCGTGGCAAGGTGTACCTGCGCATGGAGCACACACACCGCAGCCTGCCAGAAATCGCGCAGGCCACCCAGGTGCTGCTGGCTGCAGCGCAAGGGGCTTTGCAGAACCTGCCCCCGCCGCAACTGTCGCGGACGCCGGATTCGGCCTGATCCAAAGGGCTGTGGGCTTTGCAACTGGCGCGCGTAACGCCAGTGCCACCGTGGAACTGGCTCTGCCAGGCCACTGGTGGCGTCCCCCTTCGGGGGAAGGCGCATGGCACCTCCTGGGGAGCTATCAACTACCGCGCGTGATCGGCACACCCGCATCGCGGCCATAGGTGCCGTACTTGCCCAGCTCCCATTTGGCGATCGCGTTGCGGTGCACTTCGTCCGGGCCGTCGGCAAAACGCAGGGTGCGGGCATTGGCGTAGGCCGATGCGAGCGGGAAGTCGTCGCACATGCCCCCGCCACCGTGCACCTGCATGGCCCAGTCGATGACCTGGCAGGCCATGCTGGGGGCCACGACCTTGATCATGGCGATTTCGGTCTTGGCCACCTTGTTGCCAGCCACGTCCATCAGCCATGCGGCCTTGAGCGTGAGCAGGCGGGCCATGTCGATCTTGCAGCGGGCTTCGGCAATGCGCTCTTGCGTCACCGTTTGCTGGGCCACGGTCTTGCCGAACGCAACGCGTGACGAAGCACGCTTGCACATCAACTCCAGCGCGCGTTCCGCCAGGCCAATCAGGCGCATGCAGTGGTGAATGCGCCCGGGGCCCAGGCGACCTTGGGCGATCTCGAAGCCGCGACCCTCGCCCAGCAAAATGTTGGACACAGGCACCCGCACGTTCTCGAACGTCATTTCTACATGGCCGTGGGGTGCGTCGTCATAGCCCAGTACGTTGAGCGGGCGAATGATGGTGATGCCCTTGGCGTCGGCCGGCACCAGCACCATGCTCTGCTGCGAGTGGCGGGGCGCTTCAGGGTCGGTTTTACCCATGGTGATGAATACGGCGCAGCGGGGGTCGGCCGCGCCGGAGATCCACCACTTGCGTCCGTTGATGACGTAGTCGTCGCCATCGCGTTCGATGCGGGTTTCGATGTTGGTGGCGTCGCTCGATGCCACATCGGGTTCTGTCATTGCAAAGGCCGAGCGGATCTTGCCTTCGAGCAGGGGCTTGAGCCAGCGGGCCTTGTTCACGTCATCGCCATAGCGGGCGATGGTTTCCATGTTGCCGGTGTCGGGCGCGGAGCAGTTGAACACCTCGCTCGACCATGGCACGCGGCCCATGATTTCGGCCAGTGGCGCGTATTCCTGGTTGGTGAGGCCCGCGCCTTCGTAGCCCGATGCCGCTGCGCTGTCGACGGGTAGAAACAGGTTCCACAAGCCTGCGGCCTGCGCCTTGGGTTTGAGGTTCTCAATCGTGTTCAGTGCCGTCCAGCGTTTGCCTGCCACGGTGTTGGCCGCCAGTTCGTTCTTGTACGAAGCCTCGTTGGGGTAGATGTGGTCGTCCATGAACTGGAGCAGCTTGGCCTGCAGTTCCTTGGTCTTGGGGGAGTAATCAAAGTCCATGGGGGTCTCCGTCTAAAAATCAGTGGGGCCTGGCGGTGGGCGGGGTGGCATCAGCCGCGCTGCGCAAACGACCAGGCCAGCTGGGCCATGGGCCGCGCCGTGTCGCCAGATGCTTTGGCCTGCGCGCTCGATGCTGTGCCTGCCTCCACGCGTTTGGCAATGCCTTGCAGAATGGCCGCGATTCGGAACATGTTGTAGGCCAGGTAAAAGTTCCAGTCCGCGCGCAACGCTTCAGGCGTGGTGATGCCGGTGCGCTCGCAATAGGCGCGGATGTAGCTGTCTTCGTCCGGGATGCCCAGCGCCACCAGGTCCTGGCCCGCAATGCCGCGGCCCATGGCGGCGGGGATGTGCCAACTCATGCAGTGGTAGCTGAAGTCCGCCAGCGGGTGGCCCAGGGTGGACAGCTCCCAGTCCAGCACCGCGATCACGCGGGGCTCGGTGGGGTGGAACATGAGGTTATCCAGCCGGTAGTCGCCATGCACGATGGACACATGGCCTTCGTCGCGTGCACTGGCAGGCATGTGGGCGGGCAACCATTCCATCAGGCGGTCCATCTCTTCGATGGGCTGGGTGATGGACGCCACATACTGCTTGCTCCAACGGCCGATCTGGCGGTCGAAATAGTTGCCCGGCTTGCCGTAGCTGGCCAGGCCACGGTCGGCAAATTTGACTGTGTGCAGCGCCGCGATCACGCGGTTCATCTCGTTGTAGATGGCGCCGCGTTCGGCCTGCGTCATGCCGGGCAGAGACTGGTCCCACAACACACGGCCTTCCATGCACTCCATCACGTAGAACGCGCGACCGATCACCGATTCGTCCTCGCACAGCACATACATGCGGGGCACGGGCACGTCCGTGCCGTACAGGCCGCTCATCACTGCGAACTCCCGCTCGATGGCATGGGCCGACGGCAGCAGCTTGGCGACGGGCCCGGGCTTGGACCGCATCACATAGCTTCTGGAGGGCGTAATGAGCTTGTACGTGGGGTTGGACTGTCCCCCCTTGAACATCTCCACCGTCAACGGGCCCGCAAAGCCCTCCATGTTCTGTGTGAGCCAAGCGGTCAGTGCTGCGATGTCAAACGCATGCTGGTCGGAAACAGGGCGCGTGCCTACAAAGTGGTCGAAATTGCTCATGAATGGGGTGCGGGGGTCAGTTGTCAGTCTCAGCAATGCGCATGAGGGCTTCGCGGTCTCGCACCACCAGGCCGCCCGGTTCGATGCGGATGGCGTCCTCGCGCTCCATGGCCTTGAGCTCCTGGTTCACGCGCTGGCGCGATGCACCCAGCAATTGCGCCAGCTCCTCCTGCGCCAGTTGCAGACCGATGCGCATCTCGCTGCCATCCGACAGACTGGGGATGCCATAGCTGCGCACCAGGTGCACCAGTTGTTTGGCCAGCCGTGCCCGCAAGGGCAGGGTGTTGAGGTCTTCCACCAGGCCGTACAGCTGCCGAATACGCCGTGCATGCAGGCGCAGCATGGCTTCGTAGAACTCGGTGTGCGCAGCGAGAATTTTCTTGAAGTCGGCCTTGGCCACACACAGGATGGTGGTGTCGCCATGCGCATACGCGTCGTGTGTGCGCCGGTCCCCGTCGAAGATCGCCACGTCGCCGAACCAGATGCCCGGCTCCACGTAGGTCAGCGTGATCTGCTTGCCGGATATGGATGTAGAGCTCACCCGCACGGCGCCCCGGGCGCACGCTATCCACTCCTCGGGCGGATCTCCGCGTGCGGCAATGAGGCCGCCGTCTTTGAAGCGTTTGACGTATGCACATCGCAGGATGTCGTGGCGTAGTGAAGGTGAGAGTGATGAAAACCAGCGACCGGAGTTGATCGCTTCACGTTCTTCGATAGTAAGAATCGGGTCGTCCATGGCCTGTCTTTTGGGTGACTAGAAACAGACCCATTGTCGCGTCAGGGACCTAAGGTCTGGCACAGGGTTGTCACCTGCGTGTCTGTACGCACTCCAAGCAAAAGCCCCCTGGCGCTGTGGGTAGCGCGCAGGGGGCTTTTTGTTGTGATGCGTTGAGGTGACTTGAAACGCTCGGGTGACGGGTTATTCGTAGCGGGGAACGCGTTTTTCAAGAAAGGCCGTGATGCCTGCGCCGCCGTTGGTGTGGTGCAGGTTTTTCACGAAGTGGTCGCGCTCGTGGCCCAGGTGTTGTGTAAGGCTGTTGTGGGGCGCTTCTGCCAGCAGTTCCTTGATGCTCGCCAGCACGTTGGGTGCGCGTGCATCGAGCTGCTCGGCAAGCGCCAGAGCCGTGTCGAGCGCCTGACCAGGCTCGGCGATGCGGTTGACAAGGCCCAGCGCGTGCAGGCGCTCGGCGCCCATGCGGTCGCCACACATCAGGATCTCGGTGGCGATCTGCCGGGGCAGGGCCTGCGCCAGGCTCCAGCTAGCCCCTCCGTCGGGTGACAACCCCACGTTGCTGTAAGCCATCACAAACACGGCGTTACGGGCCGACACGATGAAGTCGCAGGCCAGCGCTAGCGAAAACCCGGCGCCCGCTGCCGCACCCTCGACGGCGGCAATCACCGGCTTGGGATAGGTGCGAATGGTCTCGATCCAGTTGTGCAGCCCTTCGATGCTCTGGGCCTGGACTTCCGGGGCCTCCTGGCGGTTAGTCAGCAGGCGCTGCAGGTTGCCGCCCGCGCAGAACATGCCATCGGAGCCCGTGATGATCACGCTGCGGATGTCTGCGCTGCTTTCGGCGCCGCTCAGGGCCTCCACGCCAGCGGCATACATCGCAGGGTCGATGGCGTTGCGCCGCTCGGGGTTGCGAAGCGTGAGGATCAGGGTCTGGCCCTGGCTGGTGCTCTGGAGTTCTGCGGGCATGGCGGCCTCAGTCTTCTTCGACGTGTGTGAGGCTCAGGCCGATGGCGCCGCGCCTGCGCAGCCAGGGGCTGGGGCGGTAGCGCGTGTCGCCGTACACGGTCTGCATGTTGAACAGCACTTCAAGAATATTGGTCGGGTCCCATCGGTCGCCCATGGCCAAAGGCCCCAGTGGATAGCCCAGGCCCAGGGTGACGGCTGTTTCCAGGTCCTTGGGGGAACAAATGCCTTGCTGGCAGATGTCGCTGGCAATGTTCACGATGGTGGCCACCACGCGCTGTGTGACGAAACCGCCGCTGTCGCGGATCACGCTCACGGGTTTGCCGTCGCGCGCAAACAGGGCATGCGCTGCGTTGCGTATATCGACTCGGGTGGCAGGATTGGTGGCCAGCACCCGGCGCTTGGTGGCAGCGTCGTCGATCAGCATGTCGATGCCGATGGTGCGGGCCGGGTCCAGGCGCTCGACCACGGCCACGGTGGTGATGTCAAAACCCAGTGGCGCGGCCAGCGTAAGGGCATGCGGTGAGGGCGATTGACCGGTTTCGATGGTGGCGCCCAGCTCCTTGAGCAACAGGTACAGCTCTGCACGGCGCGCGGCCCGCGGGGACACCCACACCGGGGGCATCTCCGCAACATCAGGCGGCGGGGCTTCATCGGGCACCTGGGCGACTCCGTCCACATAGCGATAAAACCCTTCGCCCACCTTCTTGCCCACCACACCACCAGCCAGGCGCTGCGCGGTGATCACGCTGGGCCGAAAGCGTGGCTCGTCGTAATACTGGCGGTAGATGGATTCCATCACCGGGTGCGATACGTCCAGCGCCGTCAGATCCATCAGCTCAAAGGGCCCCAGCTTGAACCCCACTTGGTCGCGCAGGATGCGGTCGATGGTGGCAAAGTCGGCCACGCCTTCGCTCACAATGCGCAGGGCCTCGGTGCCAAAACCGCGCCCCGCGTGGTTGACGATGAAACCCGGAGTGTCTTGCGCCTGCACCGGGGTGTGGCCCATCTGTTTGGTGTATGCGGCCAGGTCGGCGCAGATGGCCGGGTTGGTTTTGAGGCCGGCAATCACCTCGACCACCTTCATGAGCGGCACGGGGTTGAAAAAGTGAAACCCCGCCAGGCGGTCCGGGTGCTTTAGTGCTGCACCAATGGCCGTAACGGAAAGCGACGAGGTGTTGGTAGCCAGCACTGCTTCTCGGCGGACCACGGACTCCAGTTGCGAGAACAATGTCTGCTTGGCATCCAGGCGCTCTACGATGGCCTCGATGACGAGGTCGCAGTCCGCAAGATCGTTCACGGTCCGCACGGGATGCAGGTTTGCGGCCCAGGCGTTGGCCTGCGCTTCGTCTACGCGGCCCTTGGAGACCAGTTTGCCCCATTGGTCCTGCAAGGCTACTTTGGCGGCATCTGCGGCACCGGGGTGGGTGTCGAGCAAAAAAACCTGGCTTCCAGCCTGGGCTGCAATTTGTGCAATGCCCCGACCCATGGCACCGGTGCCCACGATGGCGATGTTGGGATATTGAATTTTCATAGCGCCATTATGGCTGTGGCCTTGGGCGAGACTTATGTGCAAGAATCTGTGCAGCCAGAAACAGAACATATTGTGAATATCCGTAACACCATTCTTGGGGCCGGTTTGTGGGTGGTTGCCTCCGGAGCCGCCGCCCTGTCGCTGGGTGGTAGCAGGGGTGCGGTAGTGCTCGGTGCCCCTGTGGATCTGACTTTCGAGGTCCAGCCAGATCCAGGTCTCGATGTGGCATCGTCCTGCGTCGCTGCCGCGCTGGTTGCAGGCGACACCCCCATTGGCGACGCCCGGGTGCGTGTGACGCCCCTCCCTGAGGTACGCGGGCGTTCGCCCGCTGTGCGCGTGCAGGCGGCGGTGGCGGTTGATGAGCCGGTTCTTACTGTCACATTGACCGCAGGCTGCGTCGGTAAGACCACGCGCACCTACACCTTCCTTTCAGAGCTCCCTGAGGCCGTTGCGCGGTCTGCTTCCCCCGTCGATGTGTCACGCCTGTCGCAGGTGCCCGGCGCTGCGGTGGCTCCGTCGCGCATCCCGCAATCGGCTCAGGGCCAGCAAGCATCAGCGACCATCGCACCTGTTGCACCCACTTCGGCATTAGCGCCCGTGGCCCCATCCGTCGCGCGTGCGTCGGCGCAGCCGCGTGAAGCAACCCGCCCACCCGCACGCCCCAAGGCAGCGCCCCGGTCCGCAGCCGCTGCGGCGCAGCCAGCCGCCCGTTCGCGGTTGGTGGTGGAGCCCTTGGACCTATGGCTTGACAGTCCGGTCGCCTTGCGGTCGTCGCTGGAGCTTTTTGCCTCTCCTTCCGATGAGCCGTCGGCGCAACGTGCCGAGGCGGCAGCGCTGTGGAAGTCATTGAACGCGCAGCCCCAGGACATTCAAGACCGTGATCGCATAAAAACGCTTGAAGCCGATGCTGCCGCGTTGCGTGTGCAGGCTGACCGCGACCGTGTGGCTGCGGCGCAATTGCAGCAACAACTGGAGGCGGCTGAGCAGGAGCGCTTCCCGGCCATGGTTGTCTATGTGCTCGGTGGTTTGCTGCTGCTGGCGCTGATGCTGACTGCCTGGGCGTGGACACGTCTGCGCGGTGCGTCCGAAAAAGCGGTGCAGGCGTGGCGCGACTCTGTGGCGCTGGGCAACCGTGATGCGGTGTCGGCCCACGATGCTGCATTGGGGTTGAACCCGCACCCGGGAGACACGTGGACTCCGTCCGATGCCTTGCCCACGCCGTCGGGGTTGATGCCCATTTCAGCGCCAGTACCCGTAGAGGAGAGTTTTGTCTCTACATCCCCCGCCGTTAGCGCGCCTGCGGCTTTGGCACGCGATGCCGTGCCAGTGGCCCCGCCAAAACCGCCAGCTGCAGCGCCGATGTCTGCATCGGCCAGCGCATCCGCGTCTGCATTGCACATCGTCAATCCCGAAGAGTTGTTCGACGTTCAGCAGCAGGCCGAGTTTTTTGTGTCTGTGGGCGAGCATCAACAGGCCATCGAAGTGCTGCGCAAGCACATCGCACAGCATCGTGAAACGTCGCCCTTGGCGTATCTGGAGCTTCTGCGGCTTTATCACACCCTCAGCCGGGTAGAAGAGTTCACGCAACTGCGCAAACAGTTCATGGGGTCGTTCAACGCGCAGGTGCCGGAGTTCACGGCCTTTCACCGCACCGGCCGCATGCTGTATCACTACACGGATGCGCTGGCCGAGATCGAGGCCGATTGGACATCGCCCGCAGTCCTGCTGCTGCTGGAAAAACTGCTGTTCCGCCGCACCGGTGCAGAGGCCGTAGAGCCGTTTGACCTGGCAGCGTATGACGACCTGTTGCTGCTCCTGTCCATCGCGCAGACCACGCCCGCCAGTGCGCGGGGCGAACCCGCACCGCGCAAACGCACCACCCCGCTCGCACCTCCACGCACCGAAACGCTGGTGGCAGAACCCACTGCGACGCCCCTGATTGGCAGAAGAAAAGAGGACCAGCCTCTAGATTCCCTCGCCGCCGCCCTCGAGTTTGACTTTGACCTCGTGCCCGCGCAGTTGGCCGAATCCATGAAAGACACTACCGCGCCTGCGGTGCTGGACCCTGTCACCACACGCGGCATGCCGCTGGATCTGGATCTGTCCGAGTCACCCCATCTCACGCTCAATGATCTGCCCGCGGTACCTGTCACAGCGCCGCCTGCAGCGGGGCAAGCGGTAGGGTTTGGCATGGACAACGACCTGATGGAGCTGCGCCTGGAACTGGAGCAGCGCAAGACAGAACCCAAGTAGAAAGCGAACAGCTGTGGACGCTTCTTTGAACTTGAAGCACCCACTCGGGCTAGGGCCAGGATTTTAGAAGCACCGCCCCGCACTGCGGTCGACAGGCTCCGTGTGAACTGGCGTGTTCGTTGGTATCGACCCAGTAACCTCGCTAACCAGCCTTGCTGGCCGCCATATCGCGCATCAGCTGGGCGGCCGCCGCCTCCGGGTCGGGCGCATTGACCAGCGCCCTGACCACCGCAATCGAACCGACACCAGTGGCCAGGACCTGCGCGAACTGCTCGGCGCCGATGCCGCCAATGGCCACCTGCGGGTAGTGGCGGAGCAGGCGGGCATACACGCCCAACCGGCCCACCCCTTGGGGGGCGGTGGCCATCTTCTTGAGCGTGGTGGGGAACACCGCCCCCATGGCGATGTAGCTGGGGCCTACTGCATCGGCGCGCACCATTTCGGCGTAGCCATGGGTGCTGACACCCAGGCGCAGACCGGATGCGCGCAGGGACTGCAGTTGCGTGGCATCAAGGGCATCCAGGTCTTCCTGGCCCAGGTGGATGCCGTAGGCACCTGCGTCAATGGCTGCTTGCCAATGGTCGTTGATGAACAGCAGTGCGCCCGTACCTTGCACCGCTTCAACTGCAGCGCGCACCTCCCGTGCAATCGCTTGCGCGTCGGTAGACTTGAAGCGCAACTGCACCGTGGGCACGCCTGCGCGTGCCATGCGGCCCACCCAGGCCGCATCGGGCAACACGGCGTACAGGCCCAATCGGTTGGGGCAGGGCGCAAACGCTTGTGCGCGCGGCAGGGGCTGCAGTCCAAAGTCTTCGGGTTCTTCAGGCCACTGCGTCGCGTCAAAACCGCCGGTGCGTTGTGTCTGCGCCAGCCATGCACGGGCCAGGCATTCGGCGTCGTGCGCAATGAAGCCCAGGGC
Organism: uncultured Gammaproteobacteria bacterium; assembly: GCA_947085645.1. Classification (GTDB taxonomy): domain Bacteria; phylum Pseudomonadota; class Gammaproteobacteria; order Burkholderiales; family Burkholderiaceae_C; genus Acidovorax. Next base: position 69,982 of record CAMTXG010000011.1, read on the forward strand.
GCTGCAGGCCTTCAGAGCCGCCCGGTACGCGGGCTCTTGCAACGTGGGTGTCGGCGTTGGCTCTGCCGCAAAGCCACTGAACGTGGCGGCATGGTGCGCAACGATGGCCTGGGCTATCGCGTCGCTGTCGTGGGAATTGTGGGTGTTATGCATTGGCGTGGTGCCAGAAAGGGGTGCCCAGAACGGGGGTGCTGGGCTGGGCGGCGTCTTGCGCGGCCATGGCGCCTGCATGGCGGGCGGCGCGGCCCGCGTTCACGGCGTCGGCAAACGCGCCGGCCATGGCGACGGGGTCTTGCGCCAGCGCAACTGCGGTGTTCAGCAACACGCCGTCATAGCCCCATTCCATCACCTGGCAGGCGTGGGAGGGCAGGCCCAGGCCCGCATCCACCAGCATGGGCACATTGAGGCGCTCGCGCAGCATCTGCAAGGCGTAGGGGTTGACGGGGCCACGTCCCGTGCCGATGGGGGCGGCCCAGGGCATTACGGCTTGGCAGCCTACATCCACAAGGCGCTGGCACAACACCAAGTCTTCAGTGCAGTAGGGCAGCACCTGAAAACCTTCCTTGATCAGGTGCTCTGCGGCGCCCACCAGGTTCAGGGTATCGGGCTGCAGGGTGTAGTCGTCACCAATCAGCTCCAGCTTGATCCACGGGGTGTTGAACACCTCGCGCGCCATCTGGGCGGTGGTGATGGCCTCTTGCACGCTGTGGCAACCCGCTGTGTTGGGCAACACAGGCACGTTGAGCTTGCGAAGCAGCTCCCAGAAACTGCTGCCGCTTTCGGCCGGGTTGCTGCCCTGGCGGCGCAGCGACGCAGTGACCATGGCAGGCTGCGCGCGCAACACGGCGGCTTCGAGCACGGCGGGCGATGGGTAGCGCGACGTGCCCAGCAATAGGCGGCTGGCGAACTGCTGGCCGTACAGCACCAGAGGGTCTTGGGGCGTTGAAGAAATCATGTTTACTATCTTTTTAATAGCTTCTAGCGCTTATCAGACAAGCGCTAGAGGCCAATTTGAATCAATTTTTCACACAAAAGATTAGCCCCCAGTCACGGGTGAGATGACCTCCACGCGGTCACCGGGCTGTAGGGCGTGCGCGGCATAGCGGGTGTTGGGCACAAAGCTGGTGTTCACCGCCACGGCAAAAGGCGGGCGTGCGGCAATGGCGGCCACGGCGTCGGCCACGGTGGCGCCATCGGGCAGCTCGTGCGGGATCTGGTTGATCGAGATATTCATGCGAAGGCAGTGGCGGCAGCGCTGGACGGGGCGGGCGTACTCGGATCCAGGTCCAGTGCGAGGTCAAAACGGTGCGAAAGCGCTGATTGTCCGGTGTTCAGCACTTCCAGCGTCACATCGAGCAAGGCGGGCGAGATCATGAACCCATGCCTGTACAGGCCGTTAATCTCCAGCACGCCCCGGCGCGGCTGGCGGATGGCGGGTAGGTTGTCTGGCAGCGTGGGGCGGCACTGGGTGGCCACCTCAAGGATGCGACCCTCGGCAAAGCCGGGGTGTACGGCGTACGCGGCACTCAGGAGCTCCAGCGTCGAGCGCACGCTGGCAGGTGAAAGGTCGTCCGACTCGATCTCGGTCGCGCCAATCACAAACAGATGGTCTTCTTTGGGCGCGATGTAGATCGGGTAGCGCGGGTGAACCAGCCGGGTAGGGCGCTGCAGCGTGACGTCCGGCGCATGGATGCGCACCACCTCGCCACGCACACCGCGCAGCGCGCGCCACTGGCCCCTGGCGCCCAGGCCACGGCAGTCCAGTACCCAGTCGGGCTGGCCCGGCGTGCCAGGTGCAAATGACTCGGGCGATTGGGGCGTGTGCCAGTGCATGCGTACCGACAGCCGCTCCATCTCGACCACCAACGCCGCCAGCAGCTGGCGGTTGTCCAATTGGCCTTCGCCGGGCAGGAACAAGCCCTGTGCAAAGCGGTGCGCCAGTGCGGGCTCGGCGGCGGCCAACGCGCTGCTGTCCAGCTTTTGCAAGGGGGGCAGCTCGGGCAGCGTGTTCTGGTTGGCTTCGAGCTGGCGGGTAAAGCGCTGGGCCTCGGCGGCGTCCTGCCGGTGCCACACGATCAGCGTGCCAGCCTGCTGAAAAAACACATGCTGCGCGAGCGACGCCAGCAACTGCGGCCAGCGGGTGAGCGCATGGTGCCCCATGCGCACCACGCCAGGTTCGGTGATGGCCGATTCGGCCAGCGGCGCCAGCATGGCGGCCGCTGCGGTGGCGGCTGAATGTTCTGCGGCGGCGCTGCCCGCGTCGTAGATGTCCACGCTGTGCCCTTGGCGGGCTAGTTCCACAGCCAGCAATCGGCCCATGAGGCCCGCGCCCAGAACGGCAAAGGTAGACGGATGAAGCGGCATAGAGAAGAAAGGTGTCCGGGTGCTGGCAAGCGGCAATGGACAAAACGGGGCAGCGCCGTTGGTGGAAACTCCCCACGCCAGCATGACCTGGATCGGGTAGCGGGGCCGTGGTGTGCTGCAGGCGGTGCAATGCATCGCAGCGCGCGAGGCGGGCCCCAGGGTATTTCTCAGTCGCACACCAAATTGGCGGGACACCCCTGTTTCGTCCGGTAAATTGAATTACAGCACATCAACCGTCCGCACTTTTTGCGCTGGCGCATAGGCCATAATTTTTGCCATGGTGCGACTCGAGTCGCTTCACTGCACCCTAGTGGTGCCCCATCAGCGCCGTTGTTTCCCTCTGTGGAGACGGCAAAACACCGCAGAAATGCGGAGCATCTGTGACAGCCGAAAGGCTCTCTTTTGGCTGTCACGCACGACCACCTCCAGGGTGGCCGTCGCGGAGCTATACCCTTTAGGGGTAAGTTTTCAGCATAAAAGAGACACTTTTGCGTATTGTTACAATTTTTAACACCCCCGGGGTGAAGGAAGTTGGCGACAGCGCTGATACGAGCGGAAAGCTCGTGGTGTCTTGTTCTCTACCAGAACCACGCCTGGAACGGCGTGTCCTCGTCCGCACATGCACTCTGAGTAATCGGGATGTGTGAAGCTGCGGATAAACGTCCCGTGCACTCGTGCACACAGTCATCGCGCAAGCGAAGGCGAGTCCATGAACAGGACTTGGGCGAGACGGCGAGGAAAAGGGTACGGGAAACACTAACTGAACGTTCGTCCGAACCGCCGTAAAAATTGATCAGCTCACTCTTGAAATCCTGGGCAACCAGGGAGCTGAAGCCAAAAGGCACGGTGCTTGGAATGATGGTTCATGCTCCATCGTTCGTTCCCTACACGCATCCGGCGGATAGAACGTCCCTAACCCCATCGTCTGGCGCGCCAGCCAGATGGGCACCACGGGAAACGAGGTAAGCCCTATGCACCGCCCACGCCGCAAGGCATGGGCAACCTGCGAGCAATCAAAGGCCATGGTGTAGAGGGTAGAGGAATGAGCAGAAAGCGAATGGCCATCTGTAATGGATGGCATAGGGGTTCAAACTTTGCCCCATGGTGAAAGCCAGCAGACTTGCTCTTGGTGCGACGGCGTGAAGCCGCTGCGGCACTTCAATATGACCCGGAGGGTATCGACCCTCTGGGTCGGTACATCCGCCTCCGGGTTTTTCTTAACTGGAGGATGGTATGGAAAACATCCGCAAGGATGCTGCGCCTCCAGACGAACCTAGCGACTGGCACTTCATTGATTGGAGGCAGGTCGTGCGGTTTGTCGGGAAGGCTCAGATGCGCATAACGCAGGCAGAACAGGAGAGGGATTTCAGACGAGTCAAGCGACTCCAAAGAAACCTGATCCGCTCCTGGCAGGCCAAGGCATTGGCCGTCAGGAAAGTCACGGAAAACCAGGGGAAGCGGACGAGTGGCGTTGATCGCGTACTTTGGGACACGCCCGAGAAGAAATGGAATGCGACCACAGGTCTGAACCCTGAGGGGTACAAGGCCCGTCCTTTGCGGCGGGTCTACATCCCGAAGGCCAATGGAAAGGAGCGTCCCTTGGGCATCCCGACCATGAGGGACAGGGCCATGCAGGCTCTTTACCTGCTGGCTCTCGAACCCGCAGTTGAGTGCGATTCCGACCCGAACAGCTACGGCTTCAGGCAAGGGCGATCAACGCACGACGCAAGGCAGCAGTTGTTCACATCCTTATCCCAGAAGGCTTCGGCCCCATGGGTCCTGGATGCGGATATCAGCGGGTTCTTCGACCATATCAACCATAAGTGGCTGCTCAAGAATGTTCACATGGACAAGCGTGTGCTGCGACAGTGGCTGAAATCAGGAGTAGTGGACAGAGGTCAACTCCTACGCACGGAAGAAGGAACGCCGCAAGGCGGGATCATCTCTCCGGTGCTGGCGAACATCACGTTAAACGGGCTCGAAACGGGCCTCCAGGAATTCCTTCGGGAGCGACTGGGGCTCAGGGGGGTCATACGTGCAAAGGTAAACCTAGTGCGATATGCAGATGATTTTGTGGTGACCGGCGCTTCGCGAGACGTGCTGGAAACTACGGTTAAACCCTGGGTGGTGGCGTTCCTGCGTGAGCGGGGACTGCAACTGTCCGAGGAGAAGACCAGAATAGTCCATATCGAAACGGGGTTTGATTTCCTGGGGTGGAATTTCCGTAAATACTCGGAGAAGCTGCTCATCAAGCCGAGCCGGAAAAACGTACAAGCGTTCTATGGCAAGGTGAAGGAGATCGTGACCACTTCGCTGGCACTTCCAACAGCATCGCTGATAAAGCGCCTGACTCCAGTTCTTCGGGGCTGGGCCAGATACCACCAGGGAGTCGTTGCCAAGGCGACCTTCAGCAAACTTGACCAACAGATCTACTGGAGGTTGATGCGCTGGGGGCACCGCAGGCACCCTCGCAAGACCCGGAAGTGGATTTACAACCATTACTGGGTGGATACCGGCTCACGCCGGCAGTTTGCGGGGACATATGTCAACCGCTGGGAAGAAAAGGTGCAGGTTCGCCTGCTCCGATTGGCGGACACGAAAATTGTTCGCCATATCAAGGTGAAGGGGGACTTCAACCCCTTCGACCCTGCCTGGGAAAGCCATTGGGAAAAGTTACGAAGAGACCGAATGTCTAAAAACGTTTGGAACTACGAGCGACTCTCTTTGTGGCTGCAACAGGAAGGGCAATGCGCTCTCTGTCAGCAAGAAATCGACGCAGCCGATAAAAGCTGTGAGGACCACCATATCCTTTACAGGAGGCTGGGCGGGAGCGATGCTCTCGCCAACCGGGTGCTACTGCACTCGGTCTGTCATAGGCGTGTCCACGCCCTTGGCTTGGAGGTGACCAAGCCGGTCCCAGCACGGGGACTTTAATCCGGTGAACTGGAAGAGGGGTCATGCGCCCCGTTGATTCCAGCGATCCGGTGGTCGTGCTTGAGCCGTATGCGGGGAAACCCGCACGTACGGTTCTTAGGGGGGGATATTATCGAAAGATGGTATCCCTACCCTCCACTTCTTTGACACCATCGCCCTCCACAGGCCGCCGCTATGCCCGCGTGCTTTCCATCGCCGGGTCCGACAGCGGCGGAGGCGCAGGTATCCAGGCCGATCTCAAAACCTTCAGCGCCCTCGGGTGCTACGGCATGACGGCGATCACCGCCATCACTGCGCAGAACACCTGCGGGGTAACCGGCATCCACGGAATTCCGCCCGAGATGCTCAAAGCCCAGATCGACGCTGTGGTGCAGGACATCGGCGTGGACGCGGTCAAAATCGGCATGCTGCACTCGCCCGAGGTGGTGCGCGTGGTGGCCGATGCCATTCGCACCTACCGGCTGCCACACGTGGTGCTTGACCCGGTGATGGTGGCCACCAGCGGTGACCGCCTCATCGCCCAGGAAACGGTGGCCGTGCTGGTGCGCGAACTCTTTCCGCTGGCCGAGGTGATCACCCCCAACCTGGACGAGGCGGGCTGGCTGCTGGGGCGGCACATTGATGGACTGGATGCGCTGGATGAAGCCGCTCAGGCGTTGCGCGGGCTGGGTGCGCCAGCGGCGCTGCTCAAAGGCGGGCACTTGCCCGGGGACTGGGTGGTCGACGTGCTGGCTTTGCCAGACGGCATGTGCCAGCGGTTGTCATCACAGCGCATTGCCACACACAACGGACATGGCACCGGCTGCACCTTGTCGTCGGCTATTGCGGCGCACCTGGCGCTGGGTGCGACGCTGCAGCAAGCTGTGGAGCGGGCCCGTGCCTACATCCTGGGCGCCATTGCTGCAGGGGCTGATGTGCACACGGGCCGCGGCCAGGGGCCGCTCAACCATGGTTATGCGCCCCTGGCCCAGCGGGTGCTGAACACCTGACGTTGAATGCCTGTGTGGCCCGTGCGTTGCTCTGGTGGCGTGCCTTAGACCACCTGCGCAAAATGGCTGCGCAGGTAGGCGATGATTTTTTCCGAGTCGTAGAGCCAGTGGCTGTTGCCCGCCTCGTCGGTGATCTTCAGGCAAGGCACCTTGGTGTGGCCACCTTGCTGCGTCAGTTCGGCCCGGGCGGGGCCCTCCGGCTGCGCGTCCACCTGTGCGATCTTCAGCGACAGACGCCGCATCTCCTGGCGCACCTTGATGCAAAACGGGCAGGTTTTGTATTGGTAAAGGGCGAGTGCGCGGCACGACTGGTCCACTGCATCCTGTCCTGCTGGGGAGCGCACCATGCCCTGCGGACGAGTCAACGCCTCTTTGAGCAGCATAACAGGGCCCAGAACAATGCGCAGGGTCTTGAAAAAGGTTCGAACTAAGTATTTCATGGGCCATTTTAGGCAGCCGAAGCGTTGCCCCGTTGCAGGCCAACCGCCGACTGCACTTGGTTGAACGCGCTTACGGGCGTGGTCGGGTGGCGAACGCCAGTGCAAAACACAGCACCAGCGTGGGCAGCGTGGCGCCCAGCACCGTGGAGACCATGGGCAGCAGGTGATAGAACGCTACGCCCCCCAGCCAGATGGCAACAGGGATGGGGTTGACCTTGCGTGCCTGCGCCAGCAGTGCAGGTGCATTGGTGCCAAACGCCAGCCGCCCCAGAATCACCCCAAACAGCGGCACAAACACCGAGCTGAGCAGCAGCAAGAATGGCTCGAGGCTGTGCATGGGCAGCACCAGCGCCAGGCCGGTACACACGGCGGCCACCGCCAGGCCCCATTTGCGCACACCCCAGCGCGGCAGCAGGCTGTGGGCCGACACAGCGCCCGAATAGGTGTCGCCGTAAGCGTTGTCCACTTCGTCGATCAAGATCAGCGACAGCGCAATCAGCCCGCCCTGGGCCAGCAGCAGCGCCTGCACCAGGTCCTTGCTGGGCAGGGTCAGTGCCACCAGCACGCCCAGGCTGTAACACCACATATTGGCCAGCGCGTAGCCCAGCCAGGTGCCGCGCAGTGCAGAGCCCCCGTTTTTGCCATGGCGCGCGTAGTCGGCCACCAGCGGCAGCCATGAAATCGGCATGGCGATCACCAGGTCCAGCGCAGAGAACACGCCCATGCCACCTGCGCCCTGGCGATTCCACAGCGCGTCAAACCCTTGCGCTTGCGCCAGCGACAAAAACTGCCACGACAACCAAAGCAGCGATAGCACCACCAGCGGCAGCGCCACCCGCGCAATCACCTTGCGCACCAGCTGCACCATCGATCCGCTGATCAGCAGCATCACCACGGCACCCCACAGCAGCGTGGCCAGCACCGGCCAGTGCGCACCGGCCATGCTGCCCGACTGCTGGCCGATGGCAACGGTGGCGTCGCGCATCACCACCAGCTCAAACGTGCCCCAACCGATCAGCTGCACGATGTTGAGGATGATGGGCAGGCTGGCAAAAGTGCGGCCATAGACCGAATGCATCAGGCCCGCACTGGCCAGGCCGCTGTCGCAACCGAGCTTGGCAACCCAGCCCAGCAACCCGGCGCCCACGATGGACCCGGCCACGATGGCGATCAGCGCTTCTTTGGTACCCAGTGCAGGCATCAGATACGCGCCTACCTGCATGACCAAGAGGCCCACGCCCAGGCTGAACCAGAGTGAGGCGTGGTCATGCCACTGGAAGACGCGGCGGTCGGATGAGATGGGGGCCAGCGCTTCGTTGTTGTTGACAGCGGGCGCGGCGGGAGATGAAGACATGGAAAGGCTCCGTAGCAGTACAGAGCAGGGGCCGCCCGCCAGCGCACCCCGAAGTCAATTCATTCTGGGCAGTGCCATGGCGGACGTGCTTCCCTGCGCGAGGATGATCTCAATCAGGTTCAAAGGGACTCTCTCAGTCGATTCCGGTGGCCCGGCCTCGACACCCCTAGCGTTGGCGCCCCTTGAAAGGAGCGCGGTGGTGATTGTAGTTGGCGCGTTCAGCGTGCTGCGCGGGCAATTGGAATGGCGTATTGCATGACCGAGTTCTCCGACGTGGGGTGGTACTGCGCCCCGTAGATTTCCAGATCCGGCCCCAGGGTGTGCGACCGGCCGGCCGACAGCAGCCAGCTGGAGTAGATGTAGTTCACCGTCGCATCGACATTTTGCGCAGGGCCTCGATGGGTGAAGCGCGCATAGGTCGACGCGGGCACTTCCATGGACACCATGCCAGTCGGCACCGTTCCATGGCCTCTTACCTGAATACAGGCCAGGTAGCGCAGCTCTTCGCTCTGCGGCCCCGCTGGCGTCACAACGCCATAGCAAACCCCGGGCACTGCGTTGGCAATCTCACCCAACCGTGGAATAAATTGTGCCCATAGAGGGGGCAACTTTTGGCCCAGATTGTTCTTTTCAGAATCGACGCCGTAGTAAACCGTGGGCAGTCCGACCATCTGCATGGCGGGCTGCTGCTGAATGTCCGGCGTCAGGGAAATGTTCTGGTGCAGGTGCGCAAGGTAACTCCCGTCAAACCGGATCTTGCGCACGAACAGCGAGCGGTTACCCATCTTGCGGTACTGCGATGGCGTGATGCGAAAGCAATCCCTGAACGCGCGCGTGAAGCTTTCCTGTGTCTGGTACCCCGACGCCAGCGCAATGTCGAGCACGCTCAGGCGGGTGTTGGTCAACTGCTCCAGCGCCTTGGTGAACCGGCGCGAGCGGATGTAGGTCTTCAAGGTTTCGTTGGTCAGCGCCTTGAAGATCCGCTGGAAGTGCCACTGGCTCATCCCCGCGGCCCGCGCCACCTCGGCAAGTTCGATATCGGATTCGAGATGGGCTTCGATGAAGTCGATGCCCTCCTGGATTTGCCTGAGATAAAGCACGGTGGTCTCGGTCCGCTCAAGGGGTTTCAAAAAAGCCGGTCATGGCCACCAGCCGGTTGTTGTCGTTGTACCGGCCGTAGCTCACGCCTTCGCCGATTACCTGGCCGCTGCCATCCACCATGTTCCATTTGGCAATGCTCTGCTGGTTGTGGCTGGCGAAGTAGTGGGTCACAAAATGCCCGCCGGGCACCTGGCTGTGAAAGTTGTCCATGTAGGCCGTCAATTGGTCCCAGCCCTGGGCCGTGGCCAGCGGGTCGTTGTAGATGCAGGCGGGGTCTAGGGACTCGGAGAAAAGGGCCGTGCGGTCTGCGGCCGAGTCGGTCTTCCACGACGCGGTGTAGGTGTCCCAGATGGATTGAAGGGACTGTTGTTGGCTCATGGTGTGCTCCGATAGGTGTTGAAGGGAGACGCCATCGTGCCGGGCGCTTGCACGCCTTTTGGACATTTTGTGCTAATTTGTGTGCGCCGCTTTGTCATGAAGCGACGGTGTCCAGACAGGCCGGGGCTACGCGCTGGCGGGAGGCGCAGAGGCGGGCGCTACACCCAGCAGCTGGTGCAAGCGGGGGCTGGTGGTGGTGTATTGCAGCGCCACCTTGTTGCCCTTCAATGCCTCGGCTGCGCCGAAGGCCGCCAGGGTGGCCTCGTGAAAGCCGCACAGGATGAGCTTGCGTTTGCCCGGGTAGGTGTTGATGTCACCCACGGCATAGATGCCGGGCACGCTGGTGCGGAAGGCCTCGGTGTCTACCACCAGTTGCTTGCGCTCCAGGGCGATGCCCCAGTCGGCAATGGGCCCGAGCCGTGGGGAGATGCCGAGCACGGCGACCAGCACATCGAGCGGCAGCGCCCGTGTCGCGCCTTCAGCATCCACCACCTGCAGCGCAGTCAGCCGGTCGCCAGAGGTCTCAATGCCGGTGATCTGCGCAGCTTCGACCACGATGCGGCCCGCGTCGCGCTGCTGCTGCAGGCGCTGCAGCAGCGCATCGGGCGCCTGAAAGACGTCGCGGCGGTGCAGAAGGCTGATGCGCGCGGCATGGCCTTGTTCTGCAAGCTCCACGGCACGCGCCACGGCGGGCTCGTCGCCGCCATGCACCACTATGTTTTTGCCGGATACCTCAAAACCGTTGGGAAGGGCCTGGTAGTGCACCTGCGTGCCCACAAACCGCTCGATGCCCTCGATCTTGAGCGTGCGCGGAACAAAGGCGCCCACACCGGCTGCAATGAACACCGAACGGGCCAGCAGTTGCGCGCCCGCGCTGGTCTGCAGCAACAGGCGGCCGTCGGGCTGCGGCGCCAGGGATGAGACCAGGGTGTTCAGATGCCAATGCGGCTTGAAGGGCGCGATCTGCTGGAGCAGCAGGTCCGCCAGTTCACGGCCGCTGCAGACCGGGATGCCCGGGATGTCGTAAATCGGCTTGTCGCCATACAGCTCGACACACTGGCCGCCGGCATGGGGCAAGGCGTCAATCAGGTGCGCGGTGATACCCTGCAGCCCGAGCTGGAAGACCTGGAACAGGCCCACGGGGCCTGCGCCGATGATGACGGCATCCGTTTCCACCAGTGCGGGCAATTGCAAAGCTTGGCTCACCAGCGGCGCTTGCAGTAACTACTTGATCAGCTCTTGGACCTTGCCAGGCTTGCCGTTCCACTCGTCGGCATCTGGCAGCGGCGGCTTGCGCTTGGTGATGCTCTTCCAGCCGTCGGCAAAGGACAGGTCGGCGTTGAGCTTGATGAAGGCGAGCTGGTCTGCGGGCAGGTCTTCTTCAGCGAAGATGGCGTTGGCAGGGCATTCTGGGATGCACACGGCGCAGTCGATGCATTCGTCAGGATCGATGACGAGCATGTTCGGGCCTTCGCGGAAGCAGTCCACGGGGCACACGTCCACACAATCGGTGTACTTGCACTTGATGCAGTTTTCGGAGACGACGTGGGTCATGACAGGAGTTGTGTGGGTCGGTGAAAACCCTCGATTTTAGGAGCTTTCACCGACCTTTGGTTATGGGGTCCTTCACCCCGATGGGGTGACTGGGAGATGGGGCGCTGATCTGGATCAGTTCTCGGTCAGTTCACCAGCACGGCGCCGGCGGTTTTGTGGCTGGCCGTGTCCACCAGAATCAGCGAGCCCAGCACGCGGGCTTTGCCAAAGGGAGCCGCCGGAATTGCCTCTTGCAGCAGCAGTTCCACGTGCCCGATGGCATTGGGATCGAGCTGGGTGGCGTCTTCCTCGGCCAGCGAGTTGATGTTGAGCCGGTGCACCACGGCCTTGACCTTGGCCTTGACCCAGCGGTGGCCGTGCAGCGCCCAGTACACGCGGCCCGCAACCAGCGGCTCGTCATCCATCCACGCCACCGTGGTGCGCAGCTCGCGGCAGTGCGCCCAGGCCGGGGTGGCCGCAGGCGTGTCGCCAAAGTCGTCGGCGGCGGGGGCCGCTGCTGCAGCGGTAGGCGCCGCCAGAATCCAGTCGCCGCGCGATACATCGACCTCGCGGTCCAGGATGATGCCGGCGCTGGTGCCTGCGGGCACGTCCTTGGGGCGGCGGGCATGGTCCAGCACCTGGGCCACAGTGGCGAGCTGGCCACTCGGGAAGATTTGCACCTGCGTACCAGGCGCAACGTTGCCCGCTGCCACACGGCCCCAGAACACGCGGCGGCCCTGGCTGGTGTCGGCCGACGAGGACGAGGACTTTTCGACCCACTGCACCGGGAAGGCCAAGGGCAGGTCCGTATCGGCCGGAGTGTTGGGCAACTGCTCCAGCACCTGCAGCAGCGTGGGGCCTTCGTAGTCACACCAGCCTGCATGGGCGTCCACCACGTTCCAGCCCTTCAGCGCCGACACGGGCACTGTGGCGCGCACGGCAATGCCAGCGTCCTGGGCAAACTTGGCCAGTGCACCTTGAATGTTCTTCCACGCCAGCACCGGGTCTTTCACGGCGTCGAGCTTGTTCACGGCGAACACCAGCGAGTGCACGCGCAGCAGGTGCGCCAGCAGGCTGTGTCGGCGGGTTTGCGGCAGCAGGGCCAGGCCGGGGTTCTTCCAGTCGAGCTTGGTGGCATCCACCAGCACCACGGCGGCGTCGGCGCTGCTCGCGGCCGTGACCATGTTGCGGGTGTACTGCTCGTGGCCTGGCGCGTCGCCAATGATGAACTTGCGCTCTTCAGTCGCAAAGTAGCGGTACGCCACGTCGATGGTGATGCCTTGCTCGCGTTCGGCGCTCAGGCCATCGGTCAGCAGGGCCAGGTCGGTTTCGCCCTGGCGCTGTACGCCGGCCAAGTGGTCCTGCAACACGGCCTTGCTGTCTACCAGCAGGCGGCCGATCAGTGTGCTCTTGCCATCGTCCACCGAGCCGCAGGTGATGAACTTGAGGGCAGAAATATGGTCATTTGTGCCGCTGGCGCTTGATGGATAAGCGCTGATAGCTATCGAATTCATAGTAGTCATCAGAAGTACCCGTCTTTCTTTCGCTTTTCCATCGAGGCGTCGCTGGTCTTGTCGTCCATGCGCGTCGCGCCGCGCTCGCTCACGTCGGCGGCCAGGGTTTCGATCACGATCTCCGCCGGTGTGGCTGCTGTGCTCTCCACCGGTGCGGTGCAGGTGATGTCGCCCACGGTGCGAAACCTCACGTCGCGCGTTTCCACTACGTCGCCGTCGCGGGGCGGGGTGAGCTCGGTCACGGGCATCAAGAGGCCCTTCTTGTCCACAACCTGGCGCTTGTGCGTGTAGTAGATGCTGGGCAGGCCGATCTGCTCGCGGTCGATGTACTGCCACACGTCGAGTTCGGTCCAGTTGCTGATCGGGAACACGCGAAAGTGCTCGCCGGGCTGCAGGCGGGTGTTGAACAGCGTCCACAGCTCGGGGCGCTGAGCCTTGGGCTGCCACTGGCCAAAGCTGTCGCGGTGCGAAAAGATGCGTTCCTTGGCGCGGGCCTTTTCCTCGTCGCGGCGGGCGCCACCGATGAGGGCGTCAAAGCGGAATTCTTCAATCGCTTCAAGCAGCGTGACCGACTGGTGCACGTTGCGCGATTCGCCGGGATGGGCCAGTCGCACGGTGCCACGGGCCATCGAATCCTCGACATTGCGCACGATGAGCTCGGCGCCCAGTTCTTTCGCGCGGAAGTCGCGGAAGTCCGTCACTTCGGGGAAGTTATGCCCCGTGTCGATCATGAGCAGCGGGTAAGGAATGCCGCCACCGCTGGCCTTGGTGCCAAAGGCCTTTTCGGCGCACTTGAGCATGACGAGCGAATCCTTGCCGCCCGAAAACAGCAGGGCGGGGCGCTCGAAAGCGGCAGCCACTTCGCGCAGGATGAAGATGGTTTCTTCTTCCAGTGCGTCGAGGTGTGAGTTGTTCAGGTGATAGCTCATGTCTTTGTTCTGCAATAGCGCGGAATCGGTGCGGGCGTTCATGGTCGGATCTGCAGTGGAGTCAGTGGGCCAAGTGCAAACCGCACTCGCGGTTGTCTTCGCCCTTGGTGGGGTCCACGTAGTCGAAATTGTTGGGCAGGCCGTGTTTCACGCAGTATTCGTGCAGGTCCTTGGACGACCAGTGCAGCAGCGGCGCCACCTTGATCAGGCCGTCGGGGTTGATGCTCACGGGGTCCATCTGCGCGCGTACGGCGGTGTCGGTGGCGCGCAGCGCGGTGAACCAGACCTTGGGCGCGGTCTCGCGCAGGGCGCGGGCAAAGGGTTCGAGCTTGACTTCTTCAGTGAACGCGGCGTGGCGCGGGTCGTCCAGCGCGGGCGTTGCGCCTTCCACGGCCTCTCGGTGCGCGCGCGAACGGCGGGGCAGGTAAATCTTCAGGTTCAGGCCCAACTGTTTGGTCACCTCGTCCGCAAAGCGGTAGGTGGCTTCGGTGTTGTAGCCGTTGTCCATCCACACCACGGGCACGTCGGCGTTCACCGTTGACACCATGTGCAGGATCACCGCCTCAAACGGGCGGAAATTGGTGGTGACGATGGAACGCTCGCCCAGGCCCAGCGCCCAGGCCACCAGGCCGGGGGCGTCTCGGCCCAGTTCGGTGTTGATGCTTGCGAGATCGAATTGGCTCATGGTGTGGGGCTCTGGTAGGTTCTCTATCTCGCTCACGCTGTGGCCCGGGCGGCAAACAGCGGCTCGGGGTTCACGGCGTCGCCCTGGTAGAAGCCGGGGAACAGCTCGAACTGGCGTTGCGCATCGGCAGCATCCACACCTTCGCGCAGCACGGCAGAGCTGAAGCCCGTGCGCTGCATCTGCACCAGCTGGTCGATCAGCACGTCGCCCGTGGCGCGGATCTCGCCTTTGAAACCACGGCGGCGGCGCAGCAAAAAGGCCTGGCTGAACGCGCGGCCGTCGGTGAAGTTGGGGAAGTGCAGGTCCACACGGTCCACACCGTCGAGTGGCAGGGCCAGGGCGTCGGCGTCGTTGGGCAGGGCCACGGTGCGCGCATCGCCTTCTGCGGGCGGCTGGTGGTCTTGGGCGGCGAGTAGTTTCAACATGGTCATGTCTGTGGGGCGGTGCGGGTCAGGCCGCAGCGGTTTCCTGTTCCTTGTGGCGGGCTTGCTTGGCGGCTTCCTTGAACGGGTCGAGGCCGGTGCGGCGCACGGTGTTCTGAAAGGTCTCGCCGCTCTCGCGCAGGTCGCGGTAGGTGCCCAGCACGGCCTCGATCACGTCCGGCACTTCGGCGGCCGAGAACGAGGGGCCAATCACCTTGCCAGCCACGGCACCGCCCGACAGGTCAGAGCCGTCCGATCCACCCAGCGTGACCTGGTACCACTCCTTGCCGTCCTTGTCCACGCCCAAAATGCCGATGTGGCCGCTGTGGTGGTGGCCGCAGCTGTTGATGCAGCCGCTGATGTGCAGGTCGATCTCGCCGATGTCGTCCAACTCGTCCAGGTCTTGATACCGTTGGGTGATGGCCTCGGCAATGGGCAGCGAGCGGGCGTTGGCCAGCGCGCAGAAGTCGCCGCCAGGGCAGGCGATCATGTCGGTGAGCAGCTGCACGTTGGCGCTGGCCAGGCCCAGGGCCTTGGCCTCTTGCCACAGGGCAAAGAGCTGGCTGCCATGCACCCAGGGCAGCACCACGTTCTGGTCGTGCGTCACGCGGGCTTCGCCTGCGGAGTATTTGTCCACCAGGTCAGCCAGTGCAATCAGCTGCTCGCTGGTGGCGTCGCCCGGCGACTGGCCAGGGCGCTTGAACGACAGCGTGACGGCGCGCAGCTGCGGGTTCTGGTGCGCATGCACGTTGCGCTTGAGCCAGCGGCCAAACGCCACGTGCTCGGCGGCCTGGGCCGCCAGCGATGCTTCAAGCGCTGCGGGTTCCACGTCAGGTACATCGGCCAGTTTGGGCGGCACAAAGCAGGCGGCCACGCGGTCAAACTCGGCCTGCGGAATGGTGTGCGGGCCACCGTCGATCTCCACGATCTGGCGGTACTCTTCTTCCACATCGTCGATGTATTTCTGGCCTTCAGACTTGACCAGTATCTTGATGCGTGCCTTGTACTTGTTGTCGCGGCGACCGTGCTCGTTGTACACACGCACGATGGCCTCGATGTAATTCATGATCTGGTTCCAGGGCAGGAACTCGCGGATCACCGTACCAATCACCGGCGTACGGCCCATGCCACCGCCCACAAACACCTTGAAGCCGATCTCGCCCGCGTCGTTCTTGACGAGGTGCAGGCCCACGTCGTGCCAGCCAGTGGCGGCGCGATCGTCCTTGGCGCCACTGATGGCGATCTTGAATTTGCGCGGCAAAAACGCGAACTCGGGGTGCAGCGTGGTCCACTGGCGGATGATTTCCGCATAGGGGCGTGGGTCCACGATTTCATCCACCGCCACACCGGCCAGCGCATCGGTGGTGGTGTTGCGAATGCAGTTGCCGCTGGTCTGAATGCCGTGCATGTCCACGCTGGCCAGCAGGTCCATCACATCCGCGCTTTTGGACAGCGGAATCCAGTTGAACTGCACATTGGTGCGCGTGGTGAAGTGGGCGCAGTTCTTGGGCAAAAACGTGGTGCCCAGCAGACCCTGGCCGTCCATGGCAGCCTTGAACACTGCGGCTTCGGGCTCGTCGTATTCGCGCGCAATGGTGGCCAGCACACGGATCTGGCGGCTGGCGATTTCGCCATAGGGCACGGCCACGCGCAGCATGGGCGCGTAGCGCTGCACATACCAGCCGTTTTGCAGGCGCAGCGGGCGGAAGTCGTCTTCCGGCAGCTTGCCGGTCTGCCAGCGTGTGAGCTGGTCGCGGAATTGGTTAGCGCGCTGTTGAACGAACGTTTTATCGAATTCTGTGTATTGGTACATCGTGGAGCAACTCAGATCAAAATCAGTTTGAAGCCCGCCCAGGCCAGCAATACAGACAGGGCAGAGCGGATGAGGCGTTCAGGGGTGCGGGTGACCAGGCGCGAACCTATCCAGATACCCGGCAACGAGCCAACCAGCAATTGTGCAAGCAAAGGCCAGTCCACCGAGCCCAGCGACGCGTGCCCCAGCCCTGCCACCAGGGTCAAGGGCACGGCGTAGGCAATGTCCGCACCAATCACACGCGGCAGGGGCAGCAGAGGGTAGACCAGCAGCAGCACAGTGACGCCTATGGCGCCCGCGCCCACCGACGTGAACGTGACCAACGTGCCAATCACTGCACCCAGCAGCACGGGCAGGGCCCAGTGGCGTGGCCGGGTGGCCAGATCAGACAGCGTTTCGCGCTTGGCCTGGTCTGCGGCTTGGCGTTGTTTCGAAAACGCCACCACCTTGTACAGCGTGGCGGCAGCGGTGAGCAGCAGTGCAAAACCCAGCGTGGTGGTCATGATGCGCTGCGCCTCGCCACTGGCGGGACCCAGCGTCTTGAGCGCCCACAGCGACAGCAGCGCCGCCGGAATGCTGCCCGCGCACAGCTGCCCCACCACGCGCCAGGGCACCAGGCGCTGGCGCGCCATGCTCACCGTGCCACCCATCTTGGTGAACGCGGCAAAAAGCAGATCGGTGCCAATGGCCAGGTGCGGCTTCACGCCAAAAAAGAAAATCAGGATCGGCGTCATCAGCGAGCCACCGCCCACGCCAGTCAGGCCCACGATGAGCCCGACCGCAAACCCCGCAAAAACGAACGCCAATTCATGCATGGCTGCGAATGTAGGGGGCGTGCTTATGGATGCAAACTATTGTTTTGTCCTGCCAATATGCTTATTTGAATATATGCAAGGGTTGGCGCGGCTTTGCGGGCGAAATGATGCTGTGGCGCGCGCCCACCCTGGCTGCCGCTAAAACGCTACAGGCGCTCGGTGCTTAGCGCGCGGGCCAGCCTGGCATCCAGCGGCAGCGGCTCGCCGTGCAGGCGCGCGGCCAGCAGTTCGCCGCACAAAAGCGCCAGCGTCAGCCCCCGCGCGCCCATGGCGGTGTTCACCCACAGGCCGGGCAGCTCCATCGCATCAACCGGGCCAACGATGGGCAGACGGTCCGGTGCAGTGCAGCGCACGGCGGCCCAGTTTCGGGGTGAAGAGGAAGAGGATGGGGGCGAGGTGAATTCAGCTTCCAGCTCGGGAGCCGCGCGCGGCAGCAAGGTCTGCAACTTGGCCCAGTTGGCGGCATGGGCCGCCTCAGCATCGGCAGCTGACGGCGGCAGGGCGTCCACATCCCGTTCAAAGGTGGAGCCCATCACCCAGGCCCGGTGCTCGCCTGGGCCGTCGTCCGGCGGAAACGCCGGAACCAGATTGCCGTGCCCGTTGGCCGGGAAGGGCGCGAGCAGGGTTGCCGCGCTTGGGCGAACGCCCCACGACACCTGCCCGCGCACGGGCTGCAACGGCCAGCGGTGGTTGAGCAGGTCCAGGCTGCCCGCGCCCGCGGCGATGATGACCACGGGCGCCTCGCCAATCACAGCGCCTTGTGCATCCAGCGCCTGCCAGACAGGGGCGGTAGTGCAGCCTTCAGCCCCCGCGGGCTCCTTGCGCCGCAGCGCCGCCACGCGGGAGTCGCCCCGCCACAGGATGCCCGGCTGCGCCAGCAGGGCCGACGCGAGCCGGGCAGGGCGCAGCCAGCCCGCCTGGTGGTGCCAGCACGCGGCGGTATCTGCGGGCAGACCGGCCTCGGCCAGCCGGGCGGCTGGTGCAGGCTGGCTCCAGTTGGCGCCAGGCCCGTCCATCCAGTCGGGCGCCAGGCCTGGCGTGCCATCGGTACGGTGCTCCAGCACGCCGCATGCTGACCAGTCGACGCCGTCTTTCAACACCCATGCCGCTTGTTGCAACGTGGTTCGCACGCCACTGCGCGACAGGCGCGACAGCACGCTGTCGTCGGGCGACACATGGGGTGCAAACACCCCGGCGGGCAGGCCCGATGCGCCTGCAGCGGGCTGGGCGGCCTGGTCCAGCACGCGCACCTGCCACCCGCGCCGTGCCAGGCTGGCGGCGGTGGCCGCGCCTGCAATGCCGCCGCCAATCACCATGCATTCACCGGGGGGCAGCGCGGGCGCGATTTGCGGCTGGTGCGTGGTGCGCGGCTCCCAGCGGGGGTTGTACACAGCGTGCAGGTTGTCGCGTTTGGGTGGCACACCCGGCGCGCGGGTGACGTCAAAACCGCACTGCGCCAGCGCATCGCGCACCGACCGGGCAAAGGTCCAGGTCGCCAGCCGGGTGCCGCGCCGGGCGCAGCGGGCCACGGCCTTGAGGGTGTGCAGGTCCCAGATGTCGGGGTTGCGCTGGGGGCTGAAGCCGTCCAGATAGATGGCGTCCACGGTCAGCTGCTGCGCTCGCAGCATGGTTTGCGTGTCGCCCACATACAGCGTCAGTAGCACCCGGCCTTCGTCAAACCGCAGCCGATGCACGCCCGGCAGCAGGCCCCACCACTGGCGGTGCAGTTCTGCGGCCAGTGGTGCCAGGTCAGCGTGGGCGGTGGTGGCGCGCAGCAAGTCTGCTGCGCTCACGGGCCAGGCTTCGGTCGAGACAAAGTGCAACAGCGTGGGCCGTGCGGGGTCAGCACGCCAGGCGGCCCAGGTCACCAGAAAATTCAGGCCAAAGCCAAATCCGGTTTCCAGAATGCGCCACTGCGGTTGCCCCGCCCAGGCCGCAGGCAGGCCACAGCCGTGCAAAAACACCCGGCGGGCCTGGTCCAGGCCGCCGTTTTCGCTGTGGTAGCGGTCGCCAAAGCGGGCGCTGTAGGGGGTGCCGTCCGGCAGCCACTCGATGGGTTCAGTCATGGGAACGGCAAAAGACCGGCGTGGCGCCGGCCTTGTTGGAAAGGCAAGGCGGGTTTTACCGCGAACCGCTCCGGGGCGTGTTGCGCTGCGTCACGCGCTGGGCGGGACATATCCCGCTGCAGCGTCTGCGCCACTGCCAAAAAAGAGGTTATGGCGAAACCATTTCTTGCAGTGCTTCACTGCGTTACGCGCTGGGCGGGACGTAGCCCGCTGCAGCATCTGCGCCGCCGCCAAAAAAGTGATTCTCCATCTGCCGCGCCAAGTACTGGCGGGCGCGGGCGTCGGCCAGGTTCAGGCGGTTTTCATTGACCAGCATGGTCTGGTGCTTCAGCCAGCCTGCCCAGGCTTCCTTGCTCACACCTTCCCAGATGCGTTTGCCCAGCTCGCCGGGGTAGGGCGGGAAGTCGAGGCCTTCAGCTTCCTTGCCGAGCTTGATGCATTGAACCGTGCGTGCCATGGGATTTCCTTCTAGTGGGGGAGCGAAATGAGTCGCTCAGATGATTTGGATATAAAGAACTGAAATCTCAGTAGTTCCAGTTTTAAGGAGTGCCTTCCAGAATGCGTTTCATCGGTGTTTTGCACCGCAACACATTCATTCAAAGAGACCTCCCCATGAACTTTCGCCGCGACTTTATCAAGTTTCCCTTTGCCGCCGCCCTAGTGGGCGGTTTGGCCCTGACGGCTTTGCCGTCGTTTGCGCAGTCGGTGACGCTGCTCAATGTGTCTTACGACCCTACCCGCGAGCTGTATGTGGAGTTCAACCAGGCGTTTGCCAAGCACTGGAAGGCCAAGACTGGCCAGGGTGTGACCATCAAGCAAAGCCACGGCGGCTCGGGCAAGCAGGCCCGCTCCATCATCGACGGCCTGGATGCCGATGTGGCCACACTGGCCCTGGCGGGCGACACCGATGCGCTGCATACCAACGGCGGCTGGATCCCGAAAGACTGGCAAAAGCGCCTGCCGCACAACAGCTCGCCCTACACCTCCACCATCGTGCTGGTGGTGCGCCAGGGTAACCCCAAGGGCATCAAGGACTGGGATGACCTGGTGCGTGCGGACGTGAAGGTGATCACCCCCAACCCCAAGACCTCGGGCGGTGCGCGCTGGAACTACCTGGCCGCGTGGGAGTTTGCCCTGCGCAAATACGGCGGGCCGAACCGTGATGTTGGCAAGGCCAAGGAGTTTGTGGCCAAGCTCTATGGCAACGTGCCGGTGCTGGACACGGGCGCGCGCGGTTCATCGGTGACCTTCGCGCAACGCAATCAGGGCGATGTGTTCATCAGCTGGGAGAACGAGGCATACCTGCTGGAGAAAGAATTCGGCAGCAAGGTGGATGTGGTCTATCCGTCGCTGTCTGTCCTGGCCGAGCCCGCCGTGGCGGTGGTGGACAAGAACGTGGACAAGAAGGGCACCCGCGCCGTGGCAGAGGCCTACTTGCAGTACCTCTACACCGAAGAGGGCCAGGACATTGCGGGCAAACATTTCTATCGCCCCGCTGTGTCTGACAAGGCCAAGGCCAAGTACGCCAAGCAGTTCCCCCAACTGAACCTGTTCACCATCAACGACGCGTTCGGTGGCTGGGACAAGGCGGCCAAGGACCACTTTGCCGACGGCGCAGCATTTGACCAGATCTACTCGCGGAAATAACAATAAAAATGGCCTTTAGCGCTTAATTGTAAAGCGCTAGTAGCTATCAAAATAATAGCGAAAGAAAGATATGTCCGCCCTGTTGATTGCTGGCAGCCCCTCTGAGCGCTCCCGCTCCGCCGCCTTGCTCGACGACGTGGCCCAGCGCCTCTCCGTGCGCGGTGCGCTGGTGGACCGCATCCACATCCGCGGAAAGCAGCCCGCTCCGCGTGGGCGCCCCCCACACCAACGCAGTCAACTCAGATTGAAAAGGCCTCCAACGCGCGGGCGTTCGTCAATGGCCTGGGCATGCACATCACCAATCCCAAAGCCATCTTCGTCTGGCTTTCTATCGTCGCGCTGGCGCTCCCACCTGGCTCACAGCAGGCGCATGCGTTTGCGGTGGTCGCGTCCTGCGCGGCGCTGGGGGCGTGTGTGTTCTTTGGGTATGCCGTGGCGTTTTCTACGACGGTGGCGCGCTCTGCATATCTGAAAACCCAACGGTGGTTCAACGCGACTTTGTCTGCCGTTTTCGCGTATGCGGGCATACGGTTGCTGATGTCTTGCAATGTGAGGTGACTCTCAACGCTGGTTGTGGCGAGAGATTGAATTTTGAAGTGGTTGTGGCCTGAGACAGCGCTGGAAGCGATGCAACAGGGCTCAATCGTGCAGCTTGTATGTCGGTGTGGTTGGGCGTGTGCAATCAACTGCAGTCAAGCCGCGGTCCGGTAGGTTCAAGGAGACGTAAAGTGACACTGGAATGGAAACACTCCACCGATGGAATCGACTGGGAAGAACTTTCGGCCCTGTATCGAGCCGCCCCACTGGGCGAGAAGCCGCCACTTCATCTGCAGAAGGTCTTCTCAAACAGCATGTTTCAGTGTTTCGTCTACGAGAATACAAAGCTTGTGGCGGCGGGGCGTGCGCTCGCAGATGGTGGGGACTGCTCGTACATCTGCGACATTGCGGTCTTGCCGAGTCATCAAGGTACAGGCCTTGGCAAACAGGTGGTGAGAGACCTGGTGGAAATGTCACGCGGTCACAAGAAAATCATCTTGTATGCGGTCCCTGGCAAAGAGCCTTTTTACAGAAGGTTCGGCTTCATGCGCATGAAGACTGCGATGGCCATCTTTGAGAATCAGCAGCAGCAGGTGGAGCGGGGCTACCTCAGTGAGGTCTAGTGCAGTGTTTCACGCTATCTGGCACATAAAAAGGCGTCTTTTCGCCCCTAGCGGCGTTGCAAATCCTCGCGATACACCCGGTATCGCTCCGGTTTGCGCCTTGCCAGAGCCAAAAATCCATCCTTTTTATTTGTGCCATCAAGCATGAAACACTGCACTAGCCCTTCAGTCGAGAGGGGCGGCGCCGGCCTCTGATAGACCGTGCGCTCGCCCTAAGCCTGTCGGATTGCCCTGCGCTCTGAGACGGGTCGAAGGCTGTTCCCATAGCGTTCCATGGCTTCGACAGACGCAGCCCGAACGGACATGGGCAGATCCGGGACATGTAGATTTTTGAGCCAAATTGGCCTCTAGCGCTTGATGGATAAGCGCTACCAGCTATCAAAATATGAGTCCCCCTCCACTCTCTCTATCTGGCAAGAACCCTGGGGCCATTGACCGCAAATCGCCCCACGCGGCCTACACTCCCGCCCATGACGACCCTCTTGGTTTGCACCTTTGCCGCCCTGACAGCACTGCTCCACGCAGCGGCTTGCGCGCGAGCGGTGGCCAAGAAAAACGCGCGTCGTCAGCTGACGCCAGCACATTCCTAAGCCCGGCGGTACCCCTCTCCTCATCCTCGTTTGCGCAACCATCCACCGCCGGGCACCAGCCTCGCGCGGTCGCGGCTGTCCTGTTTACACGGGGCGACAGCCGCATTTGATGGAGTGCTTTTTATGCATGCAGCAGCAGTTGTTGGTATTGATGTTGGTGTCGTGGCCCATGGCGAGCGCATGCTCACCGACCTGGACTATTCGCGCCTGACCAAGTTGGTGGGCCACCAGCCCCCGCCCGTTCTTGACCATCTGCTGGCCAACGCAGATGTCACCAGCTCGCGCACGGTGCAGGCCAATGTGGTCACCATGTATTCGCGGGTGGAGCTGGTGGACGTGCACACCCACCGGCGCCAGGTGCTGACCATTTGCTACCCGCAGGACGCTGAACCCGCAGCGGGCTTTATCTCGGTGCTGTCGCCCGTGGGCATGAGCCTGCTGGGCCTTCGAACCGGCGATGTGGCAAGGTGGCACACACCGCATGGCGAAGAGTGCGCAGCCGTGGTCGAGAGCATTCAGTTCCAGCCCGAGGCCACGGGCGACTACCTCACGTAACCAGTGCAACGGCAGTCGAATGGGATGGTTGCCGTGCAAGTGGGGTGACCACCCCAGCCGGTTGCGGGGGCAGGGTGGTCGGCGTGGTCATCGCGGCAGGCGCGCAGCCAGGATCAGCTCCAGCAGCCTGGCGAACTGCGCATCGCTCACCATGTTCGTGGCAATGTCGGTGTTCACCCGGTGCACCACCACCAGGTCGTACGCTGGCACCACAACCACCATGTGCCCGCCGTACCCCTGGGCTGAGAATGTCCCTGCAGGCACCTTGGCGGAAGGCAGGTGGCGCCCGTCCACCGACACCCACCACATGTAGCCGTAGCCGCCGTCCGCCCCGGTATCTGAATAGGGCTGCAGGCTTTGGCGCACCCACGCTGCGGGCACCACCTGCTTGTCAGCCCAGCGCCCATCGCGCAGGTACAGCAGCCCAAAGCGGGCCAGGTCGCGTGCCGACATGCGCATGGGGTAGGCGGCGTGCACCGACTCTTTGCCGGTGTAGTAGCTGCCGTCCTCAGCGCGCCAGTCCTGCATCTGCAGCGGCTTTGCCAGCTGGGTGGCAAGCGCGGTGTAGATGCTGGTCTGCGTGCGCGCTTCGTAAATCGTGTTCAGCGCGTTGAAGTCCCAGTTGTTGTAGTACCAGAACGTCCCTGGCGCGTGGCTGCCTCGCGCGGGGCGGCGGGCGGCCATGGCCGCTGTTTCATACAGGGCAGGGTGGTAGATGCCCGAGCGTGACTTGAGCAGGTCTGCCACCGTGGCCTGTTTCTCGCTTGCCGTCAGCGCGGGTTCGTTGTCGTCCACGCCCAGTTCGGCCAGGGTGGCGTCAAGCCGCACCTGGCCATTGGCCACCACCATGCCCATCAGGCTGCTCAGAATGCTTTTGCGGATGGAGTGGATGTTCAGCCGCTCGTCGGTGCGGCCCCATTCATCCAGGATCTGGCCGTTGACCACCAGCATCACTGCAGTCGTGTCGAGGCTTTTGGAATGCTCGCGCGCCAGGGCGAGTTTCTCGGTGGACCAGCCCACGGCTTCTGGCGATGCGATGCGCTGCCATTGCGCCGACGGAACCGTGGTGGCCGCCTTGGTTGCTGCCATTGGCTGCCCCGCCCACAGAAGAATGGCAAGGGCCGCCATAGCGTGCAGCGGCGTTCTGGCTCGTTGATTTGTTTGCATGGCGTTTCCGTGGTGGGGCAATGGGCCAGAGAGCGAAACTGCTGCGGCGGCAGGCGCAGTTGAATCTTTATCTACAGCAGCACAGCCGCTTCGTCGCAATGGTTCTGCACGCCCAGCGGCACCACACACAGGGTGACACCGTCCAGTGTCAGTACCAGGCCCAGTTGTCCGCTCACCTGCACAACACAGCACCTAGTGACGGGCGCGTGTGCTGCCGCGTGGGTCGCCCCTGAGGATTCCCCACCCATCGCCAAGGCTTGAATCGGTGGCTGGCGCAGCATGGCCCACAGGGCTTTCGGGTCGCGCAGCTGCAGCGACTGCACGTACAGGCGCAATACAGTGTCATCTTCAGCGGTTCGCTCCGCGGTGGCGTGGGGCACTGGCGATGGGCCTGGCCGCCGCAACCGCAGCAGTGCCCGGCGCAGCTGCTGGCGGCTGGCGGCTTCTGTGCGGCCGGTGGCCTGTGCGATTTCTGCGTGGCTGGCCTCGAACACCTCGTGCAGCAGCACGGCCGCTGCGTCTGTGGGCGCCAGGTGTGCCGCAAGCGTGCGCAGCGCGTGGTGGGCCTCCTGCGCCAGCGCGGCATCCGCTTCGGCGGAGGCAGATATGGGTTCGCTATGCACCGCGTTTTCACCCCCCACCCACTGCAGCATCCACTGGCGCCTGCGCAGGCGGTCGATGGCCAGATTGCGCACCACTGTCAGCAGCCAGGCCTGTGCTGCGTTCAGGTGCAGCGCGTCGGCCTCCAGGGCGCGCACATAGGCGTCCTGCACGGCATCTTCTGCGTCGACCGGGCCCAGCAGGCGGGTGGCGGCGCGCACCAGGCGGCGGCGGTCGGCGTTGATGAGGGACAGTGCGTGGTCGTCTTGCATTTTCAAATCTTGCCATAGCCGTTTGTGGGGCGGGTTTCAGAACCGCGCAAAGGCTGCGGCACGCGCGATGTCACGAAACGTGCGCCTCGTTCGTCATGGCAGTTCACCCACTTTGAACCTGCGCCATGGACACCCCTGACTCCCCCCACATGCCCGACACCCCCGCGCCATCCAGTGCTACCGAGCCGCGCACCTCGTACCTGGAAGAAAAAGCCTTCAAGGCCCGCACCCTGCTGATCTTTGGCAGCGTGACCGACGTGACGGCTGCCGACGTCACGCGCCGGCTGATCGCGCTGGATGCGGACAGCGCCGACCCCATCGACATCCTGGTCAGCTCACCCGGCGGGCACCTGGAGTCGGGCGACACCATCCACGATGTGGTGCGGTTCATCGCTGCGCCGGTCAACATGATCGGCACGGGCTGGGTGGGCAGCGCTGCCACGCACCTGTACCTGTCGGTGCCCCGCGAGCGGCGCTACTGCCTGCCCAACACCCGCTTCCTGATCCACCAGCCAAGCGGCGGCTCCGGCGGCCCCGCCAGCGACATCGCCATCCAGGCGCGCGAGATCGTCAAGGCCCGCGAGCGCATCGCCCGCACCATTGCGCGCGAGACGGGCAAGTCGCTGGAGGAGGTGCTGATCGACATCGAACGCGACCGGTGGCTGTCAGCCGAGGAGGCGGTGGATTACGGCCTGGTGTCGCGGATCATTGAGCGCAAGACGGAGCTGCGGACAGCGAGAACGCCCTCAGTAGGGGTAGATACGTGAAATTTGAATAAAAAATGGCTCTAGCGCTTACTGAGTAAGCGCTAGTAGCTATTGTTTTTGAAGCGTTTGAGTTGATTGGCAGGGTCGTTGATCAATCAGTCACCCAGCCAGCCCCAGCGCCTTCATCGCCGCCAGCAATATCACCGCCGCCCGGTCATATCCCCGCCAAGGGCCGTTGCCGGTGCGCAGCCTGCGGCCGTCTGATTGCACGGTCCAGTGCGCGCCGCTGGTCAGCTTCCCCCAGCTCGTCCCACGCCACGGCACTGACACGCCCATGCCGAGGCCGTTGCGCAGGTAGCCGGCAACGATCTAGCCACGCGGTTCTTGGGGCTGCTCTTGGCCACAAACCGCTGCGAAATGGTGCGGGCCATATGTTGCACAACCCCATGGCTGAAGCCCTTGACGGTGAAGTAGGGCCGCTCCACGGACACAAACGGAATTTCGTCGGCATCCAGAAACGCTTCGATTTCAATGGGCTGCGTAACGTTGGGGAACGCGGCGGCAGTCTCTTCGGGCGACAGCTTCGGGAGACAGCACCACGTAGCGGCCGTCTTCATATTCAACGCCTTGGACAATGTCGGCAGTGGCGATCCCTTTGCCAAAACTGATGGCGCCTTTTCACATCGTGCGTGTGGGTGTGGATGTGGTCGCCTGGCCTGCGTCTTCTGCCATGGGCAACTCCGTGCTCGGTCGTCTTTTTTAGAGCAGCTAACAAAACTCTTCTGGCGTCGTTGCCGCGTCTTGTCGTACTGCCCGTACTGCCCGTACTGCCCGTACTG
Source organism: uncultured Gammaproteobacteria bacterium (assembly GCA_947085645.1). Taxonomy (GTDB): domain Bacteria; phylum Pseudomonadota; class Gammaproteobacteria; order Burkholderiales; family Burkholderiaceae_C; genus Acidovorax. The sequence continues at coordinate 96,856 of CAMTXG010000011.1, forward strand.
CCTGCGACGCAGTACCTAGCCAGAACCGCTTCGCTGAGTTTTGTTAGCCGTTCTTATTGCGAAGCCAGGAATTCGCGCACCTTGTCGGCCGAGTGACCAACTGCTGCAACGGCTTCCCTCAGTTCTGTCTCAGTCACGGCGAGGCTGTTGGTCCAGTCGCGGACCTCGCAGCGCTCCGTCAGGCTGATGAAATTGCGGTCATGCACGATTTCGTGGGTGTCGTCGCTCATTTGCCAACTCCTGAATATCAAACAGACTCAAACGTAATGCGGCTGCGGCGCAGGCGCTGTAAGACAAGCCGCAGCCACGCAGTAGGGTGGTGCTGAAGCGGCCTCGCACACCGGCGGCGTGCCGATCAGGCGGAATACGTGCGCTCCACAAACGCCTTGGTTGCCACCAGCCCTGCAGGTGTCCAGTGCAGTGCGGGCGACATGGCGCGTACCAGCAAATCGCGCTGCTCGGCAGGGCCCAGGGTGGGCAGCTGCTCACGCAAGAGTGACAGGTCGGTATCCAGCCACTGGTGTTCATTGCTGACAGCGCTTTGATGACTGGCATGGCTGCCTCCGCTGCGGGCAAGACGCAGTCTTTCAGCAACCCGAAAGCTCACAGGACGGCGCGGCACCTGGGCGACTGTGCCTGTGCCTGACGCAGCAGCAGTCGCTTCGAACGACGCGCCATCCGTGCTGGCGTCTCCGCGAATCCAGTCATGAATGACCTGAAGCTCGTACGGCGAAAACACGCCAAACATCTCGGCCCGGTCTCCCTGCAGCAGGGTCCAGAACCTGCTCTCGACAGCGGGCTGGTTTCTCTTGATCCATCCTGCCTGCTCCAGTGCCGCCAGAAAAGCCGGGACATCCTTCGGGTGTGCCAGCCAGTCATTCACCTTGCGCCCGGCCACCTTGCAAAAGTCCGAATGCGCGCCGTTGCCCGCAGGCGCCTTGTGGGCAAATATGCGCACCACCTCGTTGTCGATGTTGAAGCCACGAACCACATCAAGCGATCCGACGCCCAGGTTGCCCAGCTTGGCGCCCGCGCGCACCCTGCGCCAGTATTCGCCGCCGTCGTCCATGCGTGGGGCTGCATCGATGGCGGCCTGGCAAGCGCGTCGTGCGTGGCTGGTGTCGGCGTTGTCCACCGTGACGTGCAGCGTGAAGTAGTAGGGGTCAATGCCCAGTTCGTTCAGTTCATACGCACTGATCAACAGGTGCAGAGGCAGTTGTTCATACGCCAGATTGAAGCCCACGATCTCGGGTAAAAACTCCTGCGCATTCCAGGCCAGCGCCAGCTGGATCAGGCCCTGCTCGTAGTGTGTGTCGGGCAGGCCATCCAACGGGTCGAGCCCGTAGCGCGCAAGCAGCCCGCGGTAAAGCGTCACATGGTTCTTGTCCGCGTCGCCGTTGCCCAGCTCTTCAAGATACGTCACCACCAGGTCTGAGAGGCGTGGGTTGTCTGCATACGCGCACAAGCCATACAGCCACGCGCCGTCCACCAGCTTGGTGGGAGCCACCTGCCGCAAGAAGTAAAGCGCGTGCGCTCGGTTGACAAAGTACTTGCGCGGCGCGCCGCTTTGGCGTGACTGCAGATAGCTTTGGTACTTGCCATGCACCGCCCGCATATTGGTCTCCATCCACTCGATCAGGCCCGCGCCGCTGCTGGGCAGATCGTCCACTCCAAATGCGGTGTCCCGCAGCGAGACCCGCAAGAAATCGGCTGCAGCGGCGCGCTCCTGTTGGGTGGGAATGCCGTTGACCAAGGGCTCGTACAAAGCGCGGAAAGGGCCAGAGTTTTGGGGGGACAGTGGGGCGGTGATGTTGTGGAGGCGATTGGCTGGGTCAGGGTTCTGTGGGGTGTTTGGGGTGTGTGGGCTGTGTTGTGGTGCTTTGAGAATGGCGGACATGGCGTGGCAAAAAGTGGCCGAAGTGGATGGGTACCTCAAGCATGGCCACACCTGCGTCATCGCTGCATCGGGCTGAAGCCCTTGCCTGCGTGGGCTGTCTCCTACGGCGGTAGGTTGTGTACTGGTCTGCATCGAAGGGCAGGCGCCCGCCAAACATGGCTCTTGGGCTGTATGCAGTGGTTTTGAGCAGAAAGGCGAAGGGTTTGATTCGAACTCGGCGCACTCGGCACGCTCGGCATAGTCCGTTTTGAACTGATGGATATGCATTCAAAACGCCGGGTAGTGACCGTGACTGCCCAGAAGCTGCCTCCCTGTCCACGTTGTGGAATTGTGAATTTGTTACAGGCGACGGGCGACTTGGTTACCACAATGCACCTTCTGTCACGCCCGCAGGAGAAACGACATGCCGTTTGAATACCTCCGAGAGATTGCGCGAACCCAACTTCCACTGATCGTGGATACGGAAGCCAATATCGACAAGCTGCGGGTTTTGCGCGCTGCAGACCTTGTGTCTGCCATGCTGCCCAGCGCCACAGCCGATACGCAGCAGTTTGCACGGGTGCTGGCCATCACACCCAAAGGCCGCCAGATGCTCGCGCAGGAGCTGGAGCGATCTCCGTAGCGCGCGCAGCCACGCAGCCTCTCATTCATCGGGGTGGTTGCGCCGCCGCCAACGCTGTTGGCCCCACTGCCGCAATGGCGGTGAGGCATCGTCGCTCACTGCGTCTTTCACTCTTCGCCCACCACGGTCGTGCTGCTGTGATTTGGGCATATCCGTCGTTGACATAAACGTTTCAAGCGTCAGTAGCAGCGCCTTTTGGAGCGTGCCTTTTTTCTGCGCAGCGCTCGTTGCATACCGGCCATCCTTGCAAGTGCTGCGGTACCGATTGCGGTGTGGATGTGCGGCGGCGGTGCTCGCCAGTAGGGGGTGGCCGCAGCGGGTTGTAGTCCTGTCGGGGGGGCTGTACCGGTGGCTGGCCTCTGATCCACGGAATCAGCGTTGTCTTACGTTCTGCACGCGCGGGGGCGGCATTAATAGAGCCAGAGCCCGGCACGACGCTTGGGTTCACAGCCCACCGCCTCAGGAGACCCCCATGCACACCAGCCGCCCTACCAGGTCCCGTGCACTCAAACCGCGTTCGCTCAAGCGCCAGCGGCAGTCCGAAGCAGCGCTGCGCCCGCGCCGCGAACCCGTGCAATTTTCGTATCCCGACCCTCCTGTGTGGAAGCCCCTGGGCTGACGACAAAACCTGTGCCGCAAAGCCCGGAGCATCAACATGACCGCCAAGCCACCCTGTCCAGATTTCAACCAGTACGGCCTCAAGGACGAGGACAGCGACGGGACTGCTCAACAGACCTATGCCAACCGTGAGGGCGGTGAGCAGCCCGGGGTGGGCCCCGCTGACGCGGTAGATCCATCAGGCCATCGCGAGGGAAAGATCGAAGAGCATCCTTCGCCCAAGCCATCGTCACGCATGGGCCGTGCCGACATTGGCGAGACGGACGACAAGAAGCGGTAGCGCAGTCTGCTTCCCTTTCGCACCATTGCCGCGTCACAACCCGTAGCGTCGCGCTGCACCATATCCAACCCCCGTTTTGAGCCGAGGTCGCCATGAAATCGTCCGGTCACTTCACCAGCGAAACCCAGCCTGTGGTGCCTGCGCCGTACCCGTCCGGTGCGCCGGGTGACTGGCGGACTTTCATGGTGGGCGTGGTCCTGATTGCGATGTTCCTGAGCGCACTGGCTTTCAGCCCCACGGGGGCTGACTACGTGCCCGGTGCGCCGACGATTCGGGACCTGGCAGCGCTGCCTGCGCCTGCTGCTCCACGCACCGAAGCATTGGCGCTGCACGAGCGCTACGTGACCACCGTGGGAGGCGAAAGCGTCTACCCAGACGCACCCGCTGCGGAGGACCTGTAGCACCGGGCTGCACCATGGCTGGCCACATACCTGGTTGAAATATTGAGAGAAATTTGCCCTTTGCGCTCGCTGAATAAGCGCTGGCAGCTATCAATTTAGCAGCGATTGGCGCCGCTGATGCCTGTTCACATCAGCGCGGCAAACATCCCACAAACCCTTTGGGCCCCACCGCTGACACATCCGCCAGCGTCAGCGCCACCGTGGTGTCGTTCTGCCCCGGAATCTTGGTCAGCAGCTGGCCGTTTTGCCAGCGCCACGTTTTGCCGTCAAAGCTGTACACAAAGGTGTGCGTGCGGTTGGACAGCAGGTGCGCAGGCGTCAGGGTGATGGCTTGGGCGCCATCCTGTGTGGTGGCGGCGGCCTGGGCTTCGTTGTCTTTGACAACGATCTTGCCGACATAGGGAGTCACCGTTGATTCGGTGCGGTTCAGCTCCGGCACCACCAGGGCAGGGCTGTAGCCGGTCTTGATCCATTCGCCGCTGCCACCGGGGCGCACGTGCGGTTCGCGCGCGGCCAAAAACTGGGTGCACGACGCTACCAATGCATCAAAACCTGTTTGCGCGGGGCCACTGGTTTCGGGCTTGCCGCAGCCCAGCAGGGACATGAGCGGCAGCAGCAGCGTGGCGGCAATCAGGGGGCGCAGGGGTGAGGGCATGTTCATCGAATGTTGGCGGGGCTGGGGCATTGTGTGCCGACGGGTGGGTTGCTAGGCTTGACAGAAGTCAAGGCGCATCCATTTTGCGGGCGGGGCCCAGGGCGGTGGCGTCTCCGTGGTACCAGCGTTCTTTCGCAGCCGCGTCGGTCAGCGCTGCCAGCACAGCCGCGTTCAGCTCATGGGCGCTGGCGGGCAACTGCACATCGCCATACGCCTGCGCGGTGCCCGCCATCAGCGCCTCGGCGTCCAGCAGCAGGCGCAGGTTCTGCGGGATCTGCGGCGCCTGCGTGGCGCAGTGCTGTACCGACAGCGAATGCGCCTTGCGGCATGCGGCGGGGCGCACGCTGTAGATGGCGCAGCGGTCATCCACCAGAAAACTGCAGGGCTGGCGCACTGCGCCGCTGTGTGCATTGCTAATGTGCTGGCGCAGCCGGGCCGTGATGGTGTCCATGCTGTCAGCCAACTCGGCCGCAAGGTGCTGCGCAATGCGAAACACCTCGGGCTCCGTCGCCTCCACCCGCACGTGGCAACAGTGGGCGCAGCCCGCCTTGCAGTCGGTCGCGGGGCCCGCGGCTGCGGCTTGGGCGGCCACGGTGTCCAGGCTGCGGTGCAGTTGCGCGGTGAAGGCGATGGCTTCGGCGGCACCGGTAGCGCGCTGCAGTGCGCGGGTGGCAAGCCCCCGCACCCGGGCAATGGATTCTTCAAAAGCAGATTGTTCGTCGGCAGACAGCATGAGACGACTTATACCGCCTTGCTATATTGACCGGCTTTGCCACCCACCGAGATTCGCCCCATGACCGAGCCCATCCGCCTCACCCAGTACAGCCACGGCGCCGGTTGTGGCTGCAAGATCAGCCCCAAGGTGCTCGACGTGATCCTAGCGGGCAGCGGGTCGCAAACGCTGGACCCGCGCCTGTGGGTGGGCAACACGTCGCGCGACGATGCTGCGGTGTACGCGCTGGACGGTGAGCGCGGCGTGGTGTCCACCACCGACTTCTTCATGCCCATCGTCGATGACCCGTATGACTTTGGGCGCATTGCCGCCACCAATGCCATCAGCGACATCTACGCCATGGGCGCTGACCCGCTAATGGCCATTGCCATCCTGGGCTGGCCCGTCAACGTGCTGCCGCCCGAGGTGGCGCGCGACGTGGTGCGGGGCGGGCGGGCAGCTTGCGATGCGGCGGGCATCCCGCTGGCGGGCGGGCACTCCATCGACGCGCCCGAGCCCATCTTTGGGCTGGCTGTGACGGGTGTGGTGGACAAGCGGCACCTCAAGCGCAACGACACCGCCACCGCAGGATGCCGCCTGTACCTCACCAAACCGCTGGGCATCGGCATCCTCACCACCGCCGAGAAAAAGTCCAAACTGCGGCCCGAAGACGTGGGCCTGGCGCGCGACTGGATGTGCACCCTGAACACCCCCGGCAGCCGCTTTGGCAAGCTGCCCGGCGTGGCCGCCATGACCGATGTGACCGGATTTGGCCTGCTGGGCCACCTGGTGGAGATGGCCGACGGCAGCGGGCTGACCGCACAGATCGACTACGCCGCCGTGCCGCGCCTGGCGGGCGTGTCGCACTACCTGGCCGAAGGCTGTGCGCCCGGCGGCACCTTGCGCAACTTTGAAAGCTACGGCGACAAGATCACCCCGCTGGCGCACGAAGAGCACAAGCTGCTGCTGTGCGACCCGCAAACCAGCGGCGGCCTGCTGGTGGCGGTGACGCCTGATGGCGATGCGGAGTTTTTGGCCGTGGCCGCCGAGCTGGGGCTGGCGCTGCAACCCATCGGGCAGATGGCGGCGCGACGGCACTTTGCTGTGGAAGTGCGCTGAAAAGATGCGTGACAACCTCACCGACTACGCGCACATCTTTCTGAACGATGTGCCCATGATGGACGTGCGCGCCCCGGTGGAGTTTGCGCAGGGCGCGTTTCCCGGCACCGTCAACCTGCCGCTGATGAACGACAGCGAGCGCCAGCAGGTAGGCACCTGCTACAAGCAGCAGGGCCAGCAAGCCGCCATCGCGCTGGGCCACCAGCTGGTGTCAGGCCGCACCCAACAAGACCGCATCGAGGCCTGGGCGGCCTTTGCCAAAGCGCATGCGCAGTACGGGGTGCTGTATTGCTTTCGCGGGGGGCTGCGGTCGCAGATTGTTCAGCAGTGGTTGCAAACCGAGGCGGGCATTGCCTACCCGCGCGTCATTGGTGGCTACAAGGCCATGCGCACGTTTTTGCTGCAGACCACAGAGGCTGCGTCCGCAGAGTGCGGGTTTGTTGTGCTGAGTGGCTTGACGGGCACCGGCAAGACCGAAGTGCTGGCGCAACTGGCCCACGGGCTGGACCTGGAAGGCCATGCCAACCACCGCGGCTCCAGTTTTGGCAGCCGCGTGGCGGGTCAGCCAGCGCAGATTGATTTTGAGAACCGCCTGGCCATCGACATCCTGAAAAAACGTGCCGCTGGGCACCACACCCTGGTGGTGGAAGACGAAGGCCGCCACGTGGGCAAATGCTCGGTGCCGCTGCCGCTGCGCCAGCGGCTGGAGCAGGTTCCCATCGTCTGCCTGACGGATGATTTTGACCGCCGGGTCGAACGCATATTGCGGGACTATGTGGTGCTGCAATGCGCGGCGTTTGTAGCCGCGCACGGGTCTGTGGTGGGTGCAGACCTGTTTGCGGCCCGTCTTCTGGAGAGCCTGGACAAACTGGCCAAACGCCTGGGCGGCAGACTGCACCAGACTTTGCGCGAAGTGATGCAGCGCGCGCTGGTGCTGCAAAAAGACACTGGCAATGTGGACCTGCACCGCGACTGGATCACCGTGCTGATGCGGCAGTATTACGACCCCATGTATGCGTTTCAGCGCAGCAGCCGGGCCGAGCGCGTTGTGTTTGAGGGGGATCAGGCTGCGGTGCTTGCTTACCTGCGTGAGCGGTCTGCGGGCGTTTGAGCTGTGGTTGCAGGCACTGGGCATTGAGCCTTTGAGTCGCATCAATCCGATTGGAGCCGTTCACGCTGATGCGGTCGAAGTGGGCTGAGTTCGTTGAAGACGGGTCAAGCTCGCTGATCTGTACGGCGTGCCTGGTTTAAGCGCGGAGGCCGGGAGTCGCCCGGCATGCGAGTAACTTTTTTTTGGGTCGCCAAAAGAAAGTCACCAAAGAAAAGGCGACCCCGCTGTCTGCGTCCCCAGCGCTGCGCGCTGGGGCAACCTGTGGTGCTCGCGGGCGGGGTGCATCGCAGAATTCACTGCGCGCCTTTGGCGCTCCGTTCAGACAACTGCGACGAGTCAGTTCACGAAGCATGTGTGTCCTTCGGCACACATGCCACCCCGCCCGCTGCGCTCCTCGGCGCATACAGAGGGGCTGGGGAGAGAACATCCATTCGGGCCATTGCTTCGCTGCGCTGCGCTCGGCCCAGTCTGCGCAGCGCGCGGCGCTTGCGCCCGCGAAATGGGGCCGAGCGAAGCAAAGGCCCGTGTGGATGTCCGGCTGTTCGGCTGCCCACCCCTGCTGGCTGCGCCTGCGGCGGGGCGGTTGCGGGGTGAGCATGCGCGTCGGAGCGCGCATGCCTCGTTGTCTGACTCGACGCAGTTGTTTGAACGTAGCGCCAAAGGCGCGAAGTGAGTTCTGCGGCGCACCCCGCAACTGCCCCGACGCAGGTTGCCCCGTAGCGAAGCGAAAGGGTCGCAGACTGGGGGTCGCCTTCTCTTTGGTGACTTTCTCTTGGCGACGCAAGAGAAAGTTACTCGCATGCCGGGCGACTCCCGGCCTCCGCCCTCAACACGGGCATGCTTTCGCAACCAGCACGCCAAGGCTTCGACAAGCTCAGCCCGACCCGGCCTTACGGTTCTCCCACCACCCCGGCAACAACCTGCGCACCTCATCCCTCCCAAACCGGTCATCCATCAAATGCACCACCCCCTCATCACTGGGCGTGCGTATTACCCGCCCCGCAGCCTGCACCACCTTTTGCAGGCCCGGGTACAGGTACGTGTAGTCATACCCCGCACCAAACAGCGCCTGCATGCGCTCGCGGATCTGCTCGTTAACCGGGTTGATCTGCGGCAGGCCCAGCGTGGCCAGAAACGCGCCGATCAGGCGGTTACCCGGCAGGTCAATACCCTCGGCAAACGCGCCGCCCAGCACGGCAAAAGCAATGCCTTGGCTGGTGTCGGTAAAACGGGCCAGAAAATCGCGCTGCTCGCCCTCCAGCATGCGGCGCGACTGGCTCCAGTGGGGTACGTCGGGGTGCTGCTGCGCAAACAGTGCGGCCACCCGCTGCAGGTAGTCATAGCTGCTGAAAAAAGCCAGGTAGTTGCCTGGCCGTGCGTGAAACTGCTGTGCCATCAGCGCCACTATGGGCGCCAGCGACGCGCCGCGGTGCGGGTAGCGCGTGGAGATGTTGCGCGCCACCTGCACCTGGAGCTGCGCGGGATCAAACGGCGACTCGACATCGACCCACAGATGGTCCGCAGGCAAACCCAGCAAGTCCGCGTAGTAGCGCGCGGGCTGCAGCGTGGCCGAGAACAGCGTGCTGGTGTGCGCGGCTGCAAAACGCGGCTGCAGAAACGGCGCGGGCACCACGTTGCGGATGCAGACCAGCGAATCGCCGGGCGCGGCGGCTTTGCCGTTGTAGCCGGTGGTGGGCTTGGTGGGCTGCGTGATGTCCACCATTGAATGCGCGCCCAGCAATTCCGCCATGCGCACCATGTGCAGCGCGTCGAAGTAAAACGCCTGTAGCGCCGCATCGGGCTCGGTGGGGTGGTCGGCAAAGTGCTCGGCCAGCGTGCTGCCGCACTGCTGCAGCGCGGCCAGCAGCTTGTCGGGGAAGTCGCTCAGCACGGCGTAGGCGCTGGTCTGCGCCTTGTCCAGCGCCACCCATCTGCGGCGCACTTTGTCCAGCGCCTTTTTTACGGGCGCATGGCGCGCCGCCGTGGGGCTGCGGCGGGCCTCGGCCAGGGCGGCGGGGCGCAGCTCGGCGGTGTACATCTTGCGGGCGCGGTCCACCAGGTTGTGGGCCTCGTCCACCAGCAGGGCGGTGCGCCAGCCATTGGCTTGCGCCAGGCCGTGCAGCAGGCCGCCCAGGTCAAAGTAGTAGTTGTAGTCGCCCACCACCACGTCGGCCCAGCGCGCAAGCTCCTGACTCAGGTAGTAGGGGCAGACCTGGTGCTGCAGGGCCACGTCGCGCACGTGGGTCTGGTGCAGCGCTGTGCCACCGGCGTTGCCATGCTCGACAGCCACCGACACTGCTGCCTCGCGGGCGGCGGGCAGGCGGTCGTAAAAGCCCCGGGCCAGCGGGCACGACTCGCCGTGGCAGGCGTTGCCCGGGTATTCACACGCCTTGTCACGCGCCACCAGCTCCAGCACGCGCAGCGGCAAGGCGGGGGCACTGTCGGCAAGGCGCGAGAGCGCATCCAGCGCCGTCTTCCGCCCCGACGTTTTGGCGGCCAGAAAGAACACCTTGTCGATGCGTTGCGCGGGCGCGGCCTTGAGCAGCGGGAACAGCGTGCCCATGGTCTTGCCGATGCCCGTGGGCGCCTGCGCCAGCAGGCAGCGGCCTGCGGTGGCGGCCTTGTACACCGCCTCGGCCAGCGGGCGCTGCCCGGTGCGGAAACCGCCGAACGGGAAAGCCAGCGCACCCAGTGCCGCATCGCGCGCCGTGCGGTGTGCCACCTGCTGTTCGGCCCAGGCAATGAAGCGCTGGCACTGCGCCTCAAAGTGCTGGCGCAGGTCGTCGGCGCTGCAGCGCTCGGTCAGCACCGTTTCTTGCTGCGTGCCAATGTCAAAGTACACCAGCGCCACGTCGATGTGCGCCAGCTGCTCTTGCTGGCACAGCAGCCAGCCATACACCTTGGCCTGCGCCCAGTGCAGGTGGCGGTGCGATGCGGGCTGGCGGTCCAGTCGGCCCTTGAAGGTCTTGACCTCGTCAATGCGCTGCGCCTCGGGGTCGTACCCATCGGCGCGGCCGCGCACCTGCAGGCTTTGGTAGCTGCCGCTCAAAGCCACTTCGGCGCGGTAGCCCTTTCCCCGGCGCGAAGCGGCAATGGCGTGCCCTGCAATGCCTTCGAGCGCGGTGGGCGCGGGCGTAAAGCGCAGGTCCAGGTCGCCCTGCTTGGCGGTGAACTCGCACAGCTCGCGCACCGCCACCGTATACGTCATGGGGCCGTGGAGTCCTGGTTGTTGGCCAGATCACCCGGCAGCTCGCCGCAAGGCTCTCCCAGGTGCGCCTGCGCCAGGGCGTCGTCCCCGCGCAGCGGCGTGGCCTTGCACAGGGCCAGCCACACCGCAAAGGGCAGGGTGCAGGTTGCGTGGCGCGCGGGGCGCAGCAGTTCAAAGCGTCCGTTGTCCAGCCCGTCGTGTAGCACCCAGATGCCAAAGTGCTCCGGTATCTCGTCTGGCTCGGCAATGCCTGCGGGGAAGACGTAATAGCACTCCTCGCACAGCCACTGGTAGGCCTGCCGCTTGGCGTCGTGCCGCAGGTCCGACAGCAGGTCGGAGCGGCTGAACTTGACCTCGTGCACCATGGGCTGCAGGTAGGCAGGCACCGAGGTGTTGCGCACTGAAAACAGGTCGGGCCGCGCCATGCGCCACACGTTAGCAGCGGCGCGGGCGGCGGGGGTGTCGTCGTCGCTCCACAGCGGGGGCAGGGTGGGGGTGGTCAGTGGTGGTGACACGGCCTCCGTCGGGGCAGGTGCAGCGGCGCCTTCAATCACCGCCCGCAGCGACAGTTCCGTCCACACAATGCGCCCCGCCGCCAGCAGCTGCGCTGCAAACTTCTGCGCCAGCCGGTCGTGCCCGCTCAGCGCCCGCACGTTGCGCTGGCGCGCCAGGGCCAGTGTGCGAATGCCCTCGTCGGTGAGCTTGAGCGTCTCGCACCCATCGGCCGCCGTGTGCAACGCAACCAGGCCCGCGGCCAGCAGATCAATCTCCAGCCCGTCCTTGCACGGCCACCCGGCCGAGCGCCAGATCTGCATCAGGCGCGTGCGGTGAAACCGGGTGAGCGCTATGGGGAGTGCGGTAGAGGGGGAGGAAAGGATGGAGGGCGGCGCCGACGACATAAGGCAAAGCTGCGGGTGCGGCAAAGCACTGATTTTAATCACAGTGCTTTGCCACGGGTGCGCTATCTGCGCCGCGTGCCAAATGCATTCGTTCAGCCAAAATATGAGTCAAATTGGCCTCTAGCGCTTATCTAATAAGCGCTAGCAGCTATCAAAACCGTAGTGTTGCCTGCTTGCCCTCAAAACAAAGCCCGCAGAACGCGGGCCTTGTTACTCGCGGTAGGCAGCGCGGATCAGACTTGCGCCTACGGCTTCTCCAAATACACCGGCTTGGTGGCCTCGCTCGCCGGGTCGGCAGGTGCCTCGGGTTCCACCACCTGGCCCGCCGCAGCGCCGCCCAGCGCCCCGGCAATGGCGCCTGCCGTGCCGCCCACAAACACCCCCACGGGCCCGCCCACCGCCGCTCCCACAGCGGCACCGGCTGCGGCGCCCGCCATCATGCCGCCGCCCATCAGGGCTGATTTGGACTCACGGTCAGACTCTTCGGGCGTCAGCGTGTGTTGCGCGGCGGGGTCCGGGTCTTGCGACGGAACCCCGTGGCCCGGCACGGCCTGTTCAACCAGGTCGCCGTCCACGGTGGGTGTGTCTTCAACGGCTGCAATGAGGGTGGGGTTCATGGTGCGCTCCTTGTTGTGCGGTGAACATGTCATGAGAACAAGCAAGTTGGGTAAGTTGCTTTGCTCGCTGACCCCATTCTTTGAGCGCTGCACTGCGCGACGCCGCCGTCCAAGGCGTCAGTGGCCTGTCGGACAAACGCTTGTGGCGGCCAATGGCTTGACGGCGGTCAAGACAGTGAACCGAGCCTGTGCGTTTGCAGCCGGTTTGCTCTGTTGCAGTCCACGGACTGGGGGAAATTTCAACAAGGGTTACTCGGCGCCTGCGCTGCGCAGCACCACCTCCAGCCGGTCCAGATTCTGCTCATTGGCGGGGGGCACAAAGTCGCGCAGCTTGTCTGCCATCTCGGCACTCTCAAACGCCTGCTCCCACGTCAGATGGGTGTCGTGATTGCCGTGGGGCGCGAGCCGCACCGTCAGCGTGAACAGCGGCGCCAGCACATGCTCGATGACGACCAGCGCACTGGGCTCTATCGCGCGAAAGATGTTCTCGTTGTAGTGGTTCTTGCCGTCTGGCCCGTGCATCACAAACACCCACCGCCCGCCGGGCACAAAGTCAAACTGCCCGAACGTGTTGGTAAAGCCTGCGGGCCCCCACTACCGCGCCTGCAGCTCGGGTTGCTGGAAGGCGGCAAACACCTGGGCGGGGCGAGCGGTCAGCACGCGCTGGGTCGACAGGGTGGCGGCTGTTGAATCGCTGGGAATGGGCAACTCCTTCTGTGCCAGAACGGCAGCGATGAAGCGGGATTTTTCTGCGCGATAGCGCTCCTCGCCGCTGGTCGCAAACCGGGTTTTGAACTGGTTGTACTGCTCCACCAGTGCAACGTGAGCATGCCGCGCTGCACGTCGTGACGCGAGACGGTGTCGGCGATCAGCTGCTCGGCCAAGTCGGCGCTCTCGCGCTCGGCAAGCATCCAGCCCACCACGTGCCGGCTGAAGATGTCCAGGATCACGTACAG
>CAMTXG010000012.1:0-90343 GCA_947085645.1 uncultured Gammaproteobacteria bacterium
GAATAAATCTACCGACAATCCCCGCCATGCGTCGTTGCAAATACTCGCCATGCCGCCCGGCATGTCTCCGCTTTGCGCCTAGCTTGGCAGCGATTTCGGCAGATTTCTTTCCTCAACGAACTTCCAACTCAGGACACTAGTCAGCGCACGCGCATGCCCGGCGTTGCACCCGGCCATGGGTTCAGCACGTAGATGCCCGGGTTGGCTTTTTCGTCGCCGTGGCTGGCTGCCAGGACCATGCCTTCGCTGATGCCGAACTTCATCTTGCGCGGGGCCAGGTTGGCGACCATGACGGTGTGTTTACCGACGAGATCTTCGGGCTTGTAGGCGCTGGCGATGCCGCTGAACACGTTGCGGGTCTTGCCTTCACCCACGTCCAGCGTCAGGCGCAGCAGCTTGGTGGAGCCTTCCACCGGCTCGCAGTTCACGATCAGCGCAATGCGCAGGTCGATCTTGGTGAAGTCGTCGATGGTGATGGTGGGCGCGATTTCTTCGCCGCCGGGGTCTGCTATGATTTTTGTAGCTGCTGGTGCTTGCTCTGCTTGCGCTGGGGCCTCAAACAATGCTTCAAGCTGCTCGGGGGTGACGCGTTGCATCAGGTGCTGGTAGGGCTGGATGGCTTGCACGTTACCCGCCACATTCCATTGCTGCATGTCTACCCCCACAAACGACTGCACTGCCTGGGCCAGGCCGGGCAGCACGGGCGAGAGGTAGCGGGTGAGTGTGGCAAAGGTGTTGATCAGCACCGAGCACACCTGGTGCAGGGCCTGGTTGTTGGCGGCGTCCTTGGCCAGGTCCCACGGCTTGTTTTGGTCCACATACGCATTGACCTTGTCGGCCAGAAGCATGATTTCACGCGTGGCCTTGCTGTACTCGCGGGTTTCGTACATCTGGGCGATAGCGCCGCTGGCACCACGCACCTCGGCCAGCAAAGCCGCACCCGTGGTGCCGAAGTCGTTGGTTAGCTTGCCGTCAAAACGCTTGGTCAAAAAGCCCGCCGCGCGGCTGGCAATGTTCACGTACTTGCCAATCAAATCGCTGTTCACCCGCAGCATGAAGTCTTCGGCATTGAAGTCGATGTCTTCGTTGCGCGCGCTCAGCTTGGCCGCCAGGTAGTAGCGCAGCCACTCGGCGTTCATGTTCAGGCTCAGGTACTTGAGCGGGTCGAGGCCCGTGCCCCGGCTCTTGCTCATCTTCTCGCCGTTGTTCACGGTGAGAAAGCCGTGCACGAAGACGTTGTTGGGCGTCTTGCGGCCGGAAAAGTGCAGCATGGCGGGCCAGAACAGCGTGTGGAAGGTGACGATGTCTTTGCCGATGAAGTGGTACTGCTCCATGGCACGGTCGGCCATGTAGGCGTCGTAGCTTTCGCCGCGCTTTTCGAGCAAGTTCTTGAGGGACGCCAGGTAGCCCACGGGGGCATCCAGCCACACATAGAAGTATTTGCCGGGTGCATCCGGAATCTCGATGCCGAAGTAGGGCGCGTCGCGGCTGATGTCCCAGTCGCCCAGACCTTCGCTTTGGGTGCCATCGGGGTTGGTGCGAACGCTGAACCACTCCTTGATCTTGTTGGCCACCTCGGGCTGCAGTTTGCCGTCCTGGGTCCAGTTTTCCAGAAACTCCACGCAGCGCGGGTCCGACAGCTTGAAGAAGAAATGCTCCGAATTCTTCAGCTCCGGCTTGGCGCCCGACAGGGCCGAGAACGGGTTGATCAGGTCGGTGGGCGCATACACCGAGCCACACACCTCGCAGTTGTCGCCGTATTGGTCCTTGGCATGGCACTTGGGGCATTCGCCCTTGATGTACCCGTCGGGCAGGAACATGTTCTTCTCAGGGTCGAAGAACTGTTCAATGGTGCGCACTTCAATGAGCGAGCCGTCCGCGCGGTCACGCAGGTCGCGGTAGATCTGGCGGGCCAGGTCGTGGTTTTCGGGCGCGTCGGTGCTGTGCCAGTTGTCAAAGCTGATGTGAAAGCCATCGAGGTACTGCTTGCGGCCGGCAGCGATGTCGGCCACGAACTGCTGGGGAGTCTTGCCGGCCTTTTCGGCGGCGATCATGATCGGTGCGCCGTGGGTGTCGTCGGCGCCCACGAAGTTGACCGCGTTGCCCTGCATGCGCTGGTACCGCACCCAGATGTCGGCCTGGATGTATTCCATGATGTGGCCGATGTGGAAGTTGCCGTTGGCGTACGGCAGGGCGGTGGTCACGAAGAGTTTGCGGGCGGATGTCGTCATAGAGGCTTTCTCGGGCGGAACCCGTGATTTTATGGCGGGGCCGACGTGGTGGCGGGTATGGAGGGGCGTAACGTCTATGCCACGCCGATCCCAGCAGGTTGAGCGGTTGGTAGGTTGATATCCAACCTGTATCGACGGGAAAGGGTGCATAGGCATACTTAAAGGCTTGCTGGCTCGTGCGCGTACCTCGGCGCTGTTAGGGAAATCTTTGGCATCCGCTGAGCTGCATCCGCTCTATCGGCGTCCCCCACTTTTTTCGCACCTCTAAAAAATGTCTACCTTCGCGTTCCGTCGTGCTGTGCGCCTCGCGGGTCTCGCCCTCTGCGGATGGCTGTTGCCAGCCCACGCGGCGCCCGTCACCACCGTGATCGCGGAGGAACCGTTTGCCTACTCGGGCGGCGTATCTATCGGCGGTTTGAACGGTGGCTCTGGCTGGAGCGCAGCGTGGACCGCTGGCGTGCGCCAGCACCGTACCAATGCGACGAGTCTTACGTTACTGGGTTTGAGCAGTTCTGGCGGCAAACTAGTCGATAACGGCAATGCCGCGCAAGTGAGCGTCAACGCTCGGACACTGCCTATGCAGAGTTCCGGTGTTGTCTTCGTGCAATTCATGGCCCAGTTTGGTACTCAGTCCGGAGGTGGCACGCCGCAGATCCGGCTCTTCAACTCGGTCACCAACGCAAACGCCGCTGCGGTGGGAAACAACGGCCAGTGCGGTAGTCCGGTTTTCGCGCTTTTCGGTCCCGATCTGGTGACGGGCCCTTGCAGCGCAGTGGCCCTGAGCTCGCTCAGCGTGATTGTGCTGCGCATCGATTACACAGCAACGAGCACCAGCATGTGGGTGTTGCCGGACTTCAGCGGCTTTGACTACCTCAATCCGCCAACGCCCTCGGTGGTGTACGCGGGGCTGGCGGTTCCATTTGACACAGTCCAGGTTGTGACGCGGGCGCCAGCGCTGCTTGACGAACTGCGAATTTTCACAGTTGCGGCTGCGCCAGCGCCAGCGCAGCCGACACCTGTTCCCTTCATGTCCTGGACTGCGTTGGGTCTGTTATCAGGACTCGTGGGTTTGTTGGGTTGGCGTCGCGCTGGCATCTTTCGGGCTTGATCGGCGCACCGGGTGCGGCTAGGGATTGCGCGAGGCAAGTGTTACTCGTGCAGCCGTGTCTGCAACTCTATTCCGGCATCCGTCCACCCAAAGAACCGGCACACCTCGCTGCGCATGGCCAGCGTGTCGGCGCGGCCCAGGGCGATCAGCTCTTGTGTGTAGCTGGCTTCAAACAGCAGGTAGCTGGCCAGCGCGGCGCCGCGCACGTCGGCCATGTTGGTGGTAACGCCCAGCGCACCCAGCATGGCGCGCACGGGGCGGGGCAGGTCGCCCACGTGGCGGGCGGCCACGGCGTCCAGGCGTTGGGACGGGGCTATCACCAGCAGCTCGATGGGGCGCAGGGCACTGTGCAGGCGCTTTTCTTCGGGGATCAGGGTGAGGGTCTGGTTGATGCGCTGCACGCGTTCCACGTCCACCGCCAGCGCATCCAGAAAGATGTTGGACAGCGCATGCCCCGCAATCTGCGCCAGCGTGGGGTAGGTGGGCGTAGGGTCGGCGGCGGCGTCGCCCTTGGGTTCGTGCATGCGGCCTGCGCCAATCACCAGAATGCGCTCGGCCCCCAGGTGGATGGCAGGTGCGATGGGTGCGGACTGGCGCATGGAGCCGTCGCCAAAGTACTCGACGTGCCCATCCACTGTGATGCCCTTGGCCGGGAAGATGAACGGGATAGCCGACGACGCCAGCAGGTGTTCGTGCGTGATGCGGTCGCTGGCGGCCTTGCGCTGTGAGCGCACCCAGGGTTTGACGGGCGAGGCGGCTTCAAAAAAAGTGACGTGCTCGCCCGAGCTGTAGCTGGACGCGGTGACGGCCAGCGCGGTGAGGTGCCCCTTGCGGATCAGCCGCGGCAGGCGCACCAGCGGCACCATCTTGACCAGCAGTTTCTCAAGCGGCGCGTTGTCCAGCAACGAACGCGGGCGCATGCGGCGCCACCGGGCCAGCGCCCAGCCCAGCGACACCAGCGTGAGCCAGCGCGCACCGCTGCGCATCACAGACAGTGAGTCGGCGCCATACACATGGTGGGCATGAAACTGGCGCCACACCCGCGCAATGCGGCGCACGGCGCGGTCAAAGTTGTCGGCGCCGCAGGCCAGCGCAGCGGCGTTGATGGCCCCGGCCGAGGTGCCTGTGATGATGGGGAAGGGGTTGGGCTCGTCGCTCGCGCCGCAGGCGTTGCGCAGGTCGGCAATCGCCTCCAGCACGCCCACCTGGTAGGCGGCCCGGGCGCCGCCGCCGGTCAGCAGCAGCCCGGTTGCGGGGCGTGGCGTGGCGGGGCTGGGCTCAGGGCGCGGGGCGTCGGGGCGGTCTGTGGATGGCATCGGCAGTGCGTGGCAGGTGAGGCGGCTCCAGTGTGGAGGGCCGCGCCCGCCGCACCATGTGGGAAAACCCGGGGGCGCTGCTTGCTATTTGTGATTGAGCAGCAGCCGCGCCACGCCTTCGTCCTGCAGCACGCTGATGCCGTGGTCGCGGGCAAAGATGCGCGCGGTGTCGCTCAGCTGCCCCTGGGTCACCACATAAACGCCGGATGACGCGTCGCGTGCCTTCATGGCGGCGTGCAGGTCGCGCAGCGGCTCCACACCGTGGGTGGCGGCCTTCCAGCGGCGGGCGCTGACGAGGGTGGTCTTGCCGCCCAGAACCAGGGCCATGTCGGCGGCGCTGCCTGGTTTCAGGCGCTCTACGGTGCAGCCCTCGCGGGCCCAGGCGGACTCCAGCGTGTCGGCAAAAGTGCGCCACGGCATGCTGTTGACGGCGTCCAGCATCTCGGCCACCTTGGCGGGGCTGGGCGCGCGCAGTTGTTTCCAGGCAGCGATACAACCCACCACAAAGATGGGGAACCCGGCCAGTGCCCCCACGATGAAAAAGTCCTTGGGCAGCAGCGCACCGGAGGCCAGGACGATGAGGCCGACCACCACAAAGCTGATCCACCATGGCGAGCGCAGCAGCACGGCAAACAGGGATTTCTCGGCCATCTTGAATTTCACGGGGGGTCCTTTTCTTTAGGGCGGCGGCGCTGGGATCGCGCGGCAAAGCGTGCGCATTGTCCTGCAGATACCGGGGTTGGAGCGCTTGGATAGACTACCTGCCCCACAGGAGTTATTTGAATGGCAGTCACCGAACAAGGCCTCTTGGCCGCACTTTCCACCGTGCTGGACCCGCATACGGGCAAAGATTTCGTCAGCAGCCGCGCGCTGCGCAACCTGCTGATCACCGGTGGCGACGTGGCTTTTGACGTCGAACTGGGCTACCCCGCCAAGAGCCTGGTGCCCGAGCTGCGCCGCAGCCTGGTGGCTGCGGCCAAGGGCGTGGCGGGGGTGGAAAACGTCTCGGTCAACATCACCACCAAGGTGCTGGCGCACGCCGTGCAGCGCGGCGTGCAGCTGCTGCCCCAGGTCAAGAACATCATTGCCGTGGCCTCTGGCAAGGGCGGCGTGGGCAAAAGCACCACCGCCGCCAACCTGGCCCTGGCTTTGGCAGCCGAGGGCGCCAGCGTGGGCGTGCTCGACGCCGACATCTACGGGCCCAGCCAGCCGATGATGCTGGGCATCAACCGCCGGCCTGAGAGCGACGACGGCAAGACGATGGAGCCGCTGGAAAACTACGGCGTGCAGGTCATGTCGATCGGCTTCCTGGTGGACCAGGACGAGGCCATGATCTGGCGCGGCCCCATGGCCACCCAGGCGCTGGAGCAGCTGCTGCGCCAGACCAACTGGAAAGACCTCGACTACCTCATCATCGACATGCCTCCGGGCACCGGCGACATCCAGCTCACCCTGAGCCAACGCGTGCCCATGACCGGCGCCGTTATCGTCACCACGCCACAGGACATCGCCCTGCTCGATGCCAAGAAGGGCATCAAGATGTTTGAAAAGGTGGGCGTGCCCATCCTCGGCATCGTCGAGAACATGGCGGTGCACGTGTGCAGCAACTGCGGCCAGGTCGAGCACATCTTTGGCGCCGATGGCGGCAAGAAGATGGCGGCCGAATACAACATGGACTACCTGGGCGCGCTGCCGCTGGACATGAGCATCCGCCTGCAGGCCGACAGCGGCAAGCCCACCGTCGTGGCCGACCCGGACGGCGACGTGGCCAAGATCTACAAGAAGGTGGCGCGCGACGTGGCGGTGAAGATTGCGCAGCAGGCGAAGGATTTTTCGAGCAAGTTCCCGACGATTTCGATCAGTAAGAACACCTGAGAAAAATTGATAGCTATTTAAATGATAGCTGTCAGCGCTTGATGGGTAAGCGCTAGCGGCCAAAAAATCATAAAAACCAGCGTGTGCAAGATGCTTGGCCTGCCCACAAGCGGAAACTGTCCAACAGGCTGTTGGACAGTTTCGCGGGCCGGTGTTTGAGCGCTGTGATGTAGAAGTGCCAGATTCCCCATGAACCTGCTCGCCTCCCTGCGCTACCTCGTGGCGTTGCACGAGCACCGGCACTTTGGCCGGGCCGCCCAGGCCTGCCACATCACCCAGCCAGCACTCTCCAACGCCCTGCGTGCGCTGGAAAAGGAATTTGGCGTGGTCGTGGTGCGCCGGGGCCGCAGCTTTGAGGGCTTTACGCCCGAGGGCGAGCGGGTGCTGGCCACGGCCCAGCGCATGCTGCACGAGCACCAGGTGCTGCAGCAGGACCTCAGCAGCGACGCCGCTCACCCGCGCGGCACCTTGCGCCTGGGCGCCGTGCCCACGGCCATGCCGATCCTGGCGCGGTTTGCGGCGCAGCTGCAGGCGCGGCACCCGGGCATCGTGCCGGTCGCCCTGTCGATGAGCTCGCAGGCGCTGGAGGCGGGGTTGGAGAACATTTCGCTGGACCTGGCTCTGGGCTATACCGAGCGCATGCCTGCACGCGGCGGGCAGCTCAGGGCCTGGCCGCAGTATGTGGAGCACTACTTTCTGCTGCGCCGTGCCCCTGGGGCCACGGCGCGCGGGCTGCAGATCGGCGCGCCCATGCAGTGGGCCGACGCCGCGCGCCTGCCGCTGTGCCTGCTCACGCCCGAGATGCACAACCGCAGCCTGGTCGACGGCGCCTTTCGCAGCGCGGGCGCCACGGTGTTGCCGGCGATGGAAACCGATTCGGTGCTGACCCTGGCCCTCTCCGTGGTGGCTGGCGAGCTG
The DNA here is from genome assembly GCA_947085645.1 of uncultured Gammaproteobacteria bacterium. Taxonomy (GTDB): domain Bacteria; phylum Pseudomonadota; class Gammaproteobacteria; order Burkholderiales; family Burkholderiaceae_C; genus Acidovorax. The sequence goes on from CAMTXG010000012.1 coordinate 7,449, forward strand.
TGCAGCGTGCTGCCGGGCGCGCTGGTCGACGCGGTGCGAGGGCATGACGGGCTGGAGGCGTTGCCGCTTGTTGGCCCGGTGCTCACCACGCCCATCGGATTCATGTCGCACCGGCAGGTGCAGCCCACGCGCGCGCTTGACGCGGCGCTGGCGCTGACACGGGATGCGGACTGGTTGCGGCACGCCACGGCGCACAGCGGGTTGCTGGCTGCGGATTGACGCTTATTTGCCGTGGTGCAGGGGCCATGGCTGATTGCCGCGACAGCGCATTTCCAGTGGTTTCATTTGTTTTTGTGATCGCCCCATGTGCATCTGCAATTTGACGGGCGCGGCAAGCGTGCTCGACACTGCGGCGGCCCGTCAGCCTATGCAGGCGTCCTCATACAAAAAACAAACACTCCATGCACCTTGCCCCCGAAGCCCCTACCTCAGCCGTCGTGGCCACCGTGTCCGTTGACGACATGCGCGAGCGCATCCGCCGCAAAAGCCGCCTCAAGGGCCGCCAGCCCGAAGATGCGGCCATGGTCGATGTGGCGCAGCTGTTGGGTCCGCGCCCGGCCGAGGGCTTTCGGCGCGATCTGCTCATTGAATTTTTGCACCGCCTGAACGACCACTTCGGCGTGCTGCACGACCGGCATCTGGTGGCGCTGGCCAAGCAGCTGAACCTGCCCATGGCAGAGGTGTACGAGGTGGCCAGCTTTTATCACCACTTCGAGATCGTGCGCGGTGATGACGCTGTGGCCCCGCGCCTGGTGCTGCGCGTGTGCGATAGCCTGAGCTGCACCCTGGCCGGTGCCCGCGAGCTGCTGGCCGCGCTGCCCGAGCGGCTGCGCGCGGCCGGGCAGGGCGATGTGCAGGTGCAGGCCGTGCCCTGCGTGGGCCGCTGCGAACAAGCGCCCGTGGCGGTGGTGCACCAGTGCCCCGTGCCGCACGCCACGGTGGATACCGTGCTGGAGATGGTGAAATCCAAGCCAAATCGGGCTCTAGCGCTTCATCCACAAGCGCTAGTAGCTATTAATTTTGATATTTCTGAGCTGTCGGAGAAGAGCGTGCCAACGCAGCCGGACGGGATCAGCCCCGCCTACACCGACTTGGCCACCTACCGCGCGAATGGCGGCTACCAGACCGCCGCTGCGCTGGTCAATGGCGAAATGGACGCCGAGGCCGTGCTCGCGGCGATGGAAAACTCGGGCCTGCGCGGCCTGGGCGGTGCGGGCTTTCCGGCCGGGCGAAAGTGGCGCATCGTGCGCGACCAGCCCGCGCCGCTCCTGATGGCCGTCAACATTGACGAAGGCGAGCCCGGCACCTTCAAAGACCGTACGTACCTGGAGCGCGACCCGCACCGCTTTCTGGAAGGCGTGCTCATAGCCGCCCAGGTGGTGGGCACCGAGGCCATCTACATCTACCTGCGCGACGAATACCACGGCTGCCGTGCGCTGCTGCAGCGCGCCCTGGATGACCTGCGCGCCGAGCCCCCATGCCCCCTGCCACACATCGAGCTGCGGCGCGGCGCGGGTGCCTACATCTGCGGCGAAGAGTCCGCCATGATCGAAAGCATCGAAGGCAAACGCGGCGAACCGCGCATGCGCCCGCCCTACATCGCGCAGGTGGGCCTGTTCGGCCGACCCACGCTGGAGCACAACTTCGAGACGCTGTACTGGGTGCGCGACATCGTCGAACGCGGGCCTGACTGGTTTGCCAGCTTTGGCCGCCACGGCCGCAAAGGGCTGCGCAGTTTCAGCGTGAGCGGCCGGGTGAAGCACCCGGGCGTCAAGCTCGCTCCGGCGGGCATCACGGTGCAGGAACTCATCGACGAATACTGCGGCGGCATGCTGGATGGCCACCAGCTCTACGCCTACCTGCCCGGCGGCGCCTCGGGTGGCATATTGCCCGCGAGCCTGAGCAGCATTCCGCTCGACTTCGACACGCTGCAGCCCTACGGCTGCTTCATCGGCTCCGCCGCCGTCATCGTGCTCAGCCAGCACGACCGGGCGCGCGATGCAGCGTTGAACGTGATGCGGTTTTTTGAACACGAAAGCTGCGGCCAGTGCACGCCCTGCCGCGTAGGCACGGTCAAGGCTGCCACGCTGATGGAAGCGCCGCAGTGGGATGAAGAACTGCTGGACGACCTGGCGCAAGTGATGGCCGATGCGTCCATTTGCGGCCTGGGGCAGGCTGCGCCCAACCCGATCCGCTGCATCCACAAATACTTTCCGCACGAGGTGGGCGAGGCGCCCTGGCCTGGCGACTTGCCCAAGCCGCGCAACAGCCCGCTCACCGAGCAATTGCCTGGAGGGCTGCAGTTATGAGCGCCGTATTGACATCTGCCGCAGTGCAGCCCGGCGTGGCCTTTGAGCTGGACGGCCAGCCCGTCACCGCCCACCCCGGCGAAACCATTCTGAAAGCCGCGCAGCGCCACGGCGTGGACATCCCGCACCTTTGCTACACCGACGGCCTGCGCCCCGACGGCAACTGCCGTGCCTGCGTGGTCGAGATCGCAGGTGAGCGCACCTTGGCGCCCAGCTGCTGCCGCGCGCCGAGTGAAGGCATGAAGGTGTCGGCCGCCAGCCCGCGCGCGCGCAAGAGCCAGCAGATGGTGGTGGAGATGCTGCTGTCGGACATGCCCGATGTGGGCTACCGCTGGAACGATGAAAAGGCAAACACTCCTGAATTGATAGCTGTTAGCGCTTATCCATCAAGCGCTGGAGGCCAATTTGACTTAAAAAATCCAGAAACGGTGGGCCAACACGGCGAGCTGAGCGAATGGGCGGATCGTCTGGGGGTTGTGGTACGCCCGGCGCTCCAAGCCTTGCGCCGCGATCAGCCTGCCGCCGACTTGAGCCACCCCGCTATGGCGGTGAACCTCGATGCCTGCATCCAGTGCAACCGCTGCGTGCGGGCCTGCCGCGAGGAACAGGTGAACGATGTCATCGGCTACGCGCTGCGCGGCGCCGACAGCAAGATCGTGTTCGACCTGGACGACCCCATGGCCGAGAGCACCTGCGTGGCCTGCGGCGAATGTGTGCAGGCCTGCCCCACCGGCGCGCTCAGCCCCAAGACGCACATCGGCTCGCAAAAGGTGGACCGCAAGGTCGATTCGGTCTGCCCGTTTTGCGGTGTGGGCTGCCTCATCACCTACAACGTGCGCGACGAAAAGATCATCAGCGTCGAAGGCCGCGACGGCCCCGCCAACCATGGCCGCCTGTGCGTGAAAGGGCGCTTTGGTTTTGACTACGCCCACCACCCCGACCGGCTGACGGTGCCGCTGATCCGCAAGCCCGGTGTGCCCAAAGAGGTGCGGCCCTACGGCGCCGACTGGCGCGACACCTTCCGCGAAGCGACCTGGGACGAGGCGCTGGAACTGGCGGCAGGCACGCTCAAACATCTGCGCGACACGCATGGCCCCAAGGCGCTCGCAGGCTTTGGCTCGGCCAAGGGCAGCAACGAAGAGGCCTACCTGTTCCAGAAGCTGGTGCGCACCGGCTTTGGCAGCAACAACGTGGACCACTGCACCCGGCTGTGCCATGCGTCCAGCGTGGCGGCGTTGCTTGAAGGCGTGGGGTCCGGCGCGGTGAGCAACCCGGTGAACGACGTGGAGCATGCCGAGCTGATCTTCGTGATCGGCTCCAACCCCACGGCCAACCACCCGGTGGCCGCCACCTGGATGAAAAACGCCGCACAACGTGGCGCCAAGATCGTGCTGGCCGACCCGCGCGTGACCGATATCGGGCGCCATGCGTGGCGCACGCTGCAGTTCAAGGCCGACACCGACGTGGCCCTGCTCAACGCATTGATCCACACGGTGATTGACGAGGGCCTGGTGGATGAGGCCTTTGTCCGAGACCGTACCAACAACTTCGAGGCGCTCAAGGCCAATGTGATGGGCTGCAGCCCCGAGGCCATGGCCTCGGTGTGTGGCATCTCGGCCGAGACGCTGCGCGAGGTGGCGCGCGCGTTTGCCACGGCCAAGGCCTCGATGATTTTGTGGGGCATGGGCGTGAGCCAGCACATCCACGGCACCGACAACGCGCGCTGCCTGATCGCGCTGTGCGCCGTCACCGGCCAGATCGGCAAGCCCGGCTCGGGCCTGCACCCGCTGCGCGGCCAGAACAACGTGCAGGGCGCCAGCGACGCGGGGCTGATCCCGATGATGTTCCCCAACTACCAGCGCGTGGACAACGCGGGGGCGCATGCCTGGTTCGAGGACTTCTGGGGCACCCGGCTCGATGAGTCACCGGGCTACACCGTCGTCGAGATCATGCACAAGGCACTGGCCGACGACACCGACCCGCACAAGGTGCGCGGCATGTACATCATGGGCGAGAACCCCGCCATGAGCGACCCCGACCTGAACCACGCGCGCCACGCGCTGGCCAGCCTCTCGCACCTGGTGGTGCAAGACATCTTCATGACCGAAACCGCCTGGCTGGCCGACGTGGTGCTGCCCGCTAGCGCCTGGCCCGAAAAGACCGGCACCGCCAGCAACACCGACCGCATGGTGCAGATGGGCCGCCGCGCCTTGAACCCGCCGGGCGATGCGCAACCCGACCTGTGGATCGTTCAGCAGCTGGCCAGGCGCATGGGATTGCCGTGGAACTACGAGGGTGAAGAGTCGGGCGTAGCCGCTGTGTACGACGAGATGCGCCAGGCCATGCACGCCAGCATCGAGGGCATCACCTGGGACCGGCTGGAGCGCGATTCGAGCGTGACCTATCCCTGCCTTACAGCCGACGACCCAGGCCAGCCCATTGTCTTCACCGAAAAATTCCCGACGCTCACGGGTCGCCTGCAACTGGTGCCCGCCAGCGTGATCCCGGCGGCGGAAAAGCCCGACTCAGAGTACCCGCTGGTGCTCATCACCGGCCGCCAACTGGAGCACTGGCATACCGGCAGCATGACGCGGCGCAGCACGGTGCTCGACGCCATCGAACCCATGGCGACTGCGTCGCTGCACGGCGATGAACTCGCACGGCTGGGCGTGCAGCCGGGCGCGCTGGTGGGCATACGCTCGCGGCGCGGCATGCTGCAGGTGCGCGTGCGGCGCGACGACGGCACGCCGCGTGGCACGGTGTTCATGCCCTTTGCGTATGTGGAGGCGGCCGCCAATCTGCTGACCAACGCCGCGCTGGACCCATTCGGCAAGATCCCGGAGTTCAAGTACTGCGCAGTGGCGGTGGAGGTGCTGGAAGGTGCTGCAAGCTGACCGTGCGCAGAGGGGCTTTGCGGACATTGCCGCCGATGGCCTTGCGCCGGGGTAAAGTCAGCGCCCATGACTGAGCGCCCCTACACCGACGTTGCCGTGATCATGCGGTGCGAGCACATCGACAACCGCTGGCAGCCCTGGCGGTGGTCGCTGGCCGAAGTGGTGATCAACCAGCCCACCTTTGGCACCGAGCCGCGCCAGATCATCAACGACGAGCGCGAACAGCGCTGGCTGTTTCCGGGGTTCCGCGTCGAGCTGTTCCGCGACGACGCCGAGGGCTACCACCTCAACCTCACATCACCTGCCCCCTGCTGGTTTGTGATGTGGCGCCGCGATGACGACACCGGCACGGGCGAGATCCCGCTGGCCCGCCCCGTGGCCGTGAGCCTGAGCTACCACGACGCCGGTCGCTGGCTCGACGCGCAGGAAACCGTGGAGCAGGTGCCTGCAGCGCCCGAGGTGGTGGAGGCGATGCGCGCCTTTGTGGCCGAGCACTACCAGCCCGAACCCAAGCGCCGCAAGCGGCCTGACAGCTTCCGCACGCTGCAAGACCGGTTTGGCAATCCTGCATCTGTGTCCACTGAAAAAATCCGGGGTGGCGGAGGAGGCGGCCATGGCTGACGGGTTCCTGGGCCGCTGGTCGCGCCGCAAGCAGGAGGTGCGCGAAGGCAAGCCGGTGGAGGAGCCGCCCGCACCCGCGCCGTCAGTGCCACTGGTGCCGTCAGCTGCTCCTTCGTTGTCGCCGACGCCCGCCTCTGCCGTGGCAGCCAGCGCACCCACAGCGGTGGCAGAAGGTAATGCCCCCGCCGCCGAAGCGCCGCCGCCACCCACGCTGGCCGATGCCCAGGCGCTCACACCCGCATCCGATTTCAAAGCCTATGTGGCACGTGACGTATCGCCCGAAGTGCGCAACCTGGCCATGAAGAAGCTCTTTGCCGACCCGCACTTCAACGTGATGGATGGCCTCGATATCTACATCGGCGACTACACCCAGCCAGACCCGCTGCCGGAGGGCATGCTGCGCAAGATGGCCAGCGCGCACGCTATGGGTTTCTTTGACCATGAGAAGAAGGCAGGGGCTGGAGCATTGACCGATGTAACCGTCGACGGCGTTGACAGCGATGAAAATGCAGAGGCAATAGCCCCTGCCGTTGCTCCGCCTCGGGATGATGCGGGGGCGGAAACACCCGCAGACGTGGCACAGTCCGGGGTATGCAACGCTATTCCTAGCGACCCCTCCAGCGAGCGCGAGGTGGTCACCCGGGCCGATGAGGTCGTGGTGGCCATCCCAGCCAGCCAATCAGAACATGACCACGACGCTCATCTGCGACTGCAACCAGACGATGCCCCTCAACGCGAAGGCGTTGGGCGCGGCACTGCATGAAGACCTGACCCTCCACTCCACCCTGTGCCGACGCGACGCGGGGGCGTATCAAAAAGCCATCCGGTCGGGTGACGACGTGGTGGTGGCCTGCACGCAAGAGCAGCGCCTGTTTGGCGACCTGGGCCAGCAGACCGAAGGCGCGGTGTCGCCCATCCGGTTTGTGAACATCCGCGAAACCGGTGGCTGGAGCCGCGACGCCGCCAAGGCCACCCCCAAGATCGCCGCACTGCTGGCAGCAGCCCGCCTGCCCGATCCACCGCCCGTGCCCACGGTCACCTACAAGAGCACGGGCCGCTTGCTCATCATCGGCCCGCTCGACCAGGCCGAGCAGGCGGCCGCCCTGGTGTCGGATGTGCTGGATGTCACCCTGTTCACCCAGGGCCCAGGCGATGCAGGCGGCGCGCAGGCGCGGCGTTTTCCGGTGCTGGGCGGGCGCATCACAGGCCTTACCGGCTGGCTGGGCGCTTTCGATCTGCAATGGAAGGCCGATAACCCCATTGACCTTGACCTGTGCACACGCTGCAACGCCTGCGTGGCAGCCTGCCCCGAGAATGCAATCGGGCTCGACTACCAGATTGACATGGCGGCCTGCGAATCGCACCGCGCCTGCGTGAAGGTGTGCCAGGTGGCGGGTGCTATCGACTTCACCCGCGAAGCTGCCGCGCAGACCGAGCGCTTTGACCTGGTGCTGGACCTGCGTTCACCCACAGCCACGCCCACGTTCTTGCAGCATGCGTTGCCGCAGGGCTATTTCCGGTGGGATGGGCGCGGTGGTAGTAGTGATATGGCCACCCTGTTCAAGCTGCGCGAACTGGTGGGCGAGTTCGAGAAGCCCAAGTTTTTTGTCTACAAGCAAAAGCTCTGCGCCCACAGCCGCAACGAAACCGTGGGCTGCAACGCCTGCGTGGACATCTGCTCGGCAGAGGCCATCGCCAGCGACACGAGCCGCCAGCGGATCATGGTGAACCCCAACCTGTGTGTGGGCTGCGGCGCCTGCACCACCGTGTGCCCCACGGGCGCGCTGACCTACGCCTACCCCAGCGCAACCGAGCAGGGCACCAAGCTCAAGACGCTGCTGTCCACCTATACCGCAGCGGGTGGCAAGGATGCCGTTCTGCTGCTGCACAGCCAGGAGCGCGGCCAGACGCTGGTCGAAGAACTGGGCCGTGCCGCCCAGTTGAAACTGGCGCACGGTGTGCCCGCGAACGTGATCCCTGTGGCGCTTTGGCATACGGCCAGCACCGGGGTGGATTTGTGGCTCAGCGCCATTGCGTACGGTGCCTCGCAGGTGGTGTTGCTGGTCACCAATGAAGAGGCGCCGCAGTACCTCGACGGCCTTCAGGCGCAGATGGATGTGGCGCAGAGCCTGTTGCGTGGCCTGGGCTACACCGGCACGCATGTGCAGCTGGTGCGGGCATCGAACCCGACGGACCTGGACGCTGCATTGCAGGCCCTGGGCCAGACCCGCCAGAAGACCCCGGCCGTAGCCGCCCGTTTCGCAGTGGCGCAAGAAAAGCGCAGCACGCTGGAGATGGCGCTGGACCACCTGATCGAGCAGGCCCCGCTGCCCGTCGCCGAGCGGCCAGAGGCCATTGCATTGCCCGCTGTGGGATCACCGCTGGGCACTATCGAAGTCAACAAGGACCGCTGCACCCTGTGCCTGAGCTGCGTGAGCGCCTGCCCGGCGAGCGCGCTGCAGGACAACCCGCAGCTGCCTCAGCTGCGCTTTATCGAAAAGAACTGTGTGCAGTGTGGCCTGTGTGCCACCACCTGCCCGGAAGACGCCATCACGCTGCAGCCCCGTTTGCTCTTGAGTCCGGAGCGTGCGCAACTGCGCGTGCTCAACGAGGCCAAGCCCTGGTCCTGCGTGCGCTGCAGCAAACCCTTCGGCACCGTCAAGGCCATCGAGGCCATGCTGGGCAAACTGTCGGGCCACGCCATGTTCCAGGGCGAGGCGCTGGAGCGCCTGAAAATGTGCAGCGACTGCCGCGTGATCGACCTTTATTCCTCCCAAAGCGAAACGAAAGTGACGGACCTGTGAGCGCCAACCCTTCCCTGATATCCGCCGGACCGCCCACCAGTTCTGCACTGGACGAGGAAACCGCGCGCGCCGAGCTGTATGGTCTGTTATCGCAGCTGTACTACGCGGTGCCCAGCGCAGAACTGTTGTCCGCACTGCGTGTGGCAGTGACAGAGGCCCCGGCCGATGGCGCGTTTTTGCAGGAGCCCTGGCAGGTGCTGGTCGGCACAAGCCGCGAGTTGAGCGATGCCGCGATTGCACTGGAGTTTGACCGCCTGTTTGGCGGGGTAGGCAAGCCCGAGGTGTACCTGTACGGGTCCCACTATCTGAGCGGCTTCCTGAACGAAAAACCACTGGCCCGTCTGCGCAATGACCTGGACGCTCTGGGCCTGGCGCGTGACGACACGATGTCAGAGACGGAAGACCATGTGGCTTACCTCTGCGAGGTGATGCGTTACCTGATCGCCGGGGATGATGTCGCTGTCTGCAACCTGACGTCGCAACGCGACTTTTTTGCAAAGCATCTGCAGCCGTGGATTTTGCAGTTGTGCGATGCGCTCGGCGCGCACCCGCAAGCTCGCTTTTATGCCGCAGTGGCCCAGTTCACGCGGGCTTTCGTGTCGGTGGAAGCGCAGGGCTTCGACATGCTGGACTGAGCTTGGCGTCAGCAGAAACCCTGATGCGTGCGCTATAAAAGATGAGTGCGTTAGTGGGAGGTGTAAAGCTCGATTGCAGTGTTTTACATGCTGGCATAGACTGTATGAAATTCGTTTCATAGCTGCCAGCCATTCTGGAGACACGCATGCAGAACCGCCAGCCCAATTCCTCACGCCGGAGCTTCTTCTCCGGCGCCGCCACCGTAGGGGCTGCAGCAGCAGCCGTTGCGGCACTCCCCCATGTAGTTCCCTCAGATGCCGTCGTGTCTGAACCCGCCCGGGTTGCGCCAGAAAAAGGCGGTGGCTACCACCTGTCTGCGCACGTCAAGCAGTACTACAAGACCACTCAAATCTGACCGCGGGGCGTGCCATGTTGTTAACCAAGAAGTCCTCCCACGCGGTGCAAAGCGCGTCGTCGTCTGCATCTCCTTTTGTGCACAGTTTGCGCCGCGGGCTGTCGCAGGCGCTGCCCACCATGGACCGGCGCTCGTTCCTGCGACGCTCCGGGCTGGGTGTTGGTGTTGGTATTGCCGCTTCGCAGCTCACGCTGGTTAAAAAGTCCAACGCGGCTGAAGGCGCCAAGGTCGCCATTGGCGACAGCAAGATCGAAGTGCGCCGCACCATCTGCACCCACTGTTCGGTGGGTTGTGCGGTAGATGCCGTGGTCGAGAATGGTGTGTGGGTACGCCAAGAACCCGTGTTCGACTCACCCATCAACCTGGGCGCCCACTGCGCCAAGGGCGCGGCACTGCGAGAACACGGCCATGGCGAGTACCGCCTGCGCTACCCCATGAAGCTCGTCAACGGCAAGTACGAGCGCATCAGCTGGGACACGGCCCTGAACGAAATCACGGCCAAGATGAAAGAACTGCGTGCCGCCAGCGGCCCGGACAGCGTGTACTTCGTGGGCTCGTCCAAGCACAACAACGAGCAGGCCTATCTGCTGCGCAAGTTTGTGAGTTTCTGGGGCACCAACAACTGCGACCACCAGGCACGTATCTGCCACTCGACCACCGTGGCGGGCGTAGCCAACACATGGGGCTATGGCGCCATGACCAACTCGTACAACGACATGCAAAACAGCAAGGTCGCTCTGTACATCGGTTCCAACGCCGCCGAGGCCCACCCGGTGAGCATGCTGCACATGCTGCACGCCAAGGAAACCGGCTGCAAGATGATCGTGGTGGACCCGCGCTTCACCCGCACGGCTGCCAAGGCCGATGAGTACGTGCGCATCCGCTCGGGCACGGACATTCCTTTCCTCTTCGGCCTGCTGTACCACATCTTCAAGAACGGCTGGGAAGACAAGAAGTACATCAACGACCGTGTCTATGGCATGGAAAAGGTGCGCGAGGACGTGCTGGCCAAGTGGACACCCGACAAGGTGGAAGAGGCCTGCGGCGTCAAGGAAGACCAGATGTTCAAGGTCGCCAAGATGCTGCACGACAACAACCCCGGCACCATCGTGTGGTGCATGGGCCAGACGCAGCACACCATCGGCAATGCCATGGTGCGTGCGTCGTGCATCCTGCAACTTGCGCTGGGCAATGTGGGCAAGACCGGTGGCGGTACCAACATCTTTCGCGGCCACGACAACGTGCAGGGCGCCACCGATGTGGGTCCTAACCCCGACTCGCTGCCCGGCTACTACGGCCTGGCCGAAGGCTCGTGGAAGCACTTCGCCGCAGTGTGGGATGTCGATTTTGAGTGGATCAAAAAGCAGTACGCATCGCCCGCGATGATGACCAAGAGCGGCATCACCGTGTCGCGCTGGATCGACGGCGTGCTGGAAAACAATGAGCTGATCGACCAGGACTCCAACCTGCGCGGCGTGTTCTTCTGGGGCCATGCGCCCAACTCGCAAACCCGTGGCCTTGAAATGAAGCGCGCCATGGACAAGCTGGATTTGCTGGTGGTGGTAGACCCCTACCCATCAGCCACCGCAGCCATGGCAGCCATGCCCGGCAATGCCGAAGACTTGAACCCCAACCGCGCGGTGTACCTGCTGCCCGCCGCGACGCAGTTTGAGACCAGTGGCTCGTGCACGGCGTCCAACCGTTCCATCCAGTGGCGCGAGAAGGTGATCGAGCCGCTGTGGGAAAGCCGTTCGGACCACATGATCATGCACCAGTTCGCCGAAAAGCTGGGCTTTGCGACCGAGCTGTCCAAGAACTACAAGATGCAAAAGGTCAAGGGCATGGACGAGCCCATGGTCGAAGACATTCTGCGCGAAATCAACAGGTCGGTCTGGACCATTGGCTACACCGGCCAGAGCCCCGAGCGCCTGAAGGCCCACATGCGGAACATGCATTTGTTCGATGTGAAGACCCTCAAAGCCAAGGGCGGCAAGGACAAGGAAACCGGCTACGACTTTGGTGGCGACTACTTCGGTCTGCCATGGCCCTGCTACGGTACGCCAGAACTCAAGCACCCCGGCTCACCCAACCTGTATGACACCTCCAAACATGTGATGGAGGGTGGCGGCAACTTCCGCGCCAACTTTGGTGTGGAAAAGGACGGCGTCAACCTGCTGGCCGAGGATGGCTCGCATTCGGTGGGCTGCGAGATCACCACAGGCTACCCCGAGTTTGACCATGTGCTGCTCAAAAAGCTGGGCTGGTGGGACGACCTGAGCGATGCCGAAAAGGCCAAAGCGGAAGGCAAGAACTGGAAGACCGACCCCACGGGTGCCATCATCCGCGTGGCCATGCAACACGGTTGCCATCCGTTTGGCAACGCCAAGGCGCGCGCCGTGGTGTGGAACTTCCCCGACGCGATTCCTCAGCACCGCGAGCCGCTGTACGGTACGCGTCCTGACCTCATGGCCAAGTACCCCACACACGACGACAAGAAGGCCTTCTGGCGCCTGCCTACGCTGTACAAGAGCGTGCAGGACAAGAACGTGGCCGACAAGGTGCATGAGAAGTTCCCGCTCATCATGAGCTCGGGCCGCCTGGTCGAGTACGAAGGTGGTGGCGAGGAAACCCGCTCCAACCCCTGGCTGGCCGAGCTGCAGCAAGAGTCGTTTGTCGAGATCAACCCCAAGACGGCAGCCGACCGCGGCATCCGCAACGGCGAGCGTGTCTGGCTGAGTTCTCCCACAGGCGCACGCATCAACGTGCAAGCACTGGTGACGGAGCGTGTGGCGCCTGACACCGTGTGGATGCCGTTTCACTTCTCGGGCCACTGGCAGGGCAAGGACATGTTGGCCTACTACCCCAAGGGCGCAGCCCCGGTGGTGCGCGGTGAGGCCGTTAACACCGCAACCACCTATGGCTACGACAGCGTGACCATGATGCAAGAAACCAAAACCACGATCTGCAACGTGGAACGCGCGTAAGGAGACGGCAATGGCACGAATGAAATTCATCTGCGATGCAGAGCGCTGCATTGAATGCAACGGCTGTGTGACGGCTTGCAAGAACGAGCATGAAGTACCGTGGGGCGTAAACCGCCGCCGCGTGGTCACGCTCAACGATGGTGTACCCGGCGAGAAATCCATCTCGGTGGCCTGCATGCACTGCAGCGACGCGCCTTGTATGGCCGTCTGCCCCGTCAACTGCTTTTACCGCACCGAAGAAGGTGTGGTGTTGCATGACAAGGATGTTTGCATTGGCTGTGGCTACTGCAGCTACGCCTGCCCCTTTGGCGCGCCGCAGTTCCCATCTTCAGGCACGTTCGGTGTGCGCGGCAAGATGGACAAGTGCACGTTCTGCGCCGGTGGCCCCGAGGCGCACGGCAGTCAGGCCGAGTTCGAAAAGTACGGCCGCAACCGTCTGGCCGAAGGCAAGCTGCCCGCTTGCGCAGAAATGTGCTCTACCAAGGCCTTGTTGGCTGGTGATGGCGATGTGGTGGCCGATATCTTCCGCAATCGCGTCGTGCAGCGTGGCAAGGGCGCCGAAGTGTGGGGCTGGGGAACGGCCTACGGCTCGCAACAAGCGGGTCAGCCTGCAGGAGCGAAGTCATGATGAAGCGTCTGCATCTCATCCTCGCTACTGCTTTCGCAGCGGCCGCGTTGACGGCCTGCGGCGAGCACCCGCAAACCGGCGCTGGCATCCGCAGCGATGCAGCCCCCTATGCTGGTACCGGCAGCAACTTCACCGAGCCCGGCTGGAAGGCCGGTGACAAGGCCAGCTGGGAAGCCCAGTTGAAGGTGCGCCAGCAGTACGGTCAGAACGAATACACCCGCACCCCATCATCCAAGTGAGGCCCGCCATGAAACACATCGTGTGGTCCTTGGCCTTGGTGGCAGGCTTGGCATGGGTGCCTGCCCATGCGCAGGCACCTGCAGCCCCGGATGCGCCTCCGGCAGCGGGGGCCCCAGCGCCTGCTGCGGCGTCGGGTGGCATTCAAAGCCAGAACATTTTTGAGGTCAGGCCTGACGCGAGCGCCGACCCCAAATATGCAGAACAAACCAACGGCGAACGTGCCAAGGTTCAGCCGGGCAACAACGCGCCCATGTGGCGGCAGGTGGGTCAGGGTGTGACGGGCCACAGCAGCCTGCCCAAAAGCCAGGCCCCTGAAGCGGGCAATCTGATCCAGCCTTTTGTGCAGTACCCCGGCTCCCGCGTGACCAACGCGGGTGAAGCGTGGCGACAGGTGCGCAACAACTGGATCATTCCGTACGGCGCCGCGCTGTTTGCCATCGTGCTGCTTGCATTGGCCATCTTCTATTTCGTGAAGGGCCCCATGGGGCGGGAGCATTCTGACGGAGTGGGCCCACGCCGCATCGAACGCTTCACGCCATTTGAGCGTGCTGCCCACTGGTCCAACGCCTTTGCGTTCATCACCCTGGCTATATCGGGCATTGTGATGGCGTATGGCAAGTTCTTCCTGCTGCCCATCATGGGAGGCACGCTGTTTGGCTGGCTCACTTACGCGCTCAAAAACGTGCACAACTTCGTGGGCCCGCTGTTTGCCGTGTCGCTGTTGGTGATCATCCTCACCTTCATCAAGGACAACATTGCCAACCGGGCGGACTTCGTGTGGCTGGCCAAGGGCGGCGGCATGTTTGGCCGTGGCGACCATCATCAGGTCCCATCGCACCGCTTCAACGCGGGTGAGAAGGGTCTGTTCTGGTGGGGCATCACGATCCCGGGCGTCTTCGTGGTGGTGTCTGGCCTTGTGCTCGACAAGTTGATTCCCGGCTTTGGCGATGTGCGCAGCGACATGCAGATTGCCCATATGGTTCACGCTACGCTGGCTATCTGGATGATGGCCTTGATCTGCGGCCACATCTACATGGGCACCGTGGGAATGCGCGGCGCTTACAAGGCCATGCGCACGGGTTACGTCAGCGAGGGCTGGGCCAAGGAGCACCATGAGCTCTGGTATGACGACATCCAGGCTGGCAAGATCCCCCAACAGCGCAGCGCTACGCCTACTGCAGGCGAGGCCGCTGCAGGCAAGCCCGTTCAGGCATGAGGCTCCCCATGACGATGACATTCCTTGCACGTAAAACCCTGGTGGCGCTGTGCGCCACCTGTGTCTGCACTTTGGCGTCGGCCAAGTTGCCACCTCCAACCCCTGAAGCTGCGGCCAAAGCGGCTGAATCGGCGGCCAAAGCCGCATGGGCAGGCAAGGTTGGCAACTACCAGCTCTGCCTGTCGCAAGACAAGGTCGCCGCGCACTATCGCAAGACCACGCCGTCGGCCAAACCCGCCACTGCAGCGGGCACAGGTTGCACCGATCCAGGGCCATTCGCATACACGCCCCCGGTTGCCAAGCCGATCGAAGCCGCAGGCGCTCATTCGCCACCGGGTACGGCCAGCAGCCCACCCAATACCCAGGTTCCACAGGCACCTGCGGCGGCGGGGGCGGCATCGGCCCCCAAGCCCTGATTGCAGCATTCGAACCCGCTGTATCAGCGCAACCTCTGTGCGAGCCGCACCACACACCGTGGTGCGGCTTTTTTTTGCGATGGGCAACGCGGCGCCAGCGGGTTGTCAACATTGTGTGCCACCGCCTCTCGCAACCCTGCACGTTGACACCCCAATGCCGCGCCACCAGTGTCTTGATACCGCAGTGCGTACATTTGACCCATGACTTCTCGAACTGCTCCCGCTTCCGCATCCCCCATCTGGTGGCCCCGCCTCACGCAGGCCCAGGCGCCGCTCACGCACTCCGTCGATGTGGTCAACGAGCGCGGGGAGCGCGAGCAGGTGCAGATTCCCGCCGAGCGGCCCCTTACTGTGTATGTGGACAAGCGTGAACTGGTCACGCTCATGACCCTGGGTGCACAGCCTGAACTGCTGGTGCTGGGCTACCTGCGCAACCAGCGTTTGGTGGAGTCGGTGTTTGACATCGAGTCGATCACCGTCGATTGGGAGGTGCATGCTGCCGCCGTACGCACACGCCATGGCATTGCCCGGATTGAAGAGCGCACGGCCAGCAAGGTGGTGACCACGGGCTGCGGGCAGGGCAGTGTGTTTGGTGGGCTGATGGACGAGGTAGACCGCATCGCGTTGCCCGATGCGCGCCTGACGCAGGCCCAGCTCTACGGCATCGTGAACGCCATCCGGCTCAAGGAAACCACCTACAAGTCGGCGGGCTCCGTGCATGGCTGCGCGCTGTTTCGGGGCGAGGACCTGCTGACCTTTGTCGAAGACGTCGGGCGCCACAACGCCATCGACACCATTGCGGGCTGGATGTGGATGAACCCCGAGACAGTTCAGCCTGGCACGGTCGACTCCGAGGCGCCACCAGCGACAGCGCTGGGGGAATCGTCAGCCCCCGGTGCCGCTGCGACAACTGCCCACCGCCCCCACGTTCCCATGGCAGGCGCAGACAAGGTGTTCTACACAACCGGCCGCCTCACCAGCGAGATGGTCATCAAGTCCGCGCAGATGGGTGTCCCCATTGTGGTGTCGCGCAGCGGTATGACGCAAATGGGCCACGCGGTGGCGCAGCAACTGGGTCTGTGTGCGATTGGGCGTGCCACCAACCGGCGATTTGTCTGCTACAGCGGCGAACACCGCCTGGTGCTGCAGCCTGAACTGGCGACGCCGCCTTCGGTTGCCCCGGCTGCGTTGCCCACTGCAGTCGGGTAGTCGGCGAACCGACGGCATTCGGCCTGCTGCGCGGTCACGCCGCAATGGCATGATGCGCGCATGAAAGACCTGCACGCCGAGAAAAAAAGCGCCTGGGCCGACACGCTTCCCAGCCAATGGGGCCCCGAGCTCGCAAAAATTGAAATCCCGCTTGACGGGCATCCCGAGCCGCTGCCGCCATCCCAGTCACCGCAACCACTTTCAGCCCCCGCGCCCACGCGCCTGCCGCTGGTGAGTTGGGTGGTCGAAGGTCTGCGTGCCACGTTCTTCTTTCGACCCCGCACCGGGGCCAGCGCTCCCACGCCCTGGCAGCTGATTGTGCTGGTGATGGCAGGCACCGCTCTGCTGCTGGGCATGGCGCGGCTGGAGGTGGCGGGCCCCGCGCAGTTCAACCCGCGCGGCTGGCTCATGTCGCTGTGGAGCGGTCTGTTGATTCTGTGGTTTGGCTGGTGGGCCATGGCGCCTGCACAGGCCCGGCCTGCGGAGGATGAGCGGGTGCCTACGGGTGGACTCGCGGCCTGGTATGCGTTGTCTTCGTGGGCACCGCTGGTGCCCACGTTGGCGATGTACGGGCTTTTGGCCTCGGTGGCACACAACCCGTCGCTGTGGGCCGGTGATGTGGCCAGCATGGTTCTCTGGGTGATGTACGGCGTGCTCACGGTCTGGATCATTGCGGCGCTGGTGGTGGTCAGCGCGCGGTTCATCCGCTCGCCAGCCCGTACCACCGTGTACGCCGTGGCGTTGGTGGGCGTGATCGCACTGGGCACCTGGCAGTTTCCAGATCGCCCGTGGGAGTTTGATGCCGAAGCGGCACAAGCGATGGCCGCGGCCTCGGGCGATGCTGGTGAGGGGACGCCTGAGCCAGTTCGGCTGGCTCTCACCCAGGCGGTGTTCGAGGCTCAGCAGCCCTTGCTCCAGCAACAGCTGCAGGCCCTGGCACCCGAGCGCCCCGGCGTTACTGATGTGTATGGCCTGGTGTTTGCCCCTTACGCGGGCGAAGAAGTGTTTCGCCGCGAGAGCACCATGGTCAGCACGCTGCTGCAAGAGCGGTTCGACGCGCAGGGCCGTGTGATCCACCTGCTGAACCACGCCGAAACCGTAGCCACCCATGCCTGGGCCACACCGCAAAACCTGCAGCGCGCCATTGCAGGCCTGGCCCAACGCATGGACCGCGACAACGATCTGCTGGTGATCTACATGACCTCGCACGGCGCACGCAACCACGAGCTGGCCGCTGCGCACTGGCCGTTGCAGGTACCGCCTGTCACACCCGAGATGCTGCGCGCCGCGCTGGACGAGGCGGGCATTCGCCACCGGGTGATTGCCGTGTCGGCCTGTTATTCGGGCGGCTGGATCGAGCCGCTGGCCACCGACAGCACGCTCATCATGACGGCGGCCGACGCCACGCACACCTCGTACGGCTGTGGCACGCGCTCCGAACTCACCTTTTTTGGCCGCGCAGTGTTCAACGAACAACTGCGTGAGACCCACTCCTTCAGCCAGGCGTTCGAGAAGGCCGTCCCCCTGATCGCCCAGCGCGAGGTCGAAGCGGGCAAGGCCGACGGTTTCTCCAACCCGCAGATCCGCGTGGGCACGCAGATTGCACCGGTGTTGCAGGCGTTGGAGCAACGCCTTGCAGCCACTACGGTGGACGGCGTACCGGTGGTAACCAGCACGAGATAGACCCCCAAACCCCCCACGGGCCGCTAGCCCGTTCGCTTTGCGCTAAGGTCCACGCCATGAATCTGTCTTTTCTACGCCTTGGCTGGCGCACCCTGGCGCGTGACTTGCGCGCGGGCGAGTTGCGGTTGCTTATCGTCGCAGTCACTCTGGCAGTGGCCGCGCTCACGTCGGTGGGCTTTTTTGCCGACCGCCTGCAGGGTGGCCTGCAGCGCGATGCGCTGCAACTGCTGGGCGGCGACGCCGTGGTGGCCAGCGACAATCCCACACCCACCGCTTTTGTGGAGCGCGCGCAGGCCTTGGGTCTGCAGACGGTCACCACGCTGGGCTTTCCCACCATGGGGCGCGCCAGCGACGCACAGGGCGGCGCCAGCAAGCTGGTAGCGCTTAAAAGCGTGCAGCCAGGCTACCCGCTGCGCGGCAGTCTCAAAGTGGCTGATGCGCCCGGGGCGCTGGACCAGCCCACGCGCGACATCCCGGCGCGTGGCGAGGTGTGGGTGGATGCGCCCCTGCTCGAATCGCTGAACCTCGCCATGGGCGACATGCTGCTGCTGGGCGACGCGCAGCTGCGCATCGCACGCATCATCGTGATCGAGCCTGACCGGGGTGCAGGCTTCATGAGCTTTGCGCCGCGCGTCATGGTCAACGAGGCCGATCTGCCCGCCACCGGCCTCGTGCAGCCCGCCAGCCGCCTCACGTACCGGTTTGCGGTGATCGGCACACCACCCGCCGTCAAGGCCTTTAACGACTGGGCTGTGGCGGAACTGAAAAAGCCCGAGGTGCATGGTGTGCGTCTGGAGTCACTGGAAAGCGGTCGCCCAGAGATGCGCCAGACGCTGGACCGCGCCCAGAAGTTCTTGAGCCTGGTGGCCCTGCTGGCCGCGCTGCTGTCAGCCGTGGCCGTGGCCCTGGCGGCGCGCGGCTTTGCTGCGGACCACCTCGACGCCTCGGCCATGCTGCGCGTGCTGGGCCAGAGCCAGCGCACCATTGCGGGCGCCTACACCACCGAGTTCGCGCTGATTGGCCTGTTTGCCAGTGGGCTGGGGGTGCTGGTGGGTTACCTGGTGCACTACGTGTTTGTATTGTTGCTGGCGGGGCTGGTCGAATCGGCCCTGCCTGCTGCGAGCCTGTGGCCGGTGGCGTTTGGCCTGGGTATGGGGCTGACGCTGCTGTTTGCGTTCGGCTTGCCGCCTGTGCTGCAACTGGCCCAGGTGCCACCGCTGCGCGTTATCCGGCGTGACGTGGGCGGCCTCAAGCCCGCCTCGCTGGCGGTGCTGGGCGTGGGCATTGCCGGGTTTGCGGCGCTGTTGCTGGCCGTCAGCAGCGACGTGCTGCTGGGCCTGATCGCCGTGGGCGGCTTTGCAGGCGCCGTGGCGATGTTTGCAGGGCTGTCGTGGGTGGCCGTGAAGCTGCTGCGCAAAAGCGTGAACGAGGCCACCGTACCGCGCTGGCTGGTGCTCGCCACACGGCAGATCTCTGCGCGCCCGGCCTATGCCGTGGTGCAGGTCAGCAGTCTGGCCGTGGGCTTGCTGGCCCTGGTGCTGCTGGTGCTGCTGCGCACCGACCTCATCAGCAGCTGGCGCAACGCCACACCGCCCGATGCGCCCAACCGCTTTGTCATCAACGTGATGCCCGACCAGGCGGACGCGTTTCAGCAACAGCTCAAAGATGGCGGCGTGGCCAACTACGACTGGTACCCCATGATCCGCGGCCGGTTAATTGCTGTGAACGGCAAGACGGTGGGTCCTGACGATTACACCGAAGACCGCGCCAAGCGCCTGGTAGACCGCGAATTCAACCTCTCCAATGCTGTCGAGGCACCGCCGCACAACCAGGTGGTGGCCGGTGCCTGGACGCCAGGCGAAGAGGGCGCCATCAGCGTTGAAGACGGCATTGCCGAGACCCTGGGCCTGAAGTTGGGTGACCGCCTGCAGTTCGATATGGGCGGTGTGCAGAACGAGGCACGCATCACCAGCCTGCGCAAGGTGGACTGGGGTTCGATGCGCGCCAACTTCTTTGTGATGTACCCGGTGGACACCGTCAAGGACGTGCCCGTAACCTACCTCGCGGCCTACCGTGCGCCGGAAGTAAATGGCTTCGATAACGCACTGGTGCGCCAATTCCCCAACATCACCAACGTGGACATGGGCGCCACCATTGCCCAGGTGCAGCGCGTGCTGGAGCAGGTGATTCGCGCGGTCGAATTCCTGTTCGCTTTTACGCTGGCCGCAGGCCTGGTCGTGCTGTTTGCCGCCGTCACCGCCACGCGCGAGGAGCGTGCCCGCGAATACGCCATCATGCGCGCCGTCGGTGCGCGGGCCAGCCTGCTGCGCCAGGTGCAGCGGGCCGAGCTGGTGGGCGTGGGCCTGCTCGCGGGCTTCCTGGCCAGCGCAGTGGCGGTGGGTGTGGGCTGGGCTCTGGCACGTTTTGTGTTTGACTTCGCCTGGACGGCGTCGCCCTGGGTGCCGCTGGGCGGCGCCGTGGCGGGCGCGGTGCTGGCGCTGGCGGCGGGATGGTGGGGGCTGCGCGAGGTGCTGCTGCGCCCTGTGGTTGACACGCTGCGACGCTCGGCAGAGTAAGCGGTGCCCGGAGCCGTTGTTGTTGCAGCGTTGTCCTGTTGATATGTTTTTGATAGCTGCTATCGCTTGATGGATATGCGCTAGAGCCTGTTTTTATATGAATTCTGACGTGTCTTCTCAACCTGGTGGCATTGGCGGCGAACCCGCCGCCGCCGTCATCCCCTTCGAATGGATCGGCGGTGAAAGCCGCGTGCGCGCTCTCACCGAGCGCTTCTACGACCTGATGGATCTGGAACCCGGCTACGCCGAACTGCGCGCCGCGCATGGCAGCGAATTGGCCCAGGCGCGCCAAAAGCTGTTCATGTTCCTGTGCGGCTGGCTGGGTGGCCCGTCGTACTACACCGACCAGTTCGGCCACCCGCGCCTGCGCGCGCGGCACATGCCGTTTGCCATCGGCATCAAAGAGCGCGACCAGTGGGTGGCTTGCATGGACCAGGCCATGGCCGAGACGGGCGTGCCACCGGACCTGCGCGCGCGGCTAAAGGAAAGCTTCATGGGCACGGCCGACTGGATGAGGAATAGAAGTACCCCCTGAGTCGCCTCCGGCGCCTTCCCCCTGAAGGGGGACGCACCCGGTGGACTGGCAAAGCCAGATCCACGGGTGCACTCGCTCGGTCTGCGCCAGTAGAAGAAAATTGCTACTCTATTGATAGCTTAATGCCAATATTCCATAAGCGCTAGAAGCTTTTTTTCCTAAAAAACCTACCCGTTGAAATGTATGAATGCGCGGCACAACTGCCACTAAGTGACATGAACTGGCGAGCACCCCGGATGATGGAAGACACTGAGGGTGTGCGGACCTGCGCGGGTAGAGGTCGATCAATTTATTGATGGCCTTGGACCGCGATCTCTAAGTTGACCCGCCGCCGACCACTCGTACCCAGGATTGCCTGCGAGCGTTGCCCAGTCCCATGCGGGTCAAGGCGCGCCTGACAGCCCACATTAAACAGAGCCACCGAGCTTGCCTCGGCAGGCCGTTGGTCGGCGGCACCTGCGCTGGTCCGCACGCTTGTGATTGTGATTCAAGCTGCAGGAGAGCCGCAATGGATTTGACCCCGATGCACAAGCGCGTCATTGCGCTGGACGTTCACCAGGCCAAGATCACGGCCTGCGCCGTTGTCGAACATGACGACGGCCGGTTGGAAGTCATAAAGCGAGACTTCGGCGCCTTCAAACGTGACCGCCGCGCCCTGGCGCAGTGGTCGCTGCAGATCAAGCCTGAAGTCATCGTCATGGAGAGCACAGGCGTGTACTGGAAGAGCCCGTTTGCGGCGCTCGAAGCGGTGGGCCTCATCGCCTGGGTTGTCAACGCGCGACATGTGAAGGCCGTGCCCGGTCGCAAGACCGACATGGCCGACGCGCAGTGGCTGGCCACGCTGGCGCGGGCGGGGTTGCTGCGAGCCTCGTTCATCCCGCCGGTGGACTTTCGCCAGCTTCGCCTGGTAGCGCGCCAGCGGCAAAAGCTGGTGGGCATGTGCAGCGCCGAGAAGAACCGGCTGCACAAGGTGCTGGTGGACGCTGGCGTGCGCATCAACGTGCTGGTGACCGACATCCACGGCCACAGCGCGCGCGCCATGATCAAAGCCCTGATCGCGGGCCAGCCCATGCACGAGGTGCTCGATCACAAAGGCCGACTGCGTGCCAGCCGCCAGGAACTGTGCGAGGCCCTGAGCACCGAGCAGTTCAGCGCGGTGCACCGTTTCGTGGCCCAGGAGATCATGCAGCACATCGAACAGATCGAGCAGCGCATAGCCCGCATGGACCAGTACTTGTTGGACGGCTTACGCGCATGGCAGCCGCAGTTGAATCTGCTGCAGACCATCCCCGGCATTGACACCCAAGGCGCTGCGATGCTCCTGGTGGAGATCGGCGCCGACATGGCTGTGTTCGGTAGTGCTGAGAGACTGGCATCGTGGGTGGGCATCTGCCCAGGCAACAACGAGAGCGCAGGTAAGCGCAAGAGCGGGCGCATCCGCCGAGGCAACGCCTGGGTACGCCGCCTGTTGTGCGAGTTCGCGCAAGCGGCGGCCCGAACGCGCTGCGCGCTCAAGGCCAAGTTCGACTCACTGGCCATTCGCAAGGGGCACAAGAAGTCCGTCGTCGCCCTGGCGCACAAGATGCTGCGCATCATCTACGCCATGCTGGCCAGTGGGAGCCACTACCAGGACAAGGCTGTCGACTATGAGGCGTTGAGTGTGGCCCGCAACGCGCCACGCTGGATCAAGATGCTGCGCAAGCACGGCTTCGTGGCCGACTGCGCTGGCGCCTGAGCGGCCCACAATCCGCAGCCCTTGTGCACCGGCCGGCGTCAGGCCAGGCTTGGCCACGCTCGGCTGGCTGTGTCTTCCACATTAAGATGCGCCCATTCATCCAATTAATTCACAACAAGGGAGGTGAGGGTATGTCAACAACCGCTTGGATCGTTCTGGGTGTGGTGGTGGTCGCGCTGATATGGGCCGTCACCGTGTACAACCGGCTGGTACAACTGCGCAACCGCATTGCCAACGCGTTTGGTCAGATTGACGTGCAGCTCAAGCGCCGGTACGACCTGATTCCGAATCTGGTGGAGGTGGCGCGGGGTTACCTTGCGCACGAAGCCGCCACACTTGAGGCGGTGATCAAGGCACGCGGCCAGGCGGTGAGTGCCGCTGGTGCTGCACGTGCAGCGCCCGCCAGCGCCAACGCGCTGGGCGCGCTTGCCGCAGCAGAGGGAGCGCTCGGTGGCGCGCTGGGCCGCCTGATGGTCGTGGCCGAGGCCTATCCCGACCTCAAGGCCGACGCCACCATGCAGTCGCTGTCCGAAGAGCTCACCAGCACCGAAAACCGCCTGGGCTTTGCACGCCAGGCCTACAACGACCAGACGCTGGAGTTCAACGACAAGGCTGCGCAGTTCCCGGACCTCATCGTGGCGCGGCTGTTGGGTTTCCCCACCGTACCCATGCTCGAATCCACCCAGAGCGAGGAAGAGCGCGCCGCACCGAAGGTGAAGTTCTGAGCTGCTTGAGACGCTTTGGAAGGGCACAGACACCATGAAATTCTGGGACCACCAGACCAACGCCCGCAGCGAAACACGCCGCCTGCTGCTGGGGTTTACGCTGGCCGTGGTCGTGCTGGTGGTGGCCGTGCATGCCGCGCTGGCGCTGGCCTGGTTGCTGATGGCGGCGGTGTTGCCGGGGCACCTGGACTTTCCCAAAGGGTTTCTGGCGGCCAATGTCGGCGTGTCGCTGCTGCTGGTGCTGGGCGGCTGGTGGGTGGAGACATCCAACTTGCGCGCAGGCGGCGTCAAGCTGGCCCGGCGCGTGGGCGCGCGCGAGCTGCGGCCCACGCTGTCGCACGCCGAGCAGCGGCTGTCCAACATCGTCGATGAGTTGTGCATTGCCGCGCACATGCCGCGCCCCCAGGTCATGGTCATGCCGCGCACCGATGCCATCAACGCCTTCGCCGCCGGGTGGGACGAAAGCGACGCCGTGGTGGCCGTCACGCAGGGCGCGCTGGACTACCTCAACCGCGAAGAAATGCAGGGCATGGTGGCGCATGAGCTGAGCCATCTGCACGAGGGCGACACGCGCCTGAAGATGCGGCTGGCGGGCATGGTGTTCGGGCTGGAGCTGGTCTACAACTTTGGCGACACCCTGCGCGAGCGGCGCGGCCTGGCCTGGTGGTTTGGCTCGGCGATCATGCTGGCGGGTTTTGCGGGCTGGCTGACGGGTCGCATGCTCAAGGCCGCCGTGTCGCGCCAGCGCGAACACCTGGCAGACGCCCGCGCCGTGCAGTGGACGCGCAGCAAGGACGGCCTGGGCGGCGTGCTGCGCAAGGTCATGGCCCAGCGCCGCGACACGCCGCCGGGGTACGAGAACCACAGCCATAGCGGCATGAACCACCCCTCGGTGCAGCACATGCTGCTGGTGGACGTGGTCGGCGGCGGGCGCATCGAAGACTGGCTGGACACCCACCCCACGCTGGAGGAGCGTGTGCAGCGCGTATACGGCCGCCGCATGCCGCCCCTGCCGGTGGTGCTGCAGGCCGCCGCGCCCGAGTCCACTCCACGCGAAGGCGGCAGCGCAGCAGCCCCCGGCGCGCCCACCATCGCATCGCTGGTGGACCCGTTTGCACGGTTTACTTAAAGCGGCCCAGTAGTTCGCGTGATGACGGAGCTTGTACACCACCGCGGCAGCTGCCTGTGCGGCAGCGTGCGGTATGAGACCACGGCACCGCTGCAGGCCGCGTCCCACTGCCACTGCTCGATGTGCCGCAAGGCGCATGGCGCTGCGTTTGGCAGCTATGCCAGCGTGCGGCGAGAGCACCATCACTTTGTGCAGGGCGAGGCACTGGTGCGCAACTACCAGTCCTCCGCCCAGGTCACGCGCACGTTCTGTGCGCTGTGTGGTTCGCCCCTGCTGTGGCACAGCGAGGCGGCCCATGCGGACTGGGTGGCGGTGCCGCTGGGCACGCTCGATACGCCGTATGAAACACCGCCGCAAAAACACATCTTTGTGGCGTCCAAGGCGCCTTGGGTGGTGATTTGCGATGGGTACCCGCAGCAGCCGGAGGGGTAAGCAGCATGTCCGACGCCCCCACCCCCGCTTCGATGTCTTTGCCCGCATCGTCGAAGTGCGGCGCGAGGGCGCCCAGTGGCAGGTCTACCGTGTGGGTGTCGATGGCAAACGCACGCCAGTGGGCTTTGTGGTGCCCGACTTTTCGAAAGAAGAGGAACTGGCGCAGTTTCTGGAAGACCCTTTCCATGAGTGCGTCGCCGCACAACAGCGACGTGTACCGCATCGCCCAACTCCCTGACTCCCTGACGTCTCCGCGCCACCAGCGGCAAGAGCTTCATCGACAAGTTCGACGGCTCCGGCACCATCTGGGCCTCGCCCGATGCCACCCGCGACGTGGTGATCGAGTACATCCGCAAGAACCCGGCCGTGACGCGCACCGCCAACGGCGCGGCCAAGAGCTGGCGCTTTGCCAGGGCTACCGTGGCGGGCCCGGGGGTGTTCAGCTCGGGCGCCAATGCGCTCAGCGCGGCGCAGGCGGCCAAGCTGGCCAATGTGTCGCTGCTGGCGGCCGATGATGGGTCGGGCAAGGGCACTTCGTGATACGGCGTGGACCTGTCCAAGTATGTGCGTCGACTGGCCCTGCTTTGTGCAGACACGGGGCTGGCGAGCGGGCAGACGGACACGCATGCAAACAGCCGGAAAGAGCGGCCGTATCTGCTACTGAAAAGAGAGCTTCCAGGGATTGATTGACAAGCGCTGGAGGCCTTTTTTTCTTTGATCTCTGGGTGGAGCCGCGGCCCTGCATTGAACGCCTTCCCTTGCTCGGCGTCGGTATCGGTCTTTGGCCTCAGCCAATGCACACAGCGCTCAGCCCACCAACACCAGCCCTGGCGGCAGGCTGTCGCCCAGGCTGCGTTTCGCGTCCTGCGCATCCATGGCTTGCACTTGCTCCACCAGGGCGATCCAGCGCGCGGGCGCGTGGGCGGCGCGCAGCTTGTCCAGCACCTGCGCGCGCTGTGCATCGGGCAGATCCCGCGCGCGGTCGCCGGTCATGCGGGCCATTTGCACGGCGGCGAACAGGGCTGTGTCGTTCTTGCGCCAGTCCTGCGCCAGCGTGGCGTTCAAAAACTCGGTGACGGCCTCGGGTGGCAGGGTCTGGTGCGCATTGGCGGCCAGCGGGATGCGGGCGCACAGGCGGCCGATGGCCCACCAGGTTTGCACGCTCTCGCCGGGTTGTTGCAGGCGCTGCAGCATCCACTGGCCCATCTCTTGGCGGTACTGCCAGGGCACGGCCTCCACGGCGGCAAACAGGCGCAGCATGTCGTCGTAGCTGCCGTGCGGGTTGGCTTTGGACTGGTGGCGCTGCACGGCCCGCTGCATATGGCCCGCCACGTCTTCAAGCAATTGCATTTGCTGCGCTTCGCCCAGGCCTGCCGCCACGCGGCGCCAGAACACCCACCATTCGGTGCGGTTGGCCGCCTCGGCGGCGTGCGCCAGGTCTTGCGCGTACAGCGCCCAGACCTGCTCCATGCGCCAGCCGTCCAGCTCGGCGCCCACGCCGGGGCGCAGGCACCAGCCCGCCAGGTTGAACCACACGCGCTCATGCTCGGCGCTGCGGCGGCGGCGCTTGGCGCGGGCCAGCAGGGCGTCGAACAAAGCGCGCAGCAGCGGCAACTCCCACGCCTCGCGCGGGCCCAGCCAGCGCTCCAGCGTGGGGCGCAGCTGGCGCACCTCTTTGGCGGTCACGTCTTGCGACTGGGTGCCAAAGAGGCGGTCTATCAGGGCCACGGCCTCGGGCAGGCGCGTGGTTTGCGCGTGAGCGTCTTTTAAGTCTTTTTGGCCTGTAGCGCTTACTGTGTCTGCGCTGGCAGCTATTGTTTTGGAAGTGCCACGCACCGCAAAGGCCAGCGCCCATTGCTGGTCCGCGTCATCCACCGCCACGCAGCGCACCTGCAGCGTACCCACCTCGGTCATGGTGGTGTGCAGCAGCACATCGACTTGCGACTGCCGGCTGCCCTCGGGGCGTGGCAGTACAGCGGCCAGGGGCGGCAGGGCCACAAAACCATCGCCCGTCAGCGGCACGATCTGGCCGGGCAACAGGCCCCGGTGCTGGCTGGTGGCAACCAGTGCAAAGCGCACGGCCTGGCCCAGTCGCAGCGCAAAGCGCCGGCCTGACAGCACCACGCGCGCGCCTTCCTGCGTGCCGCGCGCCAGCAGGCAGATGCCCTGGGGCGCTGCACCCGGTGTGGAAGGCAGCACCAGCAGATAGCTGCGCGGGGCGCCGCCGCCAATGGTGGGCAGGGGCGGCGGTGTTACTCCTGTTTTTGTAGCTGCCAGCGCTTGTGTTCCAAGCGCTAGCGCCTCTTTTGCCTCTTTTTTCACATATTCCTGCTGCCAGCGCGCCAGCCCGTGGGCGGCGGCGCCGCGCGCCACGGCGTAGTCCGGGTGCGGGTTGTGCAGCACCCGCACCGGCGCGCCGCGCCAGTCCGACAAGATCTGCGTCAGACGCTCGGCCAGCGCATGGGCGTGGAAGACGCCGCCGTTGAGCAGCAGGGTGTCGGGCAGGGCATCGCCGCCATCGCGCTGCTGCACCAGAAACGCGGCCAGGTGCCGCGTGATGGCCGCCTCGGCCGGGTAGGGCAGGCCAAAGGCTGTCAGCGCGTTCTGGCGCCGCCGGGGCAGGTCGGTGATGGCCGTGTGCGGCAAAAAGCCCTCGACGATGCATTGGGCCACCTGTGCGCGCGTCAGCGTGGCCGATTTCGTCTGCGCCAACAACTGCGAGCCCGCGCCCAGCAGCGTGACCGTGGCGGCATCGGGCGCATCGGCCGCCAGCAACTGCTCTTTGGCCACCCGGCAGCGTTGCACCAGCTGCGCAAACCGCGCGGCGGGCAGGCGCTGGCCTGCGCCCGCCAACTGCGGCTCCAGCCAATGCGCCAGCGCCAGGTCCATGTTGTCGCCGCCCAGCATCAAATGCTCGCCCACGCCGGTGCGGGTCAGTGTCGGCAGGCCGCCCGGGGCGCCATGTGCGTCATGGGCATCGGGCGCACTCATCTGGTCCACACGGATCAGCGTCAGGTCGGTGGTGCCGCCGCCCACGTCCACCACCAGCACCTGTGCGCAGCCCTGCAGCGCAGCGCTGACCTGATCGCCCTGCAGCACCAGCCAGTCGTGGAAGGCGGCCTTGGGCTCTTCAAGCAAATGCACTTCCGGCAGACCGGCCAGTTGCGCGGCTTCCAGCGTCAGCGCCCGCGCGCCTTCGTCGAACGATGCTGGCACCGTGAGCACCACGCGCTGCTGCGCCAATGGCGCAGCAGGGTGCTGCGCGTCCCACGCTGCCCGCACATGGGCAAGGTAACTGGCCGAGGCCATCAACGGAGAGATTTTGGCGACGCCCCCGTCCCCTTCGGGCGCGCCCCAGGGCAGGATGGACGCGCTGCGGTCCACGCCCGGGTGCGACAGCCAGCTTTTGGCGCTGGTCACGCTGCGGCCCGGCACCAGGGCCCCCAGGTCGCGCGCATAGAGCCCCACCAGCGCCGGCGCGTCGTCGGTTGCGCCCAGCGCGGGCCAGGGCTGCGCCAGCGCGTCTGCCGACAGCTCACCCACCGCCGCCTGGTAACGCACCGACGGCAACAGCGGCTGGGCCTGAACCTCGCCCGCCGCCGTGCGCTGGGGGATGGCCAGCAATGCAATGGCCGCGCTGCCATCCAGCGGCGCATGGGCGACCACGGTGTGGCTGGTGCCGAGGTCGATGCCGACGACATGGCGTGCATCGCCGGCGTCGGAGGTCTGGGTCGTGGCAGTCATGCAGCAGCCGGTTCAGGCAAACGGTTCACTCTGCGGCGTGTTCTGCATCCGTGGCCGAGGCGTCGGCCCGCACATCCAACTCCACCTTCCAGCGCTCTGTCCCCCCCACAGGCACAGCATTGAGTTCCAGCGTGCCGATGTCGGTGACGCGGGCGTGCAGGTGGACGGCCACGACCTCGCCGGGCGTGCGACTTTGTGCTGGCAAATTGGCTTCAATCTCTTGCAGCTCCACCAGCTCTTCGGGCCCCCAGAAGTCGAGCAGGGTGCCAACCTGGTCCGTGCGGCGCACGCTGGAGCCGAAGAAGCGCAGGCGCACAGGCTCGCCCACGACCAGGCCGAAGGCTTGTGCGTCGAGGGCCACTTCCGTGCCTTCTTCCATGCCGAACGGTGCCAGGCACAGCGCGGACAGCGGTGGCTCCATGCCGGGGATGGCGGGCATGTTGGATTCGACGCCCACGTAGTAGCTTTGCGCCGTGCCACCGCGAATGCGCACGCCACGGCCTGAAGCCGCCACGTGGCCGTAGTAGGCGGCGCCGCGGGCCACGGCGAGGTCCAGATTGGCGCCCTCCAGCAGGCGGGCGGGATCGGCGCCTTCAGCGGCCAGCCAGCCGTTGATGACCTGCACAAGGCGCTGCTCAATCTGCGGTGCCTTGAGCACGCCGCCGTTGAACAAAATGGCTGTGGGGTGCAGGAACGAGGCGCCTGAACCGGACGGGGTTTGCTGCGTACCTTGCAAGCCTTCGATGGGCGCTGTGGCACCGGCCTGGCGGCTCAGGAAAGCGGCCAGGTGGCGTGTGACGGCCGCGTCTTGCGCGTAGGGCAGGCCCAGTTGCGTGAGCGCGCCGCGCGCACGGGTGACGGGTTTGTCGCTGACCGCCACCGGGGGGAAGAAGCCGTCGACCAGCAGCGCCAGCACTTCGGCGCGCGTGACTTCGGTGCGGATGCTGCCGCCGATGAGCTTGCTGCCCCGGCTGGGCACCACCACGGGAACGCTGTCGGGCACGGTCTGCAGCGTGTCGTCGGCCAGCAATTGCTCTTTGGCGGCGCGGCAGCCGTGCGCCAGCGCCCGGGTCTGCCAGGCGTCGAGCTGTTTGCCTTCGGCCGCCAGCTTGCGTGCCACGCCGTAGGCCAGGGCCAGGTCCATGTTGTCGCCGCCGAGCAGGATGTGCTCGCCCACGGCCACGCGCTGCAGCTCCAGTTGGCCATCACGCTCCTGCACGGCGATCAGCGACAAATCGGTGGTGCCGCCGCCCACGTCCACTACCAGCAGCACGTCGCCATGTTTTACCTGCTTGCGCCAGTCGCCGCCGCTGGCCTGGATCCAGCTGTACAGCGCGGCCTGGGGCTCTTCGAGCAAGGTGAGGCGCTGGTAACCGGCAGCCTTGCAGGCCTCGGCCGTCAGCTCGCGTGCAGCGGGGTCGAACGACGCGGGGATGGTGACGGTGATGTCTTGCGCGTCAAACGGCGCCTCGGGGTGGGCCTGGTCCCAGGCCCAGCGCAGGTGCGACAGGTAGCGGATCGACGCGGTCAGGGGCGAGACGCGCTGCACTTCAGCGGGTGCGTCGGCGGGCAGCAGCGGGCTGCGGCGGTCTACACCGGGGTGGCACAGCCAGCTTTTGGCGCTGCTGACCAGGCGGATGGGCGTGGCCGCGCCCCGGCTGCGCGCGAATTCGCCGACGGCAAAGTCTTGCGCTGCGGTCCAGGGCAGGGCCAGATCGCCCGGGGCTAGTTCGCTCTCGTGCGGCAGGTACAAAAACGAGGGCAGCAGCTGCTTGGAGTCGATGCTGGCCGGGCCGGTGAGCTGGGGAATGTCGAGCACGCCTTGCACGACCTTGTCGCCGTCGCTGGCGGCGCGGTCGACATACGACAGCGCGCAGTGCGTGGTGCCCAGGTCAATTCCCAGGCTAAAACGGGCTGTAGCGCTTGTTGTGTATACGCTAGCAGCTATAGAGTTTGTAGTGTTTATCGTGTTGGAAGTGTTCGGAGTGTTGGTGGTGTCCATGGTCACAGCTCCACCTCCGCCTGCGCCAGCACCGCTGCCGCTTTGTCGTCTGTCAGCTGGGGCAGGCGGGTGTCGGTAACGTGCCAGCCACGGTGGCCCAGCGTGCCGGTGAACGGGGCCTGGCCGATCACGTTGCCGGTCAGGCGCACTTCGGTCGCGTCAAAGCCAGCGGCCAGCGTCACGCGGCTGCCTTCGGCCTCGCTGCGCACGGGGGCGATGGTGAAATGCGCGCGCAGCACCTTGCGGCAGCCTTCTTGCACCACGCGCGCTGCGGCGCCGATGTCGGCATCGCTGTAGCTGGCGGTGTCTTCCTGCACAAAGTCCACAAAGCGGGCTTCGCGCTGCAACAGGCCCAGCAACTGCAGTGCGGCGGTGTGGCTGGGCGCGGTCACGGTTTTTTCGACGACCTTCTCTACGATCTTCTCAACGGGGACTTCCACGCGGACTTCGACGATTTTTTCGACCGGTACTTCGATGCGCACTTCTTTGGTGGCGGCGGGTGGCACATCGGCGGCCAGGGCTTCCCCGGCGCGCAGTCGCGTGATGTCAGACGCCAGGCGGCCGTTGCCCAGGATGGCAAAAAAACTGCCGATCGCAATGGCGATGCGGCTCAGAAAGGAAGGGTGTGTGGGGTTCATGGCGTTCTCGGATGAGAAAAAGGCCGCGCCGGGCAAGCGCCACGCGGGAAGGCGGCGGTGCGCGCAGCGCAAGTGAGAAGGGGGTCAAAAGGGGAGTGATGTTACCCAGATGGTTTTAACCTGTGACAACGCGGTTGCTTGAAGGGAAAGCCGCATGTGCAGCGACATGTGCTTGCGGCGCCAGCCTGGCGCTATTCATGCTCGGCCTTTGGTCTTTCAAATCCCGTCGATGCGGAGCAGGTCGAAGTCCTCCGACCTGCTCAGTGCGAACGGTCGACCCCGCAGGGGATGGCATCAATGGCCGGTTTGCCTGTGCGGCACAGGCTGCAGCAGCACCACCAGCGCGCCTGCGCCGCCGTCCATCGGCCGCGCCTGCACAAAGGCCAGCACCTCGTTCTTTTGTACCAGCCAGCGCTGCACGCGGCCCTTGAGGACGGGGCTTTTTCCGGGCGATCCCAACCCCTTGCCGTGCACCACGCGCACGCAGCGCACGCCGATCTTGTGGGCGTTGCGGATGAAGTCGCCCAGCGCCTCCCGCGCCTCGTCCACGCGCAGGCCGTGCAGGTCGAGCTGGCGCTGAATGCTCCAGCGGCCCGAGCGCAGGCGGCGCGTTACCTCCACGCCAATGCCGGGGCGCCGAAAGCTCAGCTGGTCATCGGTGTCGAGCAGGGTGCTCACGTCAAAGTCGTCGCTGATGGACTCGCGCAGCACGCGTTCCTCGTCCAGCCAGTGTTGCAGGGGCAGGGGTTCGGGGGGCTCGGGCATGTGCCAGCGCCGGTCGTGGTGCCGGCTGGTAAGGGCCTGAACAGGCCCCACGGCGTCACGAAACAGGTTGCGCTCTGCGCGCACGTGGCGCTCGGCCTCCAGTGCTTGCTGGCGCAGCCGCGCCTCGTGTGCAGCCCGCTCGGCGAGAGCCTGGCGAAGTGGCGCGAGGTCCTGAAGCGATCGGACTTTCACGGCGCGAGGTACTCCGCCGCGATGAACTGGGTGATCTGCGCGGGGTTGAAGTTGTCATCGCTCACAAACACCAGGACGCGGCGCCGGCCGCCGGGGCCAGGCACAGGGGCGCCCCAGGTCATGCCTTCGATGTTGTCCAGCCGCTTGAGCCCCAGGTGGGCAAAGTCGGCCACCAATGTCTTGGGCACAGGCGTGTGGTTGCCAGGGGTGAGTGCCGCAAGGCCCAGCGTGTCGCTGGCCGCATCGGTGCCCGCGCCGTGCACGGCAATGCGGTACAGGCGGACGGAGTTGCCCACACCCAGGGTGTAGCTGCGCTCCAGCACCAGCAGGTGGTCGGGGCCATCTGCGAGGATCTCGCTCACGCCGTTGGTGGTGTAGCCGCCGGGCATCGGGCTTTTGTGCGGCACGGCATCGGGCTGGTAGGCCAGTTGGCGCAGCGCGCGGCCGCTGGCCACGTCGATGGCGGTGATGCGCACGGGCGCGCCACCGCTCGCGGGCGTGGCGCGGGGGCCGTCTTGCAGCCAGGGGCCTTCCATGGCCAGCCAGGCGGTCCGGCCGTCGGGCGTGAGGGCCAGGCCTTCGAGGGTGTCGTTATTGCGTGGGCCCTGCCGCTCCCCCGGCCGCGGCTGGAACGGGGCGGGCAGAGCGTATTCGCGCAACTGCGCCCCGTCGGCGGCCCGGCTGGTGCGCAACGCAGGGCCGAAGCCGCGCGGGAAGTCGCCTTCGCTCGTCCACAGAAAGTCCGCGCCCCCGGGCAGCCAGCGCACGGCTTCGGGGTCTGGCACCTCGACGCCGTCTTGCGCGCGCTGGCGCGGCGCGTAGGGTTGGCCACGGGCGTTGAGCAACGGCAGGGTGCCAATGAACTCGGGCATGGCCAGCGCGTTGGCGGTGTAGCGGATGCGCGCGGTGTAAAAGCGCGCAGCGTCCACGTTGGACCGGTCGTCAGAAATCAGGATGTAGCGGTCCCCGACCGCGTCGTAGTCAATGCCCGAAAGCCCGCCCACCGTGGTGCCGCCCACGTCCGAACGCGGCGGTAGCGTGGCTTCGCCAATCAGTCGAAGGCAGGGGCAGGCGGCGGGGGCCTGGGAGATTTGCTGCACGGCATGTTGCGGTGCCGCCTGCGCAGTCTGCGCAAGCGGCGGTGGTGCGGGCGACCCACAGGCCTGCAGCAGCGCGCCTGCGGCCAACAGCGTGGCGGCAATGCGGGCCGGGCTCACACCAGCCCTTTGTCGGCCATCGACAGCGCCTGGCCCGGCGCCACGATGACGTGGTCCAGCACGCGCACGTCCACGAGCGCCAGCGTGGTTTTCAGGGTCTGCGTCAGCGCCTCGTCGGCGCGGCTGGGTTGCACGCTGCCGCTGGGGTGGTTGTGGGCCAACACCACGGCGGCGGCCTGGTGGTGCAGGGCGCGCAGCACCACCTCGCGCGGGTACACGCTGGTCTGCGTGAGCGTGCCGCGAAACAGTTCTTCCATGGCCAGCAGGCGGTTTTGCGCATCGAGGAACAACACCGCAAACACCTCGTGGCCCTTGGCCGCCAGGTGCAGCTGCAGGTAGTGCTTGACGGCGTCGGGCGAGTCAAACACCTCACGCTCGCGCAGCTGCTGGGCCAGCGCGCGGCGCGCCAGCTCCAGCACGGCCACCAGCTCGGCGCGTTTGGCGGGGCCCAGGCCCTTGATGCGCGTAAGGTCGGCCGCGCTGGTGTGCAGCAGCCCGGCAATGCCACCGAAGCCACCGCTCACTTTGCCGGTGGTGGCGTCCACGCTGGGCGGGTCGAGCAGCTCTTGCGCCATCTGCAGCACGCCTTTGCCCACAATGCCGGTGCGCAGCAAGATGGCCAGTAGCTCGGCATCGGCCAGGGCGGCGGGGCCACGCGCCAGCAGTTTTTCGCGGGGCTGGGCGTCGGCGGGCAGGTCTTTGAGGGGCATGGCGCAAGGGGTTTGACGCCCGCTGGGGGCTGACGGGCGTAGGGCTTTGCCCGGTTTTCTACAATCGCAGGAGTTTATCGAGACTCCCATGACCTCTACCGCTGCCGCTTTGCCCACTGTCCAGCAGGGCTCCTTCCTTACCCTGCACTATCGCCTGGCCGGCCCGGCAGGGGATGTGATCAATACGTTTACCGACAAACCAGCCACCCTGTCCCTGGGCACCGGCGAGCTGTCGCCCGCCATGGAGCAGCGCCTGCTGGGCCTGGCTGAAGGCACACGCACCACGTTCGAGCTGCCTGCGGGCGAGGCCTTTGGCGAGCGCAATGCCGACATGCAGCAATGGGTAGCCAAGAAACTGCTGAACCAACTGGGCGACCCGGACGAAAAATACAACGTGGGCGATGTGGTGCAGTTCCCCACACCCGACGGGCAGGGCAGCTACGCGGGTGCGGTGCAGCAGGTGCGCGAGGATGGCGCCGTACTGTTCGACTTCAACCACCCGCTGGCAGGCCAGCCGGTGACGTTTGAAGTGCAAGTCATCGGGATCCTGTGATGCAGTTGCCCCAAGAGATTCTGTTGGCCGAACCGCGCGGCTTTTGTGCGGGCGTGGACCGCGCCATTGAAATCGTCGAGCGCGCCATCCAGAAGTTCGGTGCCCCTATCTATGTGCGCCACGAGATCGTGCACAACACGTACGTGGTGAACGACCTCAAGGCCAAGGGCGCGATCTTTATCGAAGAGCTGTCGGACGTGCCCCCCGGCGCCACGCTGGTTTTCAGCGCCCACGGTGTGAGCAAGGCCGTGCAGCAAGAGGCCGTGGCGCGCGGCTTCAGCATTTTTGACGCCACCTGCCCGCTGGTGACCAAGGTGCACGTCGAAGTGGCCAAGCTCGCCAAAGAGGGCTACGAGTTCATCATGATCGGCCACAAGGGCCACCCCGAGGTGGAAGGCACCATGGGCCAGTTGGACCACGGCATTCACCTGGTCGAAGACGTGGCCGACGTGGCCCGCGTGCAACCCGCGCAGACCGCCAAGCTGGCCGTGGTCACGCAGACCACGCTGAGCGTGGACGACGCGGCCGAAATCTCTGCTGCCGTACGCGCGCGCTTCCCCAGCGTGCGCGAGCCCAAGCAGCAGGACATCTGCTACGCCACCCAGAACCGGCAGGACGCAGTCAAGGTGCTCAGCCCGCAGGTGGACGTGGTGATTGTGGTGGGCAGCCCCACCAGCTCCAACAGCAACCGCTTGCGCGAGCTGGCCGCCAAGCTGGGCACCACCGCCTACATGGTGGACAGCGCCGACGAACTGAAGGGCGAATGGTTCGACGGCACCGCCCGCGTGGGCCTCACGGCTGGCGCCTCAGCGCCAGAAATCCTGGTGCAGCAGGTCATCGACCGCATCAAGGCGCTGGGCGCGGTGTCGGTGCGCACCATGGCGGGCATTGAAGAAACCATCAAATTTCCCCTGCCCAAGGGGCTCAAGATCGATACCGCAACGGGACTGACCATCACAGAGCGCACGCCAGAGACGGGTCCTGCAGGGCATTGATGGCCGCAGGGCGTAACCGCCTGCGGCTCAGAGATACTTCTGTTTTGATAGCTGCTAGCGCATGATGGATAAGCGCTAGCGGCCAATTTGACTTATATTTTTGCGCAGATCAGGACACTACAGCGCCATCGCGGGCCCGCTCCACAAATCCAGCGGCGGGTCGGCCGC
This sequence comes from uncultured Gammaproteobacteria bacterium, assembly GCA_947085645.1. Taxonomy (GTDB): domain Bacteria; phylum Pseudomonadota; class Gammaproteobacteria; order Burkholderiales; family Burkholderiaceae_C; genus Acidovorax. The sequence goes on from CAMTXG010000012.1 coordinate 43,560, forward strand.
CACCGCGCGCAGGATGTCGGTGCGCGAGATAAAGCCTGACAGCACACCCGCCTCGTCCGTCACCGGCAGGCCGGGCAGGCCGGTCTCCAGCAGCACTGCAGCTACGCGGCGCAGTTCGGTGTCGGCGGCCACCGTCGGCACGGGGCTCACCATCACTTCAGAAACCGGGCGGCGCGCCAGGTCGATGGCCTGCTTGACGGCGCCGGGCTCGGGCAGCAGGTCCAGCGGCGCCATATCGGCCCGCAGCAGCAGGCCAATCACGCGGCCCAGCGCATCCACCACGGGCGCCTGCGCCACCTTGTGCTCGGCCAGGGTCTGCCAGGCGTCATTGACCACCGCATCGGACAACACGCTGAGTGCGTCGGTGGTCATCACGTCGCTTACCTTGGTCAACGGCTGGCGGGCGGTCTGGGGACCTTGTTCGGTTTGTGCGTAGGCGCTCACCGCATCCTGCATGCGCAGGTTGACCACGGAAGCAGGCGCGGCACTTGTTGCATCGGCGGCAGCGGGGTCGCTAGGCATCCGGAAGGTGGGGGCGGGCTGGCCGGGCACATCCTGCGCCCGGGTGCGCAGCGCCTGCGGGCGCTGCACGTTACGCACCGCAGAAATACGCGCCAGGTTTTCGGGGCCACCCCGGTACATCTGGCCTGAGGGGCCGAACACAAAGAACATGCTTTTCTCCTGCACGCAGACCCGCGAAGGGCGTTCGCAAAGGGAGCTGCATGGCCATGTTATCGGCAGTTCATCGGCGGGCCTGCAGCACACCATGTATCGCGCTGTATCTGCCAGCGGCATGCGTTGGGGCGGGGCAACCTCTAAACTGCGTCCCTTTGCCCCACGGAGCCCCCGCATGATCGACCGCGCCGCCATCGCCGCCGCCCGCCACCAACTGGCCGCCCAGCCCGATTTTCTGCGCACCACGCCGCTGATGCGCGTGTCCGGCAATTCGCTGGGCGTGGACTGCGGCGAGGTCTGGCTCAAGCTGGAGCACCTGCAGGTGGGCGGCAGCTTCAAGGCGCGCGGCATGCTGTACCGCCTGCTGGCCAACCCCGTACCCGACAGCGGCGTGATCATTGCATCCGGCGGCAACGCCGGCATTGCCGTGGCGGCCGCAGCCAAGGCCCTGGGCGTGCGCTGCGAGGTGTTTGTGCCCGAAGTCTCGCCCGAAGCCAAGCGTGCCCGCCTGCGTGCCCTGGGCGCCGAAGTGGTCGTCACCGGCGCCGCGTATTCCGAAGCCTTTGAAGCCTGCGTAGCCCGCCAGAAGGCCACTGGCGCACTGCAGGCCCACGCCTATGACCAATCCGAGGTGGTGGCCGGTGCAGGCACCCTGGCGCTGGAGATGGAAGAGCAGGGCGGCCGCCTGCCCGACACGCTGCTGGTGAGTGTGGGCGGCGGCGGGCTGATTGCCGGTGTGGCCGCGTGGGTGGAAAGCCGCGCCCATGTGGTCGCGCTGGAGCCCGAACGCGCCCCCACCCTTCACGCCGCGCGCGCTGCGGGTCAGCCGGTCGATGTGGAAGTGGGCGGTGTCGCTGCCGACTCGCTGGGCGCCCGCCGCATCGGCACCATCGGCTGGGAGGTCAGCCAGCGCCATGTGCACGACGCGCTGCTGCTGCCCGACGACGCCATCCGCGCCGCCCAGCAGTGGCTGTGGAAAGAACTGAAACTGGCCGTGGAGCCCGCTGCTGCGCTCGGCTTGGCGGCGCTGCACACCGGCGCGTACAAGCCCCAGCCGCAGGAAACGGTGGCGCTGATCCTCTGCGGTGCCAACTTCGACCCGGCAAACCTCGCCTGAGTCAGAAAGCGGCCCAAGTAACGGGCGCGGCCCAGGCCAGTGCACCTGTGGAACCGGCTTTGCCGGGCCACCGGGTGCGTCCCCCTCGGGGGGGGAAGGCGCGAAGCGACTCAGGGGGGAACTAAAATCCAGCAATGCTTGACATCCTTCTTCTCCGCAAAGACCTCGACACCGCCATCGCGCGTCTGGAAACCCGCAAAAAGCCCCAGGCCTTCCTGGACGTCTCCGCGTTCCAGGCCCTGGAAACCGAGCGCAAAACATTGCAATCCCGCACGGAGGAGCTGCAGGCCCAGCGCAACCAGCTGTCCAAACAGGTCGGCATGCTGATGAGTCGGGGCGACAAGGACGGCGCCGAAGCCATCAAGGCCCAGGTGGCGGCAGGCAAGGCAGAGCTGGAGCAATCCGCCGCCCGCCTGGAACAAATCCAGGCCGAACTGTTGACCATGCTGGTGGCTGTGCCCAACCTGCCACACGAATCTGTGCCTGTGGGCGCCGATGAATCGGGCAACGTCGAAGTGCGCCGCTGGGGAACGCCTGCCACGTTTGCTTTCGACATCAAAGACCACGTGGATGTGGGCACCCCGCTGGGCCTGGACTTTGAAATGGGCACCAAGTTGTCGGGCTCGCGTTTTACTGTGATGAAGGGCCCCATCGCCCGCCTGCACCGCGCCCTGGCGCAGTTCATGCTGGACGTGCAAACCACCGAGCACGGCTACACCGAGTGCTATGTGCCCTATGCGGTGAACGCCGATTCGCTCAAAGGCACCGGCCAGTTGCCCAAGTTTGAAGGCGATTTGTTCGCCGCCAAAAAGGGCGGCCAGGACGGCGAGGCGGTGCCGGACAACACCGCGCTGTACCTCATCCCCACCAGCGAAGTGCCCCTGACCAACTTCGTGCGCGATGTGGTCACGCCAGAGGCCGACCTGCCCATCAAGCTGACCGCACACACGCCATGCTTTCGCTCTGAAGCGGGCAGCGGCGGGCGCGACATTCGGGGCTTGATCCGCCAGCACCAGTTCGACAAGGTCGAGATGGTGCAGATCGTGCACCCCGACAAGAGCTACGAAGCGCTCGAAGAAATGACGCGCCACGCCGAAGCCGTGCTGCAAAAGCTGGGCCTGCCGTACCGTGTGATGAGCCTGTGCACCGGCGACATGGGCTTTGGCGCCGCCAAGACCTACGACCTGGAGGTGTGGCTGCCCGCGCAGAACACCTACCGCGAGATCAGCTCGGTGAGCAACTGCGAAGCCTTCCAGTCGCGCCGCCTGCAGGCCCGCTTCAAAAACGCGCAGGGCAAGAACGAACTGCTGCACACGCTGAATGGCTCTGGCCTGGCCGTGGGGCGCACGCTGGTGGCGGTGCTGGAGAATTTTCAGAACGCCGACGGCAGTGTGACGATTCCCGAAGTGCTGCGGCCTTACATGGGTGGCTTGGCAGTGCTGAAATTTTTGGAGTAACGCGATGAAGTACTGGTTTCAAGGTGGCAGCGCTGTCGTTCTGGTGGCGGCAATGGCTGGAGCCGCGCTGGCGCAAGCGCCATCCTGTCCATCAAGCGACATGCCTGCAAAGGTGTTTTTACAGAATCCATCGTTTCAGGCCGGACCTGATGGCCGTCCCTTGCATTGGGTTGCAAAAGAGCATCGTGTGAGCGGCCACTATGAATTCACCGTGGATACCGTCGAGCCCTACAGCGCTCCAGGCAGCGCCAGGATTCGGCGGGTGAAAGTGGAAGATTTTGGTGTGCTGGATCAGACGCTATCCGTCCCGGCTTGTTGGCTTGGGCAACGGGCACGGTTGTCCGCATACTTGCGCACTGCGGGTGCTGACGGTGTCGGAGCCGGTTTGGTAATGCAGACGGTCAGTCCGGATGGCGGGATCCAGACGTGGAATCACATGAATGATGCGCGGGTACGCGGTACCCAGACTTGGAAACGTTATGAAATCGAACTGGCGATCCCTGTCAATGCGGAGCGATTGCGCGTTGGCGTCATGCTGGAGGAGGAGGGCACGCTGTGGGCAGACGACATCAGCCTGGAAATCGTTCAACTCTCTCGGTGAAATGTGTGTGGGGCTCATGCTTGGCGTCTTTCCAGAATTTTAAAGGCCAAGGGTGGATAGCCTCCTTACGCTGAAGTAGGCGATTGATTCACAGGGTTGCGCACCTTTGGCGGTGTTATGAGTCTAAAAGCGGATAAAATCTTGCTATAATCGCAGGCTTCGACACATAGGAGAGGTGGCAGAGTGGTCGAATGTACCTGACTCGAAATCAGGCGTGGTAGCAATACCACCGTGGGTTCGAATCCCACCCTCTCCGCCAGTAAGTAAGCAAACAAGCGCCTCTCGGGGCGCTTTTTTGTTTTTTGTACCTTTGTTTGTACCTTTGCAGATGTGATTGAGTTGACTGGATTCGATGGAAATCGAAGCGGTCAAATCCACAGAAATGTCCGTTGCAAGCGCATCAGGCCATACGGCCTCCGCAAAACAGGCTAAGTCAGCGCCTGCTTTTGGCGCGTTCTGAACGTCCGGTGGCCATCGAAGTAGGTGGTCCCTGTGGAGTCAGAGCAAGGCACCTAAACGATCTTCCACTTCCATTTTGCACTGGCAAGTGACTTTGATTCGAGTGGATTCGAGCGCGCTGCCGCAGGGAAAATTTACGCTATTGGGGCCGTGCACTATGCACAGCGATGTACAAAAGTAGCGATTTCATAGGAGAAGTGCTGTGCATGGTTTCCCCATCGGTTGTTCTAGAACTCCTCCGTGCAGCGGGGCGCAGAACACTGATAGGTAGGGCGTTCTGGCAGCAGCTTGTGAGACGCCTGAGCGTCTATCGCCGCATCTGGACTTCTTACAAGTCCATACCGATCTGTCGACTAGCAGTGCAGCGCTCAGTGCCCCCGTCCGATCAAATGAAGTTCCTACCGTGAATGGCTCACGAGTGCTTTGGTGCATGCCCCAGGCGGATCGTCCACCATCTGCCAAGTTGCTGGCTATGGCTCTGCATGCAGAAGAGGCAGAAATTAGACGCCCGTCTTTTGAACCAACTCCCGACAAATGATCGTGCGGCCAGCTTTCTTCCCATTGTGCCCACCCCAACCGGTGGATGCAGCTGGCGCAGAGCGTGAATGCGCGGCATATGGATCAGGGAGGCACAGTGGATGTACCTGCAGAGCAAACGGCGGCATGCACTGGAGGCGGGGAGATTCGCGGCGCAGGAGTGACGCCCGTGCCCTCCTAGATTGAGCGTCCTGTAGACTGTTGAAAACTCCCGGATCGCTATTTTCTATGAGCCAACTCAGCTCGGTGTCAGATGTCGTGCGCATGTATCGCGCTCTGTTGGACGTGGATGGACCAGCGGGTTTGGGGTATCTGAACAAGCGCGTCCCACATAGGTATTCGGCGGTGTACCGGCTTGATGGAAGTACCTTGAGGAACGAGTTTGTCTTTGACAAACTGGGTGAACTGACACCCGAGTTTCTCAAGGAGGTGCCGCTCACGGATAGCTTCTGTCAATTTGTCATACGTGACGGCGCCTTCCGAACCGCCAACACGACTCTCGATGAGCGGTTGTCGGGCCATAAATACCAAGGGGTAGTGGGCTCGTATCACGGCCTGCCTCTCGTGGACAATTACGGCAATCTTTACGGGACGATTTGCCATTTTGACGTCGACAAGCACGACCTGGATGATCAAGAGTTTGGTGTGCTCAAGGGGGCGGCTAAATTGCTTCCGATTTACCTCGGGCGTAGACCACAGGTGAGCTAGCGAGTGGGATATGAGCGGCACAGCCTCTTTAACGTGTGCTGCATGGAAATCTGCACATCCGGGGTGCTAACTTCATCGCCGCGGTGGACAGCATTAGGGGCGTCGTGAGACCGTCCCACCATCTAATTCACCAAGGCTCTCTCAGAGCGTTCTCCGTATCCACTCGCGTCGTCACAAACGCCTTGCAACCAAAAAAAGCCCACCTCTGAGGGTGGGCTTGAACTTGCTGGGGAGCAAGGGGAGGGAACCACCAAGCTGTTGGTGGCGAGGAAATATTACTGGTCCCCAAAAGGGACTGCATGTAAGACAACACCGCATTTATCAGTTGGGCAGCGCTTGGGTTTGCGCTTCCAACACGATGCGTGCAGTCTCCAGTGCCTGTTTCAGGTTGGCCGCACGTGCGACGCCGGGAGGTCCACCGCATAGGATTCTGTGGATTTCGTATTGCTGATCCTCCAACGCCCCAGCCCACAGGGCTTGAGCCTCGGATAGATGCAGACTTGGGAGTAGGGGGTTGTCATGTCTTCATACTGGCCCTACCACAGCGGTACCGGCGTAGTCCGGGGGCCCGACTCGGCGCTCAGCTGATGAATGGTACTGTGCATTCATCCAGTGATGCACAATCGCCCCCATGGGAATCGATCAAATCGCCATTGCCTTGTTCGGAGCAGTTGCCGCCTGGCTCTCGCAGGCGCGCACTGACCGCCTGCGCCGGTGGGCGTGCATCTTTGGCATGCTGGGGCAGCCCGCTTGGTTCTACGCAGCGTGGAAGGCGCAGCAGTGGGGAATCTTCGCTGTTTGCATCATCTACTGCGGTGCCTGGATGCGCGGGCTCTGGGTGTACTGGCTGGCGCCGCGCCCACCAAGTGATGGCATGGCCACGCTGACGCTCCCACCAGAGAGCAAGCTGAAATGATCAAGATGGGCATGGACAACGGGATTCTGGCCAAGATCCGCGGCGATGACATTTCGGCCGGGGGCAAGTTGCTGCCACCGGCAGGCCATCGCCCGCCGCCCGATCACCTACCGACTAAAGAGCAGCCCACGAAAGAAGACCGGGCTCTGGTTCTGGACCGCCTGCCACACTGCGGTGGTGTCCCCATCTGAACCCGCTGCGTAGACTTCGTACCCGTGTAATTACAGTGATGAAGACAGCGTCCAGCGCCAAATTGGGTTACGCGAAAATGCATCGGTTGGCAGGTCTCGCGGTTTGCCAGACCATGCATCACGCGAACTCCCGTCGCTACCCACCTTATTTCATACCTCAGCATCAATGAACAACGACAAAGTAGCAGTAATCACAGGCGCAGGGTCTGGCGTAGGGAAAGCGGTCGCACTCGCTTTGGCGGGCGCTGGCTACCGTCTTGTACTTGCTGGCCGCCGCGGTGCACTTTTGGATGAAGTGCATACACAAGCGAACTCTACGTTCGGCGCCGGGGAACGGATCCTTTGCGTTACCACTGACGTCACAGATGCCTCAGCAGTTGAAAGCCTCTACGCAAAAGCCGTTGCGCGCTTTGGACGAGTGGACCTGCTTTTCAACAACGCGGGGCGGGGTAACCCACCGGGCTCCTTCTTGGAGTGGACGCCGCAGCAGTGGCGCGATGTTGTGGACGTGAATCTGAATGGCATGTTCTATTGCCTGCAGCAGGCCTTCCGTGTCATGCGCGACCAGAGTCCCCAAGGTGGTCGCATCATCAACAACGGCTCGATTTCTTCGCACGCGCCCAGACCCAACTCAGCTGCTTACACCGCCACCAAGCACGCTGTGATGGGCTTGACCAAAACGGCAGCGCTGGACGGCCGTGCCTACAACATTGCGGTTGGCCAGATCGACATCGGCAACGCGATGACAGACTTGGCTGCGCGCATGGCGAAAGGTGTCCCGCAAGCACACGGCGAAATTGCGGTGGAGCCCTTGATGGACGTCGAAGTTGTAGCGCAGTCGGTTCTCTACATGGCGAATCTGCCGCTGGAGGCGAACGTCCTATTCCACACAGTCATGGCGACCAAGATGCCGTTCGTGGGGCGAGGGTAGAAGTCTCGATCGGAGTCTTGCGGCTGACGGGGGGTTAGTGGGTCACTTCTGCGTGGAAATCAACATCCTGATCTGCCGGCGTCTTAGCCGGTGAGTCCAGGTGCCAATGATGGTGCCACTGAGCCAAGGACATGCTCGGGTACTTGGCGAAGCGGGGATCAGTTGAGCTACCCTCGGCGTCGACCCATGGTGCTTTTGAGTCGAGCATGATGTGCACGGTTTCTGGAGCTGGTGGCAGTGGCGAGTCGATAGCGCCTGCGTGAGGGTGTACTAGGTCGGGCCAACGTGGGTCCCATACCCATAGAGCGCTTCCGCACCGCGAGCAAAAATAGCGCCGCGCCTGACTTACATTTGCGCGAGAACTCACATCATCCTGCAAAGTCGCTTGGTAAATGCGCAGGTATCGCTTCCCAACCACTCGCATGCTACGGGTGTCTGCGCCGAGCTTGATAGCGTAGCCGCCGGGGCCCGCTGTTTTGCGGCAGATGGAGCAGTAGCACCGCATGAATGGGACCGGCTGAGCAGCCTCGACAGTGAACCTGATTTTCGGGCAATGACAGGACCCTTCCAAGCGCGTATCTTTTTCCGGTTTTACAGGCCGCCCATGGTCGCTTAACGCATCGCATCGCGCAATGCCTGCAAGGTTGCGCCCAATGTGCGGCAAGCCGGAACCCGTCATCGTTCGCATCATTTGTCTTAACTTTCGGCCGTGTATAGTGACTGCGCCAGTCCCAATGGGAGTAGGTGGCCTGCAGTAGCAGGGCATATAGATAGGTGAGCGGGTAACTCGCCCAGAAACCTTTCAGTCCCCAAAACAACTGCAACACATAGGCGAAGATCCGAAATCGATGCTGGGCCCGTTGATAAGGCCACCAGCGGGTGCTTCAGGCTGGTCAGAGTCATTCGCCGCAGACCGGCTGAGTGACTGGTTCGTTCCGAACCAGACCTTCGATGGAAAACGGCCTGCATGGCTGCTGGGCGCGTGAGACCGGGCACTCGTTGGGTGCGACGGTCACGCCAACATGGATGACCGGTCCGGCCTCCGGCGAACTGGCAGTCTGCCCTTTGACGCGGTGAGACTTGGACTGTCACTTCAATATGGGATTGCCGGACGCATACGCTTAGGCAGCATGGGAAAGTACTTGGACTTCTACAATCGAAATCGGCCCTACCGGGACCACCTCTGGCGGCTGATCTTCTACGCATTCCCAAAATTTGGGAACTCCGAATCCATCTCCGCGACCAACTGATTCAGGATGTGGGGTTGCGGCATCCGCAGGTGTGCGAGGTCGTCGCGAACTCGCTTCGCCAATAAGCAGATGCTGAATGCGCGCTCCTCGCGCGCAGTGACTAGGTTAAGCGATTTGAAACGTACCATTCCCACGATGTTGTTGAACTCGAGCTCCTCTTCTCCCATATATACCGTTCGCCCGTCGTTTATCGGGCGAGGGAATTTTCCTCCATGGTTGGCTGCGATCAGCTTCAGCTGACTTGAGAAGCATCCGACCACCTGCGCTCTTCGTTCTTCCAGCCAGGGCGTGATTGTCCTCACGCAGGCACGCCAGTAGCGCTTCTTGATTCGAGTCTCGGCCTCGGCAGCCTCTCCTGGTGTCCCGTGGAGCGTCTTGAACATATCCCACAGCACATGAGTGGCCCCGGGGCTGTGGGTCGTCATCGTCCGGTGAAGCCAGGATTTGTGACGCCAGCGGTCGATGTCCACGGCCATAAGGTCCGCGAGGTGTTCATTGATGAGTAGGAGCTGTGCTTCTGGCATCGCCATCAGCCGCTCGGCCATCTCTACGTCGAACCCAGCGAACTCACTGACGATTCGCCGAAGAAGCCGCGTGCTGCCCGGCCCTGGTGAGTCGAGCATGCGAATGGCGACGTACGCATCAATTTCGTCAAATGTCAGGGAGCCGTCGAAGGCAATCACCTGCAGTCCATTGTCATGCCTGTCGTCCGTGAACGACTCGTCGTGAAGGGCGATGACAAGCTGCATGTTCCCCTGCTGGCCGGCCGTGGAGAGTGCCGCCATGAACTCTAGTGCGTAGGCGTCGCACTCCCTTTTTGCCAGGTCGTCTTCAGCTCGTAAGATGACGGCAGTCCTTGTTTGGGCCACATGCATGGCCAGCTGCGCCGCTGTAATGCGTCGCTCATGCACATGCACGCCGATTTCGGCTCCGATGTCGGTGCCCGCCCGAATGGTCAGGTCAATGGGGGTGGCAATGTTTGCACTTCGTAGGCCCTCCTTGATCTTTTCCCAGGTACCTCTTACCGGGATGTGCGGCAGGTTGATCCAGAAAGCTCTGGAGATCACGGCGGCCTCCGCTACGCGAGTGAACAGCGCGCGCGGGCCTGGAAGGCTCCAGTACAGCGCGGTGTCGATGCTTGAGTGGCTCATTTCGAGGGAGCTGATAGCAGCTCGGAGTAGTAGGCAGGGGTCTTCCAGGTGCCATCAGGACCGTCTTGGAGCAGTCCCATCCAGTGCAGGAACTGGGCGTCCGATTGGTGCAGCTCCTGAAGTTCGAGCGCATCGGCGACGTCAGGGGAGTTACGCTTGTAGCCATCAACCAGTTGGGTGAAACCCTGGAGCGCGGCTCCCTTGTCCTGCAAAAGCGCAGATGGCATCCCGATGTTCTTGTAGAAGACGTCGAGACTTGGAGCGAAGGCTTTCTTTCTCGCCTCCGCGAAATTCATGGCTTCAGCCACTGTCATGTTGGCGTTGCAGATCTGAAGAAGTGGGGTTTGATACCCGCACGAAGCCTTTAGGAGCGCAGCAATAGCCTCGGCATTGGAGGACACGTCGACGTTCTCATGCATTCTGAAGTACACGGCATCGTCTGACCAGCAAGGAATCGGCTCTACGCGCCACCCGCCATTGGGCCCGCTGTGTGTCTCCAGTTCGCCCTCACCAATCGCCTTGGCGAGTTCCCCAGCTTGCTCGGGGATGGCCAGCAGTGCGATCCTGATCTTGAAGGCGGCGGCCTTCTTTGCGGCGCTGATGAACTCGGCAAAGACATCTGGCCTCCAGGAAGGCGGCCGGACAAGCAGAAGCCGAGGAAGAGAGTTGCCCCGACTCCCGCCGGTCTCCTTGCGGATCCTGTTCACGTATTCAGAAGCGGCATAGGGGCCGCTCCCGGCGAGCGCGGTAACTATGCCTTCGTTGCCTATGAGCCAGTCGCCCGCTGTGAGCTTGCTCAGTTCCATCAGCCCGCTGGAAGAATTGCCCGTGATGACCAACAGCTCTCCGTCAGACGATTCCATGAATCGGCGCACGGTCGAGATAGGGAAGGGGAAGAAAAGACCTCGTTCGCTGCCCTTGAGCAGCTGTACCCGTCGATCACCGTGATTGCGATGCTCTTCTGCCTTCTCTCTGGCCAGCTCGTCGAGTTGGTGAGCGATGCTCTCGCGCTCTCCCATCATCATCGCGATATTGGGGGTCCTCAGTATGTAGCGCGTTTGAACCTTCTCCACCACGTTGAGCTTGCGCATCTCATCGAGCAGAGCCTCGAAGACGCCTTGACCGCCGTTGCGAAAGTGCGTGGGCGTATAGGCTTCGCAGGCGCCGCGGATCTCTGACAGGTTCAAGCCCGTGTAGTGCCCGCTCGACTCGACCTCAGAGTAGTAGACATCGGCCAAGATGAGTGCAATAGCCTTGTAGCGTTTGTCTAGGTTAAGGTTGAGCTCGAACTTTCGGCGAAGCTCGGTCAGCAGGAATGTGTCCTTCTCCACCACGTCAAGCTCTTCGCTCGTGATGTACATGGGCGGACATTTCTCCTGCCGATCGTTTTGCAGCTTGTCGACCAGGCGTTTGCAATACAACTGGATGAAAGCAGGATAGAAGTTGCACACTGAGAGGATCCGCAGAGGCAGGTCTTCGCTTCCCTTCGCAAACAGGTAGCCCAAGGCCGCCAAGGGCTTGGTGATGAGCTTGATGCCGCGTTGGATGTCGTCGGGGGAGTTGAAGGGCTCCAGAGCGATCTGCTCTGCCTTTCCAAACACCGAGTTCTCATCGGACGCCATGCGCGCCATGTTGTGCAGGCCGGCAACGACGTAGCGAACGTGGCAGCTGCCTTGCAGGTTGTCGACCAATTGCTGCAACCCACGGATGAATCCCACCTCGTTGTTCTTCAGGCGCAGCTCGCAGGCCATGAGGGTATCGGCCTCGTCAATCAGCAGGTACAAGGATTTCAGCGTGCTGTTCTGAGCGAGGCCCTTCTCGATCCATTGTCGCGTGGCCACCCACCCTGTTTGCATCGCGCCGATGTACTCTGGAATGAGTTTCTTCATCGTCAACTGGCGATACAGGAAGTCCCAGGCGGACGTGACGTGGTCGCCGGAGGAGTCAACCGTTTCCATCGAGATGTAGACAGCCATGCTGCCGCGCGTCAGGTTGGTCTCTTTCTCGATCTGGCTGAGCAAGGAAGATTTACCGAGGCGGCGCCCGCCGTATAGGACTCCAAGGCTCTTTACTTCGCGCAGCAGCGTGAGCTCGCGCTGGCGTCCGAAGAACATTTCGGAGGGGACTGGACGACCGCCGTAATCGTCGTAGGGATTGGTGTAGTAGGTGAGGATGGCGATGCGCAGCATCGTCTCAAGCCGCTCTCCAGGGTGCAGCGCGATGTACGAGATCAGGTCGTCATCGAGCAGTAAGACGGGATAGCCGCCGCAAAGCTTGGCTCTCTTGGACATCGAGAGGCGCATTCGCGCGATCACGACCACTGGCGTGCTCCCAACGTCCTGCATCAACTGGCGCAGATCGGATTCCTGCGGCGAGCCGGCCAGAACGTAGCCCTCAATGTGCGTAGCCCACGAGCCCAGTCGTGGCGGGATGAAAACATCATCGCTCGATAGGTTGAGCGTAAAAGATCGCTCTGGCAGGAAGAACTTGGTGCGATTGGGGCGTCCGTTCTCGGGCAAAGGTGCGGGGGCCTCCCCGAGGCCCATCTGCTGGAAAAGGCGGTGCAGGGGGCCAGACTCGTCCAGAACAGTTCTCTTGGAGATGCTGAAAATGCTCGACCAGGATTCAAGAAAGGCTTTCGCGTCCTTTCTCTGCTCTTCGCTCAGCTGAGCAAGCCAAGGGAAATCATCCTCCTTGGACTCTGCCGCAAGCGCCTCGCGAAGCGCATCCAATGTCGACTTGCGTCCAGCGGTGGACTCGTGTAAGTCGCGCAGGAACGTCTCGTACGCCTTTGCGTGATCTGCCTGGAACTCAATTCGCTCAGGAAGGCGACCCTGTTGCTTTAGCACGGCAAGGGCGTCGTTTGCAGTTCGCAGGCTGGCAGCATTTTTCTCTGCAAGCATCGCCCGAATGCGCTGAACGTCCGAGGAAACCTTTAAGCCGTGGATCTCATAGTAGGACTGAAGTTCGGCCTCGATGCGATCGGTCGCCTCCTTCAGGCGCTTCTCCAGGGGGTTCTGCACGATGTGTTGCATCGCGTGCAGTGCCTGCGGGAAGTCCGCATAGTGGGAGCTCGTGTTGTTGATGTGGCCGATGCTGTGGTCTGAGCGAAGCGATTCGAGCATCTCTTCCACGACGCGAAGCATCTGGTTGGCTTCTTCCGCTCCCTTGGGAAAGGCATTGAGCGTCATGGCATGCGTAACGCGCTGGCGCACTTCCTGCAGGTCGGCGATGAATTTGTTCTTGGCTTTCGCGTAGGCGAGCGAGATGGAATCAGCGGAGCCCGAGCGTTTGAGGAGTCGCTCAATGTGAAATGCCGGGAGGAAGCGATTGCGTGCGATGTGCTGGCGCTGAACGTCGGCAAGTAGGTCGTCGAGCGTATCCGTTCCCGTTCCCTGCCCAATTGAATGGAGCGCTGCGGCGCAGCGGCGTACTTCACGCCTTGTCTCCGCGGGGTCGCAGAGTGCAGGCACGCCGTCCGCGGGATAGATTTCAGGCATCAGGTCGCGATCAAGCGCCAGGTCAAGCAAGAGACGCTCTTGATCTTTGCCTACGCACGCCTCAACGTGGTCTTCTCCGTACAGATGTAGAGCGCACTGGATTGCCGCCGCCGCGCTGTCGCGGTACAGGCGTTCAAGTGGCGTACGAGCATCCATAACGAGGATCTCCTCGCGTGCGCCGGTCAGGCTTCGATGCAGCACTGAGAGGTAGCTCTCGGTGTTTTGCTTGAGCTCCTTGCTGGGGCTGTGGCGGCGCTCCATGAGGGTCAGGCAGTCTTCGATGAATGACTTGGTGACACCGAGGTTTTCGATGGACCATACGCGCAGCTGCCCATCCGGGTTTTTCTTCTCCCCGATCTTGCGGAATGCCTCGTCAAGCGTCGCTGTTGGCTTGTCCAATTTGCGGCGGGCTTCCTCAAAAAGTTGGCGCGCCCTGAGCGCGTCGCCTTTCGCGATGGCCGCCAAGCAAGCGCCAACAGGGTGCGAGGCGCCATAAATGTCCTCGTGAGCACTGCGGAATGCGCGATGGTTCCAACTGCTGTGGATGTCGTTGTCGCTCTTCCAGTTGGCGGCTCTTTTGCTCAGCTCCTCTAGTTCCGAGTTAATCGTCTGCTGATCTCCGATGTCCGAATTCCTGAAGGTTGCCCGGGTGAGCGTGACGTTGCGCTGGCGAGCGGTGTCGACATGCTCAAGCAGTTGCTTGAGGCCGTGGTGTCCTTGGAGGCGCTCGCGAATCACGTTACCGACGTTCCACTGCGCATCGGAGTTGCTGAACAGCATGCTGCTCAGGCTGGCGCCAAGGGCTCCCAGCGCGGTGAACTTGGCTTCGCACAGAACGTCATTGGACAGAGGCGCGACCTCGAGCATTTCCTTTAGCGCGCTGTCAAGGGCGGAAGGAAAGGCGAACTTGCACTGCATTGAGTCCATAGTTACGGCAAGCGCAGTTAGCACGATGTGGTGGACGTTTGTGCTCCGAGCGTCTTCGACATCCTCGTTCATGGCCGGCATGAGCGGCTTTATCGCCTCGATCTGGGCCTGTGCCAGGCCGTAGTAGCGGCGAGCGAAAAGGTCCACAAGAACATCAAGCTCGGCGCAGACGTCTGCGCTGACGGAGCGCTCTAAGCAGGCTTCCGTTTCGCTCACTTGCTCGCTTTGCATTGGCTCATTGACGGCAGGCGACTTGCTCACTGCATGGACGGCTGGCGCTTGCTCGGGGATGCTGATCGCCACCTCCGAGGCAATGATTGGCGGAGGTGCGATCTGAGGTGGGCTGGCTTTAGCAGGAGGGGGGGGCACTGCAATGAGGGACGCAATCGGAGCAGGGGTGGTGTCAACCCGCTTCTCAGGCTTCGTGAGTATGGGCGGCACTGGCTGCGCTGAGGGCGGCATGGCCGCAACTGTAACCGCCGCTTCGTTCGGAGCCGCATCCGCCGCAGGCTCTTGGACTATGGGGGGGCTGACCTCGGAGTCGGGAGCTTCGTCCACCGGGCCGTCAGGGGGGGGTGGGGCGCCGTCGGCGCCAGAGGTCAGGCAGATGCTCGTGTCGAGGCGGGTCTTGAGCGCGTTGGCCATGTCCTGAGCCTTGCTGAGTGTCTCGGCGCTTGCGCGTGCCCGTTTCTCGCGCTCAGGGAAAGATGCTGGTGGCGGGAGCGAGTCGATCTTATTGACATCGTCTTTTAGGGACTGAACGTCCTCGACATTTTGCTCAATCAGCATGGCTTCGTCTTCTGCGTCATCCAGGGCACTGGCGCTCGGCTCGACAAAGGCATAGCAGTCCGAGAGCTCGAAATCTGCCTTGAATCCTTCGTACTTCGCTAGGACGGAGGCATACGTTTCTCGAAGGTCGCCCATTCGCGCAATCTCGGTTTGCGCCGCGTTCTGCCTTTCCAACTCATCCTTGTGCAGCCTGGTCAGCTCCTGAAGGCTGCCGTTAATCTGTGCAAGAATCGCATCGAAGGCGCTGTTCCCCGGAGACAGCGACGTGATGAGGCCAGCCAGTTCGGACTTTATTTTCATGACGCGCTCACTTCCCGTGGAGACGGTTTGGGTGTTTGTGATGGTTTTAGGTATTGCAGCAGGCTTGCGCTGCGGCGTAGGCAGCAAACAGGGGGGCTCAACGGCGGGGGTGGGCGCGACTGTTGGCGCATCCTCTGGCTGAGCAATCGACGCGGGGGTCTTGTCCTGCTCGGGCAACACTGGTCGCTGACGGCGGCGCAAGACAGAGCGAAAGGTACTCAGGTTGCTTTTTTGGGCAATCGCATCCTCGATAGCCGTGGCACAGTCGACGTAGTATTTCAGCGCCTCCATGGTCATCGGTCCCGGAATGGCCTTGATCGGCTTGAGGATCGGATCGGCGATCGTGTTGGTGCCGTAGCAGGCGGCCACGAAGACCAGCCAGGCAAGCATTTCGTCGTTGCCAGTGCTGCTCGCCCACTTACATATCTCCCCCCCCTCCACGTCGGAGATAGTTCGGGCGGTATTGATCCGCTCCGCCTCCGGGCGGTCAGCGTTGTAGAGTCGGTCGATGGCCTCCGCGAACGGCGCGACGCGAAAGTCGCCTAAGTATTTGCGGCAGCCCCTGTTGAGGGCGTTGATAGCTTGCGGTACTTGGAGGCGTTCTGCTAGCCAGTCCAGGAAGTCGCGGTCGTGGGGCTTTTGAACACGACTCCTCACGTAGTTCAAAGAGCGCATGTACGCCCAGCATTTCGTGGCGTTGCGACGCACGACGGGCGTGTAATCGCCAAATAGGCCTCGCGTCTTGATCCAGTATGGAAGGTCAACCCGAACGCGCACGGCGGGATCCTCCTGCATCATCCGCTGATACAGGGCTTGCAACTTTGCATCCTTGCCCTCAGTATCTATCAGTGGAACCAGGGTGAGGCTTTTCGCCAAGCTAAGCAGGTCTTCTTCGTCGGAGTCGTGCGACGTGGCAATATTGATCTCGGGGAGTGAGGCCTCTTGCGTGTCCTCTGCCTTTTCTGGCGCGGCAGGGAGCTGCTCGCGGAGGTGCTGGTTGACCACTTGGGCAAGCAGAGTCTCCTGTTTTGGAGCCGAAGGCGGCGCGTCTGATGGCTCCTTGACCGGATCGTCCTCCGAGTCGGCCTCTGAGAACTTCATGACGTAGTCGTCGACTTTCGCCTTGAAGAAAAGAGGCGCTGGCATTGAGGTCCAGTCGCTGTAATGCGCATAGCCAAGGCGCAGGCCCATGACCACCATGGCGATCTGACGGGGGCTCACCCCTTCAGGCGACTGCAGCACTGTGATGTCCATGGGCGCGGGAAGTGCCGCATCCATGTAGGAGGGGTCAACAAACTTCTCCTGATACTCCTTGGTGATCTTGTCTTGCTTGAGCCTTTTGGTCGTCTTATAGCAAGACAGGCCGCGAAGCACCTGCACTGTCTTTGCATAGCCCATATTGGCGATGAAGTGGCCCGCTCGCAGAGTCTCGGAGTCTCCTTCTCCGATCTCCACCAGCCGCTTGAGCGTCGTGTAGTACGAATCGGAGGCTGTGTGCTCGATGTCGCCTCGCCAGATTGCGACGTTCTTTTTGTAAGAAGAGCGAATGGACAGCGTATCGATGCCCTTTCGGATGCGTACAAAGCTCATTCCAGGGTAGGCGCCAAGGCTGGCGTCCCCAAGTCGCGGGGACGCTCCTGGAGCCAAGTCGGTATCGCGGATGCCTCGCCAAAGACCCGAGACACTGCGCCACTCGATTAGGAAGATTGCATAGGGGTCGGTTTCGGCTGCTTGTGCAATTGTCTCTTTCGTCGCTTCGACAAAAGTGTTTTTTAGCCAACTGTCGTCGCCTGAAGAGAGCTGGCGCTGGCTTCCCAGCCATTGAAGGCCTTTGGCAAGCGGAAGCCATTTCGACCGATTGGTTTTTCCGTTCTGGCAATAAACGATCTGGATCTCGGTGACGCCGGTAGCGACCACCAGTTTCGAATAGAGGATGAAGCTGACGCCCGTTTGCCCACTGAACCTTTTGGCGCGTGTCCGCGCGGCTTGAACGCCATAGATGGCCAGCGGCGCCGTCAAGGAGTCTGGCAAGACGCGGCCGATGAACTTGTCAACGGCCAGCACTACGCCAGAGTGCGCGAGGATCACATCCAGAAGGGCGCTCTGCGCACGATGCAGGAAAGTTTGCGCGGCGGCTGCGTCGCCAGGCGCACTTATAGGCAGTAGGTGGTGAGCGTTTGCGCCCACCTTGGCCATTGAGTGAATCCCCGCGAAGGTGTTGACGCCATCGTCTTTTGCGGGCTTGCCGATGGCGTCTTCGTACTGGTCTGCTGCGCAGATGACCACAATGGAGGGGCGCCCTGCGCTGACCTTCTTAATAGTCTCGGCAAGCGGGTCCCATGCCTTCTTGCGCTCGTCAAAGCGGACGGAGGCGCTTGCCTCCTTTGCGGGCAAAGAGGCGCGTGCTCCATGGACGTGAAGGGGTAAGGTCTCTTTGGCGATGGTGATGGCATCGCCAAATAGCATTCCAACCGAGCGCTCGATGATTGACTGCTCTTCGGGCGAGCCGCCAACAAGCCAGACCATGGGGGCAGTGGCGCCGTATGCGGCTTGGATCGCCAGGATGTTCTGCTCTCGATAGTCGTCGATGGTTTGGACCCGTTTAAGGCGGTCCGTCTCATCGTCCTCTGCATCGTCGTCCTCGTCGTACTCGGCCGCCAGCGAAGCGCCAGCCGTACCGTATGACAGATCCGATAAGCGCAGCATCTGCTGAATAGACTTTGTCTGCGAGCGTCCCAGCGAAACCTCTTGAAATGGGATGGGACGCGGAGCGAGAATTGGCCCAAGGAAGCCTGAGATCCCTAAGAACAACTCAACCTCATCGCCTTCGAACACGGTTCGTGGGGCAAGAAATTTCGACAGTGCCGGGAGTTCGGGGATCCCAACCCACCAGCCCACGTCTGGATTGAATTGCTCCTGCTTGATTGCTTCCAGGACGGTGGCGGGGAGGGCAGCGCCTGACTTTGCTGCCTCGCGCTGCGCAGCGCTGTAGTCCTCACCGAAAGACCAAGCCCCGTCGCGTCGCTCCACGCTCACTTGCATCACGGGGTTCCCGGGGGCAAGAACGTGGGCGGTGAACTGGCGCATCACCGCCGAGTGACCGGGCATGCGCTGGGACCAGTTGCGCTTCGCTGCACTCACACTGAGAAACAAGTCTTTGCTGTACGGAATGGTGCACACGGTCAGCCGTGCGACCATGGAGAAGCTCCCTGCCATCTTGGGCAGCTTCGTAGGCAGGGTCATGAGCTCAACAGAGTTGCTCGGCCATTCCGGGCTTGCCACTAGCTCACAGCTGCCAAGTCCCTCAAAAAGCTGCTCGCCGATGAGCTTTTCAGCAAGAGTTCGGGCGATCAAAGAGAAATCGGGGCTGCCATCGGACTTGAGCAAAGAGGCGTTCTCTTGGTTAAGTGCGACTCCCGATGGTGTGACCGCCTTCTTGAGCCGCGCCGTGAGGTCCCCCATTTCATTGCGCTGCGCCCAGGGCTCCAGCGTATCGATGATCCACGACTTCAAATAGCCGCAAATGGTGGTGATGAGCGGCTCGGAGTCTTCCGCAGCAGATGAGAAGAGCGTGACGGCGCAGGGAAACAGGCCAGAGTTCGGATAAGCCTTCCCCAGCCCGAGGTCGCGGTCAATGCTGATGACGCTGCCAAGGCCCACGGTGAGCGCCGCTTTCAGGCTCGCTGTCGGCAAGTAGCAGCGCTCGGCCTTGGCGGCCTCCATGAGGGCGGCGAATGCACTTGCGAGCTCTCCCGAGAAGCGCACCCCTAAGGTCGGAACGCTGCCCTTGAGCCATTGTGGGGAGATTCTCCTGCCGACAAGCAGGGTCTCACGCAGAACGGACTTGTCCTCGCGCTCCTGGGGCGGGATGGCGGCAGTGTCGTCATTCATGAGCGACTCCTTGTTTTGAGGTTTTTGATGTCGGTCATGGGCGCAGCAAAGGACTTGTAAATGTCCGAATAGCATTCGCGCGTTGTGGGGTCTGGGTGCTCAAGGCACTTGCGAAGAATGGACTGCATCATTGCGAGCATTGAGGTGCGCTCGGTATCGTCCAGCCCTTTAGCCGAGTTCGGCGCCCACGCAGCGTCCACGAAGTGGACAAACGCGGGGCAGTCCCCTCGCATTGCGCGGCCGATAGTCTGCAAGATGATGATCATCTGGTCGGCCACAAAGGGCTCAGCGAAATCGCCAAGCGACTGCGCCATTAACGGCATCCCCAAGAGGTACTCGACCATCGAGGAGGTTTCATGCCGAGCAACCTTCAACGCGGCCAGGGCTTCCTCCGTCGAGTCGAATTTTTGCTGGTCGAATTTCTCTGACGCCCTTCCGACGAGGCCTTGAATCAACTGCAGGCTGTCGCCTCGGGGGTGTGGACGGGTCAGGAAAAAGAGCGACCCGATCATGGCCTTGTCGACGCGCTGGCCAAAGCGGTAGACGATATTGACGCCGCGTCCAATAGCGTTCATCGGAAAGATCAGAAGGCTCCACTGAGGATCGTCGCCAAGGCCTTCAACCTCCGCCGCGGTCACTGCGTTGGGGTCCACCCGGCCATGGTGAGTGGGGCGCGCGAGGTAACGCACGCGGCCTCGCCATGCAGAGTGGTTCGCCTGTATGTGATTGAACAAGAGCTCGCACTGGTCATACGAGTTGACGACGAATGCGGCCCGTCTTCCAACGCCGTCCACGATGTCGTTCTCCCGCATTGCCGATTCGACATCCGAGAGCTGGCCGCCCTTTAACAGCTGGTCGGCCATTGACTTGAGTATTCGTTCGCGTTGGTTGAGTTTAGATCCGCTGAAGCGAAGCGGCTCCGCGTTGTTGAGGGGATCACTCTTAGGAGTGAACTTGTATCTCGAACCTGCCCAGCCGTCGCCTGCATTTGGGCGACGAAGCACGTAGTCAGGGCCGATGTTGACGTGAAAGTTCGGGCTCTGCTCCAGCATTGAAGTCGCGCTTGTCATGAGCACCGCCATGCCTCCGGTGCGCTCAAGGCCGATGTCGATCATTCGGCGCGGTAAGGCACGGGGTGTCCCGGTAAAGCTGATGTGCGAGATGTCCACGTCACCGGACTCGCTCACCGTGTATCGAACCCCGCTCATGCGCCCCGCAAGAGACTCCGGGAGGACGGCTAGTTGATCCTTTGAGCAGCGCGACTCAAACACGTTGTCGCTGACCAGGTTCATCGAGTTGAGCAGACGCAGATGCGGCGCAAGGCCGAAGTGCTGGAGTACAAGCATCGATACCGAAGTCAACAAGGCCGTTTGCGCAAAGAACGTCTCGTTGTCCAGGTCCGACGAGATCATGGGCGCTGCCCGCAGTACGGAGGCGACCTGCCGGATGGACTTTTCGCTACCGTCCCGGTCCCATCTTTCCAGCGCCGCGTGCAGTGAATCATAGAACGTGCGCAAGGTCTCTGCGTCACTTCCAGACAGTTCGGCTGCCTCATGAAGTTTTTTGTCCAGCGCGGATGACTCAGCCGGATCGTCTTCAGCCTCCTCACCCTCACCCTCGTCGTCGTCCGAGATGTAGTCCCCCCGGAAAGCTATCGACTTGACCGCCGTATCCCAAATGGCTTCAAGGGCCTTTCTGTGCTTGGTCTGGAGTATGTTTCGCTCCGAACCATCGGGCTCGATGGGGTACATGTCGGAGATGATGGTGAGGGACGTCAGGAGGCTATTGGCGTTTGCCGCCCTGAAGGCGGTTGGAAGGTGCGCAACGCGCAGCCCGAGACGCTCGGCTGCCCGACCAAACCGGCCCGTCATCTCCAGCAGCGAGGGGATGGTCAGCCCGGAGAAGAAGGCGTTGTGCCCGCGAGCTGCAGGGTCGTGAAGGTCGCGAATCAGGGTACTCCACAGGGATTCGGAGTCGCCAATGAGCTTCATGGCGGGCGTGCCCTTGGTATCCAGGGAGCTCTGCGCTCCATCGCACTCGTCGATGATCAGCACGTCGAAAGTCTTGGCAATGAATTCGAAATGGCGAAGGTCGGCGTCGAAGAAAAGCGGAGACACGCGCCTATCTGTCGACATGATGTGGCCCGCCCATAGGCTGGTGGTGGCCAGCGAACGCTCGCCATGCTGATAGCCACAGACAGACGATAGGGTGCAGCGGAAGGTTTTTGCGCGCTTTTCGTCGGATGGGTTCTGCAAAATGGATTGGCAGGGCGGTGCCGAGTGAGGGAAATCCTCCTGCTCGTCACTGGCGAAGCCGCCAAGCGCGCAGTTGGTAGCAAAGAATGGAGCCACTTTTCTAGTGACGCCAAAGCCTTTGTTTACCCCCGCCATGAACATCGCGAAGTTCATCGCGTGCTTGGCCTTCGAGGTCTCGCCCTGGCCCGATAGGAGCCCGACTTCGACGCTGTAGGCCCCGAGCGTCTCAATGAAGCCGGATGCCACCTCGATAGAGGGGAAAAGGAAACACGCAGAAATCCCCGCTTCCATGAAATGTCCGGCAAGCAAGAAAAGCATCGTGGTCTTTCCGGCGCCGGGCAGGCCCACCAGATGCTTGATGCCGGCCAGGTCGATGCCTTGGGCTTGCGTCAGCCCGTCTTCGCCTCGCTGCATCAGCAGGGCTTTGGGTGTGCCTTGCTCGTCGTGCAAGCGGTAAAACCATTTGCGGTCGCTTTCAAGCTGCCGGCCGGACGAGGCATCGACCGCATCGAAGCGGTTCGCGGTGTCCACCAAGTCGGACCAGAGGACCATTCCGGGTGCGCTGCCGATTTTCTGGAGGTTGTACATCGGCGGCTGAGGCGGCGTGAACCCCAGCGGCTCAATGATCCCGCTGTAGCCGTCTCCGCCGTAGCTGATCTCGGCGCGACGCGCGGGGTTGTGCAATGGCTTGGGGGCTCGGGCGCGAAGCGCAAGAATGCTCGTCATCGACTGCATGGCCTCCTCGATGTCGGGCGGGACAAGGTGCGTCCATGTCCGAGATATGCTCAGGTCATCGTTGATGACAAATCGCTGAGGCATTGGGTCTGTCTCGTGAGGCGCTCGAGTGTTTCGAAGGGCTGCCCTGTCGAAGTGCGCCTTGTAGGCATCAACCATCAACCGCAGGACGCGGTTGGTGCCGGGGTAGACGCCTGTCAGGCGCAGGTTGCGCAGGGCCACCACGATGTCTGGATGAAGTGTGTGCAGAACGCTTTCAAACCCGGCGCCCAACGCAGGGATTCGCGTCAGGCTCGCTTCGCCAAGCATTTCCAGCGCAAGAATGCACAGGTAGTTGAGTCTGTGGACGCCTTGGTATGGGCGAAGTTGCTCACGCATTGCGGGCTTTAATTGATGCTGCCTGGTCCAATGCGCCGCTGACCGTCATGCATTGCGCGTCGGTGCGCTCCATTGCGCTTCGCAAGCGATCGAGGTAGGAAGGTGTGGCTTGCTGGCGCCAATCTGGGATCACTACCCAGCGGTGCTCGTAATGTTCAAGGCCGCCAAGGCCTCGCTTGAAGTGATGTCCCAGAGTTTCAGGGCTCGCGTAGCTTTTGAGATCGATCCCCACGCCTAGCGCATCAATCTCAATGTCGACCCGATCGCGATGGGGGTAGAGCTGGGCCTCGATGCCCAGCGCAGTTAGCTCGTCGTAAAGCCGCACCTCGTCGATTCCGGGGTCCACCCAGTATTGGCTGATGCCGCGCGTAGTGCGAAGCATCTCCGAGGCTCCGGTGCTGGGAGCCTGAGGTGTCGCCTCGGATGGTCTGGAAGCGGCGCACGCCGCGCTTCGGCAAACCAAAGATGCTTTGCCTCGCCGCATTGCGTTGCCGCAGTGACGGCACACCTGAACAGCGCCGCCGATGCTCCATGCGCGAGGGACCGCCTCATAGAACTCCTGCGTCATCAGCACGATGAGCCTCACCGGCAACTCGCTGGTGAGAAGGCTCTGGAGTTGCGCCGTCGTCGTTAAGGGGTGGCGTACGACGAACTCTCGGATGCGCGTGTAGTAATCGTAGGCGGACTCTTTGGGGAAGGTGTTCAGAATTTCCTTGAAGCGGGCGAAAATCTGCTCCTCTAGCCCAGCGGTGAGCCCAGTAAAGCTTCCCGCCAACTCTTCGGTTTCTGGCGTCGGGATCCCTCTTTCCGGCTCGATGAGCGTGGTGGCAGACAACCCCCCTCTCACGATTTCGGGAATAGGCAGCCAATCTCCAAGTGGCTTGGTGCAAGCAGCAAGCAGCTCATGGATTTCGGCTCCCCGGTCAGGCAAGCCGTTTGTCAGGCATGCCCGAGATACCAGCGCCATCGCCCTGCGGTCTTCTGGAGAAAGGCCGACCAGTGATGCTCGTCCCCGGCTGATGCCGGAAATCATCTGCCCCTCAAGCAGGGTCAGGCGCCCCATGCGAACCACAAGCGCTGCGAGCGCGGGAACGATCAGGCCGCTTTTCTTGTGCCGGGGATCTGGAGTTGCCATTGGCGCGCCCTGCGCGGCGGCTGATGGGGCGTTCAAGAGGGCTTCGACAGCCGCGCGCGCATTAGCCGGCATCGTGCGGTAGTCAAGCGATGATTCGGGCATGCGGTAAGTTTTGAGAGCGCGGGATTCGATGCCAGCGAGCTCAGCAAAGCGATCCCAAGAAAGTGTCGCCTTGGGCATGTGGTGGGCAATCTGCGCCCTGGCTTTTAAGAGCCAGTCTTTTTGAGCATCGCCGCTCTTCGATTTCGTGTTGGACATCCAGTCGCTTATTGAAGGTTGGTACGCAGAATGATGCGTACCAACCTTGCGTACTTTAGGAGCGCGATATAAATGCGTCAATATGTAAATCGCCCCTTGGAACTGGATTCGTCCATTTACCGCTCCGCACAATGTGAACAAGTTAAGCCAGAAGCAAAGATATAACATTCACGTAGCTTCAACCGGTGAACCGCCCCGGGTTTGAACTGACCCCCAGAAGTTGGACGGTTGCCTTGCCGCCAATCAGGCGGTGTTTCTCAGCCGGTATCTCACCGGGCTGAGTCCGTTCAATCTGAGCTTGATGCGCTCATGGTTGTAGTAGTGAATGTAATCATGCACGCCCGCTTCGAGCGTATCAAGGCTGTCGGGCGCAGCAAGCCGGAATTACTCGGCCTTGAGGGTGCCGAAGAAGCTCTCAATTGCCGCATTGTCAAAGCAGTTGCCCTTTCGGCTCATGCTTTGCTTGACTCCCCGTTGCACAAGCATCGCTCGATAGGCTGCATCTTGTAGTGGGCGGATTCAACTGGTCGTCGCAACACCGAGTTACGCGACAGATTTTAGTTAGTCGTTCAGTGCCTCCGCTGGAGTCTTCCAGCCCAACGTCTTGCGTGGCCTGTTGTTCAGGGTCAGTGCCACAGCTTGAATCTCTTGCTCACTCCATCGAGACAGGTCGGTGCCCTTGGGGAAGTATTGGCGCAGCAGTCCGTTCGTATTCTCGTTCGTACCGCGCTGCCATGGACTACGAGGATCGGCAAAGAACACCTTCACTCCGGACTCGACCGTGAACCGTGCATGGTCGGACAGCTCCTTGCCACGATCCCAAGTCAATGACTGCCATAGCTTGATTGGGAGCTTCGTCACTGTTCTCTTGAGCGCGTTGGCCATGGTGGCGGCTCCGTAGCCAGCCAGCGCAGGACCGTTCTTCGTTCGGGGAGTCAGTCCATAGCCCACCTCACGCGGCAGGTGCACGAGCATGGTGAAGCGGCTTGACCGTTCCACCAGCGTGCCAATAGCCGACCTGTCCAGGCCGATGATCAGGTCCCCCTCCCAGTGGCCGGGTACAGCGCGATCTTCTACCTCAGCAGGGCGACTAGAAATCATCACTTCATCACTGACATGTGCCCATGCTTTGGCTTGGGATCTGGCCCGTGGGGTGCGCAAAGCACGCCCTGTACGCAGGTAGCTCACAAGTTCACGCTTGAGGGCGCCTCTGCCCTGGATATAGAGCGCCTGGTAGATAGCTTCGTGGGAGATGCGCATGGAAGGGTCATCCGGGAAGTCGACCTGCAGGCGGTTTGCAATCTGCTCTGGTGACCAGCCATTGACCCACTTACGGTCACCACGATGAGGTTTGTTGCGTCCGATAAACGGAGCTTGCACTGGCCCCGCGATCTCCCGTCCGTGAGCATCAAGGATCTTGCCTTCCAGGCGATCTTGGACATAGTCGTGCAGACACCGGTTCATCACGAGCTTGGCAGGCTTGGGCCTTCTGGCCACCAGCTCGGACTTCCACTGCGCGACTGACGCCCGGTACGCGAGCTTGCCACCGCGGGTCGCAGCGTTGCGCGTCAATTCCCGCGAGACAGTTGAGGGGCTTCGACCAATACGACGAGCTATCTCCCGCACACCGACATCTTGAGCTCGCAGAAGTCCAATCTCTTCTCGCTCTGCGAACGACAGATACCTTCCAGAAACAGGTTTCGACATGAACAATGACATGCCTCCACGATGCCTGAACCAGCGAGAACCAACAGCCTGCGATACGCCAACCGCATCGGCTGCCTTCTCACTGGTGATTCCGGTTGCAATCTGTACCCAGAACTGGCGCTCGACCTCTCGCCGAAGCGAAGGGGCTCCCGGAGAGCGCATCTCGTCTCTCCCTGTCAATTGCTTCATCCATCCTGCGGGTCTCCCCATAAACACCTCCCGGTTGAAGGTGTTGCGTCGACCGGTTGAATCCGCCGTGCCAACCTTGGTCCGAGTGGACGATCAGTTCCCCCGTGCAATCGGTCCGCGCCAGCGCTGCCTCGAGCATGCCGGAAACCAACTCGAAGACCGGACGCTTGCCATGCGGTAAGCGACGATCTCTCCGTTGCACAGGTCCATACAAGCTGACAGGTAGAGCTTGTGGCCATTCACATTGAACTCGGTGACATCGGTTGCCCACTTCTGGTTTGGTGCGGACGCACGGAAGTCGCGCTGCAGAACGTTCGGCACGTGCGCATCGCTGACGCCTTTAACATGCCGGGAGCGCTTCTTCGCCCGAACCCGTCTATGCCGTGCAGGCGGTCGTGGCTCACCCAAGTGCGGATCTTCTCCTCAGGCACAGACCATTGGCGCGCCAGCAGCTTCGCTCCGCCGTCCCCAGCCAAAAATCTTGATACCACTTTGAGCTTGAACTCTGTCTGATACTTCTTCATGAAACCCCTTGAAGTTTGTCCAACTTCTGGGGGGCAGTTCAAAGCCGGGGCGATTCATGACACCTGGCACGAAGGCGCAGCGGTGATGGAGGGAACAAATTACGTGCTTCGCTCCGATGTTCTTTTTTCCGGATAGAGCGACCGTCAACGCCTATCCTGCGCAGTGTCGGCGTGGTCGCCGGGAGCTGGCTACTGGAAGATGCAGCTTCATGTGTAGCGAGGCTACGCGATTGGCTCCGATGCAACACTGCTGGTTATTTACAGCCAGAGGCGCATGCAATCGAGTCTGTGGCTTGAAGCCATTTTTAGTGATTGGGTGCTGGATCCGATGGCAGCTCATTCGTTCTATCCTCGATAGCGTGACACCGACTTAGAAATTCGCCAACCGGGCGTTTACTTGCGAGCATTTGCTATCAACTCAGCCAACTCCGGACGCACAGTCAAGGGCTCGAACGCGCTCACCGTGGCCCGTCCAGGGTTGCCTACCGGGAGGCGGCCGCTTAGGTGGCCCAGGGGCACCAACGCCAGCCTGAGCAACTGCCCTGCCACCTCTGGCCAATCTCGAGTTCGCACTGCTAAGTTACACATCTCTGCGTGAGTCTGCAGATGAGGTTTGAGGTGCAGTTGCCCCACGATGTGGGCCGCCTCCAGGTAAAGCCAGGCCTGCTCTGCCGAGGATGCGGCTTTCGCGCCCTGAACTAACTTGGCGTACGCAGCGCCGTCAAATTGGCTGTTGCCCGATGGCTCAATTGACGTGGACATGTTGATCTCCTTGCAATTTGCTTTGACCGAACTCCATTCGAGCCTGTCGCATCACCGTCCAGCCGCCATGCAACGCCAGCGCCGCCATCAGGCTCGCCACTACCAGATCGGGCCAAGCCGATCCGGTGCCGAATACGCCCAGAGCCGCCATAAAGACCGCCACGTTGCCGATGGCATCGTTGCGCGAGCACAGCCACACGCTCCGCATGTTGGCGTCGCCCTCGCGAAAGGCGTAAAGCATCCACGCCACAACCACGTTGGCCAGCAGCGCCAGCAACGCAACCATGCCCATGGTCATGGCCTGCGCGCTCCACCGTGCCATACAGACCACACCGCCGCGCCCAACACGTAGAGGCCAAAACCCATCATGCTCACTGCCTTGGCCATAGCGGCGCGAGCGCGCCAGGCCAGCGCCGATGCCAGCACGGCGAGCGAGACGGCATAGTTGAGAGCATCGCCGGCAAAGTCCACCGCGTCGGCTAACAACGATAGAGAGCCCGCCTGAACACCCGCGCCGATCTCAATGAGAAACATAGCGGTATTGACGAGTAGCGCAACCCATAGGATCTTGCGGTACCGGGGTAGATTGACGATGGTCTCTGGCTTGGGGGCATTGTGGTCGCAGCAATGAGCGGACATAGATTTTCTTTTCAATGCTTGTATTGAAAACCCTGGAGCCGCTACAGTGTCAAGACCTACCTTGCAGCGAGCGTTATATGCAGATCAAAGACTTGGCCCTTGCGACGGGCGTGGATATTGAAACCATCCGTTACTACGAAAAGCAGGGGCTGCTGCCCGAACCCCCGCGGCGTGACAACGGCTACCGAAGTTATGAAGCGGAGCACGTGCAGCGCCTATCTTTCATCCGCCACTGCCGTGCCCTGGACATGCCATTAGCAGATGTGAATCGACTGCTGGGTTTTGTGGACAAGCCCGACACGCACTGCGGCGATGTGGACGTTCTTGTGGACGATCAACTGGCTCGCGTACGCGCCAGGCTCAAGAGCATGCGGGCGCTAGAAAAGCAGTTGCTGCAGCTACGCTCACGCTGCTCGGGCAGTGGAGAGGCTCAGCACTGTGGGATTCTTGACGAACTTGTGTCCGCTGCACACGAGGAGTCGTGCGTCTGCCATCCACGCTGACGGTAGTTTTTACGGGGCCGAAGCACATGCGCAGTATCGGCATGGAAAATGACAGCGCCAGAGCCGCGACTGCCAAGCTCTTAGGCTAAGCTGACGTCGGTGGATTCGGGCGGTGACTTGACTCCAAGATTGCATCTTCACAATCTAGCGCTGATCCGCTCGCGTTCAACCAAGGTCATGATGCAGCCCTGAACATCTGCAATCGATCGTCAATCACGCCGGCGCTTGGAAGCGCTTCCATGTACGGGGCGTTGAGCGATGAGCCCGAAGTGGTACGGTGCACAGGGGCCTAAATCGACTGGACTTACTGCATCAAAACCCGCCTCTCTCAGCAAAGCAGCGCACTGCTGCGGCCGAGGTCGAATCGCCAAAGGTGGTCCTCGCGGCGTTTCGATGTCACTGCACCAATGAATCACCGAAAGTGCGCCGTGCTCGGCATGCTCACTGAGTTGCACCGCCCCCAGGACTTCAACTTAACCTCTTTGAACGATTTCAATCAAGGTAACCTACTACCTGAACTATTCCAATTGGGCCGGGCATCGACAGATGGATCTCTGCCTGCTCATTTGGTCAATGCTCGTTTCGGTGATGCACATCAGGTACATGGGGGTGCAGGTGCGCCAACGGCTCGTGCAGGTGCAGATGGCTGTGTGTGCCGGCAGGCATTTGCGCATGGGTGTGGTTGTGGTGTCCATCATCATGGCTGTGCGCGTGTTCGTGCTTCACGGCCTCGTGCTGGTGTTCGTGGCCGTGCGACTCGGCCAGGTGCAGCACCACGCCCAACGCCATCAGGGCTCCGCCCACCGCCATAGCCCAGCTGCCGCTGCGGTCGCCCAGTGCAATGGCCAGAGCCGCCCCGATAAAAGGCGCAAATGCAAACACTGATCCCGTGCGCGCAGCACCGAAGGCCCGCTGCGCGAGTAGGTAGAACCGCAGACTCAGCCCGTAGCCGGTGGCGCCGACGGTCATCGAGGCCAGCGCAGCGCCAAGAGATGGCAGGCGATCACCGAAGGCCAGCGCCAAGATTGTGGTCGCACTCGCTCCTAGCAAGGCCTTGCCCAGAACCACCTGGCCGGCGTCTCGTTCGGCCAGCGCGCGGGAAAGCGTGTTGTCCGCGCCCCAAGCGGCGGTGGCCAACAGCACGGCCAACAAACCCCATAGCTGGTTGCCGCCGGCTTGGCCTGGTCCACGACAAGCGCAACATCACCGGCCAGAAGCAAGAGCATTGCGCACCGTACCCGGCGGTCCATCGTCTCCTGGTACAGCCAGCGCGCCAGCAAGGCCGTGAACAGGGCCTCAAGCGTGAGCATCAGCGAAGCGCCGGTACCGCTGATGTGTTGCAACTCCCACGCCATGGCCACCATCGGCAAGGCCTACGGCGCTCGCGCAACGCCGCACCTGTACGTAATCGATCCGCAAGGCAAGCTGGTATATGCCGGTGCCATCGACAGCAAGCCCAGCACCAACCCCGACGACATCAAGACGGCGACCAACTACGTGAGCCAAGCCCTCGGCGAATCACTGACCGGCAAGCCCGTCAGCAAGCCCAAGTACCAGGCCTACGGCTGCAGTATTCACTATGGGTTGGGTGATGCCTTGAAAAACCTGTTCAAACCGGCAGGCTGACGCCATCCGTGCAGGATTGGGCATGCGCGTACGGTCATTGCAGAAAGGCTTTGGCTGGCATTGCGATACTACGGCCGCTGCGCAGTGTCCTGCCTTGCAGCAGGCAGCTTTGCCAAGCTTGACCGGAGAACCAGTGCGTATGCAGAACACCAGAGATGCCCTTGAGAGGCACCAGATTTCGATCTACTTCGTGGCGGTGGTTGTTGCCACGGTCGTCGCCTTGGTCATCCCCGGCACGGCGGTGCTCGAAGGTGTCATCAACCCGGCCCTGGCATTGATGCTGTACGTCACCTTCCTGCAGGTTCCGGTCTCAGAGCTGCGGCGTGCGTTTGGCCAGGTGCGGTTTCTTTGCGCACTGTTGGTCGCCAACTTCGTCGTCATACCGCTGCTGGTCGCAGGGCTGATCCAGTTCCTTCCGGCTGACCCCATGCTTCGGCTGGGCGTGCTGCTGGTGCTGCTCACGCCGTGCATCGACTACGTGGTGACGTTTGCCCATCTGGGCCGAGCCGACTCGCGCCTGCTGCTGGCTGCGACCCCCACCTTGCTCATTGCGCAGATGATTCTGCTGCCCGGGTACCTGGGCTTGTTCCTGGGTGAAGATGCTGCGCGCCTTGTCAGGGCGGGTCCTTTCATCCACGCATTCTTGTGGCTGATTGCTGTTCCGTTGGTGCTGGCTGGTGTGACCCAGGTGTGGGCAGCCAAGAGTGAGCGTGGGACGCGCGCATCGGCGCTTCTTGGTCTGCTGCCCGTCCCATCAACCGCGCTGGTGTTGTTTATCGTGATCGCGGCTGTCGTTCCGCAACTGGGGCCAGCGACCGGATCTGCGCTTGCCGTTGTGCCTGTCTACATCGCGTTTGCGATCCTGGCGCCGCTGATTGGCTGGTTGGTAGCGCGGGTCTTCAAATTGGCCCCCGAAGCCGGTCGCGCGGTGGCCTTCAGCGCCAGCACCCGCAACTCACTGGTGGTGCTGCCACTCGCATTGGCGGTGCCTGGTGCAATACCGATCTTGCCGGCGGTCATCGTCACGCAGACGCTGGTGGAGTTGTTGGGCGAACTTGTCTATGTACGGCTGATACCCTCCTGGGGGCACAAGACTGCAGCTATCGAAACGACTGCCGCATCGCCAGAGCCACCAGAGCGCGGATCAAAGCCGGCACCGTGATGGCGGCTCCCAACCGGAAGTAGGCCCATGCGGATGCGGATGCCTTTTCCCTCAAGCCTGCGCTGGCAGCAGCATGTCCATCTAAAGCCAAACTGAGGCTCGTCGGTGCGTGGCCTCTACTCTTGACTGCACTTAGACACAGTGCGGTCAACACCGTAATGCAGCGGTCACCGGCACGTGGGGGCCGGATTTTTAGACTTGTCTCCGTGGTGCAAGAAAGCAGCGCCTCCTGAAAAATGCCTTTTCGTTCCCCGCCGCCGGCAAAGCGTGATCGGAACCTTTCCCCATGGTCTGTCTCCTGAGATTGAATCCGGTTACGCCGTTGACTGCGGCTTTTTCGCGAGTCATGTTCGAGCCCATGGTGCTCAATGTCGACGCCGGTTCCGCGGTGTTTCAGTGGTTCGGCACTTGAACCGTAGTGCCTGCCGCTCCCGCAGTCGCTTGGCCAAGCGCCGGCTGTACTTGGTTCGAATTTCCATCGTGGGATGGCGTTTGAGCCACATGTGCCGCAGTCGCCAAAACACAAACACCGAGATCAACAAGCCGATCCAGATCCAGAACAGCTTGGTAGAGAGCCCTCCCTGAGCCGCTTGCATTGACATGGATCGCTCCTTTTGCCCCTCGGGACGGGAACATGCAAAGCGCCGAGGGGCGGTCCAAGACCGCCACTACGGTGACGTCGCCTGGACGAGAATCGTTGGGCGCAGACAGCTACATCGCCCCCCGAGTGCCGGGCTATCGTCCCTGCAGCGTTCGTGTTACTTCAGCGTGAAACGGACCGAGGTAACCGACTTGCCGGCCTTCGAGACAGCGACGACGACTTTGGTACCGGTGGGGACTTTGAAGCTGCCCGTGGCTTCCAGCTTGCCGTCACCGGCTTGGAGCTGGACATCCTGCTTGTCGCTGCCTGCCAGCAGCGTGACCTTGGCGGTCATTCCCGTCACGGCAACTGGCTTTCCATGGTCGCGCATATATAGCTGTAGCTTGTCGGCGCTGGCGACGAGTTCGTACTCGACCTCCTTGGCTTCGGCGACAGCACCACCGTGCATCGGTTTGATGTCGTGACCATGGTTGTCAGCAGCGAACGCCGTGCCGCAGGCCGACACCGCCACTGCGAGAATGAGTTGGGAGAGTTTCATGAAAGTTCCTTTGGGGTTGGAGAAATGGGAAGGTCCCGCGATCAGCGAGCGGGACCGTTTCAACTACACGGGAGCGGACACGTCCGGGGGATGCGAGGGCTCAGCAGACACGTCCTCATCTTCCTCGTCGGGCCGGTGGGCCAGACGATAAAGAATCGGCAGCACGAGAAGCGTGAGCAGCGTGGACGAAAGAATTCCGCCGATCACTACGGTGGCCAGGGGACGCTGGACTTCAGCGCCGGTGCCCGTCGCAATGGCCATGGGAATGAAGCCCAGCGAGGCCACCAGGGCAGTCATCAGCACGGGGCGCAACCGGGTCAACGCGCCATCCTGGATCGCTTCGTCAAGTCCAACACCGCCCTCCCTCAAGCTGCGAATATAGGAAATCATCACCAGCCCGTTGAGCACCGCCACCCCAGAGAGCGCAATGAAGCCAACGGCCGCGGAGATTGACATCGGGATATCCCGAAGCCAAAGCGCCAGAATGCCCCCCGTCAAAGCGAACGGGATGCCTGTGAAGACCAGCAAACCGTCCTTGGCATTGCCGAACATTGCGAACAGCAGCACGAAAACCAGCAGCAGAGACACCGGCACAACGATCTGCAGGCGCTTCGTGGCCGATTGCAGGTTCTCGAAGGTTCCACCCCAGCTCGTCCAGTAGCCGGTAGGAATCTTGATCTGGGCCAGGCCTTGCTCGGCCTCTGCCACAAAGGAACCCACATCGCGCCCGCGCACGTTGGTGCTTACGACGATACGCCGCTTGCCGTTTTCGCGGCTTACCTGGTTGGGGCCGGGTGCAAGTTCGAAAGTCGCCACCTCGCCCAAGGGGATGAAGTTCGTCTTGGCCTCCGTGCCACTGGCAGAACGCGGCAGCGGAATAGGGAGCCGTTTCATCCCTTCCAGGTCGTTACGCAGGGCCTCAGGCAAGCGAACCAGGATGTCAAACCGGCGGTCTCCCTCGAACATGGTTCCGGCCTCTCGACCACCGATGGCCGTGGCCACGGTGTCTTGGATGTCGGCGACGTTCAGACCATAGCGGGCGGCCTTCTGACGGTCAATGTTCACCGTGAGCATCGGAAGGCCCGTTGTCTGCTCGACCTTCACCTCTGAGGAGCCTTGGATCTTCTGCAGCATTGCTGAGACTTCTTCTGCGGACTTGTTCAAAACGTCCATGTCGTCACCGAAAATCTTCACCGCGACGTCGCTTCGTACCCCCGAGATCAGCTCATTGAAACGCAGCTGAATAGGCTGAGAAAACTCATAGTTGTTGCCAGGAATTTTCCCGAGTACCCCTTGGATGGCTGCGAGCAGTTCATCTCGAGTCTTGCGAGGCACCGGCCATTCGTCCACAGGCTTGAGCATGATGTACCCGTCCGAAATGTTCGGCGGCATGGGGTCCGAGGCAATCTCCGCAGTACCGGTTCTGGCGAAGATGCGCTCGATCTCGGGGAATTCCTCTTTCAAGGTCCTTTCAATCTGCTGCTGCATTTGGACTGACTGGGAAAGGCTGGTACCTGGGATGCGCAGCGCCTGGATCGCAAAGTCGCCTTCATTTAGATTGGGCACAAACTCGCTGCCCATGCGGGTCGCGATCAACCCGCACAGGACTACTGCAACAGCGGCAATGGTGAGAACCAGCGTTTTGGCACCCATCACGCGATCAAGCAGCGGGGCATAGAGGCGTTTGGCGTAGCCAAGGAGAAAATTCTCCTTCTCGCTGACACGATTGCCGATGAAAAGGGCCACCGCTGCCGGGATGAATGTCACCGACAGAATCATCGCGCCCAGCAGTGCGGCGACCACCGTGAATGCCATCGGGTGAAACATCTTTCCTTCGACGCCCGTGAGCGCGAAGATCGGCAGATACACAACCATGATGATGAGCTGTCCGAACAGCAATGGGCGGCGTGACTCCTGGGAGGCCAGAAACACTTCATGAAAGCGCTCGGCCCGTGTCAGCGGCCGACCGTGGTGCGCCTGAGCGTGGGCAAGTCGCCGCACGCAGTTCTCCACGATCACGACAGCACCGTCGATGATGATGCCGAAGTCCAGGGCTCCCAGGCTCATCAGGTTGGCACTCACCTTGTAGTGAACCATCCCGGTGAACGTGAAGAGCATCGACAAGGGGATGACCATCGCGGTAATGATTGCGGCCCTAATGTTGCCCAGGAAGAGGAACAGGATCACGATCACCAGAACCGCGCCTTCCAGCAGGTTCTTCCTCACCGTACTGATGGCTTTGTCAACAAGCACGGTACGGTCGTAGACTGTCACCGCGTGTACCCCCTCTGGGAGGCTCTTGTTGACTTCCAACATCTTCTTGTCCACCGCCTGCGAGACAGTCCGGCTGTTCTCGCCGATCAGCATGAACACCGTGCCGAGGACCACTTCGCGTCCGTTGTCTGTTGCAGCACCTGTGCGCAGTTCCCGGCCAATGCCAACTTCTGCCACGTCGCGAACGCGCACAGGAACACCGTTGGCGCTGCTGAGGATCACGTTACCGATGTCTTCCAGCGACTTCACCTGACCAGGTGCACGAATCAGATATTGCTCGCCACGCTTTTCGATATAGCCCGCGCCCACATTGCCGTTGTTGCGGTCCAGCGCAGTGACCACATCCTGCAGTGTCACGCCCAGAGAAGCCAGGCGTTCAGGGATGGGCGCGATCTGGTATTCCTTGGCAAAGCCGCCAATGGAATTGATCTCGGTCACGCCAGGAACATTTCGCAGCTGTGGCTTGATGATCCAGTCCTGAATCTCGCGCAGGTCTGTTGCGGTATAGGGTGAGCCATCGGGCTTCTTCGCCCCGTCCTTGGTTTCGACAGTCCAGAGATAGATTTCGCCCAGCCCGGTCGAGATGGGCCCCAGCGCTGGCGTGATGCCGGCAGGCAGCTTGTCGCGCGCCTCCTGGATACGCTCGTTGACGAGCTGGCGAGCAAAATAGATGTCGGTTCCGTCTTTAAAAATGACGGTCACCTGCGACAGACCGTACCGCGAAAGCGACCTGGTCTGCTCCAGGTTTGGCAGGCCAGCCATGACCGTCTCAATGGGGTATGTAACCCGCTGCTCAGTCTCCAAAGGCGAGTAGCCTGCGGCCTGGGTGTTGATCTGAACCTGGACGTTCGTGATGTCAGGGACCGCATCAATAGGCAGCTTTTGGTAGCTGAAGACACCAAGTGCCGCCATGCCCAGGGCCGCTAGAAGCACCAACCATCGCTGCTCGATCGAGAATCGAATGAGTTTTTCAAACATGTATGCGCTCCGCGATCAGTGCGTGTGTTCGGCAGATCCCTTGCCGAGTTCAGACTTCACGACGAAGCTGCCGGTCGAGGCGTAGGGCATACCGGCTTTGAGACCCGAGAGGACTTCGACCCGCTTGCCATCGCTTCGGCCCAACTTCACGGGTTGAGCGATAAAGCCTCCATCAACCTTGAGGAAGACCACCGGCTTTTCCCCGACGTTTTGGACGGCGTCGGCCGAGATGGTTACAGGCGCTGCCGTTTCTTCGGACACCACTTCAATATTGACAAACAGGCCGGGGCGCCAAGCGCCCTTGGGGTTGTCAAGAACCACACGGGCTTTTGCCGTGCGGGTTTGCTCGCCAATGAGCGCTCCTACAAAAGCGACAGTGCCTGTAGCGGAGGCGTCAAAGGCGGTGGCCTTGATCGTGACCTTTTCGCCCACGCGCACCGATGGCAGATCCTTCGCCGGAACGTTGATCTCAGCCCATACCTGAGAAAGGTCCGAGATGGTGAAAACCGCAGCATCTTCCTTCACGGCTTCGCCGAGACTAAGGTGCTTCTCGATGACAATGCCATCAAAGGGCGCTCGCAACTCGATACGGTTCAGTCCTGCTACCGACGAGGCGGACAGGCCCATCGCGCTCAGTTTCTGATTGGCGTTGGCTACTGCGACCTCTGCTTCGCTCAAGGCCTGCTTGGCCTGCAGGTAGTCCTGCTCGGCAGACACCTTCTGCTCCCACAGCTTTTTTTCTCGCTCGTAGGTGGTCTTTGCCAGCGTTAAGCGCTTTTGGGCCGTCTGCAGCTCGCTGCGTTGCTCGGAAGCAGTCGGGCTCGCGATCACCGCCAAAACTTGCCCTTTCTTGACCACTTGGCCCAAGCTGGCATTGACGCTTTCCACGACTCCCGCAAGCCGGGGAACAACGTGAGACGTGCGATCTTCGTTCAAGCGTATCTCCCCGGGAAGGAGCAACGCCGTCTTGATGTTGGCTTTCACAGCAGCGTCCAGGCTGATGGATGCAGCCTTTATCTGGGCATCGGTCAGTTCGATCTTTCCTTCTTCCTTGCTCATCACGAACATGAAAGGCTCTGTGGCAGTCTGCGCAATGATCTCGATGTCGAACGCATGGGGTTCAGCAACGATCTCTCGGCTGACAAGACTGTCTTTTTCAGCGGCAAACGTCAGTTTCTGCTTTTCATCTGTCGGGCGGGTCACAGTTGCCGTGACCGTTGCAGCATTCAGGGGCAGCGGTTTATCTTTGTCGGACAGCCAGATTCGCAGTCGAGGCTCGCCACCGTCTTCAGACAACAATGCTTCCAAGCTGAAGTCGCCTTCCTTGAACACGGTACCGCCATGTGGTCCCTTGGCTTCGCTCTTTTCATGGTGTTCACCATCGGCATGCCCCTTGTCATCGTCGTGGCCCTTTTCGCTACCCTTGCCATGGTGCTCGCCGTCGCCGTGTCCCTTGGCCTCGGTATGGCCGCCGTGACCGTGGCCATCGTCCTCGGTGGCTGCGGCTTTGGGCTTGCCGCCACCTTGCAAGATGAAGGTTCCCGCGCCGACCCCTATTGCGAGGACTACTGCAATGGCGATCAGGTGTTTTTTACTGATGGTGGATTTGCTGGAGTTCGTGTTCATGGTCATGCTCAGTGTTGCGTTGCGATCAGGCCGGGAACCATGCTGGCCCCGAGCAGGCGGTCGATATCAGCCGCTGCACGGTGTGCTTCGCCAAGGGCTTTGAGGTACTGGGATTTGGCTGTGAAGTAAGTGCGTTGGGCATCGAGCACTTCCAGGAAATTGAACTTACCGTTCTCGAACCCAATGGTGGCGGCGTCATAGGCCGACTTCGCACCGGGCAGAACTTCCTGCTGCAGTGACTGAACCTCTGCGGTGATCGTGGAAAGGCGCTCTCGTGCCTGCGCCACTTCGCTGTGCAGGCGCACGGTGGCTGCTTGCAGCTCATCGCGGGCCTTGTCCTCAAGTTTCAGCGCCTCCAGGAGGTTGCCTTGGTTGCGGTCGAAGACGGGAAGAGGCAAAGAGACCCCGAAAAGAAGGACGTTGCGCTGCGTCTCGTTGCTGCGCTGCATGCCGACGCTGACGGTGACATCGGGGACGCGTTTGCTTTGTTCCAGGTCGGTCAAGGCCTTGCGCCGATCCACCTCGATTCGCGCAAGTACCACGCCTGGCGAAGAAGAAATCAGGGGCTGGAGATCGACGAGGCTCGGGACCGAGGGCAGGTTCTCGGCCTTGCCCTCCAGGACGGTGTAAGGCGCATCGATCCGTCCCAACAGCGCGAAAAGGCGAGACAGTGCATTGCGTTGTTCGCTTGCGGCCTGGGCGAGTTCGACGCGAACGCCGGCTTCGGCAACCCGGGCCTTGGACTCTTCCACTGGGGATACTTTGCCAGCGGCTACACGCTTTGAGACGGTATCCGTTGAAGATTTGGCCAGCGCTGCGCTGTCTCTGGCCAGTACCAATCGTTCCTGCGCAGTCAGAACATCAAAGTAAGCGGCAGCGACATTGGCCCGCACGGTGGCTTGCAGCTCGGCGAGTTGGGCCTGTGCTTGCTCGCGCGATTTTTCGGCCGCCTTAGTGCGTGCCGCACGCTTTCCACCCAGTTCCACGGGAAGATTGAGTTGCCAGCTTTGCGTACGTGTTTTGGAGCGTGTGTCTTCCAGCGAGTACGCGAGCTCTGGATTGGGGCGCGAGCGTCCTTGAAGAACCTGTCCTTCGGTTGCCTCCCATTGGCGCTTTGCCGCAGCCACCTCCGGATTTCCCTCCAGGGCTAGCTCGATGGCCTTGGCCAGGGACAAAGGCTCAGCTGCGGCCGCTGCAGCTGACTGAGGTGCTCGTTCGCCAACGGCTGGCCCTGGTGGTAGGCCCTGGGAAAAGGCACCGCCCGAGGCGCTCAGCCATATAGCTGCGGCGCCTGCCGCGAGCTTGATCTTTCTACCGCCGCGCCATGCGTGCGGCATCTCTTGAAGGTAAATACCCTTGAACATCCGATTCTCCAGTGATTTCAAAACACGAGGGAATCGGCGGACTGGCAACCGTGCAGCTGCCTGGCAACTCGTCAGTCACTTCAGCTGCAACACACGCAACTGCTTCCGCCGCGATGGCGGACAAGACTGAAAAAGAAAAGTGAGATGCCCCCGCCGATCAGGCGAGGACGGACCACTGAGGTCGGTCAGGGGGCGTGGGCGTTACAGCCAGCAGGCGCTGGCCTGGGGAAGACTCCACACGGCTGTCATGGGAAAAGGCTGGCTTTGCATCTGACCAGCTCAAGGCCCCGATACCCGCGCCATGGCAAACTGAACAGTCAACATCAAATGCAACTGCACCCTGGCTGGACTTTTCGGCCTGACCATTCCCGCCTTTGGCTTCATGCTTGTGTTCGTGATGCCCCAAATGCTGCGACTGCGAGGTTGAGCTCTCATGCATGCAATAAGCAGCCACCGCAGACCAGCTGAACTGGAACGGAAGCAATGCAAGCATAAGAACGGCGATCAAGCGGCGCATTTTTGAAGTCTAGCATGCGTCATGAAGGGCGCGCTCGGGCGTGGATGGCCGCTGCGGAGCGCTGGGTTTAGAAATCAGCGAGCGCCGCCGTTCAGGTCCTGAAGAGCCTTCTTTTCAGCTGCAGACATGTTGAGAAATTCCTGTTGAACTTGCTCACGGGTCTTCGTTGCGCCCGTTGCTTTGACAGGCAACGCCCCCCCGCGTGAAAGGGTCGCCAGCGTGCCATCCCGGCGCGCTACTTCGACAGCCTGAAGCACATCGCCACGGGACATTGTGCTCTGCATGTGGTCGGGATGGGTGGTCATGCCCACTTCGCCGTCGGCGGGATGGTACAGCGACGAGGCAGATGCCAATCCTGGAGCCGCGATAGCGAAGGCAATCAAAGTGAGCGTGAGGGGTTTGCGAACGGTCATGGTGTTGTCCCTTGATTTAAATCAGCCCTCGGCGATCTGCCGGGACTATGCCTTTCGACACAGGGATACTTTAAAAAACCGAGTGCGACAAGGCGCCAACAGCCAGATAACAAAGTCGTAAACTACGAACAGGCCGGATTCTTCGAGAATGGCAGCATGAAAATTTTGCTCATCGAAGACGAAGTCAAGCTGGCCGAGTATCTGCGCAAGGGCCTGGGAGAGGCCGGCTACGTGGTGGACGTTGCACACAACGGGGTGGATGGCCTTCACATGGCTCTGGAAGGCGTGCACGATCTGCTGGTCTTGGACGCGATGCTTCCAGGGATCGACGGCTTCAGCCTTTTAACAGCCTTTCGCAAGACCAAGCAGACGCCGGTCTT
Source organism: uncultured Gammaproteobacteria bacterium (assembly GCA_947085645.1). Taxonomy (GTDB): domain Bacteria; phylum Pseudomonadota; class Gammaproteobacteria; order Burkholderiales; family Burkholderiaceae_C; genus Acidovorax. The sequence continues at coordinate 83,524 of CAMTXG010000012.1, forward strand.
GATGTTGACAGCAAGGGTCAGCGTCGAGGATCGGGTATTGGGACTCAAGACGGGTGCCGACGACTATCTGGTCAAGCCCTTTGCGTTTTCCGAACTGAGCGCCCGCATTCAGGTGCTGCTCCGGCGGACCCATGGTGCGAGGGATGCCGCAGAGCCCACGCAACTGCGTTTGGCGGACCTTGAATTGGACCTTGTACGGCGCAAAGCGTCCCGGCGTGGTCAGCGTTTGGAGTTGACTGCCAAGGAATTTCTGCTCCTGACTCTGTTTCTGAGAAGAAAAGGGGAAGTGCTTTCTCGCACTGAGATCGCTGAGCAGGTGTGGGATATGAACTTCGACAGCGATACCAGCGTGGTGGAGGTCGCGATCCGGCGCCTCCGTACCAAGATCGATGTGCCGTTTGACACTACGCTGCTCCACACCATTCGCGGCATGGGATATGTCATGGAGGACCGCAACGGATGAAGGCGTTGGCCCAACATCGCTCATTGCGCCAGCGGTTGTCGTGGTGGCTGGCGCTGCAGAGCTTTGCCGGACTCGGGGTGGTCTGTCTGATGGTTTATCTGGTGACCGAGTTCAATTTTCGTGATCGGCAAGAGGAAACGCTGGCACAAAAAGAAACCGTCATTCGGCACTTGCTGCAGGATGGCAAGGAGCATGGGGATTCGGAAGACCTTGCGCACAAACTCGATGACTTCCTTGTTGGGCACGGAGATCTGTCGCTCGAAGTCGCGCAGGCGGACGGGATGGTTATCTACGCCCACGCCCGCAACCAGAGTGCCAAGACGGTATGGCGCCAACGGCAGTTCAAAGTAGCACAGACTGCGGACCAGACTCCCTCAAAGAACTTGCGCGTTCAGCTGTCGCTGGACATTCGAACCGACCACCAGTTGTTGCACCGACTTGCTCTTACCTTGCTGGTCGCAGCCATCGGTGGGGCCATCGTTGTATCGCTGGGCGGATTCTCCCTGGTCAACTTGGGCCTGGCGCCCGTCCGAAGACTGGCCAGTCAGACGCGCGCAGTGTCGGCTGACAATCTACATCAACGTCTCGACAGCGCCGAGCAGCCCCTTGAGCTCGTGCCTCTGATCGACCAGTTCAACGCGCTTCTGGCGCGCATTGAGAAGGCGTATTTACAAATGGAGGGCTTCAATGCGGACGTGGCGCATGAGTTGTGCACGCCTTTGGCCACGCTCATTGCCAACAATGAATTGGCTTTGCTGCGCCTTGAGCGGGCGGATATGCGCGAGGTGCTGGCGTCCAACTTGGAGGAGTTGCACCGCCTGACCGGCATCGTCAATGACATGCTGTTCCTGTCCCAGGCGGATCGGGGTGTGGGAGCGCGCCGCGCGCCCGTGGCGAGCCTTGCATCAGTGGCTGCTGACGTACTGGACTACCACGAGGCCGCGCTGTCCGAGGCAGCTCTCACAGCTAAAGTGGTTGGTGATGCGCATGGCGCCTTCGACGTGCCGTTGCTGCGCCGGGCCCTGTCGAACTTGCTCGGCAACGCCACTCGATACGCGAGCTCTGGCTCAATCGTCCAGATCAACCTCAGAACCACCGATGAGGGTCGTGTGCTGATCAGTGTCACCAACTACGGCAGCACGATCGATCCCGAGATACTTCCGCAGCTGTTTGATCGATTTTTCCGCGCAGATCCTGCGCGCAGCCATGGGCAGAGCAACCATGGCCTCGGTTTGGCCATAGTAGGCGGTATTGCACGCATGCATCAGGGCAAGCCATTCGCATCGTCAGAAAATGGGGTAACGAATGTGGGAATCGAAATTCGCCCGAATTGATGGTGGTTTTCAACGGGGTGGGGTCGATCCTGTGCCCCTGCGACTGGGTACGGACCGTTCAGAAATCCGATTTACCCAGGACAAAGCAGTCATATTCTTTTTGCTGCTTGACTTTAAAGCCACTTCAAGGTTTCCAATTGGGCTATGAAATCAGAAACAAGCACACCTCCCACCACTGTTGACACCTGCTGCTCCTCGGGCAGTTCCAGTTCCGCAGCAGCGGTCCCTGCAGCCGCAAGCATCCCGGGCCAAGGCAAGCTGTTCCGAATCGCCACCATGGACTGCAGCGCTGAGGAGTCGGAGATCCGGCGGGCGCTGGAACCTCTGGAGGGAATCCGCTCGTTGGGCTTCCAACTCGGCGCGCGCACGCTGAAGATCGATGCGGAGGATCGCGCCTTGCCCCTGGCGCTCGATGCCATCCGCAAGGCGGGCTTCGATCCACAGCCGGTGGTCGCTGCGGTAGACACCCAGGGTAGCCAGGGCCGGGTGTTTCGCATTGCGACCATGGACTGCAGCGCCGAGGAGGCGGAGATTCGCCGGGCGCTGGAGCCTCTGGATGGGATTCGCTCTCTGGGCTTTCAGCTCGGTGCGCGGACGCTGAAGATCGATGCCGACGAAGGCACCTACCCGCTGGCCCTCGACGCCATCCGCAAAGCGGGCTTCGATCCGCAGCCAGTGGCCGGCGCCAATGGCTCCGAGGGCGGACAGGCGGGCGAACCAGCCGAAGGCGACGACCATGGACATGGTTTTGCAGGCGGCATCTCCCGTTTGGTGGCCGCGCTGGTGTTCGCCACGGGGGCTGAGGTCCTCTCGTTCTTTGCTCCCGACCAGATGGCCTGGAAGGTGGCGGGCATGGCCATCGCCGCGCTGGCTATCTGGCTGGCCGGGATCGACACCTACAAGAAAGGCCTTGCGGCGCTGCTGCGCGGCAAGCTTAACATCAATGCGCTGATGTCGGTGGCCGTCACCGGCGCATTCCTCATTGGTCAGTGGCCAGAAGCCGCGATGGTGATGGCTTTGTACGCGATTGCGGAGCTCATCGAAGCCAAGGCAGTGGACCGGGCCCGAAACGCTATCAAGGGCTTGCTGGAACTGGCGCCCGAAGAGGCTTTGGTACTGGGCACCAACGGAGCGTGGACCGCTACACCGGTGGCTTCGGTGGCCATCGGAGTGACCGTGCGCATCAAGCCGGGCGAACGCGTGCCGCTGGACGGTAAGGTGACCAAGGGCAATGGCGCCATCAACCAGGCCCCCGTGACTGGCGAGAGCATCCCCGTGGACAAGGCACCTGGCGACCAGGTGTTCGCCGGCACGATCAACGAGACTGGTGAGCTGGAGTTCGAGGTCACAGCCTTGTCGAGCAACACCACCCTGGCCAGGATCATCCAAGCCGTTGAGCAGGCGCAGGGCACGCGCGCTCCGACGCAGCGCTTTGTGGATCGGTTCGCCTCCATCTACACCCCCGCAGTCTTCGCCATTGCCGTGGCGGTGGCGGTCCTCACTCCTTTCCTGATGGGACTTACCTGGCTGGAGGCGCTCTACAAGGCCCTGGTCCTGCTGGTGATCGCCTGCCCATGCGCTCTGGTCATTTCCACGCCGGTCACGGTGGTCAGCGGATTGGCCGCAGGAGCGCGCCGTGGGATCTTGATCAAGGGCGGAACCTACTTGGAAGATGCCCGGCTTCTGAAGGCGGTGGCGCTGGACAAGACCGGCACCATCACCGAAGGCAAACCCAAGCTGGTGAAGTGGAAGGTGTGGGGTGCCGGTGACGAGGCAGCAGTCCAGCAGATGGCTGCCAGCCTGGCGGCTCGTTCCGACCACCCGGTTTCCAAGGCGATTGTCCAGGGCTTGGATGTAAAGGGTCCAGAAGCAGAAAGCTTCAAGGCCTTGCCTGGGCGCGGCGTCGAAGGCATGGTCAATGGTGTGCGCTTGATGCTGGGCAATCACCGACTGATACATGAGCTAGGACTGTGCGGTCCGGAGCTGGAGGCGGAGCTGGCCACCCATGAAAAACAAGGCCGCACGGTCACTCTCCTGGCGGACGAATCGCGCGTCCTGGCGCTGTTTGCGGTAGCGGACACCATTCGCGAGACGTCGAAGCAGGCCATCGTCGACCTCAAGGCGCTGGGAGTGACGTCGGTGATGCTGACGGGTGACAACACTGCCACGGCAAAGGCCATCGCTGCCCAGGCCGGCATTGACGATGCCCGTGGCGATCTGCTGCCCGAAGCCAAACTCGATGCCATCAAGGAAATGCAAAAGCGCTATGGCGCCACCGGCATGACCGGCGACGGCATCAACGATGCGCCGGCGCTAGCGCAGGCCGACATAGGTTTTGCCATGGGTGCGGCGGGAACCGACACGGCCATGGAAGCAGCCGATGTGGTCATCATGAACGATGACCTGCAGCGCGTCGCCGAGACAGTGCGTCTATCCAAGCGCACCCACGCCATTCTCTGGCAGAACATCACCCTGGCGCTGGGCATCAAGAGCGTCTTCCTGGTGATGGCGGTCGTTGGCACGGCCACCATGTGGATGGCGGTCTTCGCGGACATGGGAGCGAGCTTGCTGGTGGTAGCCAACGGACTGCGTCTGCTTCGCGGTACACGGGTGGAGCCAGCCGCCAAGCCAAGCCGCTCAGAAACCAAGGAGCATGCGCATTCCCACTGAGCGTTGGTCAGCGCGCGCCAAGTCCACCGGTGGGCTTGCGGAGCGCTTACTTGAATGTCCCGCTTTCATTTCTTGGTTTTGGAGACCTCTTGCGCCACTAGGTCAGCCAGCTGTTTGTGGCCAAAACTGGGCAGCGGGCGCCCGTTGACAAAGAAGGTCGGCGTCTTCTCGACCTTGAGGGCGGTCAGGTCCTGCACGTCCTGTAGCACCACGGCGTCCAATGCAGGGGCTGCGATGTCCGCCCGCGCCCGTTGCATGTCCAGCCCCGCCTGTTCAGCCGCCTTGTAGGCCAACTCCAGGTTGGGGGTTCCATGGTCCGCCCACTGCGGCTGTGCGGCCAGCACCGACTCCAGCACGGCCAGGTACTTGTCCTGCCGCCGGGCCGATTCCAGTAGCTTGACCACCTGCTCCGAGCCTTGGTGGAAAGGCGCGTAGCGGATGACCAGCCGCACTTCGGTGGGGTACTGCTGCATCAGTTCCTTCACCACCGGATAAAAGGCGCGGCAGGTCTCGCAGGCGGGATCGAAGAACTCGACGATGGTCACGGGTGCCTCACGGGGCCCGATCACGGGTGAATGCATGCGGACCAGGCGTTCAGCTTGTCCTGCCACCTGCAGCTCCTGTGCACTTTGCACGCGGCTCTGGTACAGATTCACGCCGACAAGGAAGGCCACAAAGGCCATGCCCAGCACGAGGAAGATGATGAGTTTTCGGTGTTTCATTTGTCTGTTTTTCGCAGATAGAGGGAGAGCGAGACGGCGATGGCAATGAACGCCGCCAGTGAAAGCCAGGGCAACTCAATGCCGTAGAGGATGTCGAGCTTCTGATCGGCGCATGACACGCCGGCGCCGCAGGGGACCCAAGCCTTGGGCACCAGGCCTGCCGCCAAGAGGCTGTGGTAACCAGCCACGACCGCACCCGCCAGCGCCAGAGGCAAGGCATAGACAGCGCCCCGGCGGTCGTCGCTGTAAAAGGCCATTCCAAGAAGCAAGGCCAGCGGGAACATGGCAATGCGCTGGTACCAGCACAAGACGCAAGGAGCCATGCCCATGACTTCGCCGATGAACAACGCACTGCCGGTGGCGGACACAGCCAGCAGCCAGGCGATCAGGAGCAGCACCGAGGGTCGGCTCATCGACACCTCCTTGAACAACGGTTCTGGCAGGAGGCACCGATCAAGGCACAACTGCGTGTGTAGATTCCAGAGCCATTCGACCCGACAGTGGAGGACATGGAAAGATCCCGAAGGCATGCTAATGAGGCCAGCACACGCTGTGCTGGCACGCTTGGCGGGGATCGGAGACGGTGGTGACCGATGCCCTGGTCAGGCCAGGGCGGGCCACTGCGGGCGTTCGGGGCGACTGACGGACTCTGAAGACGGCCACCCGCGCGTGTCGGTGTAAAAGCGCCCCAGGGGAAAGGCCGGCAGTAGATCGCGTTGCGCCTGAAAGGCTTCGGTGCCCTGCAGATGGCAGGAACCACAGTCCACGCTGGGCGCTGCATCGCCAGCTCGGGTGGATTCATCCATTGCTCCGTCCCGCAGCTGTGCGTGCTCGCAGCAATGCATTGCCACAGGAGGCAAGGAGCCCGGTCCTTCATCTTTGCAGTACGCGCCCACTGCCGCCCAGCACAGTTGCAGCGGCAACAGTACCAAGAGGAAAACAAGCAGTCGGGTGCGGGAGTGCATCCGGAAAATTGTAGTGGCATCCCAGGCGGAACGACCACTTTGGAGCGCCGGCCGATGCCATGCCCGGTAGTGTCGAATCGATCACACAGCCAGGCGCGACAACATAACAAACTTGTAATCCTGCGGTGCGCAAGCTGTCGGCATACGGTCAGCAAACTGTCACACGTGACCCGTCGGCTGGCTAGGCGTTGGTGCAGTTTCCGGGTCACGTGCATTCAAACCCAAGGAGATACACATGACACTGTCAAGATTCATCGGCGCCAACATCAATGTGGGCAAAGCCCAGTGTCAGCACATAAACAGAGTAGCAGCCAGCAGTATGCCAATTACCACGGGCTGCAAAGTGTCTGCTCTCGCCGCCCGTCCCTCGTCAGCTGATTGTTTATAGAAACTACAAGTGGTTGTCGGACAGAGCCGAAAAGCAGCAGCGCAACTTCTCCCCCAGCTCCTGTTGGACTCCGGTGTCTGACAAGCCCGTTGTTCCATCGCATGCGACCAGGTTTTGCCAACAAGAGTCAGGCCAATCCTCCAGATCGTCATCAAGAGCTATCCACTGCCGGGGTTTTCTGCGCTGAGCGTCCTCTTGAACTTGCACGCCCCGGGGGGTGGTGCGGAACATGGAAAGGTTCCAGGGATCCACGCCATGCACACGCCTGTGGTACGTCC
>CAMTXG010000013.1:0-33945 GCA_947085645.1 uncultured Gammaproteobacteria bacterium
GCTCAAGTCGTAGGGCAATTGTTTGATTACAAAGTCGGTCATGGTCGCTTCACCTGTTGGGTGAAACGTCACATAGCATCCAAGCCGTTGATTTCAATGGAGAATCAGAAAAATCTTGACCATCAGGTCACGGATCCAGGATCTACAAAATCCATAGCGACACGGCTTATGCCATCCATTTCGCTTTTATAGGCGGTGACCAGCTGGTATGCGCTTTCGTCGTCTTTCATCTTCTGCCTCAAGTAGATATACAGCTTGACGGCTTCCTTGAGTAGGTGAGCCACCAGCATCGACTTGAACTCACCCAGTTTGAATTTGAATGCCGCTCCGTCCTTCGCATCCACAGCTTTGACCAGCCCGCCGTATACGGCAAGCAATGCACGGTGGTCTTCGAGCATCTCTTGGATAAGGTGGGGGTCATACTGAATACCTTTGGTCATTTTTGTTTTAAGTGAAGTCGAGATAATGAATAGACAAAAATGACTTTGTTCGCAGATTTTTATTTGTTGAATGCTTTTCGCTCAGACCTGCTGAACTTTAATGGCGCGGGCACCTGAGCCAGACCCCACTGAAGAAGGGTTGCGGATGAATGGCGGGCGCGTCACGCAGGGGGGGCGGCCCAAGCGCTGCATCGCCGGTACCGGTCTGGCTCATACCCCCGGTGGCAGTGATGGTCCGTACCGCAGGCACGCCGGGATGACGGGTTCTGGGGGGCGGGAGTGCGCGGCACCCATCCGCGCTGGGGTGACACATTGACCGGTCATCTGCCTATCGGTCGCAGCGTGTTTGTATGGGGCTTTGGAAGTGTCCGGGTTGGATGCCGCTTCGCCTTGGAACTTCAATATTGATAGCTGCTAGCGCTTTACCATCAAGCGCTAGAGGCCATTTTGACCATAAATCTCCGCACTAGGAGCCTGTCGGACTTGGAGCGTCGATAGCGAAAATCGGCCCCAACGAGGACAGTTTTTGCCGGATTTGCAGCCCCATAGCCGAGCTATGGGGCAAAAAGACGGTGAAAAATGGACCGCTGAGGTCGATTTGCAGCCGACGATTTCCAAGTCCGACAGGCTCCTAGGGTGCCCGGTCAATGTGCCGTGCCCAGCCGCAGCCCGTGCACCACCAGCGCCAGCACGCAAACACCGCCCCCCGCCCACCCCACGCGCTGCGCCCAGCGCAGGCTGGCCTGGGGCCACTGGTTCATGGCCAGCACCAGCAGCCAGCCCAGTCCCATCCACGCGGCCAGCACCAGCGCGATGCCTGCTGCCCACCCCGCTGCCACGGTGGCGGTGGCTGTCTGCAGCAGCAAGGTGCCCACGGCCACGGCCCAGGCGCGCTGGCGGGCAGGGGTGCTGCGGGTGGCACCGTCGCCCCAGGCACGGGTGGGTACGGCCTGGGCCCAGCGGGTCAGGGCTATCAACGAGGCCAGCGCAGCGGCGGCGCCCAGCAGCTCGTTCATGCCGTCTCCTGCTGCGTAGTCTGGGTGGTGTTCGGTGTTGGCCGATACGACAGCGTGGTGCGGCGCAGGCGTGGCAGCAACGCCGGACCGGTGAACGCAGCCGCCGTGCACAAAGCCGCTGCCACCGCCCACTGCGCCAAGCCTGCCTTGGCCGCCAGCCCGCCAAAGGCCAGCGCCGCAAGCGCCCACAGCAGCGCGGCAGTGCGGGGCGCCCAGGCGCGCAGCGTGGCCGCGGGCAGGGCCACGAAAAAGGCCAGCAACAAACCCAGCATGCCCGACGAGCGCGCAGGCTCGGCCGCCACGATGTGGGCCAGCCGGAACGACTCGACCGCCAGCAGGCCGACCAGCCAGAACGGCCAATGCGCAGCGGCGGGCACCCACCGCCAGAATGCTCTGCGGCGCGCAGGGTGCGGGGGCTGGGTAGGACCGGTGTGGTTGGCAGGCCCCTGCCGTGGTGCCATGCGTCTGTGCGCCTGCACCCGGCCCGGCCCGATGAATGCCGCCACGCCCCCACACACCAGCCCCCACACCGCCATGCCCGCCATCATGGCGGGCGCCAACGCTGCGCCCTGCGCCAGCCCCACGCCCCCGGCGGCCATCAGCAACAGCCCAGCGCATGCTAGAGATACGCGCCACAGCGCCACCGTGCGCAGCGCCCAGGCGGCAAGGGCAGACATCAGCAGCCACACCCCTATCAATACCCACACCGTCCACACCGGGCGCTGCGCCAACGTGGGCAGCCAGGCAGGCCCCCACAAGTGCACCAGCACCGCCACCATCAGGGCTGCCGGTAGCGTGGCGTGCAGGGCGACGAAGAAGCGGTGCATACGAACGAAGGAAAATGGGTCGCGTCAGCGTGTTGCCACCGCAGTACCTGCTGTGGATACGGGCTGGGCAGGCGTGGTCGCCTGCGATTCACGCTGCCGCTGGCGCCGGTCGTCGAGCCAGATCAGCGTGCCCGATATCGACAAGAACGCGGGCGTCATCCCTAAAAAGAAATACAGCCATTTCAGCGCCAACCCGCCAAAGTCGCCAAAGTGCAGCGGCTCCATGAGCCCGTTGACCAGCGACCAGAAGCCCGCCGTGCGCGGGTCGTGCACCTTGCGCGGCACACCGGTGGCAGCGTTGGTGTCCACGCGCGCTGTGCTGGCCAGGTGGCCGCTGAGGTTGCCGGTGAAGCTCGCCTCGGCCGTGCTGGTGCCCCAGCGGCGCAGCGACACGTAGCGCGCCTCCAGCCCGGGCACGGCCTGCTGCGCGGTGGCGTACAGCGCATCGAGCGACTGCATGGGCACGGGCTCGGCGGCATCGCCAGTGGCCTTGCGCGCGGGCTTGGTGGCTGCAGCTTCGGTGCCGCTGCTGGTGGTGGCATATGTGTAGCCCTGCTCGAACAGCGGTGCCAACCCCATCCACGCGCCCGTGGCCGCAATCAGGATGTGAAAACCCAGCCCCCAGATGCCCGCAGATTTGTGCAGGTCTGACATCACCACCCGAAAGCTGCGGCCCCAGCGCTGGGTGAACAGCTCGGCCAGGATCTTGCGGTGGATGACGATGCCGGTGGCGATGAGCACCAGCATGGCGACGCCCAGGAACCCCACGATCCACCTGGGTCCGAAGAACAAAAACACATGCAGCATGCGCAGGTACTGGCCGAGCTGGCTGTCCACCGGGCCCACCACGGTGCCGGTGTCAGAGCGCATGGCGACCTTGACGCGGCTGTTGGCCGGGGCACCGCGCTCGCGCACAAACGCAAAGTAGTTGGGGTTGACCGCATCCGGCAGCGCGATGGTTTCCACCGTGGCGCCGGGGTAGCGGGTGTTCAGCTGCGTCAGCACCGCATCCAGCGATGCCGGTTTGTCAGAGCGGGGCAGCCGCGCCAGCGACGGGTTGGCCCACAGGTCGATCTCGTGCTTGAACACCACCACCGCGCCCGAGAAGCACACGATAAACATCAGCAGCCCCGTAACGATGCCTGCCCACGAGTGCAGGGTAAACAGGCGGTTGAGCGTGCGCTGGCTGGTCATGGCATGCGGGCGGCAGGGTTGGCGCGCTGGGTCAGAAGAAGTACGTCACGCCCAGGCTGAAGTTGCGCGGCAGCGAGGGCGACACCACGTTGGCGTTGATCGCGCCGTCGTAGTACGCCTTGTTGAACAGGTTCTTCACGCCTGCCGTCACGCGGTAGTTCTCGCCCACATAGCTGATGGACGCATCGGCCACAAAGTACGACGGCAGCGTGAACGGGAGAGCTCCGACCTGCTCGCTCACATACCGCCCGCCCAGGCTCAGCGTCACGCGCTGGTATTGCGGCAGCTTGTACGTGGCCCAGGCCGTAAGCGTGTGCCGCGGCGTGAGGTTGAGCGGTTTGCCCACGATGGCGGCGTTGTTGTCGCGCGTGACCTTGGTCTGCGTGTAGGTGTAGGCGCTGGTCAGCTTCCAGCCGTTTTTCAGGTCCGCGCCCAGCTCCAGCTCCAGCCCGCGTGCGCGCTGCTCGCCGGTTTGCACACTGAAGCCGGTGTTCACCAGGTCAGCGGTGGTCACGTTCTGGCGCACCAGGTCAAACGCGGCGAGCGCGCCGGTGACCTGGCCACCGGGCGATTCGTACTTCACGCCCGCTTCCCACTGCTTGCCGGTTTCGGGCACAAAGGGCGATCCCGCAAAGGTCAGGCCCGACTGGGGGAGGAACGACTCGCCATAGCTGCCATACGCAGCCCAGCCCGGCTTGAACTCGTACACCAGCCCGGCCGACAGCGTGGTGGCGTTGTCCTTCTGGCGCGTTTGCGTCTTGGCCACGCGGTTGTCGGTGTCGTTGGTGGACCAGTCGCGGCGCAGACCCACCAGGGCCGTCCAGCCTTGGCCGAACTTGATCTGGTCCTGCGCATACAGACCCGCCACCGTCAGCTTGGCGGGCGCGTCGCTTGTCAGCGCCGCGGGGCAGGTGGCCTGCATGCCGTACACCGGGGCAAAGAGATCCAGCGCACCGATGCGGCAGGTGCGCATAGCAAGCAAACTGGTGCCGCTGCGCACATCCAGGCCCGTTACCAACTGATGCCTCACGCCCAGCGCTTCAAAGCGCGACAGCAACGAGGTGTCGGTGGCGAGCAGGTCGTAGTCCATGTACTGGCGCGAGGCCTGGCGGTTCTGCAGCCGCTGATTCGCCTGCAGCGCCTGGTTGGACACAAAGTTGCCCGTGCCCTTCTCGGTTTCGTAGCGCACGTTCTGGCGGAAGGTCATGGCGTCGGACATCTTGTGCTCCAGCGCATAGCCCACCGTGGTGCTCTCCACGTTGTACACGCCAAAGGCGGGGTCACCCGTGAACATGGTGCGTGACAAGGTCCCATTGCGGTTGGGCAGCAGGGTGCCGTAGGGCGTGATGCCCTGCTGGCGCAACCACTCGCTCTGGCTGTACGTGGCAAACAGCACCAGATCGGTCTGCGCACCCAGGTCGATGGACAGCGACGGCGCAAACCACCGGTCCTTGCGGTAGACGAACTGTGTGGGGTCGTCCACGTCAGAGACATGCGCATTGATGCGCAGCGCCGTCTTGCCCGATTCGGACAGCGGCCGGTTGATGTCGGCCTGCAGCGTGCGCTGGCCAAAGCTGCCCACCTCCACGCCCACTTCGCTCAGCGCCTCTTTCTTGGGCCGCTTGCTCACCGCGTTGACAATGCCGCCCGGCTGCACCTGGCCATACAGCACCGACGCCGAACCTTTGAGCACCTCAAACCGCTCGTATCCATAGGGCTGCAGCTTGGCCCACATGCCCGGGCTCTGCACCAGGCCATCGACCAGGATGGATTCGGTGGAGCGAAAGCCCCGGATGTTCAGGTCATCAAACCCCCGGCGCCCAAAGTTGACCGGGCTCACGCCCGCCACGGTCTGCAGCGCTTGCTGCACGTTGGTGATCTGCCGCGACTCCATCTGCTCGCGCGTGACCACGCTGATGGACTGTGGCGTCTCCAGCCTGCGCATGGGGGCCTTGCTGGCGGTTTGTGCCTCCACGGGCGCAAAGCCCATGTCTTTTTCGGTGCTGGCGTTGATGCGGACTTCTTGGAGCTGGGGGGCGGTGCCGCTGCTGGTTGTGCCCGCTGCCGGTTCGGCTGGAGGCACCTGGGCTTGCTGCGCCATGGCGACTTGTGCAAGGCACAGCGCCAAGGGCGTCAGTGCAAACAGGCGGGCTTTGCGGGCCGGTGAGCGCGAGGAAGTGCGAAGGCGGGCGAGCGAAGAGCGCTGCAAAACAAGCGCCGCGCGCGAGGGCTGAGAAGACATGACGGTCCCGGTAAAGAAAAGGGCGGGCAAACGCGGAAGGGCGCTGGCTCGCGTGTCTTTAGGGACGCTGGCTGGCAGGAGGTAAGGATTCTAATGCGAATGGTTATCGTTTGTGAACGATGAGGGAGGAGCGTGGTCGGGGGAGGGCGGGATGTGTTGTGCGTGCCCGTTTCAACAACGCTGCTCCGGTATGCCGGCTTAGGCGCCGGAGGTTCGTCCTCGGGCATTCACGTGTCGCCACGATACCGTTCTTGCCACCCCGCAAACTCCAACGGCCGAATCCCAAACCGCACCGCATTCCCCGCATGCAGCGCCCCAAACTCGGCCAGCGCCAATTGCACAAAATGCTCCTGGTCGGCTGGAAGTACAGACGCAGGCATCCTGCGCTTCACGGCCTCCTGCGTAGGCGCCTCCCCCTGCTGCACGATGGCTCCAATCACCTCGGTCAGCGCTTGCCGGTGCCGCAGCCGAAAAATATCCGGCGGTACCAGGTTCTGTTTCACAGCCACGTACTGCTGGCAAGACCGCTCATACGCCCACACAAACACATCGCGCAGCAGGTCCACGCGGTTGAGTTCGTACACGCCCAGCATGGCGTCCACATACGCTTGCTGCGGCACGTCGATGAACGACAGCGGGCACAGGTTGTGGCGGATGAAGGGGATGTTGGCGGCCAGGCGTGAGACGCGTTTGTTCACGTCCTCAAACGGTTGCAGGTACGGCAGGTGCACCATCAAGAAGAAGGCTTGCTCGAACGGGTCGGTGATCTCGGCGGCCATCTGCGTGACGATGCCGAACAGTTCTTCCAGCCGCTGGGGCAGGGCGATGGGCAGGTAGACGCTGCCGCCAATCTCTACCGCGCGGCGGCGGATGCGGCCCACGGCGGCGGGGTCGGCCATCAGGCCGTCGGACAGGAAGGCGTGCAGCGCTATCAGCGTGTCAGTACGTACCTGTGCGTTTTCGGGCTGGAGCACCAGGTATTCGATGGCCTGCTTGTGGTTCAGGATCATCTGGGTTTCCAGCGCATTCTTGCCTTCGGCGGCCTGGCCGAACTCGATGAGACGTTCGGTGTCGAGGCGGCTGTAGGTGTTGCCTTCGAGGTGGGACGAGGCCCAGGACAGGTCGATGAGCAGGCGGTTGAGGATGTCTTTGGCGAAGGTGCCTGCAGGTGTCTGGTCTGCGGGGGATCGGCCCATGGCGTGCAGCTGGTCGCGCAGGTGGGGCGGCAGGTAGGTCGTGTGGTTGGGGTGGTACTGCTCCAAGAACTCCAGCCGGTAGCCGACAGGGTTGCGCAGGTGGCGGGGCTGGCTGACGTGGGCGCGAATTTCGGCGCCTTCGGCAGAGGTGGGCACATAGTCCGCTGCGGGAGATTGTGTGGGGGGCTGCGTTGCTGGGGGGGCCGGTACCTGGTGCGTGCCGCGAGTGCCGCTGCTGACCTGCGGTGGCGGAGGGTAGTAGCGGGCGGCCCGCTTTTCCCCGCGCATGTCGATGCGTTGCTGCTCCACCAGCAAGGCCAGGCGCCGTTGCAGGGTGCGGCGTGGTGGGTTGTTGCCCAACTGCCGCAGCAGCGTGTCTATGCCCATCCCGTCAGGCGCGGCGCCGATCATTTCGGCGAGCATGTCGAGCTCTTGGGGCGGGGTGATGCGGGGCATGGGCAAACTCCTGATGACTTGCTGCTTTGCGACAAATAATGTGTCGTAAAACATTTTATGAGACAAATAAAGTGTCGCATAAGCGGGGTTTGCGACAAAAAAAATCGCGAGCGTGTGCGGGTTCTGGTGTGTTTCTGCTCTAAGCAGGCGCTGCACCAGCTGCACTGCAAAATTTATAGCTGCCGACGCTTTACCATCAAGCGCTAGAGCCCAATTTGGCTTGAAGTCCGTCGCTGCCCCACTGCCGTTGCTAAGATGCGTCCCCCTCTTCTCGCTCTCAGGCACGGTATTTCATGGACTTGCAGACTTGGCTGGCTTTTTTTGCGGCGTCGTGCCTGATTGCGGTGTCGCCGGGTTCGGGGGCGGTGTTGTCGATGAGCCATGGGCTGTCGTTTGGTGTGCGCAAGACGGGCGCCACCATCTTTGGCCTGCAACTGGGCCTGTTGTTGATCTTGCTGATTGCCGGTGCCGGCGTGGGCTCGCTGCTGCTGGCGTCTGAGCTGGCTTTCAGCATCGTTAAGGTGCTGGGCGCCTGTTACCTGATTTATGTAGGTTTTGCGCAGTGGCGTGCCGGTGACAAATCACCCGTGCAGGGCGATGAAACTGAGTCGGCGGGCACCTGGCAAAAGCGCTGCCTCACCGGGTTTTTGACCAACGCCACCAACCCCAAGGGCATCATCTTCATGGTGGCGGTGTTGCCCCAGTTCATGACCGACACACGCCCGCTGTGGACGCAGCTGGCGGTGATGGCCGCCACCACCGTCGCGGTGGACGTGGTGGTAATGCACGGCTACGCTGCGGGTGCGAGCGCCCTGCGCCGCCTGATGCGCAGCGCACGGGCGGTGCGTGCGCAGAACCGCGTGTTTGGCGGTTTGCTGATGGCGGTGGGCGCAGGGCTGTTCTTCGTCAAGCGCGGGGGGCAGCACGCCTGATGCGGCGGTTGTTCGCTGTTGATGCTTTGTTTTTGATAGCTTCTAGCGCTTATCCATCAAGCGCTGGAGGCTGATTTGGCTTGTATTTTCATGGACTTGCAGTTTCCAAGGAGCTTGTCATGCCAGTAGTTGTTGTCGCCAATCCAAAAGGCGGCGTGGGCAAGTCCACGCTGTCCACCAACATCGCAGGCTACTACGCCAGCCAGGGGCACCCCGTGATCCTGGGCGACACCGACCGGCAAGAGTCCGCCCGGCTCTGGCTGGGGCTGCGCCCGCCCGCTGCCCGCCCCATTGGCGCCTGGGACGGCATCAGCTCGGACGTGATCAGCCGCCCGCCCAAGGGCACCACGCACGCGGTGCTGGACACTCCCGCCGGGTTGCACGGCTGGCGCCTGAACGACGTGCTGAAGCTGGCCGACAAAATCATCGTGCCGTTGCAGCCCAGCGTGTTCGACATTTTTGCCACGCGCAGCTTTCTGGACCAGCTGGCAGAGCACCGCCGCGCCGAAGGGGTGCAGATCGGCATCGTGGGCATGCGCGTGGACGCGCGCACCAAGGCCGCCGAGCAGTTGCACCATTTTGTGGACACCCTGGGCTTCCCGGTGCTGGGCTATTTGCGCGATACGCAGAACTACATCCACCTGGCGGCGCATGGCCTGACGCTGTTTGACGTGGCGCCGGGCCGTGTGGCGCGGGACCTGGAGCAGTGGCAAGAGATTGGTACGTGGTTGGATGCGTGACGAACAAAAGGATGATGTGAAGGACACCGTGACGCAGCAGAACCCAAGGGAAAACACCTGTCACCCGGCAGACAAGGCGCACAAAGTTGCGGGGCTACATTGCGACGATGAAAATCTTCCGCTCTTATTCCGAAGTCAGCGCCTGCGTGGGCCAGGAGGTCGCCGTGACCGGCTGGATCACCATCACGCAGGAACAGGTCAACCTGTTCGCCCAGGCCACGGGCGACCACCAGTGGATCCATGTGGACCCCGAGCGTGCCAAGGCCGGGCCGTTTGGCGCGCCGATTGCGCACGGGTTTCTCACGCTGTCGCTGATCCCGCAGTTTTTCGAGACGGGCTTGACCATCGAGGGTGCACGCATGGGCGTGAACTACGGCCTGAACAAGGTGCGTTTTACGTCGCCGGTGCCGGTGGGCAGCCGCCTGCGCGCGCGCCTGACGCTGCAGGCCGCCGAACCCGTGGCACCCGATGGCATGCAGATGACCTGGCTGGTGACGGTGGAGCGCGAGGGCAGCGAGAAACCGGTGTGCGTGGCGGAGTCGCTGTCGCGCAACTTCGGCGCTCCGGCATAAAAGGCACAGCAAACTCCGTCTCCCCTTGTGGGAGAGGGGCGGGGAGAGGGGTTGTAGAGGCATTGAGCTTGAGTTACAGCCCCCTCTCCCCCGGCCCCTCTCCCGCGAGGGGAGAGGGGAGAGGTCGAGCACTTTGGCTCGGCGTTGGTGTTGTTGGGCAGGAGGCTTGAACCATGGACCGCCTGCAAGCCATGAAAATTTTCGAGCGCGTGGTGGAGGAGGGCGGCTTTGCCGCCGCCGCCCGCGCCATGGACATGTCACCCCCGGTGGTCACCCGCATGGTGGCCGAGCTGGAGCAACACCTGGGCACGCGCCTGCTGCAGCGCACCACCCGCAAGCTGGCACTGACCGACGCGGGCGACGCTTATCTGCAGCGCGTGCGCGCCATCCTGCATGAGATTGATGATGCCGAAGCAGCCGCTGCGGCCAGCACGCGAGACTTGCGCGGCACCATCCGCATCGTGGCCGCGCCGGTGCTGGCCACCAACTTTCTGGCGCCCATGGTGTCCAGTTGGCACGTGCGCCACCCCAAGGTGATGCTGGATGTGAACCTGGATGCGTACGCCTCCAGCCGTGTGGACGAGTTTGATGTGACCATCATGGTGGCGGGCGAAGACTTTGACGCCAACATCGTGGCCCGCCCTCTGCTGCAAGGCGAGGCGATTGTGGTGGCGGCGCCCAGCTACCTGGACCGCCGCGGCATTCCGCGCGTGCCGCAAGACCTGGCAAAACACGACCATCTGCGCGACGCCAGTGCCCCAGTGCGTGCGCAAATGGGCACAGGACGCAAGCTGCGCTTGCATTCATTGCTGGCGGGCGTGCCAGACCAGGAGGTGGATGCGCCCCCGGTGCTGCAGTCCGTCAGCACCGAGCTGCTGATGCGCGCGGCCGTCGATGGCATGGGGGTGGTGGTCACGTCACGGCTGCTGGCCGAAGACCACCTGGCGCGCGGCGAGCTGGTGCACATTTTGCCCGGCTGGATATTTTCTCGTTACACGATTTATGCCGCTTTGCCGTCGGGCCGCATGCTGCCAACACGCACCAAGGTGTTTCTGGATTTTTTGACCGAGCAGGTGCCCATTGCGATGGCGCAGCAGCGCGCCCAGCTCAGCTGAGCTGGGCAAACCCGCTGATGATGGTGCCCTCGGGCTCCACCACCACTTCGCCATCGGACATGGCAAAGCTGTTTTGCCGCCATGCCTCAAACACCGTCACCGCCACAGCATTGGACAGGTTCAGGCTGCGTTGGCCCTCCACCATCGGCAGGCGCAGGCGTTGTGCGGGAGGGAAGCTGTCGCGCAACTCGGGCGGCAGGCCGCGTGTCTCGGCGCCAAACACCATCCAGTCACCGGGCAGAAAGCAGGTGGAATGCACGGGCTGCGAACCATGGGTGGTCATGGCAAACATGCGCGCCGGGTCGGGCTGGGCGTCGCGCAGAAAAGCAGTCCAGCCTGCATGGCGCTGCACTTTGGCGTACTCGTGGTAGTCAAGCCCCGCACGGCGCATCTGCCGGTCCTCCATCGAGAACCCCAGCGGTTCGATCAGGTGCAAGGTGCAACCCGTGTTGGCCGCCAGCCGAATCACGTTGCCGGTGTTCGGTGGGATCTCGGGTTCGACGAGGACGATGTGAAACATGCCCTCTATTGTCATCGCCTCAGCTGTGAGTTGGGCAACCGCTCGTAAACAAAAGTATCCCGCTGGGGGCGTGTCTTTGACCCGGCTCCGCCTGGACGGGTGGCTTTATGGGGGGCATTTGCCAGGCTAATCGAGCCCGGTGCGCGCCAATACGATGGCGGTGATGTGGGCCACCCCGGCCTGGCGCAGCGGCTGCGCAGCCGCCTCCAGCGTGGCGCCGGTGGTCATCACATCGTCTACCAGCACCACCCGCTGACCGCGCAGCGCCGCTGCGTGCAAGGGTTCCACCGCAAAGGCGCCTCGCAGGTTGCGCAACCGCTGCGCGCGGGGCAGGGCGCTTTGGGTCTCGGTGGCATGCAGGCGCAACAGGGTGCGGGTGTGGGTCTTGGCACCTGCAAGGTGCTGTGCCAGCAAGGCCGACTGGTTAAATCCTCTCTCGCGCATGCGTTCGGTGGACAACGGCACGGGCACGACGATGTCTGCGGCTTCCAGAGCCGGCTCTACCCATGGCGTGCTGCGCAGCAAAGTGCCCAGTGTGTCCGTCCAGCCCGGGTCGCCGCGGAACTTGAACTCGGCCAGCGCATCGGCCCAGGGGTAGGCGTAGTCCACCGCCGCCACGCAAGCATCCAGTGCGGGCGGGTTGCGTAGGCAGGCGCCGCAGACCGCAACCCCTTTGGGCACCCGCAGCGCACAGCGCTCGCACCGCGTGGCGGGTTGCGCAAACCGCGCCACGCAGGCATTGCACACGCGCTGCGCGGGCCAGGCGTGGCACACCGCGCACTGGCTGGGCACGCGCGTCGCCATGGCGCGCAGCTGAACCGAAAACCTTGGTAAAGCCTTGAAGAGCATGAGTCAATATACTCGCGCGTCCTATCTGTTTGCCATGTCTTCCGAGCGCCCCCCCACCATCGATCCCGTCGCCGCCGCGCGCTGGCAGGCAGCTGCCCCCGCGCTTTCTCCGTGGCTGCACGAAGAGGTCGCGCGGCGCATGGATGACCGCCTTCAGTGGATTCGCGAGGCACCGCAGGCCTGGTGCCACTGGGACATGGTGCGTGGCGGGCTGCAAGGCCATGCACTGGTAAGCGCTCGCTATCCCAAGGCGCGCAGCCAGATCTACGAATCCGCCGCCCATTGCCAAGCTGCAGCACAACAGGCGCTGGCCAAGCCCTGGTGGAGCCCCGCACGCTGGGGTACTGCCAGCCCGCAGTTTGGGCTGCCAGCAGATGCCAGTGTGCAGATGCTGTGGGCCAACATGGCCCTGCATACCGCCGCAGACCCGCAAGCACTGATCACGCAGTGGCACCGTGCGCTGGGTGTGGATGGGTACCTTATGTTTTCGTGTCTGGGTCCGGACACGCTGCGCGAGTTGCATGCCGTGTACACAGCCCTGGGCTGGCCTGCGGCAGGGCATGCCTTTACCGACATGCACGACTGGGGCGACATGCTGGTGCATGCCGGTTTTGCCGAGCCGGTGATGGACATGGAGCGCATCACGCTGACTTTTGCAACGCCCGAACGGCTGGTGCAGGAGCTGCGAGAGCTCGGTTGCAATCTGCACCCTGATCGCTTTCCCTCATTGCGCGGTCGGCGCTGGCGCGACAAGCTGTACGACGTGCTGTCGGACCGGTTGGCGGACCCGGACAACGCAGGTCAGTTGGCACTGACTTTCGAGATCATTTACGGACATGCTTTCAAGCCGGCTCCGCGGGTGCGCGTCAGTGCCACTAGTGCGGTTTCGTTGCAGGACATGCGCAGCATGCTGCGTGAAAACGGCAAAGGGAGCTAGCCTGTAACCTCCTGTCAATGACATGGAACAAGGCACGCTACAATTCAAGGTTATTGAGATTTCGGGCATCTTCCCGCGCAACTTTGCAGGCTGCGCCTGTCACGCCAAGCGCATGGCATACAGTGCAGTCAGCAGTCTTGTGAGCACTTCGGGTGACGGGTTTGGTTTTTCGTTTTGCCACGGTGTCGGGTCAGCGCATTGACTGGCGTCTTGTCCGCAATTGCTCGGTAACTCCGGCGCAATTGGTGTGGATATATTTGTCGTTGTGCGTGGTTTCACTGGGTATCGCGACATTCTTTTGGGTGCTGGGTGCCCGTCTGGTCATGCCGTTTGCATGGCTCGAAATAGTGGCTGTAGGTATTGCATTCGCCATGTACGGTCGCCATGCGGCGGATGGCGAGAGGATTTCACTGCAGGGCTCACGCCTTGTGGTGGAACTGGAGACGGCAGGCAAGCTGGAGCGCGCCGAGTTTGACCGGAGCCGGGTTCGAGTCGAGCCCAAGACCGGAGACCGTTCGCTGATCACGTTGTCTGCACAGGGCCGTTCGGTAGAGGTGGGGCGCTATGTGCGCCCCGAACTTCGACCGGCGCTTGCATCGGAGATCCGCATGGCCTTGCGCGCAGTCTGACCCCACGCAGACGCGCGAAAGGGATTGGTTAAATTGAGGCTTAGAAGTAAGTGAGAACTATGAAGAGCATTTCCAACAAGCTGGCTTCTCTGCTGCTGACTGCCGGTGCATGGGTGGGCTCCGCGGCCCATGCCGTCCAGGACCTGCCCGGAGGCCCTGCAGTCAACCAGCTGAACCTGCATCCGCCGGTCACCAAAATTGCGGAAGAACAACATTTTCTGCACTGGATGATGCTGATCATCTGCACGGTGATCTTTGTTGCGGTGTTCTCCGTGATGTTCTATTCCATCTGGAAGCATCGCCGCTCCAAGGGCGCCAAGTCGGCCAATTTCCATGAATCCGTGACGGTCGAAGTGGTTTGGACCATCGTCCCGTTCATCATCGTGATCCTGATGGCACTGCCAGCTACCAAGGTGCTCGTGGCCCAAAAGGACACCACCAACGCGGACGTGACCATCAAGACCACCGGCTACCAGTGGAAGTGGGGTTACGACTACATCACCGGTGAAGGCGAAGGCATCGGTTTCATATCCACATTGGATAGCAGCCACCGTGCCATGTCCGACAGTGGCAATGTCAAGGACGCACCGTCCAACTATCTGCTGAAGGTTGACAACCCCATGGTGGTGCCAGTGGACAAGAAGATCCGCATCATCACGACGGCCAACGACGTGATCCATGCCTTCATGGTGCCCGCCTTCGGTATCAAGCAGGACGCCATCCCTGGTTTTGTTCGCGACACTTGGTTCCGTGCCGAAAAGATTGGCGACTACTACGGTCAGTGCGCCGAGTTGTGCGGCAAAGAGCATGCCTACATGCCCATCCACGTGAAGGTCGTTTCCGCAGAGGACTACACCGCCTGGGTGGGCGAGCAAAAGAAGATCGCCGCTGCCAAGCTGGACGATCCCAGCAAGGTCTGGGCGCTGGCTGATCTGGTCCAGCGTGGAGAGAAGGTCTATGCCGCCAATTGCGCTGCCTGCCACCAGGCCAATGGCAAGGGGGCTGGCCCCATCAAGGCCCTGGACGGCGCGGCCGTGGTGGTCGATGCTGACCATGCCAAGCAGATCCAGATCCTGCTCAAGGGCGCGGCCAACGGTGCCATGCCTGCGTGGGCGCAGTTGAGCGATACCGACATCGCCGCTGTGGCGACCTACACCAAGAATTCGTGGTCCAACAAGACCGGTCAGCTGGTGCAGCCCGCTGAGATCGTGGCCCAGCGTGGCAAGTAATCATCGCCCCATCGTATTGAGGAATTCACAATGAGCGCAGTTCTCGACAACCACGGGCACGCTGGCGACCACGCACACGATGACCATGGCCACCATGGTCCCACCGGCTGGCGCCGCTGGGTGTACGCCACCAATCACAAGGACATCGGTACGCTGTACCTGTTGTTCTCCTTCACCATGCTGATGGTTGGTGGTGTTCTGGCGCTGCTTATCCGCGCCGAGCTCTTTCAGCCCGGACTTCAGCTGGTAAACCCAGAGCTGTTCAACCAGCTGACCACCATGCACGGCCTGATCATGGTGTTCGGCGCCATCATGCCGGCCTTCGTGGGCTTTGCGAACTGGATGATCCCGCTGCAGATCGGCGCATCCGACATGGCGTTCGCCCGCATGAACAACTTTAGCTTCTGGCTGATGATTCCGGCAGCCCTGATGCTGGTAGGTTCGTTCTTCATGCCCGGCGGCGCACCCGCTGCGGGCTGGACGCTGTACGCGCCGCTCACGCTGCAGATGGGCCCCTCCATGGACGCCGGCATTTTTGCTATGCACATCCTGGGCGCCAGCTCCATCATGGGCTCGATCAACATCATCGTGACCATCTTGAACATGCGCGCTCCTGGCATGACCCTGATGAAGATGCCGATGTTTGCGTGGACATGGTTGATCACCGCATATCTGCTGATCGCTGTGATGCCTGTGCTGGCTGGCGCTATCACCATGACGCTGACGGATCGCCACTTCGGCACGAGCTTCTTCAACCCCGCAGGCGGTGGGGACCCTGTGATGTACCAGCACATCTTCTGGTTCTTCGGTCACCCCGAGGTGTACATCATGATCTTGCCGGCCTTCGGCATCATCAGTCAGATCGTGCCTGCCTTTGCCCGCAAGAAGCTGTTCGGCTACGCCTCCATGGTGTACGCCACTTCGTCCATCGCGATCCTGTCGTTCATCGTGTGGGCTCACCACATGTTCACGACGGGCATGCCTGTGACCGGCCAATTGTTCTTCATGTATGCCACGATGCTGATTTCGGTGCCTACGGCCGTGAAGATCTTCAACTGGATCGCCACCATGTGGCGTGGCTCCATGACGTTTGAGACCCCCATGCTGTTTGCGGTGGGCTTCATCTTCGTGTTCACCATGGGCGGCTTCACAGGTCTGATCCTGGCCATGGCGCCTATCGATATCCAGCTGCAGGACACCTACTACGTGGTAGCCCACTTCCACTATGTGCTGGTGGCTGGCTCGTTGTTCTCCATGTTTGCTGGTGTGTACTACTGGCTGCCCAAGTGGACGGGCGTGATGTACTCTGAAACGCGTGGCCAGATTCACTTCTGGTCCTCGCTGATCTTCTTCAACATCACCTTCTTTCCGATGCACTTCTTGGGTCTGGCCGGCATGCCTCGCCGCTATGCCGACTATCCCATGCAGTTCGCCGACTTCAACGCCATCGCTTCGGTGGGTGCCTTTGGTTTCGGTTTGGCGCAGGTGTATTTCTTCGTAGCAGTGATCATCCCCGCCATGCGCGGCAAGGGCGAAAAAGCTGCTGCCAAGCCATGGGACGGCGCCGAGGGTCTGGAGTGGGAAGTCCCGTCTCCTGCACCTTTCCACACGTTTGAAAACCCGCCCAAGCTGGACGCTACTGCAACCCGCGTAATCGGTTGAACACCATGGCAATGACACCCGAACAAAAGAAGAGCAACCTGCGGATGGGGCTGATATTGGCGTCCGTCGCAGTGGTGTTCTTCGTCGGGTTCCTGGTCAAGGTGCTGATGCTGTCCCGCTGAGCCACGCCTACCATGAGCCTGCACCGCGAAAATGCCAAGATGGTCGGCAAGCTGGTCGTGATTGCGGCTGGCATGTTTGCCTTTGGCTATTTGTTGATCCCCATCTACAAGCACATTTGTGAGATGACGGGCATCAATATCCTGTCGCTGTCCGAGCGCCAGGTGCCTGGTAACGGGGTGGCTGGCAAGGATGTGAAGGTGCCAGCGAACACGCAGGTGGACAGGTCCCGCACCATCACGGTGGAGTTTGACGCCAATGCGCGTGGGCCGTGGGACTTCAAGCCTGCGCAACGCTCGGTCCAGGTCCACCCAGGAGAGCTGACGACGGTGATGTATGAGTTTCAGAACATCCAGAATCGTCGCATGGCTGCCCAGGCCATTCCCAGTTACGCCCCCCGTCAGGCTGCAGCACACTTCAACAAGCTGGAGTGTTTCTGCTTCAACCAGTACGTGCTGGAGCCGGGCGAGAAGAGGGAATGGCCCGTGGCGTTTGTGATTGACCCTCGCCTGTCCAAGGACGTGACCACCATCACGCTTTCGTACACGTTTTTTGAGGTGGGCGGCAAGACGCCTCCCGCACCGGAGTCCACCGCTGCAGTTGATCTCAAGTTGCCTAACTCCCTGCCCAAAGCAGGGTCTGGTTCGTGAGCATGCCTCTGCATCGTCCGTTGGGCGACAAGGCCCACATGCGCAAGGGTTCGTTGTTGCGCACCGTGAGGGCGGTGGCTTGGTCGCTGATTGGCTTGCGTAAGAGCAGCGAATATGAGCAGGACGTTGAAAAGCTTAACCCGCTGCACATTATCGTGGTGGGTTTGATTGCTGTGTTTTTGCTGGTGATCGGCCTCATTGTGCTGGTCAACTGGATAGTGTGAGTTGGTTGTTGGTACACGTACCGAACAAGTAGGACTTGCGCAAAGTGATTCTCAATGGCACGCGCCGTGTGGAAGGTGACCTGCCTGGGTCTGTTTTGCGTAAGTCATGACAAAGCTGAAAACAAAGATTTTGAGAGTCAGGAGCTGAAATGAGTGCATCAACCCACGGCGGAACCCCCTACTACTACGTGCCTGCCGAGTCGCGTCATCCGGTCATGGCGGCGGCTGGACTGTTCTTTGTCATTCTGGGCGCAGGCCAGTGGATCAACGGCCACGACTGGGGCATGTATTCGCTCGGCTTGGGGCTTGTCTGGTGGCTTTTCACCCTCTACCAGTGGTTTGGCGATGCGGTTCGCGAAAGCGAAGGTGGCTTGTATGGTCACAAGATCGATCTGTCCTACCGCTGGAGCATGAGCTGGTTCATCTTCTCCGAGGTAATGTTCTTCGGCGCGTTCTTCACGGCCTTGTGGTGGGCGCGTTCGCACTCGGTGCCTGCCCTCGGCAGCCTGGACAACGCCCTGCTGTGGCCGGACTTCAAAGCTGTGTGGCCTAGTCTGGTGGCTGGCGCTACAGCTTCGCCTGCAGGCATCGTTGAGCCCTTCCAGACAGTGGGCCCCTTCTGGCTGCCCACCATCAATACGGCACTGCTGTTGACCTCGGGCGTGACGCTGACCATTGCCCATCACGCGCTGCGCGAAAATCACCGTGGCAAGACCATCGCCTTCATGTGGGCGACCGTGTTGCTGGGCTTCGTCTTCCTGCTGGTGCAGGGCTATGAGTACTACCATTTGTACACCGACCTGAATCTCAAGCTCAACTCTGGTGTGTTCGGTTCTACTTTCTTCATGCTGACTGGTTTCCACGGCTTTCACGTGTTCCTGGGCATGTTGATGCTGCTGGTGATTACCCTGCGTTTGCAAAAGGGCCACTTCACTGCTGACAAGCACTTTGGCTTTGAAGGCGCCGCGTGGTACTGGCACTTTGTGGACGTGGTATGGCTGGGCCTGTATGTGCTGGTCTACTGGATGTAAGGCCCCGTCAGCTCCAAGATCAGCATTGCGCTGAAACAAAAAAAGCGCCTCGCGGCGCTTTTTTTGTTGGGTCTGACGAGGTTCGCGGCGCCCAAAAGCGAAGTGAATGCCTCGCCAGAAAAGGATTGGCAAACTCAGCGGCTGGCTGGCAGACCGGTCGGCTGTACGTAGCCGAGCTGCCAGGCAATCAGAATGCACAAAAACAGAACCACGGACAACCCTACGCGCACCGCAAGCGCCTTGGCCATGTGGCTGCCTTTGGCCTTGTCGTTTTTGCCGTTACGCATCATGAAGAACAAGGCCGATGCCAGGCTGGCCAAAATGGCGATGAACGCCATCACAACGAGATATTTCATGGAGCATATTATCCCGTGACAAGCCTTCAACGCCCTGTTGGGTTGCGTTTCTGGTTGATTGCGCTCGCTGCTGCGGCGGGTATGCTGGTGACAGCGTCACTCGGGCGGTGGCAGCTCTCGCGGGCCGCCGAGAAAGAGACGCTGCAAGCCGTGCTGGATGCGCGCGGCGGTCTGCCCCCTGTCGACGGTAAGGCGCTGCTTGGCGCTTCCGCAGACGCGAACGGCGACATGCAGGCCCTGGTGCATCGCGCTGTGCTGCTGGAAGGACAGTGGCTGCCCGCCCACACGATCTATCTCGACAACCGCCAGATGCAGGGCCGCCCCGGGTTTTTTGTGGTGACGCCACTGCAGCTGCTGGGTGCGGGCGGTGTGGTGCTGGTGCAGCGGGGCTGGGCGCCCCGCAATTTTCAGGACCGTGCACTGCTACCGCTGGTGCATACGCCCGACGGCGTTGTGCGCTTGCAGGGCCGCGTGGCGTTGGCGCCCTCTCGGCTGTACGAGTTCCAGCGGGGCGATAGCGCTCAAGGGTCTTCCCGCATCCGGCAAAATCTCGACTTGGCAGCATTTCGCACCGAAACCGGTTTGGCGCTTGCCAACCTCACGGTGCTGCAAATCGGCACAGCAGGTGAAGGCCTGCAACGCGACTGGCCCGTGGTCGGCGCGGGCGTCGACAAACACTACGGTTACGCATTTCAATGGTTCGGGCTCAGCGGCCTGATTGCAATTCTCTATGTCTGGTTCCAAATCGTCCGACGGTTCATTCGCCCGCGCAGCCAGCCTGCCCCCTGAGTCTGACGGTGAGCACCCGCTCGGCCTGACCGTGCACACGCTACCCGCCGCGGGCGACGCCGTGGCCACGGTGCAGCGTGTGCGGCATGGTCGCTGGAAGATGCTGGGCGTGCTGCTTATTTGCGCGGCGCCTGTGATCGCGTCGTACTTCACGTACTACGTGGTGCGCCCTGATGGGCGGCGCAACTATGGCGAACTGATCCAGCCGCAGCGCACCCTGCCTGAACTTACCGCGACAGCCCTTGATGGCATGCCCGTTCCGTTGGCCTCGCTCAAAGGCCAGTGGCTGCTGGTCAGCGTGGGAGGCGGCGCTTGTGATGCGATGTGCCAGAACCATCTGTACCTGCAGCGCCAGCTGCGCGAAAGTGTGGGCAAGGAGAAGGATCGGGTGGACTGGATCTGGCTGGTGAACGACGCGGCCAGCCCGCCGCCCGAATTGGCCCCTGCATTGCAAAAAGCCACCGTGCTACGGCTTGATGCAGCGGCGCTCGCAGCCTGGCTGGCCCCAGACATAGGCCACCAGCTGACAGAGCATCTGTATGTGATTGACCCGATGGGCAACTGGATGCTGCGGTTTCCGGCCAACATGGACACGGCAGGCGCTGCCAAAGCCAAACGCGACCTGGAGCGCCTGCTGCGCGCATCCTCCTCGTGGGACGACGCAGGTCGCCCGCCCAAGCCATGATGGACACCGCACAGCCCCTGTACGACTTGGCACCACTCGCCCGGCTCATGCTGCTGGGTGTCGTGATTGCGCTTGGGCCGCTGGCCTGGGTGTGGCTGCGCAACCGCCGCAGCTCGCCCATGCGGCGGTTGCAAGCACTGACGGTGCTGACCTTGTTCCTGACCTTTGATCTGGTGCTGTTCGGCGCTTTCACGCGCCTGACCGATTCCGGCCTGGGGTGCCCCGACTGGCCCGGGTGTTATGGCAACGCGAGCCCGGTGGGGGCACGGGCAGAGATCTCGGCAGCCCAGGAGGCCATGCCCACCGGCCCCGTGACGCACGGCAAGGCCTGGGTGGAAATGATTCACCGCTACCTCGCCACGGGCGTGGGGGTGCTCATCATCGTGATCACGGTGACATCCTGGTTGCAGCATCGCCGAGCCCGGCGAGGGCTGGCTGAGCAGTCGCCCATCAGCCCGTGGTGGCCCACCTTTACCCTGTTCTGGGTGTGTCTGCAGGGCGCCTTTGGCGCGCTCACGGTGACGATGAAGCTTTTTCCTGCCATCGTCACGCTGCACCTCATCGGCGGGCTGGTCTTGCTGGCCCTCCTGTGTGTGCAGGCGGTGCGGCACAGCCAGTGGGCGCGAGGCAAAGCGCCAGTGCCAGTTTCGCCTGCGCTGCGCAGCGGCCTGATCTGGACGGGCGTGCTGGTGGCCTTGCAAGTGGTTCTGGGTGGCTGGGTCAGCACCAACTACGCGGTGCTGGCGTGCACTACCTTTCCCACCTGCCAGGGCAGCTGGTGGCCTGTCATGGACTTTGCGCAGGGCTTTCAGGTGTGGCGCAAGCTGGGCATG
Source organism: uncultured Gammaproteobacteria bacterium (assembly GCA_947085645.1). GTDB lineage: Bacteria > Pseudomonadota > Gammaproteobacteria > Burkholderiales > Burkholderiaceae_C > Acidovorax. The sequence goes on from CAMTXG010000013.1 coordinate 21,245, forward strand.
CTGCAGGATGGCAGCCACATCAGTTTTGCGGGTCTTACCGCGATTCATTACGTACACCGGCTGATGGCGTACGTCGTGCTGGCCGCACTGCTGTTGTTGGTGTGGCGCCTGCGCAAGGCGGCGGTGCTAGCGGCTCCCGCATGGTGGCTGCTGGCGCTGGCGCTGGCGCAACTGATCACAGGCTTGTCCAACGTGGTACTGGGCTGGCCCCTGGTGGCCGCAGTGCTGCACACAGGGGGTGCAGCTGCACTGGTGGTGGTGTTGACCTGGGCCCTGGTGTCCAGCCGCTCGGCGTCCGCGCCCCAAGAGTTTTCCGCGCCATCCCGCGCATCGAGAGTGTCCGCATGAGTGTTGCCCCTGCCCTGGTTTCGCCCCCGTCGCGTCTGCTGCAGTTCTATGCGCTGACCAAGCCCCGTGTAGTGCAGCTCATCGTCTTTTGCGCACTGATTGGCATGGTGCTGGCTGTGCCCGGGCTGCCTTCCGGGCCGCAGCTGGGGCTGATGGCACTGGCCTGTGTCGGCGTGTGGCTGGTGGCCGGTGCCGCCGCCGCGTTCAACTGCATCGTAGAGCAGGGCATTGACGCCAAGATGAAGCGCACCGCCTGGCGGCCCACTGCCAAGGGCGAGCTGTCCAACGTGCAGACGCTGCTGTTCTCGGCCGTGCTGGGCGTGGCGGGGTCGGTGCTGCTGTACTTCTGGGTCAATCCGCTCACGATGTGGCTAACGTTTGCCACGTTTGTGGGGTACGCCGTGGTGTACACGGTCATCCTCAAGCCGCTCACGCCACAGAATATCGTCATCGGCGGCGCCTCGGGCGCGATGCCGCCCGTGCTGGGCTGGGCCGCCATGACCAACGACGTGGGGCCCGAGGCGCTGATCCTGTTCCTCATCATCTTTCTGTGGACGCCGCCACATTTCTGGGCCCTGGCGCTGTACCGGGTCGAGGACTACCGCAAGTCCGGCCTGCCCATGCTACCCGTCACCCACGGGAACGAGTTCACGCGACTGCAGGTGTTTCTCTATACGCTCATCCTTTTTGCAGGGTGTCTGATGCCGTTTGTGTACGGCATGAGTTCGTGGATTTATCTGGCCGCTGCGGTGGTGCTGAGCGCAGGCTTTTGTGGCTACGGCTTCGCGCTGTGGCGCAACTACTCAGACGCGCTGGCGCGCAAGACCTTCCGCTTTTCCCTCATCCACCTGAGCGTGCTGTTCGCCGCGCTGCTGGTGGACCACTACGTGCTGTAAACACCATGCTCAAAAGAAACGCTCTTAAAACAATAGCTGTCAGCGCTTTATCCATAAGCGCTGTGGGCATATTTAGTGCATGTTCTGAGAAAAAAGCCGAGTTTCGCGGAGTGGACATCACCGGCGCCGAGTATGCGCGTGACCTCCCGCTGACCGACCACAACGGCCAGGAGCGCCACATCAAGGACTTTGCGGGCAAGGTGGTGGTGGTGTTCTTCGGCTTCACGCAGTGCCCCGACGTGTGCCCCACCGCAATGCAGGAACTGGCCGAGGTCAAGACCATGCTGGGCAAGGATGGCGACCGCCTGCAGGGCATTTTCGTCACCGTCGATCCTGAGCGGGACACGCCCGATGTACTCAAGGCCTACATGGCCAATTTCGACCCGAGCTTCCTGGCGCTGCGCGGCTCACCCGAGCAGCTCGCCGCGGTCGCCAAAGACTTCAAGATCTACTACAAGAAGGTGGACGGCAAGACACCCACCAGCTACACCATGGACCACTCCGCAGGCAGCTACGTGTATGACCCCGCAGGCCGACTGCGCATATACAACCGCTACGGCAGCGGGGCGCAGGCCCTGGCGTCGGATGTGAAGGCGCTGCTCGCCGAGGCGGGCTTGAGAGGCTGAGAGGCTTTTATTCATGCCCGCCTTTCGGGCTCGGCTAAAAAACTCGCAGCCTCTGAGCGCGTACCTCGGGTGAATCACCTGCCCCTGCCACGGGGCGGGGCTATGGGTGCTGCGGCTTACTCGGCCTTGATGCCACGCATGGCGATCACGCCACCCAGCAGGTTGGTGTCGGCCTTGATGCGGTTCGCCAGTCCTTCCGGGGATGTGCCCGCCACTTGCCAGCCTTGCTGAAACAGCTTGCTGCGCACGTCCTCGCTGCGGGCGATGTCACCGATCAGAGCGGCCAGTTTGGCTTGAATAGGCTTGGGCATGGTAGCCGGGGCCGCAAACGCGTTCCAGATTTCCAGGTCCAACCCACGGATGCCTGCTTCGCTCAGGCTTGGAATGTCGGGCGCCAGCGGGCTGCGACCGGCGGATGTCACGCCAATGGCGCGCAGCTTGCCTGCGCGCACCTGGGCCTGGGCCAGTGCGGGCGGCATCAGCGCCATCTGCAACTGGCCACCCAGGATGGCATTGGCTACCTGGGGGTAGCCCGGGTAGGGCACATGCACAGGGTTGATATTGCTGCGCGACTTGAGCAGTTCGGTCCCGATATGGCCCACCGTGCCCACGCCGGGCGTGCCATAGCTCCACTTGTCGCCGCCGTTGCGGGCCGCCACAAAAAACTCGCGCGCATCGCTGTTGGCGGGCAGGCCGGGCTGGCTGATCGGGGCCGTCAATACCAGCGGCGACGTGCCGATCAGGCTGAGCGGGGCCAGGTCCTTGAGCGGGTCGTACGGAACGGCCGGATTCAGCATCTTGGCAATCGTCATGTTGCCGTTGATCATCAGGCCGATGGTGTGGTCGTCACGCGCCTTTGCCACGGCATCAGCGCCAATATTGCCACCCGCGCCCACTTTGTTCTCCACAATGACAGGCTGGCCCAGTGCCTTGGACAGGGGCTCGGCGAACGTGCGTGCCGTCAGGTCAGGCGACGTGCCAGCGGGGAAGCCCACGATGATCTTCAGCGGCTTGGTAGGCCAGGCCGCGGGGGCAGCGGTGGCTGCGGGTTTGGCCGTCTGGGCCAGAGCCCACGGAGAGGCGGCGGCCAGGGCAATCAGCAAAGACGCACGGCGTGACAGGTTGCGGGGCATGAGACAGATCTCCTTGGGATTAGTTGGTTGGGGCCGTGAAAACGGGCCAAAACAAAATGGGGCCCCAGAACTGGGGCCCCATGAGGCAACTTCTGCAGAGGAAGAATACTAACGCGCCTGCGCTACCTTGCGCGTGTCCCCAGGCTCAGGCGTATTCTGCCAGTGCCTTCTTCATCTTCTTCATCGCAGCCACCTCGATCTGGCGAATGCGTTCGGCGCTCACGCCGTAGACGGCGGCAAGGTCATGCAGCGTCATGCCGCCCGAACCGTCATCGTTCACCTTCAGCCAGCGCTCTTCCACGATGCGGCGGCTGCGGTCGTCCAGGCTGTCCAGAGCGGTGGCGATGCCATCGCTGGCCAACGCATCGCGCTGACGCGACTCGATCATGGCGGTGGGCTCGTGCGACGCGTCTGCAAGATAGGCGATAGGGCCAAAGGCCTGTTCGCCGTCGTCTGATGGAGCCGGATCCAGCAGCACGTCGCCGCCCGACATGCGGGTTTCCATCTCGATGACTTCTTCACGTTTCACATTGAGCTGCGCGGCCACGGCGTCGATCTCGCGGTCCGACAGCGTATCGCGGTGCGTGGCCGCGTCAGCCGCTGCTGCATCGGCCTTGAAGCCTTGCTTCATGGAGCGCAGGTTGAAGAACAATTTGCGCTGCGCCTTGGTGGTGGCCACCTTCACCATGCGCCAGTTCTTCAGGATGTATTCGTGGATCTCGGCCTTGATCCAGTGCATGGCGTAGCTCACCAGGCGCACACCCTGGTCGGGGTCAAAGCGCTTGACGGCTTTCATCAGGCCCACATTGCCTTCCTGGATCAGGTCGCCATGGGGCAGGCCGTAGCCCAGGTACTGGCGGGCAATCGACACCACCAGGCGCAGGTGCGACATCACCAGCCGACCGGCGGCGTCCAGATCGTTGGAGTCTTTGAGCTGCCGCGCATAGGTCTGCTCTTCTTCATGCGTGAGCAGGGGCAGGCGATTGACGGCCGAGATATAGGCGTCCAGGTTGCCCAGGGGGGGCACCAGCGCCCAGGGATTGGCGGGTGCCAAAGTCGTCGTAGCGGTTCCAGATTGAATGTTCATTCCGGGAATCCTTTCCTCTAAGCCGTGAATGTTAGCACTCTCTGTGATTGAGTGCTAAGACCGGAGTTCCCGTTGGGTTGTAGGACTTTGCAGATAAAGAAATATTGCCTAAATCAACGTTAGCGCTTATCCATAAAGCGCTGGCAGCTATCAAATTGATAATTTCGATGGGCACTATTCCGATGGCGCTGCGCCCCCCGCTGTGGCAGACTGCCCAGCCCACCGCCCCTTGGGAGCCGCGCATGACCGAGCCCACAGCCCTTCGCGAAGTCCACCTGGTCACCACCACCGTTGCCACCGAGGCCGAGGCCCGTCGGTTGGCGCAGGCGGTGTTACAGGCCCGGTTGGCGGCCTGTGTGCAGGTAGAGCCGATCACTGCGTACTTTCGCTGGCAGGGCGCTCTGCAGGAAGACCGTGAGCTGCGGGTGGTCTGCAAGACGATGCCGCGCGCTGTGCCTGCGCTGTTGGCGCTGGTGCGGGCGCAGCACCCTTACACCTTGCCGCAGCTGGTGGTGCAGCCCGTGCAGGCGTCCACCGAATACGCGGGCTGGGTGGATGCGCAGATGGCAGACGCTGCCGTGGTGCTGGCCTGATCTCCCCCAAGGGGCCAACGGGTCCTGTGGCCTCGCTGGGCACTGTGAAGCGCGCAGCGGGTTGTCAGTCGGGTGCAGCCAGGTACATCTCCGGGGCCTGCAGCGCCGTGCGCTCAAAGTCATCCAGCGGCAGGGGGCGGCCAAACAGATATCCCTGGAAGGACCGGCAGCCATGCGCCAGCAAGAACTGCAGGTGCGCGCTGGTTTCCACGCCTTCGGCGATCACGTCCAGCCCCAAACTCCCAGCCAGCGCGATGATGGACTGCGCTATGGCTGCGTCGCTCGGGTCCAGCAACACGTCGCGCACAAAGCCCTGGTCGATCTTGATCTGGTCCAGTGGCAGGCGCTTGAGGTAGCTCAGCGACGAATACCCGGTGCCAAAGTCGTCCAGCGAGAAGCCCAGGCCATGGCGCTTGAGCGCGTGCATGGTGCTGATCGCGTTGTCCACGTTGTCGAGCAGCAGGCTCTCTGTCAGCTCCAGCTTGATCCTGGCCGGGTCAGCCCCGGTGCTTTCCAGCAGCGCCAGCACCTGGGCCACGAAGTTGTCCTGCAGAAACTGGCGCGCACTGACGTTGATGGCCAGGCTCAGGTGCGCAAGGGTCGGGTCCAGGCGCCACCGTGCTTGCTGGCGCAGCGCGGTCTCCATCACCCAATGGCCCAGGGGCAGGATCAGGCCCGATTCTTCTGCCAGCGGGATGAACTCCGATGGCGGGACCATGCCTTGCTCAGGGTGCTGCCAGCGCACCAGCGCCTCGGCACCGGTGACGATGCCCCGGGCATCCACTTGCGGCTGGTACAACAGCAGAAACTGCGACTTGCGCAGCCCGTTGTGCAGCTGCGCCTCCAGCAGCGCGCGGCGGTTCACGGCCTGCTGCATGTCGGGGTCAAAAAAGCGCAGCGTGTTGCGCCCGGCGTCCTTGGCGCGGTACATGGCCATGTCTGCCTGCTTGAGCACCTCGTCCACCGTATCGCTCTGGTCGCGCAGCAGCGTCACCCCGATACTGGCCGTGAAGTGGTGCTCGTGCCCGGCCAGGTCATAGGGCTGGCGCAGCTGGGCCAGGATCAGCTCGCCCAGGGTGCGGCTTTGTGCAGCGGCTTCAGTTGCGTCACTGCTCAGGTTCTGCAGCACCACCACAAACTCGTCGCCTCCCAGTCGCGCCACGGTGTCCTGCTCGCGCACACAGCCGCGCAGGCGCTGGGCCACTTCCTTGAGCAGCAGGTCGCCCACCTCGTGGCCGCGGGTGTCGTTCAGGGTCTTGAAGTTGTCCAGGTCCACAAACAGCACTGCAGTGGTCAGACCCGACCGCGCGCTGTTGGCCAGCACCTGCTGCAGGCGGTCCACCAGCAGGCGGCGGTTGGGAAGTTGCGTGAGGGCGTCGTAGAAGGCCAGGTAGCGTGCTTCGTCCTCCGCCGCCTTGCGCCCCGAAATGTCGATGTCGATGCAGAACATCTCCGGCGGGTGGCCCGGCACCTGAATGAAGGCGTGGCTGGAGAACACATCCACAAGCGTGCCGTCCTTGCGCCGCAGCCGCAGCTCTGTCGCTGGGATCACCTCGCCGGTGGCGAACATGTGGTCCACATGGGCACGCACGGTGTCGCGCATGGGGTGAGGGATGATCAGTTCCAGCAGGTTGCTGCCCAACGCTTCTTCTGCGGTGTAGCCATACAGGTGCTCGGATGCCTGGTTCCAGTAGCTGGTTGTGCCGTCTGCCAGGTAGCCCTGGACCGATATGGAAGGGATGTTGCGCAGCAGCGACCGAAAGCGCAACTCGGACTCGCGCAGCGCGCTTTCGGCCTGTTTTCGGTGGGTGTTGTCGCGGGCCAAAAAGACCACGGCGGGTTGGCCACCCACCTTGACGCCGATTGGCTGCGCGCGTCCTTCAAAGTGGCGCAGGCCCGATTGGGTCTGTATCTCATATTCGATTGTGTGCGTCTCGCCCGACTGCAGTGTGTCGCGGATCAGTTCCATGAACTTGTCCGCCTGCGGGGTTGGCAACACGTCATGCAGAACTTTGCCCAGCAGATCGGACGCACTGCTCACCAGCGCGGCGTTGTTGAGCGACAGCACCTCCACATAACGGCCGTTGGCGTCCAGCACTAGCAGTACGTCCGGAATGGCGCGGGTGATGGCATGCAGGCGCGCTGCCGTGTCTTTGAGCGCGTGTTCGGTGGCCAGGCGCTCCTCCACATCGTGCAGCAACAGGCCCAGCACCACAGTGGCAGGGGTGAAGGTGAGCAAAAACGGCAGGGACAGCGTCTGGTTGACGCGCACCACTACCTCGGCGGGCAGCAGCTGGAACAAAGCGATCACGGCGGTGTGCAGCAGCAGGCCAAACAGTGCCAGCGTGACCGGCTCCACCCCCAGCCGCCCGCGCGCGCGGCCTACGCGGTAGACCAGGCCCAAGCCGGTGCACAGCAAAATCACCATGACACCCACCTCGGCCCCCAAGCCGCCCAGCCACAGCCGACCGGCGATCGCCATCGTCGCTGCAATGCCCGCCACCAACGGCCCCCCGAACAGGCCAGCCATGCTCAGCACCACCGAACGTGCATCAAAGATCACGCCGGGCATCAGCACCACCGGGGTGAGCATGCCCACCACGCATATGCCGCCAAAAATCAGCCCCGAAAAGGCCTGCCCGACCTGCGGACGCTGGCGCCACACACGCATGTTGAAGCCGTGCAGAAAACAAAGCGCCAGCAGCAGGGCAACACCCTTGACAAGCTCAATGAACATGGGCCTTCCGTACCTTTAAAAGGGGGGATGCCCATCATGGGGGAATTGTTGCGATTCGTAAACGCAGAAATGGCCTCCGTGGAGGCCATGTGCAAAGTGGGGGCGCTGAAGCCGGCCCGAAGTGGCCTCTCAGAGTCTCAGGTCAGCAGCGCTTGGGCAAACTCACGCGCGTTGAAGGTTTCCAGGTCTTCCAGCTTTTCGCCCACGCCAATGAAGTACACCGGAATGGGCCGCTCCTGCGCAATGGCGGCCAGCACGCCGCCCTTGGCCGTGCCGTCAAGTTTGGTCACGATGAGGCCCGTCAGCTGCAGCCCGTCGTCAAACGACCGCACCTGGGCCAACGCGTTCTGGCCAGTGTTCCCGTCGATTACCAGCAGCACTTCGTGCGGGGCCGTGGCGTCGGCCTTGGTTACCACGCGGCGGATCTTTTTCAGCTCTTCCATCAGGTGCAGCTGCGTGGGCAGGCGCCCGGCGGTGTCCACCAGCACCACGTCCTTGCCGCGCGCCTTGCCAGCGGTCACGGCATCAAAGCTCACGGCGGCGGGGTCGCCGCCTTCCTGGCTCACGATCTCGACGGTATTGCGGTCGGCCCATACGCCCAGTTGCTCGCGCGCCGCTGCGCGGAAAGTGTCGGCCGCAGCCAGCAGCACGGCGGCGCCTTCGTCGGCCAGGTGCTTGGTGAGCTTGCCGATGGAGGTGGTCTTGCCCGCGCCGTTGACGCCCGCCACCATGATCACGGTGGGCGTGTGTTCGCCAATGACCAGGGCCTTTTCGAGCGGGCGCAGCAGGTCGGTCAGCGCGTCTGCCAGCAGGCCCTTGACGGCCGCCGGGTCGGTGGTTTTTGTGTCTTTCACCCGGCGTTTGAGGTCGGCCAGCAAGTGGTTGGTGGCCTTGACACCGGTGTCCGCCATCAAAAGGGCTTCTTCCAGTTCTTCATACAGCGCGTCGTCAATCTGCGTGCCGGTGAAGACGGTGGTGATGGAGCTGCCGGTTTTCCGCAGGCCGTTCTTGAGCCGGTCAAGCCAGCCCTTGCGTTCGACGGGCGCTGCGGCCACAACAGGTGCTGCTGGTACGGCACCGGGCGCGGGCTGCACCACCACAGGAGCTTGGGGCGCAGGCGCAACAACCGGTGCGGGCGGTGCTGCCTCCACCTCGGCTGTCTTGGGCGCAAACGGATTGCGCAGCCAGCCAAGCGCGGCGGGAGCCGGGGCGGGCGCTGCGGCTGCGGGGGGCAGGGCCGGGGCAAACGCCGGTGGTTGCTGCACCGGTTGCACGACCTCCTGCGGCATCAGGAGCGGGGGGGCGGCGGGCGAAAGCCCTGGTGCAGGCGCCGAGGTGCCTATCGACGCAGCCGGTGGGGGCTCATCGGCAGGGGCGGGCGCGGGGGTGGGCTTTTTCTTGAAAAAACTGAACATTGGCGGGTTCTTAGAATCAGCCATTCTATGAAACGCGCTTTCACCCTACTGGGCCTGCTGGCCTGCCTCTCTTGTGGTGCTGCCTTTTCGGCAACGCCTCCCGCTTCTCAACCCCCTGCTACGCCTGCTAAGCCAACGCCGCCCGCCACGGCCTCGGGTGCGCAGCAGTTCACGCTCAAGAACGGTATGCAGCTCATCGTGCAGCCCGACCGGCGTGCGCCCACTGCGGTACACATGGTCTGGGTGCGGGTGGGTTCCATGGACGAAGTGGACGGCACCACGGGCGTGGCGCATGTGCTTGAACACATGATGTTCAAGGGCACGAAGGCGCTGCCGCCGGGCGAGTTTTCGCGCCGCGTGGCGGCCTTGGGCGGCCGCGAGAACGCGTTTACCAGCCGCGACTACACCGGCTACTACCAGCAGATCCCGTCCAACCGGCTCGAAGACGTGATGAAGCTCGAATCGGACCGCTTCGCCAACAACCAGTGGCCCGACGAAGAGTTCAAGAAAGAGCTGGAGGTCGTCAAAGAAGAACGCCGTCTGCGCACCGAAGACCAGCCGCGTGCCATGCTGGCCGAGCAATTGTTTGCCGCCACCTTTACCGCGTCGCCCTACCGCCGCCCCATCGTGGGCTGGATGAGCGACCTGGATTCCATGACGCCCAACGACGCGCGGGATTTTTACCGCCTGTGGTACACGCCCACCAACGCCGCCGTGGTGGTAGCGGGTGATGTGGACGTGGCCAAGGTCCGCGCCCTGGCCGAGAAGTATTACGGCAGCCTGCCCACCCACGCGCTGCCCGCCCGCAAGCCCCGCACCGAGCCTGCGCAACAGGGCCTGCGCCGCATCGCCGTCAAGGCCCCGGCCGAGCAGGCCTATGTGGCGCTGGCGTTCCGCTCCCCCAGCCTGGACCGGGTGGACAACCTGACTGACACCGACCGCGACGCGCTGGCGCTCATGGTGCTGTCCGCCGTGTTCAGCGGTTACGACGGTGCCCGGCTGGACCGCGCACTGACGCAAGGCGAAAACCGGGTGGCCGACAGCGCCAACAGCTCCGCCATGGTCACCGGCCGCGGCCCCAGCCTGTTCATGCTGACGGGCGTGCCTGCCGCCGGAAAAACCGCCGCCCAGGTCGAAGAAGCGCTGCGCGCCGAGGTCACCCGCGTGGCCAAGGAAGGCGTGAGCGAGGCCGAGCTCACGCGCGTCAAGACTCAGTGGATCGCGTCCACCGTGTACGAGCGCGACTCGGTGATGAGCCAGGCCCAAGAGCTGGGCAGCAACTGGGTGCAGGGCTTTCCGCTGGACGCCAACGAGCGCCTGCTCACACTGCTGCGCACCGTGACACCCGCCCAGGTGCAAGCTGTGGCTGCCAAATACTTTGGGGATGACCAGCTCACCGTGGCTACCTTGCTTCCCCAGCCCCTCGATGCCCCCCGCGCGCGCCCCACGCTGCCGCCCGGCGCCGTGATCCGTTGAACCCGCACCGGGGTCTTTGTATATGATTACTATCAAAAATATAGCTGCTCGCGCTTTACTGATAAGCGCTGGAGCCGTTTTTTATTCAAATTCTGCCTGGGCGCTGCTGCCCATCCAGCACTGGACCGAGCCCAGCGGCGCCAAGATCTATCTGGTCGAAAGCCCGGTCATCCCCATGGTGGACGTGCAGATCGACTTTGACGCGGGCAGCCGCCGCGACCCGGCAGGCCAATCGGGCCTGGCCAGTGCGGTGGCCGCCATGGCCAGCAAAGGCGTCAAGGCCATTGGCAACGAGCCCGCGCTGGACGAAAACGCGCTGGGCGAAGCCTGGGCCGACCTGGGCGCCAGCTTTGAAGCCAGCGCCGACAACGACGCGCTGCACTATTCGCTGCGTTCATTGACCGACCCGCCGCTGCTCGAGCGCGCCGCCCGTCTGGCCGCCCGACAGATCGGCGAGCCCAGCTGGCCCGTCGACGTGTGGACGCGCGACCGCGCGCGCTGGAGCGCCAGCATCAAGGAATCGTTCACACGCCCCTCCACCGTGGCGGCCCACGCCTTTGGCACCGCCGTGTACGGCAGCCACCCCTATGGCGTGCGTACTACGGCAGAGACCTTGGCCCGCATCAACATCGCCGACATGCAGGCGTTCCACACGCAGCACATCGGCGCCTGCCGTGCCAAGGTCAGCATCGTGGGCGCCGTGTCGCGCGCGCAGGCACAGATCTTGGTGGCCTCGCTGCTGTCGCGCCTGCCTGCGGCGTCCGGCTGCGCACCGTTGCCGCCCGTGGGCGAGATTGCCGCACTGTCGGCCCCTGCCGAGCAGAACATTCCGTTCGCATCGGCCCAGGCGCATGTGCTGATCGGCCAGCCCGGTTTTCAACGGCGCGACCCGGACTTTCTGGCGCTGCTGGTAGGCAACCACATCCTGGGCGGCGGCGGATTTGTTTCGCGCCTGACCAACGAGGTGCGCGAAAAGCGGGGCCTCAGCTACAGCGTGTACAGCTACTTTGCGGCGGGTCTGCATGCCGGCGCCTTCACCGTGGGCCTGCAGACACGGCCTGACCAGGCGGCCCAGGCCGTGCAGGTGTCGCGTGACGTGATCGCCCGCTTTGTGGCAGATGGCCCCACCGAGGCTGAGCTGCGCGCCGCCAAGGACAACCTGATCGGCGGTTTTGCGCTGCGCATCGACAGCAACAAGAAGCTCTTGGGCAACGTGGCCAACATTGCCTGGAACGAGCTGCCGCTGGACTACCTGGACCAGTGGACGCAAAAAGTGGAAGCCCTGACCGTCGCTGATGTACGCACCGCCATGGCCAAGAAGCTGCAACCCGACCGCATGGTGACCGTAGTGGTAGGGGGTAAGCAGTGAGCGTTGTGGCCGACTTCATCTGTATCGGCACCCGTGTCGGCGCCCGCATCGGGTACGCTGGCGCCACAACCACCCTCCATAACAAGAAAGTCAATCCATGAGCCGATCCACCCTGCGCCCCGAATCCTTGCCTGGCGGCCGCCTGGCCCGCGCTGCCTCGGCGGCGGCTGCAGCACCTGCGGCCAAGCCCGCCAAAAAGGCCGCTGCTCCCGCAGCAACCAAAGGTTCGGGCGAGATCCGCATCATTGGCGGGCAATGGAAGCGCACCCGCCTGCCAGTCGCCCAGCGCCCCGGCCTGCGCCCCACGCCCGACCGCGTGCGCGAAACGCTCTTCAACTGGCTGGGCCAGGACCTGACCGGCTGGCGCTGCCTGGATGCGTTTGCGGGCACGGGCGCGCTGGGGCTGGAGGCTGCATCGCGCGGCGCAGCGGCCGTGCAACTGGTCGAAAGCGACCCTGCGCTGGTGGTGCAGCTGCATACCCTGCAGCAGCGGCTCAAGGCCACTGCGGTGCGTGTTCAGCGCGGGGACGGCATTGCAGCCCTGAAGCAGGCGGCCCCCGCCAGTGTCGACTTGGTGCTGATCGACCCGCCGTTTGACAGCGAGCTGTTCGCCCCCGCCCTGCAAGCCGCCGCCCGCGCGGTGTCTTCCATCGGCTTCATCTATCTGGAGGCCCCGCGCCTGTGGACCGAAGAGGAGCTGGCCCCCAACAGCTTGGCGCTGTACCGACACCTCAAGGCGGGCGCGGTACACGCGCATCTGTTGCGACCCATCGCCTGACCCGCGCTGGTAGGCATAACCGGCGCAAGTCGGGAGCGTAGGGCGTTCAGCGCAGCGGGCGTAGCTGGCTACCAAGTTCTTGATGAAATTGGCCTCTAGCCACAATACTGTTCAGATAGAGACTTTACGGTCATAATCCCGTTCCATCGAGACTTGGATGGACGGGAACGATGGCCAGAACACGCAAGGCGCTGCCGACGAAAGTTGACGTTGCACATCTGATCAGCGCGGGCGTGCTGGCCA